>NZ_JAUNTJ010000022.1 GCF_030538755.1 Paracoccus sp. (in: a-proteobacteria) | reverse complement strand
ATGAATTGCGGCTCGCCGCCCTGCAATTCGTTGAAGGCGGGCAGATAGGCGGGGGTGCCGGCCTCGGCATCGGCCCAACGCTGCTGGCCCAGTTGTTCCAGCATCTCGGCGCGCTGCCCGGCGGTCATGCTGTCATTATAGCCGCCCGCCGAAACGCGGGAAATATCATACATGGTGCTGGTCGCCACGGCACGCACCCGCTTGTCAGCGGCGGCGGCGTTCAGCGCCCAGCCGCCCCAGCCGCAGATGCCGATCATGCCGATGCGGGTCCGGTCCACCTCGGGGCGCAGGCCGATGGCATCGACAGCGGCGCTGAAATCTTCGGTGTTGATGTCGGGAGAGGCGACGTTGCGCGGCTCGCCCCCGCTTTCGCCGGTGAACGACCCGTCAAAGGCCAGCGTGACAAAGCCGCGTTCGGCCATGGTCTGGGCATAAAGGCCCGACGACTGTTCCTTGACCGCGCCAAACGGGCCACCCACCACGATGGCGGGCAGCGACGCGCTGCGGTCCTTGGGCAGATACAGATCGCCCGACAGGGTGATGCCATAGCGGTTCTTGAAGCTGATCTTTTCGTGATCGACGTTTTCGCTGCGCGGGAAAACCTTGTCCCATTCGGTTGTCATGGCCTGTGCCTTTGCGGTTGTGGGGGGCAAGACATTGACTGCCGCCAGCGCCACCGCGCTGGCCGTGCCAAGCTGCAACAGGCTGCGGCGGTTCAGGGTCGTGCGGTCCATGGCTGGTCCTTTCAACGGGTCCCGCAGGATTGCGGTTGTGCTGAACAGATAGGGCCTGCCCCTGCGGATGATTAGCCATGGATTGTTTCATGCGCTTGTGAATGATACTCAGCAATCAGCGCCACAAAAGGATCCCCGATGGCCCGCGACACGATCCACGACCTGCGCGCCTTTCTGGCCGTGGCCCGCGAAAGCAGCTTTACCCGCGCGGCGGCGATCCTTGGCGTGTCGCCCTCGGCGCTCAGCCATGCGATGCGGCAGTTGGAGGAACGGCTGGGCCTGCGCCTGCTGATGCGGACCACGCGCTCGGTTTCGCTGACCCAGGCGGGCGAGCGACTGTTCAAAGGCATCAGCCCGCATTTCGAGGGGATCGAGGCCCAGATCGAGGCGCTTGGCGATCTGCGCGACAGCCCCGCCGGGACGATCCGCATCACCGCCAGCGACTATCCGATCCGGCAGGTTCTGTGGCCAAAGCTGATCCCCTTTCTGCGCGCCAACCCCGATATTCGCGTCGATCTGGAATTCAGCAACGCTTTTGTGGACATCGTGGCCGAACGGTTCGACGCCGGGGTGCGCATGGGCGAGGCGTTGGCCAAGGACATGATCTCGGCCCGGATCAGCGCGGATCTGCGCTTTGCGGTGGTTGGCGCGCCGTCCTATTTCGCCGATCACCCCGCGCCGCAAACCCTTGCCGATCTGGCCGATCACCGCTGCATCAACCTGCGCCTGCCCACACATGGCGGGCTGTGGGCGTGGGATTTCGAACAGGACGGCAAAGAGGTCCGCGTCCGGGTCGATGGGCAACTGACCTTCAGCAGCGTTTACGAGATGCGCGACGCCGCGGTGGCAGGCTTTGGCCTGACCTATGTGCCCGAAGATATCGTGGCCGACCATTTGGCCGATGGCCGCCTGACCCGCGTGCTGGATGCCTTTTGCCCTGCATGGGACGGGTATCACATCTATTATCCCAGCCGCCGCCAGTCCTCGCCCGCCTTTACCGCATTGGTCGAGGCGCTGCGGCATCGGGGTTAGGGCGTCGGGATGATCTTGCCGCTGCTGCGCCATGGCCGCGCTTGCCCGGACAAAGGGCCGTGCCGGCACGGGTTACAGCACGGCGTTCCGCCGGACTCCCGGCAACAGGTCCCGGCGATTATGCAACCCGGCTCACAAGTTCATGCAGGTTTCGGGCGGTAATCGGGGGCTGCCGCCTGCGCTATGACCCCGGCCCGAGCGCAGAAACCTAGCAGAAACCCAAAGGTCCAGCATGTCCGTCCATGCCGCCGACACCCCGGCCGCCCAAACCGCCCCCGAAACGGCCCACTGGGGCGGGGTCTATGCCATGACGCTGTGCGTATTCACGCTGATCGCGTCCGAGTTCATGCCGATGAGCATCCTGACCCCCATCGCCACCGATCTGGGCGTAACCGAGGGCCAAGCCGGGCAGGCCATCGCCATATCGGGGCTGTTCGCCGTCATCACCAGCCTGACCATCGCCCGGCTGGCGGGCGGGATGGACCGCAAGCGGCTGTTGCTGGGGCTGACGGTCATCATGGCGCTATCGGGTGTGCTGGTGGCCTTTGCGCCGAGCTATCCGCTGTTCATGCTGGGCCGGGCGCTGATCGGGGTGGTGATCGGCGGGTTCTGGTCGATGTCGGTGGCGGTCGCCATCCGGCTGGTGCCGGCGGATCAGGTGACAAAGGCACTGGCCATTTTCAACGCCGGCAACGCACTGGCCACGGTGATCGCGGCGCCCTTGGGCAGCTTTCTGGGGGCGGTCATCGGCTGGCGCGGGGCGTTCTTTACCGTGGTGCCGGTGGCGCTGATCGTGCTGGTCTGGCAATGGTTCAGCCTGCCCGCGCTGAAGCCCGACACCGCGCCCAATGCCGATACCGGTGCCGCCGCAGGTGGCGCGCCGTCCAGCCTGTCCGGGCTGCTGCGACAGCCGCTGGTGGCGCTTGGCATGGCCTCGGTCGGGCTGTTCTTCATGGGGCAATTCGCGCTGTTCACCTATGTGCGCCCGTTTCTGGAAAACGTCACCCGCGTTGACATCGGCACCCTGTCGCTGATCCTGCTGGCCATCGGCATCGCCGGTTTCATCGGCACCAGCCTGATCGGCACCGTGCTGAAATCCGGGCTGTATCGGGTGCTGATCCTGATCCCGCTGCTGATGGCGGCGGTCGCGATGGCGCTGATCGGCTTTGGCGGCGTGGTCTGGATCGCTGCCGGGCTGCTGACGCTGTGGGGCTTTGTCGCCACCGCCGCGCCCGTCGGCTGGTGGTCATGGCTGGCGCACAGCCTGCCGCGCGATGCCGAGGACGGGGGCGGGCTGATGGTGGCGGTGATCCAGCTTGCCATCACCCTTGGCGCGACGGCGGGCGGGCTGCTGTTTGACGCGGGCGGCCATAGCAGCGCCTTTGCCGCCAGCGCGGTGATCTTGGTGGCGGCGGCAGCGGGGGCCGCGCTGACCGCCCGCATCGCGCGGGGGTAAGGGGGCAGGCGCAATTCATATCAGCCCAATATAAGACCATTCGCGATTTAGCCGCTTATCGCCATGCCGCGCGGCCTCTATCTTGTCCGCAACGCAACCCGCGATAAAGGGCCGACAATGACCGATCTTGAAACCCGCATCCGCAATCTGGAAGATCACGCCGCGCTCAAGGCGCTGGTGGATCGCTTTTCCAACCTTGCCGACGACAAACAGGTGCATGAGCAGACCTTTCTGTTCACCGAGGACGCCACCGTTCAGACATGGTTCGGCGACACCGCCCTGCCGCCCCTGAATGGCCGGGCCGAGATCGAGGCAAGCTGGACGCCCTTTCTGGCCGGCTTCGACACGGTTTACCACATGAACGGCCAGTTCACCGCGCAGGTGGATGGCGACACGGCCACCGCCACCCATTACTGCACGGTCGAGCTGATCGGCGGCCCGGATGGCCAAAAGACCCGCAATTCCAACGGCGTGATCTATCATGACCAATACCGCCGCGTGAAGGACGAATGGCTGATAACCCGACGCGAGGCGCGCTTCACATGGCGTGATGTTCACCCCTATGTCGCGGCCTGAGGTCGCGCTGCTGGCGACCCCGCTGCCTGCCACAAGCACGGAGCCCGCAATGACCGATGCCGCCCTGACCCACGCCTTTGCCGCCTTCACCGATGCGATGCTGGCAGGCGATGCGCAAGCGATCCGGGCGCTGACCGCGCCGGATTTCACCCTGACGCATATCACCGGCTATGTGCAGCCGCGCGAAGAATGGCTGGCGCAGATGGCCGAGGGGCAGTTCGTCTATCACAGCATCACCCCGCTGGATGTGACCGTCACCGCCACCCCACCCCGCGCCCGGCTGGTGGCGCGCACCATGACCGACGCCCGCATCTATGGCGGCCGCAACAACTGGCGGCTGCAACTGGACAATGACTATGCCCGGCAGGACGGCGCATGGATTTTGCGGCGCAGCCTGGCCTCGGTCTGGAATGAAAGGGACAGGGCGCAGACGGGCACCCGCCAAGGCTGACCACACCGCAGCCATCAGAGCCAGCCCGCTGTTTATCGCCGCGCCTGTTTTTGCTATATGCGGGGATACTCCCCTGCCGCTTTATGCGGTTCCAACCCGGCCCCTGACAGGATCACGAGGTAGACATGCTGAACTGGAACGAATACCGCAAGCAGTTGATGACCCGCATCGGTGAAATCGGCAAGCGCAGCCCCGGAACCGTCAAGGGCTATCAGACCCTTTCCGCAGCCGGGGCCGAGACCGGGCATCTGGATGCCAAAACGCGCGAGCTGATCGCGCTGGCGGTGGCGGTGACGACCCGCTGCGACGGCTGCATCGCCGTCCATTCCGCCGAGGCCGTCAAGCAAGGCGCAACCCCTGACGAAATCGCCGAGGCCCTTGGCGTGGCCGTTGCCCTGAATGCGGGGGCCGCGATGGTCTATTCCGCCCGCGTCATGGATGCGGTGGCGACGGTCACGGAAAACAAGGGCTAATTCCGATACGGCTCCAGCGCCTCGGGCGGGATATGCAGGGTTTTATCGGCGGCGAAGGCGTCCAGCAGATAATCCACTGTCGCCCGGACGCGGGGCGCGATCAGCGCGCGGTGCGGATATTGCATGACCATCTGGTAATCGCCGGGGTGGTGATGGTCATGCAGCACCAGCCGCAATGCGCCGGATTGCAGATGCGGCCAGATCAGATGCACGCCAAGGCGCGTGATCCCGGCCCCGGCAATCGCGGCATCCAGCACCGCCGCCGGGTCTGACAGGATCATCGCGGCGTTCGGGCCGGGGTCAAAGCTGGTCTCGCCACCATCCACGCGGAATTGCCAGGGCGAAATGCCGCCGCCCAGAAACCCGCGCGCAATCAGGCGATGCGCCAGCAGATCATCGGGCTGACGCGGCGCATCATGCGCCGCCAGATAGGCGGGGGCGGCGACCACCGCCATGGTCATGGTGCAGATCGGTCGCGCGATCAGCCCGGTTTCAGGGATATGCCCGCCCCGGATCACGATGTCATAGCCGTCGCGCACCAGATCCGTCACGCGGTCGTCAAAATCGACCGTCAGTTGCAGCGCCGGGTGCCGGGCGATCAGACCGGGCAGCTTGGGCAGCAGAAACCCGCGCCCGAACGACGCCACCGACGACACCCGCACCGGCCCCGCTGGCCCCATCTGCCCGGCCCGCGCGGTTTCCACCGCCAGATCCAGCGCCCGCAGCGCGGTGCGCGACTGTGCCAGAAACACCGTGCCTTCGTGGGTCAGTTGCAGGCTGCGGGTGGTGCGGTTCATCAGCCGCAGGCCAAGCGCGACCTCTAGCCCCGCCACGTTCTTGCTGACTGCCGCCGCCGAAATGCCAAGCGCCCGCCCCGCTGCGGCAAAGCTGCCCGCGTCGGCGGCATGAACGAAGGAAAGAATACCGCGCACGCGGGTCGAAGGGTCCATGCCGCCATTATCAACCCAAGGTTACGGATGATGCAACCCCGCATCGTCTTATGCGATGCAATCCCCGGTGCTATCTCTCCTCCGACAAGGAAAGGACAGAACATGCAAATCAGCATCGTTTACGACAGCGGCTTCGGCCATACCAAGAAACTGGCCGAACAGGTCGCGCAGGGCGTGACCCGTGCGGGCGGCTTACCCCGGCTGATGGCGCTGGCTGACGGACCGGCAAACTGGGACGATCTGGCCGCCAGTGACGCGATCATCTTTGGCTCGCCGACCTATAACGCCTCGGTCTCGGCCCGGTTCAAGCAGTTCATGGAGGATTCGACCCGCCCCGCCTTTGTCAGCCGCGCCTGGGCAGGTAAGCTGGCCGCCGGGTTCACTAATTCCGGCGCGATGCACGGCGACAAGCTGAACACCCTGATGACCATGACCCTGTTCGCCATGCAGAACGGCATGATCTGGCAGGGGCTGGATGTGCCCGGCGGTCGTGGCGGGGACGAGATGAACCGCATCGCGGTCTGGCTGGGTGCCGCCGCGCAATCCAATGACGCCGCCCCCGACGTGACCCCGCCGCAATGCGATCTGGACACCGCCGCCGCCCTTGGCGAACAGGTGGCCCGCACCGCGCTGCGTCTGAAAGCCTGAGGTGCCACCATGAAACCGGCTTATTTCATTCTGGAAATCGACATCCACGACCCCGAGGCGATGCAGCCCTATCTGGCCGGCACCGGGGCCACGCTGGAACCTTATGACGTCACCCCGCTGGTTCACGGCGGCACGCTGGACGCCATCGAAGGCGAGGCCCCGCGCGGCCAGATCGTCATGCTGCGTTTCGACAGCCTCGCGCAAGCGCGCGACTGGTATGGCTCGCCCGCTTATCGTGCTATTCTGGGCCACCGCCTGAACGCCGCCCATAACCGCGCCTATATCGTCGAAGGGCTAGAGGGCTGAGCGCCCCGAAAGGAAAACACCATGAACAACATCACCGATAAAGTTGTCGTCATCACCGGCGCCTCCAGCGGGTTGGGCGAAGCCTCCGCCCGCCATCTGGCCGGGCTTGGCGCGAAACTGGTGCTGGCCGCACGCCGCGCCGACCGGCTGGAGGCTCTGGTCGCCGAACTGGGCGACAATGCGCTGGCCGTTGCCACCGATGTCGGCAACCGCGCCGATGTCGAGGCGCTGATCGCAAAGGCCACCGAGCGTTTTGGCCGTGTCGATGTGCTGGTCAACAATGCGGGCATCATGCCGATGGCACCGATGGCCGCACTGAAGGTCGATGAATGGGACCGGATGATCGACGTGAACGTGAAAGGTGTGCTTTACGGCATCGCCGCCGTTCTGCCGGGGATGCAGGCGCGGAAATCGGGCCATATCATCAACCTGTCCTCGGTCGCGGGGCTAAAGGTCTCGGGCGGGGTCGGCACGGTTTACAGCGCCACGAAATTCGCCGTGAAGGCCCTGTCCGAAGGGCTGCGGGCCGAAGTCGCGGGCGACAATATCCGCGTGACCACGCTTTACCCCGGTGCTATCGAGTCGGAACTGAAACACGGCAGTTCGGACGCCACGGCAGGCGCGGCGATGCAGGCGTTCTATCAGGCGAATGAAATCTCGGCCGACAGCGTGGCCCGCGCCGTCGCCTATGCCATCGAACAACCCGCCGATGTGGCGATCAACGAAATCACCATCCGCCCCACGCGGCAGGAATTTTAATCAATCCAAAGGACAAGCATCATGCGTTTTGTTGCCATCAGCAATCCCGTCAACGGGGCCGGAATGGACGAATTCGGCCCGCTTCTGGACGCCGAGGTTCGTTATGCCTGGCAAGGCTATAAGGACGGCGCCTTCCGCGACATCTATTTCCGGCAGGACGTGCTGGGCGTCGTTATCATGGTCGAGGCAGACAGCCTTGACGCCGCCAAATCTGCCGTTGCGGGCTTTCCGCTGGCCAAGGCCGGGCTTATCACCTTTGACGTGATCCCCGTCGGCCCCTTTACCAATTGGGAAATGCTGTTCGCCAGCTAAGCACCTGAACCAAAAGGATCAACACCATGACAAACGCATCCGATCTGAAACCCGTGCTGTTCGTTGTCAGCAGCAATAACGTCAAGGGCGCGACCGGCATTCCCACCGGCTATAATCTGGCCGAGGTCACGCATCCGCTGGAAAAGCTGCATCAGGCCGGGATCAAGGTTGAATTCGCCTCGCCCAAAGGGGGCGACGCGCCGCTGGACGGGCTTGAGGATATGAACGATCCGGTCATCGCGCATTACTGGGCCGATGCCGATTTCCGCCACGCGATCAGCCACACCATCCCGATGGATCAGGTGGACCCGTCGCGCTATTCGGCAATCTTCTTTGCCGGCGGGCATGGCACGATGTGGGACTTTCCCGACAATGCCGCGATCCAGAACGCCATCCGCGACATCGACGCGGCGGGTGGGATCGTCTCGGCCGTCTGCCACGGGCCTGCCGCGCTGGTGAATGCGCGTGGCGCGGATGGCGAATATCTGGTCGCGGGCAAGGATGTCGCCGCCTTCACCAATGCCGAGGAAGCCGAGGTCCAGTCCACCGACGTCGTTCCCTTCCTGCTGGCTGATGCGTTGAATGCACGCGGGGCGCGCCATATCGACACGCCGAACTGGTCGGATCATATCGAGGTGCAGGGTCGCCTGATAACCGGCCAGAACCCGCAATCCGCAGCCCATCTGGGCGAGGCGCTGCGCGACGCGCTGCTGGCCTGATCTGATCCGGGCGCGGGGGTTCACCTCGCGCCCGTTTTGCCCGCCCGTTTTCACCCAGAGGTTCCAATGAAACTGATCTGCGTCGAAGAACACATCACCGACCCCGCCATCGGCAAGGCAGGCGCACCCTTTGCGCTGGCCGAGGCCCCCTATCTGCCCGACTGGGGGCTGCGCGTCACCGACGGGCAACAGGCCGACACGCCGCGCCCGCATGTCATGGCAGCGGCGGATTCGGCGCGGATGTGCCTGGATCTGGGGGCCGCGCGGCTGGCGGATATGGATGCAGCGGGCGTCGATATGCAGGTGCTGTCCTATGGCGGCTTTCCGCAGCTTTTGCCCGAGGCGCAGGCCATTGACCTGTGCCGCGCCGCCAACGACCGGCTCGCCGCAGCCGTAACCGCCCATCCGACACGGTTCGCGGGTTTCGCCACTCTGCCGTGGCAAGCCCCAAAGGCGGCGTCGCAGGAAATGGAACGTGCCGCCGCAATGGGCCTGAAAGGCACATTGATTAACGGCCGCCCCGGCGCGGATTTTCTGGATGCGCCCCGCTATGCCCCCGTGCTGGAAACCCTGAACCGGCTGAAACTGCCGCTGTATATCCACCCCGGCCTGCCCTTGCAGGCGGTGCAGCAGCCCTATTACGGCGGCTTTGACCGCGAACTGACCGCGCGGCTGTCGATGTTCGCCTGGGGCTGGCATAACGAGGCCGGCATCCTGACCCTGCGCCTGCTTTTGTCGGGCGCCTTTGACCGCTGGCCCGATCTGCGCGTCATCAGCGGCCATTGGGGCGAAATGGTGCCGTTTTTCCTGCAACGGCTGGAAGATTCGATCCCGCCCACAGCATCCGGCCTGTCGCGTGGCATCGTTCAGACCTATCGCGATCATGTCTATGTCAGCCCCTCGGGGATGCTGACGGAACCGCATTTCCGATTTATCCTTGACGTGATGGGCGCTGACCGCATCCTGTATTCGGTCGATTACCCGTATCAAAGCATGAACGGCGTGCGTGATTTTCTGAACCGGCTGCCTGTCAGCGATGACGACCGCGCCCTGATCGCGCATGGCAATGCCGAACGCCTGCTGGGGCTGCGTGATGACCGCCTGTCCTGACCGGCCGCTATCCGTCGCGCCACAACACAACCTGCCCGGAGCATAAGATGAAAGCCCTGCTGACCGCCGCCCTGATGCTGCTGTCCCTGAACCTGCATGCCGAGGAACCCATGATCCCGATCCTGCGCATCTTTGAATTCACCGTCGCCCCCGAGGATGTGGCAGGTTTCATGGCCGCGGGCGAGGATAACATCCGCAACTCTGTCCGCGACGAGCCGGGCGTGCTGTCGATGTATGTCGCCGCCGACCAGGACGATCCCACCCGGCTTTATGTGGTCGAGGCTTACCGCGATCAGGCCGCCTATGAGGCCCACCGCGAAACCCCGCATTTCCAAGCCTTCATTCAGGCCATGGACGGCAAGTTCCTGTCCCGCCGCGTGATCGAAACCACCCCCGCCATGCTGGGCGCAAAGGCGTTTGAATGGGGGCTGGAATAGGCACAGCCGCGCCGGGTTGCACCGTTATCTTGCCCGAATCATCCGCAACAGGGCGCGCATGGCCTCGGGCAACTGGCGGCGGCTGGGGTAATACAGGTGAAAGCCCGGTCCCATCGAGCACCAGTCCGCCAGAACCCGGACCAGCCGGCCGTCGGCCAGTTGCGCCTGCACCCTGTCCTGCAACGTATAGCAGATGCCGCCACCGGTTTCGGCCAGTTCAAGCGACAGGGCGGTGTCATTAACGACCACCGACCAGTCGCAGCGGTGGCCCAAGCGGAAGGGCGATCATGTCACCGGGCACCGTGCCGCCATAGCGGATCCCGGCGTCAAAGCCCTCTTGCACGATGTCGGTGATGTGGTCGTTGACGGCGATTTCTACCCGCACATCGGGATAACGCAGCATGTAATCCGACAGCACTGGCGACAGCACCAATCGCGCCGCATCGCTTGGCACGTTCAGGCGCAACTGCCCCGCCGGATGGTCGCGGTAACAGTTCAACCCCTCCAGCCCGGTTTCGATGGATGCGATCCCGGCCTGCACCTGACCACCGCAATCGCCCGGCCCACTGCACGCGATGAGGGTTCCGCGCGCCGGGCGATTGCTCAACCCACGTCGAAAGGCGTAAATCAGCTACCGGCTCCGGTCGCAGCTGGATGAATGTTCAGTGGCAGGTCAACGATCACAAGCTGGACGATCTGCGCATGCAGCTTCTCGACATCCGCGACCGAAACCGTCGGATCGGCAGCCGCCTTCGTGCTGAACGTGATTCAAGCTGGTATCTGCGATGGAGACCAGCTTGGCACGAGACCTGATGCCGGACGAAGAATGGACGTTTTACGAACGCTTCATCCTGGCCGTCCGCGCACCGAACAGACGCAAACCCATGAATCATCGTCTTGTTCTGGATGGGATTTTCTGGATACGGTTCCCGTCGATGCCAGTGAATAAGGATCGCTCGCATGGCACGGATCATACCGTGGAAATTGGTAGAGCCAGCGGTTTCGTTCAGTTGCGGCAGTGCTACTCAACTACTGCCCAATAAGCATCAATAGATTCTTGAAGGTGCGTGGACATAGCGGTCTCTGCTTGGTCTGTGTTTCCGACCTTGATTGCGTCGAATATCTCGACATGGCGGCGATAGGCCCGTTCGGCTGCGCCCGGCTGCTGAATGGCAACGCGGCGGTGCTCTGCCAGCCATGCTTGCACGGCGTTGTGCAGAGAGTCGACGAAGACATTGCCGCTGACCCTTGCGATAGCAAGGTGGAAGTCGATGTTGGTTCGGACAAACTCTTCTGGATCCGTGATGGATTTCTTGTTGGCCTCAAGCGCGGCTTCGATGTCTGCGATCTGGTCTGCCGTTGCAGAGCGAGCAGCGACCCGTGCCAGAAACCCCTCAAATAGCATTCTGGCTTCCTGCAATTGCCGCAAGCGTTCTGGTCGTGTCAGCACAAAGCGTGCTGGTCCGCTCAGTTCTTCGATCAACCGTTCGGCGGTCGGCTCGACCACGCGCGCGCGGCGACCGTTTACCAACTCGATCAACCCGCTGGTCTGCAACGCAAACAGCGCCTCCCGAATGGCGGTACGGCTCACCTCGAACCGCTCGCAAAGATCCCGCTCAGCAGGAAGGAAGTCGCCGGGTTTGAGGCTGCCGTCGACAATCGCTGCCTGGATCTGCTCCACGACATCTTCGTAGAGCCGCTTTTTACGGACCGGTTCGGCGTTCAGCATCAGGGCCTCCTTTTGTGTCCGGAAGGTTAGCAGTGCCCTGTCATTGATTCCACCTTTCATTTGGTATAATAGGTAGACAGCTGATAGGGGTAATCAGCTTCGTGGTAGGAATGTGATGAAATTTTTACGCACTGCCACAGCCAGAGCCAAAGCCACAGCCACAGCCATAGCTCTGGTCATGGGCGCAAGCGTAGGACCGGCATTTGCCAAGACGACCCTGAAATTGGCTTCAGTTGAAACGCCGCAGACCGTCTGGGGGCAGGCAGCGCAGCGTTTTGCCGATGGCGTGGCCGAGGCATCAGGCGGTGAGATCGAGGTTCAACTGTCACTGTCAGGCTCGACCGGGAGCCCGCGCGAGACGCTGGAGGCCATGACCATCGGCACCAATGACATTGTGATGACGGTGATCGCCTCGCTCAATACCTATGACGAGATCGCGGCCATCGAAAGCTATCCCTATCTGTTCCGTGATCCGGCGCATTTCGATGCCGTATTTGGCGGCCAGGTTGGTGAGGAGCTTTATGCCGAAATCACCGACCGCACCGGTTTTCGCCTGATCGGCGCCGGCATGCGTGGCCCTCGCGAGATGGCATCCAAACGAGAGATCAACAGCGTCGAAGATCTGGCCGGTCTGAAGATCCGAGTGCCGAACATCGATATCTTTGCCGCTACATGGAGTACGCTTGGCGCCAGCCCGACGCCGATGTCCTCGAACGAAGTCTATAGCGGGCTGCAGTCAGGCATCATTGATGCGGTGGAGAATCCGCTTTCGGCACATCTGCGCTCGAAATATTATGAAGCGGCAGATTATGTAATCATGACGGATCATGTCTATGGCGCCTATACGCTGATCTTCGACGATGCGCGCTTCTCCAGCCTCAGCGAGGAAGAGCAGCGGATCATCCTCGAAGAAGGTCGCGCGGCTCTGGCCTGGGGCTCCGAGCAGGAGCGCGTGCAAGATATGGCTGATCGGGAGCAGTTGGAATCCTACGGCGTGACGGTCATCGAGCCCGATCTTGCACCTTTCCGTGAAAAGGCAGCCGCAGTTGTCGATCAGTTTCCCGACCTGAAGCCGTGGGTCGAGAAAATACAGGCCGTTCAATAGCAAGCTTCCTGCAAGGGCGAGCTAATAAAGGAATACGGCGATGCATATCATGCAAAGGACGACCCGCGGTCTGATTTCTTTCCTTGGGCTGACGGCCAATCTGCTTCTTGTTGCGATGCTCCTGGTCATCGGCCTTCAGGTGATTGCGCGCTTCGTGTTGGGCGCGCCTACCATGTGGGCCGAGGAACTGGGCCGCTATCTTCTTGTTGCGATCACCATGCTGGGCTCGGCGATCCTGATGGAGAAGAACGAGCATATTTTGATTGATACCTTCGTCGAGATGCTGCCCGAAAAGGCCAAGATTGCGATTTCATGGCTGCGCGATGCGATTTCACTGACGGTTTGCGGCCTGATTGCCTGGTATGGTTGGACGCTGGCCGGGATCGGGGCACGGCAGAGTTCGACCGGGTTGCCGATCAAGATGTCGCTTCCCTATCTGGCAATCCCCATCGGAGCGGCGCTGATGGCGCTGGTGCTTGTGCTGTCGCGTTTGAATCGCCTCGACGAGCAGGAGGGCTGAGCCATGGAATTGGCGACACTGGCACTGATCCTGACGGGCGTCATCACCTTCTGTATCCTGATCGGCGTTCCGCTGGCTATTGCGATCATCGCGGGCTCCTTTGCGGCGATCTTTGCACATGGCGGTGCCAATCCCGTTATTGCACCGCAACGGCTGTTCGCGGGGATGGACAGTTTTTCGCTGATGGCGATCCCGGCTTTCCTGTTCGCAGGTACGATCATGTCGAATGGCGGGATATCGTCCCGGCTGATTGATTTCGGCAATGTGCTGGTGGGTCGCTTTACCGGCGGGCTGGCCACCTCGAACGTGCTCAGCTCGCTTATGTTCGGTGGTATTTCCGGTTCGGCGGTGGCCGATACGGCTGCCATCGGCGGCACCTTCATTCCCGAGATGAAAAAGGCAGGCTATCCGGCGGGCTATTCGGTCGGCATCACGGCGGCGTCCTCGCCGATCTCGCCCCTGATCCCGCCCTCGATTGCCTGGATTGTATATGCCTATATCACCGATCAATCGGTCATGCGGATGTTTCTGGCCGGGCTGATCCCGGGTCTTCTGTGGGGTCTCGCCTTGATGATCGCGGCATGGGGCATCGCGCGGCGCAACCGCTATCCGACGCAACCGCCCGCCCCGATCAGCCTGATCTGGGAGAAGTTCGTGATCGCCTTTCCGGCGCTGATTACGCCCGTTCTGCTGCTGGGCGGTATTCTGTCGGCACTGTTCACGGTGACGGAAGCCTCGGTCGTCCTCTGCATCTATGCGATGCTGGTATCGGGGCTGGTCTATCGTGAACTCAGCTGGAAAGTGATTGTCGCCTCGCTGACTTCTGCAATGCGGTTGACAGCTGCGGTGATGATCATCCTTGCCGGAGCGTCGCTGTTCGCCTGGATGCTGGCATGGGTCCATGCGCCCGAAAGCTTTGGTGCATGGCTGCAAAGCTTTGTCACCTCACCGATCACCTTTCTGATCCTCGTGAACATCCTGCTCTTGTTCATCGGAATGGTGATGGAGGTGAATGCTGCCAAAGTCATGCTGCTGCCGGTCCTGTTCCCGATCAGTCAGCAGCTTGGCATTGATCCGATCCACTTTGGCGTAGTCGTAACGGTGAACCTGTGTATCGGGCTGATCACGCCGCCGATTGGCATCGTGCTGGCCATCGCCAGCCAGATCGGCGGCATTTCGATCGTCCAGGGCGCGCGTGCGACCATGCCCTTCCTGCTGGTGGCGCTTCTGGTCCTGCTGATCCTGACCTTCGTGCCGGTATTGTCCACGTTCCTGCCTGATCTGCTGATGGGACCAAGGCAGGTATGATGTCCATGTTCAACGAGTTCAAACAGCTTGGCAGTGCACTGATCAGCGACGTTCTGGATGAGGCCGGGTATCACAGTCAGACACTCGACCCGAGCATTGCGGCAGTCGGTGAGGCCGTCAGTTTCTGCGGTCCGGCGGTTTGCGTTCAGGGTCAACGACAGGTCAATACGGTAAACAGGCCCTGCAAATCGGCCACCATGCCGCTCTACGGGCTTCCCCTTCTGCTCAGCGGGCCTTCGGTGCTTGTCCTTGCGACCAACGGCTTTCGCGGCGGCGCCGTTACCGGCGGGTTGCTGGCTGCCGAATTGGCCAGTGCTGGCTGCGCGGGACTGATTACGGATGGTCTGGTCCGTGATCTGCATGAACTGTCCGCAATCGGACTGCCCGTCCGGGCTGCTGGCACAATCCCGTTGAATGGAGCCCGCCGCTTTTGTCTGACCGGACAGAACGCGCCCGTAACACTGCCCGCGCCCGAAGGCGGCACAGTGACCATCCATCCCGGCGATCTTGTTCTTGGCGATCAGGATGGAACCGTCATTGTCCCGCAACATGCCGCGGCCGCGATCCTTGCCATGGGGAAGGAACTGGCACGTCGAGAAGAACAATTGCGCCAGGACGCCGCCCGCATGACGGCGGCCGAGCGCGCCACAGCCCGCGCAACCCGCATGAGCCATGTCGAGTGGCTGCGCAGCAAAGAAGAGGCCCTCTCATGAAATTCGACGGACGCATCCTGATCCTTGGCACCGCGGCCGATGCCGTCAAACGCCAGATTGCGGGTAGCGATATTCCGCTGGCCGCTGCCGGTGAATTGCGCAGCGATATCTCGACCGACGAGATCACGCCGCTGCAGGTCATGCTGAATTATGACGGCCGCCTGGGCCGCTATGCCCATACCGGGCTGACAATCAACGACGAAAAGCCCGTGGGCGAAAACGCCATTGCCGAGGGCGGCTTCTCTGTGCTGGTCGGCGGGCGGCGCTATGGCAAAGGCTCGTCACGCGAACATTCGCCGCTGGCGGAATATTCGGCGGGCATCCGGTTGGTCATCGCCGAGGGGTTCGAGCGCATCTATCGCCAGAACTGCGACAATATCGGGCTGTTCACCTCGACCGATTTCGGGCTTATCAACCGCATCCGTTCGGGTGAGGATATCAGCATCGACGAGTTGGTCGCAGGCCGCGATCCTTTGGCGCAGGCGATCCTGCGGGCGGGCGGATTGCTGGCCTATGGCGAGAAATACCTTACCAATGCGCGGTTGCGGCAGGTCGAGGGGCAGGGACCGCGCACCTTCGCGCAGAAGATCGTTGATCGCTTCGCGTTGCAGGTTGACGGGCTGGACTGGGATGCCGAACCCGGCACCGGCGGGTTCGTTCGTGCCGACTTCCGTTTCATCCACGAATACTACACAGCCATGGCGGCGCATATGCTGCATGAATATTACGGTCGGCCGCTGAAGCTGTTCGATCCGAAGAACATCCTGCTGTTCGAGGATCACCTGTCCTATGCCCACCGCTCGCCCACGCATCTGAAGCTGGGCCTTTTGCCCGATGTCCGCGCCATCAGCGAGGCACACCGGGCCTTTGGCAAGGAATACGGACTGACTGACCATGGCTATCTGATCGGCGAGGAGGGCAGCGAGGGGATCAGCCACGCGATGATGGCCGAAAGCTATGCCCTTCCGGGGCGGATCGTCGTCGGGACCGACAGTCACACGCCGCATTCGGGCGCCATCGGCACCTTCGCCTATGGCGTCGGTACCACCGACATGGCCAACGCATTCATGACTGGAGCAGCACGCCTGACCATGGCCGAAAGCTTGCTCATTTGGCTGGAGGGAGAGCAACGGGTTGGCGTGACCGCCAAGGATATCCTTTTGCACCTGCTCGCACAGCCTTTCATCCGTGATGGTGGCGGTGTGGGCAAGATCTTTGAGTTTGCCGGACCGGTTATCGATGCCATGTCTACGGACGAGCGCACCACCATGACCAATATGGTAGCCGAACTGGGCGGCTTGACCGGACTTTGCGCGCCGGATGCCGAGACAGTCCGCTTTCTGAAGGAGCGACGCGGCATTGATTTCCAGCTTGAGGACTGGATGCGTTCCGATGAGGGTGCGGAATATACCGCCAAAATCACGCTGGATTGCTCGGCCATCGGACCAATGCTTGCTCGCCCTGGCGATCCGGGAAACGGCCTGCCCCTGATCGATCTGTGTGAAGAGGTCAGGGTCGATATTGCTTATGGCGGCTCCTGCACGGCTGGTAAGCGTGACGACTTTGACAATTATTATGCGGTCGCAAAATGGGCGCAGGACCACGGGCTGAAGGTCGCGCCGGGCGTTAAGCTGTATCTGCAATGCGGCACCGTGCAGGTGCGCGATTATTGCCGGAAAAAGGGCTATTTCGAGACCTTCGACGCGGTCGGCGCCGAGATTCTGGGCCCAGCCTGCGGGTCCTGCGGCCAATGTGGACCGGGCGTGTCAGAAACGACCGATCAAGTGACCATTTCGGCCATCAATCGAAATTTTCCGGGCCGTGGCGGCCCCGGCTCGACATGGCTCGCAAGCCCACCAACTGTCATGGCCAGTGCAATCGCCGGAAAAATCTGCTCGTTCGAACAGTTGAGGAATGGGGTGCGATAGCCTGCCATTCAGCAATGGTGATTGATCAAGATATGTCGATCTCCGACCGGGCCAGATTGTTTTCCCAATCGCTTACCTCAACGCCACCTCAGCCCTTGGCTGCAGTTTTCGCGCAGTTTCTGCCGTCCAAAGCCGCCTGATGCAGGCGAATGTCGGGATGGAAATCGCAAGAAATCAAGCGGTTTCCACGTAAAATTCTGGAATAGTTTGATTGCCTTCTGTTGCGGCTTCGTGAAAAAATTGTGATGGGCAAGAGCACCGCGCCGAGCGTGCAGGAATGATCGTAAGCCACTGGTGCATCCCGATGCCTCCGGGGTTTTCCAGTTCTGGCAAAGAAAAAACAACGACAAGCCAGCAGATGCAGCATGGCAAACCTGAAAAATTCGCCATATTTCGGCCCAGATATAAGAAATATGATTTGTCATCTGGAAACAAGCAGGGGAACCTGATTCTTCAGTCATATTGATGATGCTATCGTCACCTGTCAGCATATTATTGCGCAGGTTATGGGTTCAGCGTCTGAACCCGTGCAATTACCGCCCACCCCGATCAGCCCGCCACGGTGCGGGCGGTCTGTTGGCCCAAGCCCTCGATCCCCAGCCGCATCACCTGTCCGGGTTGCAAAAACACCGGCGGTTTTTGCCCCATGCCCACGCCGGGCGGGGTGCCGGTGGCGATGACATCGCCGGGTTGCAGTGACAGGAATTGCGACAGATAGGCGATGATCTGCGCCACGCCAAAGACCATTGTGGCGGTCGATCCGTCCTGACGGCGGATGCCGTCCACCTCCAGCCACAGGCGCAGATTGCCGGGGTCGCCTGCCTCGTCCGGGGTGACCAGCCACGGGCCGATGGGGCCAAAACTGTCAAAGCCCTTGCCCTTGTCCCATGTGCCGCCGCGCGCCGTCTGCCAGTCGCGTTCGGATATGTCGTTCACCACGCAATAACCGGCGACATGCGACAGCGCCTTGGCCGGGTCGATATATTTGCCGGGCTTGCCGATGATGACGCCCAGTTCCACCTCCCAATCGGTTTTGGTCGAGCCGCGCGGGATTTCCACATCGTCATCCGGCCCGGAAATGGCGCTGGTCCATTTGCTGAAGACGATGGGTTCGGATGGCACCGCCATCCCTGCCTCGGCGGCGTGGTCGGCGTAATTCAGGCCGATGCAGATGAACTTGCCTACCTGCCCGACACAGGGGCCGATGCGCGGCGTGCCCGCGACCAGCGGCAGATCGTCGGGGTTCAGCGCGGCCAGCCGGGCCAGCCCGTCGGGCGTCAGCACCGCGCCCGCGATGTCGGGGACATGAGCCGACAGGTCGCGGATGCGGCCCTGATCGTCCAGCAGACCGGGCTTTTCCTGCCCCTTGGGACCATAGCGCAGCAGTTTCATCGGTATCCTCCGTCTTCCCCCGGCCAGCTTAGGGCAGGGCGGGGCGGGCTGTCGATGGGCAGACTTTCGCTTGGCCCCGCAATGGTATAGCTGCAAGTTCAGTCTGAACCACAAGGGGCCAGCCATGTCCGATCCAGCCAGCGCAGGTTTCGTTTCTCTGGTCTCGGCCGGGCCGGGTGATCCCGAATTGCTGACGGTGCGTGCGGCGAAACGGCTGGCGCAGGCGGATGTGGTGCTGTTCGACGATCTGGCCTCTGGCCCGCTGCTGGATCTGGTGCCCGCCACGGCGCGGCGCATTCCGGTGGGCAAGCGCGCGGGCCGCCCCTCGGCCCGGCAGGATGACGTGAACGCCCTGCTTATCCACGAGGCGCGGGCCGGCCACCGCGTGGTGCGGCTGAAATCGGGTGACGCAGGCATCTTTGGCCGGCTGGAGGAAGAGCTGGACGCGCTTGCCGCCGCTGGCATCGACTGGGAAATCATCCCCGGCGTGCCCTCGGCCTGCGCGGCGGCGGCGGCGGCCAGTATGCCGCTGACCCGGCGGCTGACCGCGCGGCGGCTGCAATTCGTGACCGGAGCCGATGTGACCGGCAAGCTGCCCGGCGATCTGAACTGGCCCGCACTGGCCGATGCCAAGGCGCTGACCGTGGTGTTCATGGGCCAGCGCACCTTTGCCGCCCTGGCCGAGGGGCTGATCGCCCACGGCCTGCCCGCCGACACCCCGGCGATGCTGGCCGCCGAGGTCAGCAAACCGGGCCAGAGCCTGATCCGCAGCACCGTGGCCGATCTGGCCGCCATGCTGGCAGGCACCGCGCCTCAGGCCCCGGCCCTGATCCTGTATGGCGCGCTGGCCCCGGTGCGTGGCAGGTTGGCGAACAGTAAATAAAAATTTAATAAAATCATAATTTAAAAGCCCGGTGTTAACTACGCTGGGTAAGGTAATTGTTAGGCAGGTCATCCTAATCTGATCGGGCACGGGGGTGCTTGAATCGGGGTTGGGGTCATGGTCGGCTTTCGCCATGTGGCCACTGTTACAGGGGCCGGATTTCTGTCGAATATCACGGATCTGTCCATCGCAACGGTGGACGGGCAGCATGTGCTGTATTCGGCCACTCATGTCGGCGGCGGCATCACCGCCATGCAGATCGGCGGGGCAGATACGCAGATCAGTCTGATCGGGGCCACCGCCTATGCCGGGGCCGTGTCCTATTCGCGCGAACCGCGCGTCAACGTCATGCAGATGGGCGACAGCGCCATCGTGGCCATGTCGAATATCGGCAGCGGCACGATGATGGCCATGCCGATTTCGGCATCGGGGGCGGTGTCGCGGGCGGCGGACAGCGGTGCCACCGCGCTGCGGCAGGTCGGCCCGGCGATCGTTTCAGTCGGGCAGTTTTCCACCGCGCAGGGTGATTTCGTCTATGCGACGCAGGAAAAATCCACCGCCTTCACCCTGTTCCGGGTCGCCAGCGATGGCGCGATGACGGCGCTGGCGCAATCGCCCGCCCCGCCATCCGCCACCCGGCCCGAGGCGGGGCTGGATTTTGTCCTGCCCGTCAAGGTCGGCACGCAACAGGTGCTGATTACCCTGTCGTCACTGGGCAATTTCATCGCCAGCCACACGATTGCCGCCAATGGCACCATCCGGCGCACCGAATATATGGGCAGCGAGGATATGACCGGCTTTGCCGCCCCGCGCATTGCGACGGCGGCCACCATCGCCGGGCAGACCTATGTGGTGGTCGGCGCGTCCGATTCATCTTCGCTGACGGTGTTCCGGCTGGGGCGCGACGGCTCGATGACGGCGGTGGATCATGTCATCGACGAAGGCTCGACGCGGTTTTTGCGCACCACGGCGATGGATTCGGTGGTGCTGGACGGGCGGGCCTATGTCTTTGTCGGCGGGGCCGATGACGGCATTACCATGTTCATGCTGCGCCCCGACGGGCGGCTGGTGCATCTGGAAACCCTGGCCGACGATCACACGCTGACGCTGGCGCGTGTCACCGCGATCAAGGCGCAGGTCATGGATGGCAAGATCGTGCTGTTCGTATCCAGCGCGACCAAGGCCGGGATCACGCAACTGGTTGTCGAACCCGGCCCGGCGGGGATGACCGGCACCGTGTCGGGCGTGCGCCCGACCGGCACCAACCGCGACGATTACATGATCGCCGGGCCGGATGCGATCTGGATGCACGGCGGGGCAGGCAATGACACGCTGGTTGCCGGTGAAAACTCGATCGCGCTGCTGGGGGGGGCGGGGGCAGATACCTTTGTGCCCTCGAACATCAAGGGCCGCATCGCCATCCGCGATTTCGAGGTGGGGGTGGACCGGCTGGATTTTTCCAATCTCGGCATGGTGCGCAGCGTCTATCAACTGACCATCCTTCCGCAAAGCTGGGGGGCCAAGATCCGCTTTCACGAAGGGGTCATCGACATTTTCACGACCACCGGCACCAGCCTGCCGGTCAGTTTCTTTACCAATGACATGTTCCCGATCACCAATTACGACCCGGCGAATCTGCCGACCAGCATCACCGGCTCGAACGGGGCGGATGTGCTGCGGGCCTCGGCCATCGGCTCGACCATTTACGGGCGCGGTGGCCACGACCTGATCTTCGGCAGTAACGAGGCTGACATCCTCTATGGCGACAGCGGCAATGACACCATCCGGGGCGAAGGCGGCGATGACAGCATCTATGGCGGCAACGGCGATGACCGCATTCGCGGCGGTCCGGGCGATGACCTGATCCTGGGCGGCAGCGGCAATGACATTCTGTGGGGCGGTTCGGGCAATGATTCGCTGTCGGGCGATGCGGGCGACGATACGCTGTATGGCGACAACGGCCATGACACGCTGCGCGGCGGTTCCGGCAACGATCACCTGCTGGGCGGCAATGGCAATGACATCCTGCACGGCAACAACGGCCACGACAGGTTAGAGGGCGGGGCAGGCAACGACAGCCTGTATGGCGGCAACGGTCGCGACACGCTGCTGGGCGGTTCCGGCAATGACTATCTGTCGGGCGGCGAGGGTAATGACCGGCTGTTCGGCGGCAACGGCCATGACACGCTGTATGGCGGCATCGGCGATGACAGCCTCGAAGGGAACAACGGCAACGACCGGCTGTTCGGTGAAGCGGGCAACGATACCCTGCGCGGCGGCGATGGCAATGATTACGTCCATGGCGGCCCCGGCAACGACCGGCTGTTTGGCGGCGGCGGCAATGATACGCTGCTGGGCGGATCGGGGAATGACCGGCTTGACGGCGGCTCGGGCAACGACCTGCTGGAAGGGGGCAACGGGCGTGACACGCTGCTGGGCGGTCACGGCAACGACACGCTGCGCGGCGGTGCGGGCGATGATCTGCTACGCGGTGGCGCGGGCGATGACAGCATGGCGGGGGGCGATGGCAACGACGTGCTGCATGGCGATGACGGCAACGATAGGCTGGCAGGCGGTTCGGGCAACGACAGCCTGTTCGGGGGGCGCGGCCATGATTTTCTGCTGGGCGATGGCGGCCGCGATGTGCTGTTCGGCGGCGTCGGCAACGATACGCTGCGCGGCGGGCTGGGTGCCGATACGCTGAACGGCGGGGCCGGGCGGGACGTGTTCTTTTACGGTGCCGCCGCCGAATCCTCGTCGCAACGCGGCATCGACGTGATCGAGGATTTCACCCGCGGTCAGGACAAGATCGACCTGTCGGCCATCGGCTTTGACTTTATCGGCAGCAGCCGCTTTTCCGCGCCGGGCCAGCTCAGGGCGGAATATGGTGCGAACCGCACGGTGCTGCGCGGCGATGTGGATGGCGACGGCGTGCCGGATTTCGTGCTGATTCTGCTGGGCGCGGTGCCGGTCGATCACAATGATCTGCTGCTTTAGCTTTGGGGCGGCGTGGCCTTGCGCTGGCGCGCGCGCTCGATTCCCAGGCGGCGTTCGCGCCAGATTATCAGCACGCCCGCCGCCATGATGATCGCCGCCCCGGCCAGCATCGTCGGGGCGGGCAGTTCGTCGAACACGGCGTAACCGATCCCCAGCGCAAACAGCATCGAGGCATATTCGAACGGCGCCACCAGCGAGGCATCGGCATAACGATAGGCCGAGGTCAGCATGATCTGCGCCAGCCCGCCCAGCAGGCCCGCCACGATCAGCAGCCCGGCTACCCGCAGATCCGGCACAGCCCAGCCAAAGGGCAGCGTCGTCAGCGACAACAGCGCCCCGGTCACGGAAAACCAAAAGACGATGGCCGATGTCCTTTCACCTTGCACCAGCTTGCGAATGAAGATCTGCGCCAGTGCCGCCAGAATCGCCCCGGTCAGCGCAAAGACCGCGCCCAATGTCTGCGTTGCCGACAGGCCGTCGCCGATCAGCGTCAGGCGCGGCGACAGCACGATCAGCACCCCGACCAGCCCCAGCGCCACGGCAGACAGGCGGAACAGGCGCACATCCTCGCCCAGAAACATCGCGGCAAAGATGACAACCAGCAGCGGCGCGGCATAGCCGATGGCGGTGACCTCGGGCAGGGGTAACAGCCCAAGCGCGGCAAAGGCAAAGCCCATGGCCGCAGTGCCGATCAGCCCGCGCCAGACATGGCCCATCGGATCGCGCACCCGCAGCCCGACCGACAGATCGCCGCGCCGGACCAGCCAGATCAGGATCACCGGCACCGCAAAGGCCGAGCGAAAGAACACCTGCTGCCCCGGCGGCACCGCCCCCGCCGTCGCCTTTATCAGCGCGGCCATGGCAACGAACAGCACAACGCTGCCCAGCTTCATCAGGATGCCGCGCGCCGGGTTCATGCCAGCCGCCCGACCGCCCAACGCGCGGCATCCGCCACCGCCGGATCGGGATCATCCAGCAACCCCGCCGCCACCTCGCGCAGCGCGGGCAGGCCGGAATTGCCGATAGCATACAAGACGTTACGCACGAACCGATCACGCCCGATCCGCTTGACCGGACTGCCCGAAAACCGCGCCCGGAACGCAGCATCATCCAATTGCGCCAGTTCAGCCAGCAGCGGCGGTTCGGTCCCTTCGGCGCGGATATAGCGCATCTCGGCGGCCTCGCGCGCGAACTTGTTCCACGGGCAGACGGCCAGACAATCGTCGCAACCATAGATGCGGTTGCCCATCCGCGCCCGCAGGCCCAGATCAACCGGGCCGCGATGCTCGATCGTCAGATAGGAAATGCAGCGCCGCGCATCCAACTGAAACGGAGCGGGAAAGGCGCCGGTGGGGCAGGCGTCCAGACAGGCGCGGCAGGCACCGCAATGCTGCGCCTCGGGCGCATCGGACGGCAGAGGCAGCGTGGTAAAGATCGCCCCCAGAAAGAACCAACTGCCCAGATCGCGCGCCAGCAGATTGGTATGCTTGCCCTGCCAGCCCAGCCCCGCCGCCTGCGCCAGCGGCTTTTCCATCACCGGCGCGGTATCGACGAAGACCTTGATCTCGCAGCCGTATTCCGCCACGATCCAGCGCCCCAACCGCTTGAGCCGCGCCTTTACGATGTCGTGATAATCGCGCCCCTGCGCATAAACGCTGATCGCCCCGCGATCCGGCTGGCCCACCACCGCCATCGGATCATGGCGCGGCGTATAAAGCTCGGCCAGCATGATGACCGAACGCGCCTCGGGCCACAGCGCCGCCGGATCGCCGCGCCAATGCATCCGCTCGGCCATCCAGCCCATCTGCCCGTGCCGCCCGGCATCGACAAACTGCGCCAGCCGCGCGGCGATCTGCGGCACGGCATCCGGCACGGTCACGCGCATCTTGGCAAAGCCCTCGGTCCGGGCCTGCGCCGCAATGCGCATCTTTGGTCCTGAAATATCCTCGGGGGGTTCGGGGGGCAGACAGCCCCCCGTCGTCTCAGCCAAAGTCCAGCTCGGCATAATGGGGCGCGGGATGAATACCCGGAACCTGATCGGCCAGAACGCTGCGAAAGGCCGGGCGCGACTTGATGGTGGCATACCAGCCCGTGACCGCCTCGGACCGGTCCCAGTCAACATCGGAAATATAGTCCAGACAGGACAGATGTGCCGCCGCAGTGAAATCGGCCAGCGACAGCGTGCTGCCCGCCAGCCAGCGGCGCTGTTCCAGCAGACCGGCCAGATAATCCAGATGATCCTTGACCGCCTTCAGCCCGGCCTTGACGGCGCGGGAATCGGGGTATCCGGCGCGGGTGATCTTTTTCCACACCCGTTCTTCCAGGATCGGCTGCGTGACCTCGTGATAGAACTTGTCGTCGAACCAGGCGCACAGGCGGCGCACCTCGTGCCGGCCGGCGGCATCGGGCGGCATCAAGGGCGGCTGCGGCACGGTTTCGTCCAGATATTCGCAGATCGCCTGACTTTCGGCCAGCATCCGCCCGTCGATGCGCAGCACCGGCACCTTGCCCGCCGGATTACGGCGCAGCAGTTCGGAATTGCCTTCCCAATAACGATCTTCGGCCAGTTCGACCTCGATCCGCTTTTCCGCCAGCACCAGCCGCACCTTGCGGCAAAAGGGCGACAGGGCGGTGTGATACAGGCGGGGGGTCTGGCTGGGCGTGGTCATGGGCTGCTCGTCTGGAATGGCGCGGTGATACCCCTCGCCGCCGGGCAGATCAACTGCCCGACGCCCGGACGGCTTATTGTTTGCTGGCGGTCATGGCCCCCTGAATCAGAGAGGGCGCGCCCTCGGACAAGGGCCTATACTGATAGGCCAGCCCGGCCTCGGCCCCGCCGGGGCCGTAAAACGCGCCATTCGCACTGTGAAAGCCCCCGTTATGGCGCGGCCCGTCAGCCGACACCTGAACAAACCTCGTGCCATAGCGTTCCTCGCGGATGCCGCCGTCCTCGATCGTCAGCGACCCGGACAGGCGATGAAACGGTGCGTCCCCGGTGGCGGCTGATACGTCCCGGATGGTATAAGACCCGGTGCCATCGGTCAGATTTGCGGTCATCGTGGCGGTGCCGGTGAATTCGGTCGTCACAAGGCCCTGACCCTCGACATAGGTTTGCGAAAACCCGGTCGAACTGCCGCTGTAGCGCGCCGTCCCCGAGGTGGGCATCCGCGTCGCCTCGCTGCCCAGGGCACCGGCAATCAGCGCGCCATCGGCACCGGCCACCAGCACCTGCCGCACGAACCTGCCTTCGCCCGAAACGCGGATGCGGTTGCCCTTGTCATCCGAAACCCAGCGATCCTGCGCGAATTTCCCTTTGTATCCAAGCGAAAACTCCGCATCAATCGTGCCTTCGCCAGAATCTACCTGCACAGCGTTCGAACTGATGATCGAGGTTCCGCCATCCGCTCTTTGGCCTATGGCCGCCAGTTGCATCTGGGTTTGTCGCGGGTTGTCGAACGGGCTGGCGACAGTGCCGCCACCACCACCACTGCCGCCGCAGGCAGCAAGGATCAGGATCAGGCCAAGGGGAATTGCGATGCGAAACATGAAAGCGGTCCCTGCTAAAAACACTCACGCTTTCGTTATCGCATCCTTGCCCGAACCGGCAACGGCTGTCGCCAAATCTGGTTAATCAGTCCCGCGCGGGCAGGGTAAAGCACGCCGCCCGCCCGTCGCGCAGGATCGTGGCCGCGCCGTCGGCGATGGCGGCAGACCGGCGCGACTGGCGCGGGCTGCGCAGCTTGGGGGCGGGCAGAACGGCGGCCAGCCGCGCCGATTGCGTGGCGGTCAGCCGATCCGGGGTGGTGCCGAAATAATGCGCCGATGCCGCGTGGATGCCGAACACGCCGTCCCCGAATTCGGCGATATTCAGATAAACCTCAAGAATGCGGCGCTTGCTCCACAAGGCTTCGATCATCGGCGTCAGCAGGGTCTCCAGCGCCTTGCGGGTCCAGCTGCGGCTTTGCCACAGATACAGGTTCTTGGCGGTCTGCTGGGTGATGGTCGATGCGCCGCGACGGCCGCCGGAATCGATCACCCGGCGGATCTCGACCATATCAAAACCCCAGTGATGGCAGAAATTCGCATCCTCGGCCGCGACGATGCTGCGGGCCAGCACGGGCGAGACATCGCGCAGCCGGGTCCATTGCCGTGGCGCGGTCGCCTCGCGGGCGATGGTGAGGGTGGTCGGCGGGTTCACCAGCGCGAACAGCCCGACCAGCACCAGCATCACCACCAGCGCCCGCAGGGTCAGCCAGCGCAGCCAGCCCAGCACAAGGCGCAACAACGCCCGCCGCCGGGTGGCGGGCACGGGCGGGTTACTGCGGGCGGCGGTCTTGCGGAACATGGGCCGCATCTGTCATGCGGCCCGCCCTTGCGTCAAGGCGATCAGGCGTCGCGCGGATGCACCTTGGGCACGTCGCTGGTTTCAGCGGGTTCCGCTGCTGCCGCTGCCTGCGGCGCGGCATGGCCCGACAAGGCATCACGCAGCCGCGCCTCGTCTTCGTGCGACAGCGAGGTTTGCAGCACCCGGCCCCGGCGGTGAAAGCCCCCCAGCCGCTCCAGCACCTTGTC
This sequence comes from Paracoccus sp. (in: a-proteobacteria), assembly GCF_030538755.1. Classification (GTDB taxonomy): domain Bacteria; phylum Pseudomonadota; class Alphaproteobacteria; order Rhodobacterales; family Rhodobacteraceae; genus Paracoccus. Next base: position 21,270 of record NZ_JAUNTJ010000022.1, on the reverse strand, counting down.
GGCGGTCATCTTGCGGATCAGCACAAAGACCGCCGAGCCGCCCGGCTGCAAGGCATGGCCCGCCTGCCGCATGAAATCATCGTTGATGCCCACGTCGCTGAACCGCCCGGCCAGCGCGCCTGCGCCTGCGCCCACCGCCGCGCCAACCAGCGGGTTCAGGAACAAAAGCCCGACCAGCGCCCCCCAAAAGCCGCCGCCGACAGCCCCCGCCGCCGTCAGGTTCACCGCCTGATGCAGTTGAATATCATCGGCAGAGGGCCGGGTGACGACCACGGCATCGCCCAGTTCGATCAGATATTCCTGCTGCATCTTGACCAGTTCGGTGCGCAGCTCGAACCCGGTCGCTTCGTCGTCAAAGGCAATCGCCAGCAGATCGGCCATGATGCGTCCTTTCTTGTCTGAACCAAAAGGTCAACACAGCGCGCCGCGCGCGGGTTCCGCCGTGAAATTGCATTCCTGGTTCAGTTTACGGTAACAAAAGGAAAAAATCCCGGAAGACATTGTTTTTTCTGGAAAGTCGGTTCATTAACGTCGGCCTGCCCTTGCGTCATCATGCCGATGTGATGTTATAGGCCATAACGCAACCGAAGGGCGATCAAAACTGGCGCTTTGGGGCGTTCGCCGGGCATGATGCCTGTTTTGGGGCGGATGATGCGGGTCGCACGGCCATATCGTGCCGCATCCCGGCCAAGGTCTGGCACGCCGGTGCCCGCAGCCAGTGGCTTGGCTGCGGCCCGGTTCAGCCGGGACAGCTGGTTCCTTTCTGGGGTGGGGACGGGCTGTAACGGGTCAGGGGGGCTTTTGGCCCCCCTGATGCTTATCACTCGGCGGGAACGGCCGCCAGATCGTTCACATCCGCAATCGGATGCGACAGATGCGGCAGCATCTCTTTCGGGCAGATTTGCAGGAAATTGGCCTTTTCCTGATCCCAATCCGCCAGAATCGCCGCCGCGCGCAGCGATCCGGTTTCCGCGTGGTGGCGCTCGATCAGGCCGCGCAACTGCGTTTCCCAATGCGCCTGCGTCACCGGGCACAGCACCAGTGTTTCGGCGTTGATGTAATCGCGTGCCACGCCACCCGGATCATACAGATAGGCCATGCCCCCGGTCATCCCCGCGCCAAAGTTCGCGCCGATGCGGCCCAGGATCACCGCCACGCCGCCGGTCATATATTCGCAGCCGTTGGTGCCGCAGCCCTCGATCACCACCTTGGCGCCGCTGTTGCGGACGGCAAAGCGTTCCCCGGCCCGGCCCGCCGCGAACAGGAAACCATCGGTCGCGCCATACAGGACCGTGTTGCCGATGATGACGTTATCGGCGGCGGTCAGCGGGCTGGCCATCGGCGGGCGCACGGTGATGGTGCCGCCCGACAGGCCCTTGCCCACATAGTCGTTGGCATCGCCCGAGACCTCGATCTTCAGCCCCGGCGCGGCGAATGCGCCCAGCGATTGTCCCGCCGATCCGGTCAGGCGCACGGTCAGGTGGTCGGATTGCAGGCTGTTGCGCATCCCGTATTTCTGCACGATCATCGAACTGGTGCGGGTGCCGATGGTGCGATGCGTGTTGCGCACGGCATAGGACAGCTGCATCTTTTCGCCATCGGTAAAGAACCGTTCCGCATCGCGGATGATTTCCGCATCCAGCGTGTCGGGCACCGCATTGCGCGGGCGCGAGCGGTCGTAAACGATCTTGTCCCAGCCATCGACGGTAATCAGCAGCGGGTTCAGGTCGAGATCGTCCAGATGCGCGGCCCCGCGGCTGACCTGAGTCAGCAGATCGGCGCGCCCGATCACCTCGTCCAGCGACCGCGCACCGATGGCGGCCAGCAATTCGCGCACCTCTTGCGCATAGAAGGTAATCAGGTTCACCACCTTGTCGGCGCTGCCGTTGAACATCGCGCGCAGCTTTTCATCCTGCGTGCAGACGCCCACCGGGCAGGTGTTCGACTGGCACTGGCGCACCATGATGCAGCCCATGGCGATCAGTGCGGCGGTGCCGATGCCGTATTCCTCGGCCCCCATCATCGCGGCCATCACGATGTCGCGCCCGGTGCGCAGGCCCCCGTCGGTGCGCAGCGTCACCCGCTCGCGCAGGCGGTTCATCGCCAGCACCTGATGCGCCTCGGTCAGGCCCATTTCCCAGGGCAGACCGGCGAATTTGATGCTGGTCGCGGGGCTGGCCCCGGTGCCGCCGTTATGGCCGGAAATCAGGATCACATCGGCCTTGGCTTTGGCCACGCCCGCCGCAATCGTGCCGACCCCGGACGAGGCGACCAGTTTCACCGTGATCTTGGCGCGCGGGTTGATCTGTTTCAGGTCATAGATCAGCTGCGCCAGATCCTCGATGCTGTAAATATCATGGTGCGGCGGCGGCGAAATCAGCGTGACGCCGGGCGTGGAATGGCGCAGCCGCGCGATCAGCGACGTGACCTTCATGCCGGGCAACTGCCCGCCCTCGCCCGGTTTCGCGCCCTGAGCGACCTTGATTTCCAGTTCCTCGCAGGCGTTCAGATATTCCGCCGTGACCCCGAACCGCCCCGACGCCACCTGCTTGATCTTGGCGCAGGGGTTGTCGCCATTGGGCAGCGGATGGCTGTGCGCCGGGTCTTCGCCACCCTCGCCGCTGTCGGATTTCGCGCCGATGCGGTTCATGGCGATGTTCAGCGTCATATGCGCCTCGGGCGACAGCGCGCCAAGGCTCATCCCCGGCGTCACGAAGCGCTTGCGGATCGAGGTGATGCTTTCCACTTCCTCGATCGGCACCGGCTTGCCCAGCGGCTTGATGTCCAGCAGGTCGCGGATGTGGATCGGCGGGTTCGCCCGCATCGCGGCGGAGAATTGTTTCCACACATCATAAGACGCGCGCTCGCAGGCCAGTTGCAGCAGGCGCATGGTGTTCGCCTCCCACGCGTGTTTCTCGCCCGAGCGGCGCATTTTGTAGAAACCGCCCACTGGCAGCAGATCGGCGCTGTCGCTGTGGAACCCCTTCTGGTGGATTTCCTCCAGCTTGGCTTGCAACCCGTGAAGACCGATGCCGGAAATGCGGCTGTGCATACCGGGGAAATATTCCGCCACCATGGCGCGCGACAGGCCCACGGCCTCGAAATTCAGCCCGCCGCGATAGGACGAGATGACCGAAATCCCCATCTTGGCCATGATTTTCAGCAAGCCGCCGTCAATCGCCTCGCGATAGCGGTTCATTGCATCGGTCAGGTTGCTGTCCAGCAACCCGCGTTCGATCCGTTCGGCCAGGCTGTCCTGCGCCAGATAGGCGTTGACCGTGGTCGCGCCACAGCCGATCAGCACGGCGAAATAATGCGGGTCGATACATTCCGCCGACCGCACATTGATCGAACAAAAGGTCCGCAGCCCCTTTTGCACCAGCCAGCTGTGCACGGCGCTGGTGGCCAGAATCATCGGCAGCCCGATCCGGTCCTGTCCCTGCGCCTGATCGCTCAGCACGATGTGACCGGCGCCGGAACGAACGGCATCCTCGGCCTCGGCCCGGATGCGGGCCAGCGCCCCGGCCATGGCCTCTGGCCCGGCGCCATCGGGGAAGGTGCAGTCGATCTGCGTGACAGTGCCGGCGAACATGCGCATCAATTCATCGAATTCGCCATTCGCCAGAAACGGGCTTTCCAGCAGGGTGATTTCCGTCTGCGCGCTGGATTCATCCAGCACGTTTTTCAGGTTGCCGAACCGGGTCTTGAGGCTCATCACCCGCGTTTCGCGCAGGCTGTCGATGGGCGGGTTCGTCACCTGGCTGAAATTCTGGCGGAAGAAATGCGACAGCGGCCGGTATTGCTGCGACAGCACGGCGGCGGGGGTATCGTCGCCCATGGATGCCAGCGCCTCTTTGCCGTCCTCGGCCATGGGGGCCAGAACCTGTTCCAGTTCCTCGATGGTGTAGCCGGCGGCGATCTGGCGGCGGTGCAGGTCTTCGCCGGTGAACAGCGCGGTTTCAGGCAGCTTGGCCATCCCGTCCGAGGGCTGCGCGACCTTTTCGATCCACTCGCCAAAGGGCTGGCTGGCGGCCAGACGGTCCTTGATGTCGGTGTCGTGATACAGCTTGCCCTCGTGCATATCGACGGCGATCATCTGCCCCGGACCCAGCGCGCCCTTTTCGCGGGCGGTGGATTCGTCGGTCGGCACCATGCCCACCTCGGACCCGGCGATCAGCAGGTTGTCGCCCGTCACCACATAGCGCATCGGGCGCAAGCCGTTGCGGTCCAGCCCGCCGCAGACCCAGCGGCCATCGGTCATGGCCAGCGCGGCGGGGCCATCCCACGGCTCCATCACGGCGTTGCAATAGGCATACATGTCGGCCCATGCCTGCGGCATGTCGGTGGTCGCCTTGGACCAGGCCTCGGGGACCAGCATCGTTTTCGTCATCGGCGCGCTGCGGCCCGACCGCACCATCACCTCGAACACGGCATCCAGCGCGGCGCTGTCCGACGAACCGGCGGGGACGATGGGCTTGATGTCATCGGCCATATCGCCGAACGCGCTGCTGGCCATGCGGATTTCATGGCTGCGCATCCAGTTCAGATTGCCCTTCAGCGTGTTGATTTCGCCGTTATGGGCCAACATGCGGAACGGCTGCGCCAGCCACCACTGCGGGAAGGTGTTGGTCGAATACCGCTGGTGATAGATCGCGAACGCCGATTCAAAGCGTTCATCCTTGAGGTCGGGGTAGAATTCCGCCACCTGCTCGGCCAGCATCATGCCTTTATAGATGATGCTGCGGCAGGACAGCGAACAGAAATACAGCCCCGCCACCTGCGCCGCCACGGCCGCGCGTTCGATGCGGCGGCGGATGATATACAGCTCGCGTTCGAACTGATCCTGGTCGATGTCCTTGTCGCAGCGGATCAGGATCTGTTCGATTTCCGGGCGGGTGGCATTGGCCTTTTCGCCCAGAACGCTGGTGTCCACCGGCACATGCCGCCAGCCATAGATGTAATGGCCCATGCGGATGACTTCGGTTTCCACGATGGTCCGGCAGCGTTCCTGCGCGCCGAAATCGGTGCGCGGCAGAAATACCTGACCGACGGCGATCAGCTTGTCCTTGTCGGGTTCGTGGCCGGTGCGGCGGACCTGATCGTAAAAGAACGGCACCGGGATCTGCACATGGATGCCCGCGCCGTCGCCGGTCTTGCCGTCCGCATCCACCGCGCCGCGATGCCAGATCGCCTTCAGCGCGTCGATGCCGTTCTGCACTACCTTGCGGCTGGGTTTGCCATCCAGATCGACGACAAAGCCGACGCCGCAGGATGAATGTTCGTCCTCGGCCCGATACAGGCTGTGTTCGGCCATCCAGTCGCGGCGGGCCTGTTCTTGTTCTTGCCAGTTGCTCATAGCCGGGCCTTTCCTTGGGAAAGCTGCGTCATCAGCATGTCGCAGTCGTATTGAGGGGTGATGCTGCCGAAACCGGGTTTGCCGGGAAAGGCAAAGGTCACGGGGCTGTCATTGCTGTTCACGGTCGCGCCGGTCCAGTCGGTCGAGGTTTCCACCCCGCCATAGAACCGGCCCATCACACGGCTGATGAACTGCTGGCCGCTGCGGGTCAGCATGGTTTCGCCGTTTTCAAAGCGGGTGGTCAGCTGGAACCGGGTCTGTTCCAGTTCGACCCCGTCGATGATGACGGTTTCGCCGGTCAGCTCGTCCCAGCCCTGATGGTGCAGCCGCTCGCCGCTGTTGGAAACGGTCCAGAAATCGAAATCGTCGCGCCCGGTTTCGATCAGCCGCGACAGGCTGGCATGGGCCTCGGCCTCGTCCTCCAGCGTGTCGGTCATCCCGACCGTGGGCGAGGCGGATTCGATCCAGCGGGTTTCGGCGTCGATCACCGACAGATAGGTCAGCCCGTCCTGCGAAAAGATCGCGCTGCGCTGATAGCCTTCGGGGTCGGCGTCACAACGGAAATGCTGGCTGACGGTGCAGCCGCGGTTCTGCACTGTCACCTCTAGCCGGCAGCCGGCGGGGGGCGTGAACTGTCCGGCGGCATGGCCGGGCAGGGCGGGCAGAAAGGTCAGCATCGCTGACATTGCCGCAACGGCCAGCGCGCGCCGGCTGTGTACAGCCTGTGTACAGCCTGTGCATGATCTGTGCATCATCTGTGCCGCCCTATTCCGCCGCAACCCGGTCAGCGCCGGTGCCCAGAAAGGCGGCGATGCTGTCGGCGGCCTCGCGCCCGTCGCGGATCGCCCAGACAACCAAAGATGCGCCGCGCACGATGTCGCCCACCGCATAAACGCCGGGCAGGCTGGTGGCATGCGTGCCAAAGCTGGCCTTGATCGTGCCCCAGCGCGTCACCTCCAGCCCGTCCACGCCCCACAGCTTGGGCAGATCCTCGGGTTCAAAGCCCAGCGCCTTGATGACCAGTTCGGCGGGTTCGTCGTAATCGGCGCCCTCGATCAATTCGGGGCTTTGACGGCCCGACACATCCGGCGCGCCCAGCCGCATCTGCTGCACCCGCACCGCGCTGATGGCGGGGCGTTCGCGGTTGATGGCGCTGTCGGGGCCGCTTTGCCCCTCGGCCGCGCCGACAAAGCTGCCCGGAGCGGTCAGCCAGACGAATTCGACGCCTTCTTCCTCGGCGTTCTGCACCTCGCGCTGCGATCCGGGCATGTTCGCGCGGTCGCGGCGATACAGGCATTTCACCGATTGCGCGCCCTGACGGATGGCGGTGCGGACGCAATCCATCGCCGTGTCGCCGCCGCCGATGACGATGACGCGCTTGCCCTTGGCGTTCAGCTCGCCATCGTCGAAATCGGGCAGGTCATCGCCGAATTCCACCTTGTTGCTGGCGGTCAGGTAATCAATCGCCCGCACCACGCCGCCGGCATCGGCATTGTCGATGTCCAGATCGCGGGTCTTGTAAACGCCGGTGGCGATCAGCACCGCATCATGCTTGCCCCGGATCGCGTCAAAGGAAATATCCTCGCCCACGTTGCAGTTCAGCACGAAGTCCACCCCGCCATCGGCCAGCAGGGCGTTGCGGCGCATCACCACATCCTTTTCCAGCTTGAAGCCGGGGATGCCATAGGTCAGCAGCCCGCCCGCGCGGTCGTAGCGGTCATAGACCGTCACCTGAAAGCCCATGCGCCGCAGCCGGTCGGCAGCGGCCAGACCGCCCGGCCCGGCCCCGATGATGCCCACCGATTCGGCGCGTTCCTGACGCGGGGCGATCGGCTGCACCCAGCCCTGTTCCCAGGCGGTGTCGGTGATGTATTTTTCGATGGCGCCGATGGTGACGGTGCCATGGCCCGACTGTTCGATGACGCAATTGCCTTCGCACAGGCGATCCTGCGGGCAGATGCGGCCGCAGATTTCCGGGAAGGTATTGGTTGCCTGCGACATGGCATAGGCTTCCTGCGTGCGCCCCTCGGCGGTCAGACGCAACCAGTCGGGAATGTTGTTATGAAGGGGGCAATGCGACTGGCAATAGGGAACCCCGCATTGACTGCACCGGCTGGCCTGTTCTTTCGCCTTGGCATCGGCGAATTCGCGATAGATTTCGTGGAAATCGTCGCTGCGCTCGGCTGCGCTGCGCTTTTCGGGCATCTCGCGCTGGGTCGAGACGAATTTCAGCATCTTCTGCGTGGCCATGGCTGCGCCCCCAAATGTTAACGGGTGTTGCGCGTTGCTTATGCCATGGTTCGGCAGATGAAAAGTCAGTCGTGCTGACCTATCTGCGGGATTTTTGTGGGCTGGGCGAAAAAATCCGCATCAGCCCGCCAATAATAGGTCAGTCTTGCTTACCAACCTGCGGCCAGCGCCAGCAGGACAACGGTCCCCACGATGATCCGCCACCAGCCAAACAGCGCATAGCCGTGCCGTTCCAGAAAGTTCAGCAGCCAGCGCACCACGATCACGGCGCTGATCGTTGCGCAGATAAAGCCGATGGCGACATTGCCCATGGCCGCGCCGTCCAGAATGTCGCGGTTCTTGTAAAGATCATAGGCAAAGGCGCCCAGCATCGTGGGCATGGCCAGAAAGAACGAAAATTCCGCCGCCGACCGTTTGTCCGCGCCCATCAGCAGCGCGCCGACGATGGTCGCGCCAGAACGCGATACGCCGGGGATCATCGCAAGGCACTGAATAAACCCGATTTTCAGCGCCATCGGCAGGGGAAATTCCTCGGGGCGGTGATAGATGGGGGTGGTGGACCGCTTGTCCACCCACAGCAGGATAAAGCCGCCCAGAATCAGCATCACCGCCATCAGCGCCGGGGTTTCGAACAGCACCGTCTTGATGAAATCATGCGCCATGACCCCGATCACCACGGCAGGCGCAAAGGCGATCAGCACGGCGGCGATGAACCGCCGCGATTCCGGGTTGTCGGATGCGGTGGCCAGCAGATGCGCGATGCGGCGGGCATAGACCCCCAGCACCGCCATCACCGCGCCAAGCTGGATCAGCACCTCAAAGGTGCGGCCCGGCGAATCAAAGCCCAGAAAGTGCCCCGCCAGCAGGATATGCGCGGTCGAGGAAACCGGAATGAACTCGGTCAGACCCTCTAGCACGCCGAGGATCGCTGCAACAATCGTATTATATTCCATGATATTAGCCGTGGCGCAGGTTTTGCGCCGATTCCTTGATCTCGTCATATTGCCCCGAGGGGCGGAACGGCCACAGATAGCTGTCGATCACGGCCTCGGCAGCGACGGGTTCGATGCCCAGATCGGCCAGCGTGCGCGCGCCTTCGGACACGACGTTATCATGCCGCATCAGCCGCACGAAATCGCGGGTCATCACCCGGTTCGTGACCAGCCCGCCGGTCAGGGTCTGCACCAGATCCAGCGCCCCGCCGGCGATGCCGGCAAACCAGAACGGCATTTTGAACAGGCCACGCCGCCGGCGCGCGCTGTGCAGCGCCTGACGCACGATGTCATCGACGGTCAAAATATCCGGGCCGCCCAGTTCGTAGATGCCCGGCTGGGCCTGACCGTTCACGGCCTTGGCCGCGGCCTTGGCCACATCGCCGACATAGACCGGCTGCATCCGGGTCGCGGCCCCGGCAATCGGCAGAATCAGCGGGAAAATCTTGGTTTTGCGGGCGAATTTGGTGTAAAGCCCGTCCCCCTCGCCAAAGATGGCCGAGGGGCGCAGGATGATCGCATCAGGGCGGTGCTGGCGCACGGCCGCCTCGCCCTTGCCCTTGCTGGCGGCGTAATGGCTGGCGGCATCCGGGTCGGCACCGATGGCCGACAGATGCACCATCACCGGCACGCCCATTTCCGCCGAGATACGGGCCACGCGCGCCGCGCCGTCATGCTGAACCGGCTCAAAGTCGTTCTTGCCCTCGCGCACCAGAATGCCCACGCAGTTCACCACCGCATCGGCATCCGCCATGGCCGCGCGCACCGATTCGTCATCGCGGATATTGCACAGAACCGGCACCACCTGCCCCACGGCGCCATAGCCGCGCACGAACAGCGCCTCGTCCGGGCGGCGCACGGCGATACGGATGCGCCAGCCTTGTTTTGCAAGGATGCGGGCGATCTGCCGCCCTACGAAGCCTGAACCGCCATAGATCGTGACCAGCTTTGACATCGGCTGTGCCCTTTCATCTGCCTGCCTTCTGATAACCCCGCCAGCCTGCCACGGCAAGATTTCCCGAAGGTTTTCACGCAGCGCCAAAATGATGAAGATTTTTTGCAAGAGGCCGTTGACACCCCCCGAACATCCCGATACATCCCCGCCTCACGCAACCGGCCCAGGTGGCGGAATTGGTAGACGCGCACGGTTCAGGTCCGTGTGCCGCAAGGTGTGGAGGTTCGAGTCCTCTCCTGGGCACCATTGCCAATCAGCAACCCCAAGGATCGCAAGATTCTTGGGGTTTCTTCGTTTCCGGGCGCCGGTTTGGCGCAGGCCCCGCACCGGCCTTGCGGCAGAATGCGGCGATCAGGTCGGGAAACCGCGCCGCCCGCCGCGGATGTTTAGGCCCGCATTCGCGCCTTGGGCAGCCCCCCCCTTCTGCCCGGAAATCAGCGACAATGGGCCAGCCGACCAAGCTCTGACTTGACAGAGGGCTGATCTGGGTAAAGCCTTGTCGGGTGTCTGCGCCCTGCGCGGGCGCTGCGTCATCGTTCGGGGAGGGACGGATGGGGCTGAACATCAGCAAGCGCGACTGGGAGGAATTTGTCGAACTGGGCAAGGTGCCGTCGCGCATTCGCGAAGACGTGCTGGCCAGTTGGCGGCGGTCCAATCATGCGGGGGTGGCGAATTCCGCCAGCGCGCCTTTGCGCAGCGACAGCGAACTGCTGACCGCGCGGGCGGTCGCGCGGCGCTTGCGCAAGGGGGCGGATAACGCCCTGGCGCGGGCGAATTACCTGTTGGCGCATACGGGCAATATCGTGCTGCTGTGCGACCGTTTCGGGGTGGTGCTGGATGCGGGGGGCGATTCCGGCACTCTGGCGATGGGGCGCGAAAACCACCTGCATCTGGGCGGAGACTGGACCGAACAGGCCATCGGCACCAATGCCATCGGCACGGCGCTGCATCTGCGCCGCCCGGTGACGATCCGCTCCGTCGAACATTTCTGCGAGGCGATCCAGCGGTGGAATTGCGCCGCGACGCCGATCACCGATCCCGGCACCGGGGCGCTGCTGGGGGTAGTGGATATTTCCTGGCCCGATGGTCTGGCGCAGCCCAATGCCGCTGCGCTGTCGGCGGCCTTGGCCGCGCAGGTCGAATCCGACCTGACCCGGATGCTGGCGCTGGAACATGAAACGCTGATCGAACGGCTGCACATGCGCCGCCTGCGGCGCGGGAATGAACCGATGCTGATGATGGATCGCGGCGGCAACGACGTGTTCGCCACCGAAGGATTCCAGCGGTTTTGCGACGACGACGCGGCGCTGAGCGCCTTGCGGGCGCGTATCCCCGATCTGATCGACCAGCCGCCTGACACCATCGCCGAGGCGTTAAGCGATTGTATGCCCGGCACCGATCTTGAGGTGATCGGCTCGCCGGATGAGGCCATCGGGGTGATGATCTCGCTGCGCAGGCGGCGGGCGGCCAAGGCTGATCCGGGGGCGGAACTGACCCGAATCGGTCAGGCAGGCCCGGTGTCGGCGGCGCTGTGCGCGCAGGCCGAGCGGCTGGCGCGCACCACGATTCCGCTGTTGATCGAGGGCGAGGCGGGCGTCGGCAAGACCTTTCTGGCGCAGGCCATCCACCGCGCCAGCCCGCAGGCGCAAGGCCCGTTCGAAATGATCGACTGTTCGATCCTGACGGCGGCCACCCTGCGCGAGGATCTGGCGCATGGGGCGCGGCTGACGCAGGGCGGGGCGGGCGGGGTGCTGTGCCTGAACGGTCCCGGTTCGGCCGGTGACGAGGTGCAGAAACTGCTGCTGAGTCTGGTGGAAATGGCCATTCAGGGCGGCAGCCGGATCATCGCGCTGTCCAGCCGCCCGCTGTATCCGGCGATGCAGGCGGGCGAGTTTCGCAGCGATCTGTATCACCGTATCGCCGCTGCCCGGCTGAATATCCTGCCCCTGCACGAACGCCCCGAAGAAATCGCCGCGACGCTGAAAATGATGACCCGCCATCATGCTGATACCACGGGCGGGCGGAACCTGAATTTCACCTCGGGGGCGATGGCGGCGCTGCAATCCTATCGCTGGCCCGGCAACCTGCGCGAGATGGCGAATCTGGTCGCCATGCTGGACGCGCTGTCCTCGACCGGGCTGATCGACGTGCAGACCCTGCCGCCCGAAATTCGGACACCTGTCCGGCAGCGATCGGACGACACGCTGCGCGATGGCGAACGGCTGCGCATCCTTGAGGCGATCGAGGCCGAGGGCGGTAATTTGTCTCGTGTTGCCAAGCGGTTGGGCATCGCGCGTTCGACGCTGTATCTGAAACTGGACAGCTTTGGCATCCCGCGAAACCAGCGCGATTGATTTCGCGTCCGCAGCGTGACCGTCAGAGCGTTCGACAATCGGACAACCACGATGTGACGAAAAAACCAACCTGAGATTGCGCGATGCAGCCCGCATCGCGTGATGTGAAGGGAGGACGTCACATTGCCACTCGATAAGAAAAATGACCGGACCGTGCAGGTGCTTGGCATCGACGCGGGCGGAACCATGACCGACACGTTCTTTGTGGACAGCGACGGTGATTTCGTCGTCGGCAAGGCACAATCGACCCCGCAGAACGAGGCGCTTGGCCTGATCGAATCCAGCCGCGAGGGGCTGGAGCACTGGGGCCTGTCGCTGGAAGACGCGCTTGGCTCGATCCAGACCGGGGTTTATTCCGGCACCGCGATGCTGAACCGCGTAGTGCAGCGCAAGGGGCTGAAATGCGGCCTGATCGTCAATGCGGGGATGGAGGATTTCCACCGCATGGGCCGCGCGATTCAGGCCTATCTGGGCTTTGCCTACGAAGACCGGATTCACCTGAACACCCATTATTTCGACGAACCGCTGGTGCCGCGTCAACTGACCCGTGGCGTGATGGAGCGGGTAGACATGTTCGGCAGCGTGGTGATCCCCCTGCGCGAGGATGACGCCGTGACCGCCGCGCGCGAGCTGATTGCGCAGGATGTGGAAGGGATCGTGATTTCGTTCCTGCACAGCTATAAGAACCCGACCCACGAACGCCGTGTCCGCGACATCGTGAAAGCCGAGATTGAAAAGGCGGGTAAGGACATCCCGGTTTTCGCCTCGACCGACTATTACCCGGTGCGCAAGGAAACCCATCGCACCAACACCACCATTTTGGAGGCTTATGCGGCCGAACCCTCGCGCCAGACGCTGAAAAAGATCAGCTCGGCGTTCAAGGACAACGGCTCGAAATTCGATTTCCGGGTGATGGCCACGCATGGCGGCACGATTTCCTGGAAGGCCAAGGAACTGGCGCGCACGATCGTGTCCGGGCCTATCGGCGGCGTGATCGGCGCGAAATACCTGGGCGAAGTGCTGGGTTACAAGAATATCGCCTGTTCCGATATTGGCGGCACGTCTTTTGACGTCGCGCTGATTACGCAGGGCGAATTGACGATCAAGAATGACCCAGACATGGCCCGGCTTGTTCTTAGCCTCCCCCTCGTGGCCATGGACTCGGTCGGCGCCGGCGCGGGCAGCTTTATCCGGCTGGATCCCTATACCAAGGCGATCAAGCTGGGGCCGGATTCGGCAGGCTACCGCGTCGGCGTATGCTGGGCGGAATCGGGGATCGAGACGGTGACGATTTCGGATTGCCACGTCATCCTTGGCTATCTGAACCCCGACAACTTCCTGGGCGGTCAGGTGAAGCTGGATCGCGAACGCGCCGTCAAGGCGATGAAGGAACAGATCGCCGACCCGCTGGGCCTGTCGGTCGAAGATGCCGCCGCCGGTGTCATCGAACTGCTGGACAGCGACCTGCGCGACTATCTGCGCAGCATGATTTCGGGCAAGGGTTACAGCCCGGCGTCGTTCACCTGCTTCAGCTATGGCGGGGCCGGTCCGGTTCACACCTATGGTTATACCGAAGGTCTGGGCTTTGAAGATGTCATCGTTCCGGCATGGGCGGCGGGCTTCAGCGCCTTCGGCTGTGCGGCGGCGGATTTCGAATACCGCTATGACAAATCGCTGGATCTGAACATCGCCGAGGATGCCAAGGACGAATTGAAAGCATCCGAGGCCAAGGTCCTGAACGAGGCATGGGAGGAACTGACCGAGCGCGTTCTGGAAGAATTCGAACTGAACGGCTATACCCGCGAACAGGTCACGCTGACGCCCGGTTTCCGGATGCAATACCGTGGCCAGCTGAACGACATCGAAATCGAAAGCCCCATCGAACACGCGACCAATGCCGCCGATTGGGACAAGCTGGTCGATGCGTTCAACGATACCTATGGCCGCGTCTATGCCGCTTCGGCGCGTTCGCCGGAACTGGGCTATTCGGTGACGGGCGCGATCATGCGCGGCACCGTGCCGATCCCGAAACCCAAAATCCCGAAAGAACCCGAAGTCGGTGCCGAACCGCCCGAGGAAGCGAAACTTGGCACCCGCAAGTTCTATCGCAAAAAGAAATGGGTCGATGCGCAGCTTTACCAGATGGAAAAGCTGCAACCCGGCAACCGTATCACCGGCCCTGCCATTATCGAATCCGACGCGACGACCTTCGTTGTCCCCGGCGGCTTTGAAACCTGGCTGGACGGCCACCGCCTGTTCCACCTGAAAGAAGTGTGACGGGCAAGGGAGGAAATCACCATGAATGTGCAAACCAAAGTCAAAGGCATCGTCCGTGGCGGTCAGACGCTGAAACAGCACCGCGACGAAATCATGGATGCCACGAAAAAGACGGGCAGCTATGCTGGTCTGAAAAAGATGGAACTGCGCGACAGCGATCCCATCATGTATAACAAGCTGTTTTCGCGGCTGCGTGCCGGTGTCGTGGACGCCCGCGAAACGGCCAAGAAAATCGCCGCCAGCCCCATCGTGGAACAGGAAGGCGAGCTGTGCTTTACCCTGTATAACGCGGCGGGCGACAGCATCCTGACCTCGACCGGGATCATCATCCATGTCGGCACCATGGGTGCGGCGATCAAATACATGATCGAAAACGACTGGGAATCGAACCCCGGCATCAATGACAAGGACATCTTCTGCAATAACGACGCGCTGATCGGCAACGTCCACCCCTGCGATATTCACACCATCGTGCCGATTTTCCACGAAGGCGAGCTGATCGGCTGGGTCGGCGGCGTGACCCACGTCATCGACACCGGCTCGGTCGGGCCGGGGTCCATGTCCACCGGGCAGGTGCAGCGGTTCGGGGATGGCTATTCCATCACCTGCCGCAAGATCGGCGAGAATGACGAGCTGAAGCGCGACTGGCTGCATGAATCGCAGCGGATGGTGCGCACGACCCGCTATTGGATGCTGGACGAACGCACCCGTGTCGCCGGTTGCCACATGATCCGCAAGCTGGTCGAAGAGGTCATCGCCGAGGAAGGCATCGACGCCTATTGGAAATTCGCCTATGAGGCGGTGGAACACGGCCGCATCGGCCTGCAAAACCGCATCAAGGCGATGACCATTCCGGGGAAATACCGGCAGGTTGGTTTCGTCGATGTGGCCTATGACCACGAAGATGTGCGCGTGCCCTCGGATTTCGCCAAGGTCAACACGATCATGCACACGCCATCGGAAATGACGATCCGGCCCGATGGCACATGGCGGCTGGATTTCGAAGGCTCATCCCGTTGGGGCTGGCATACCTATAATGCCCATGCGGTCAGCTTTACATCCGGCATCTGGGTGATGATGACCCAGACCCTGATCCCGACCGAGATGATTAACGACGGTGCCGCCTATGGAACCGAATTCCGCCTGCCGAAAGGCACATGGATGAACCCTGACGACCGGCGGGTGGCCTTCAGCTATGCGTGGCACTTCCTCGTGTCGTCCTGGACATCGCTGTGGCGCGGGTTGTCACGCAGCTATTTCGGCCGCGGCTATCTGGAAGAGGTGAACGCGGGCAACGCCTATACCGGCAACTGGCTGCAAGGCGGCGGGTTCAACCAGTATGACGAAATCCATGCCGTCAACAGCTTTGAATGTGCCGCCAACGGGGTCGGTGCCAGTGCCGTGGGTGATGGCATCAGCCATGCCGCCGCAATCTGGAACCCCGAAGGCGACATGGGCGACATGGAGATCTGGGAACTGGCCGAACCGCTGCTGTATCTGGGCCGCGAGATCAAGGCGTCGTCCGGCGGTGCCGGCAAATATCGCGGCGGCTGCGGTTATCAGTCCCTGCGCATGGTCTGGAACGCCAAGGACTGGACGATGTTCTTTATGGGCAACGGCAATATCAGCACCGACTGGGGGCTGATGGGTGGTTATCCGGCGGCATCCGGCTATCGCTTTCAGGCGCATGATACGGGGTTGAAGGAGGCCATTGCCTCGGGCGGGAAAGTTCCCTCGGGCGGCGATCATGATCCGCAGAACCCGGTCTGGGATGCGATGTTGCCCACCGCGAAAATCAAGCGCGACAAGCAGGCCATCACCACCGAGGCGATGTTCAAGGATTACGATCTGTATCTGAACTATATGCGGGGCGGTCCGGGCTTTGGCGACCCGCTGGAACGTGATCCGCAGGCGGTGGCCGATGATGTGAACGGTGGCTATCTGGTCGAGCGTTTTGCCGCATCGGTTTACGGCGTGGTTCTGACAAAGGCAGGCGATCATTTCGCCGTCGATGAGGCGGCGACTCAGACCAGGCGTGCCGACATCCGCAAGGCCCGACTGGCCCGCGCCGTGCCGACCCGCGACTGGATGGCCAAGGAACGCGACCGTATTCTGGCCAAGGATGCGGGTTTGCAGGTGCAACAAATGTTCGCCGCCAGTTTTAAGCTTGGCCCGCGTTTCGAGCAGGACTTCCGCACATTCTGGGATCTGCCCGATGACTGGAAACTGCTGGAAGAGGATCTGCCGATCCCGTCCTATGGCCGCGAATATTCGATGGATGTCAGCGAGTTGCCCGACGTGAAAACCGTCAAATTCGTGGATGAATAACGGGCGGCGCCCTCGGGCGCTTCCCCCCGCAACAGGAGGAAATAATGGCTTACACCAAGGCAAAGATCAAAGACCTCGTTGATGGCACGATCGACCGCGATACCTTGCAGACCATGCTGTCCACACCCAAGGACAAAGAGCGGTTCGAGATGTATCTGGATATTTTGCAGGAACAGGTGCCCTGGGATGACAGGATCATCCTGCCGCTTGGGCCGAAACTGTTCATCGTTCAGCGCAAGGCGGACAATAAATGGGTCATCAAATCCCATGCCGGGCACGAATTTTGCGACTGGCGCGAAAACTGGAAACTGCATGCGGTGGTTTATGTCCGCGAAACCGCCGCGGATATGGAAGAGTTGTATCCCCGCCTGATGGCGCCTTCGACCGACTGGCAGGTGATCCGGGAATATTACTGCCCCAAATCCGGCGACCTGCTGGATGTCGAGGCCCCGACCCCGTGGTATCCGGTCATCCACGACTTCGAACCCGACATCGACGCCTTCTACAAGGATTGGGTCGGACTGCCGATTCCCGAACGCGCCTGAGCAGGGCGGAATGCAGACGGGGCGCCAAGTGGCGCCCCGTTTTTTGGTGGGGTGAGATGTTATTCAAGTGCAAAGCAGACGACTTGATCTGACATTTCCGCCCTTGCCAAGCGCAACATTTCCGTCAGTTCAAGAGTATCAATCACCCTGCGGTGGCAGCCGCTGCGAAACGGTGCTGGCAGCTTGGGGTGTGCCGAACATGTTGTTATTGGCCGGGGAAAACGGCCCGGCAAGACATGTGCGCGCCTTGGCAATGCCCGCGCCGTTCATGCGCAGCAGCAGGGGATGCCCGTAATGGTTGCGGAACCTGCCCGTCCGTCTGGGTGTTGCGCCTCTGATTCCCTACAAAAACGCCCAACAATTTGACAAAGATCAAGGTGTGGCTTGCCAGGCCATGCGATTGTGATCGGCGACATCCCAGCCTTTCCGCCAGGACAGATCATCCCGACACGAGGGCCTGTCATGCCGCGATTCCAAACATCCTGCCTGTTTCTGCTGGGCGCCACGGTTTCCGTATCAACGCCTGTTTCCGCCCAGACCATCCTTGAGGAAATCACCCTGATCGGCACCGGCTTGCCGACCGAGGTGTGGAACAACCCGGCCTCGATCACCGTCCTTTCCCAGGATACCCTGCGCGAGCAGGTTCCGGTTTCGGTGGCCGAGTTGCTGCGCGATGTGCCGGGGGTTCAGGTTTCCGAAGAAGGGGCCGAGCGTATCGCCATTCGCGGTGAAACCGCGCGGCGGGTTGCCATTCTGATCGACGGGCAAAAGCTGACCGATCATACCAATTACGGTCAGCCGATCCTGATCGACCCGACCACCATCGAACGGATCGAGGTGGTGCGCGGGTCGTCATCGGTCGTGTCGGGCAGCCGGGCGATCGGCGGGGTCATCAACATCATCACCAAACGCGGGGCGGATGTGCCGCTTCAGGTCGATCTGTCGGGCGGCTATCTGTCGGCGACCGATGGGCACCGGCTGTCGGCCACGGTCTCGGGCCGGCGCGCGGCGGGGGCGGGCGAGATCGACTATCGGTTAAGCTGGGGCCGGATGGAGCAGGGCAACCGCCAGACTCCGCTGGGGGAACTGGCGCAGTCGGATATGTCCGACCGCAACCTGTCGGCGCATCTGGGCTATCGTCAGGGGGCGCATTACATGGGGCTGAAGGCGCAGTCCTATGATCTGGCCGCCAATGTCTATACCGGCGACCCGGAGTTTCTGATCGGCATCCCGGACCGGGATCTGCGCAAGGTTTCGGCCTTTTACGAAGGCACCGACCTGGCCCCATGGCTGACCCGGCTCAGCGCCGATGTTTACGGCCAGCGTGTTGACCGGCTGTTCGAAAACGATGTGACCACCGCGGCCGGGCCGTCGCGGGTGAATGTGGTTTCGACCTCGGATGACCGGCAAGAGACATGGGGCCTGAACCTGCGCGCCGAAATGCGCCTGACCCCCAACAGCCGCAGCGTGGTCGGGCTGGAATACGAAGACGACCAGCTGGCATCCGACAAGCTGAGCCGCTTTACCATCACGCCGCCGGGCATGACCACGACAACCATCCGCTGGGACGAGGCGCAGATCCGCACCCTGTCGGTGTTCGGCCAGCACGAAATCGACCTGACCGATCAGGTCGCGGCGACATTCGGCGCGCGCTGGTATGATGTGGATGCGCAGCATCTGGCCTCGACCACCAACGGGGTGACGAACCCAACCTCGCGCAATGGCGATTCGCTGGCGCTGGCATCTGCGGGTGTCGTCTATACCCCGTCCGAGCGCGTGGCGCTGCGGGCGAATCTGTCGCAGGGCTATATCTATCCGACGCTGGGTCAGTTGTTCCTGACCACCACCGGCGGCGGGCTGACGCTGACCGGAAACCCCGATCTGCTGCCCGAAACTTCGACCACGTTCGAACTGGGCGCGCGCTATGACGATGGCGCGACGATGATCGACGCGACGCTGTTTCATACCAACGCCAAGGATTACATCGCCACGATCTCGGACGGGCGGACCGGCACTTATCAAAACGTCAACCGCGCCAAAAGCTGGGGGCTGGAACTGCATGCCGAACATCAGCACGCCGGTTCCGGGCTGACGCCTTATGCCTCGGTCGCGGTGCTGAAACGCGAACTGACCTATAGCAATGGTTTCACCACCGCCGACAGCGGCAGCCCCGAGGTTTCGGGCCGTCTTGGGGTGCGCACCACATGGCAGCACGGCAGCATCGACGGCACCTTCGATCTGTTCCTGCGCGGCGAAAGCGGCGTCAGGATGCGCGATGACAGCGCGGCGCTGATCGGATCATCGGGCGGCTATGCCACGCTGAACATGCGCGGACGGGTCAACTTTGGCAACGGCCTGTCGCTGGTGGCCGAGGTCAACAACCTGACCGACCGCGCCTATGAACCCTATGGCCAGATGCCGGGGGCCGGGCGTTCGGCCAACCTGTTCCTGACCAAGCGTTTCTAAGGGGCTTGCCATGATAAAGACCGTTCTGCTGCTGTTGACCCTGACAGCGGATGGCGAAATCCGCGTCAACCTGACCGAAACCGAGGGGCCTGACGATTGCGAGGCGCGGCAAGATGTCGTCACGCAGGTTCTGACCGGGGCGGGCATGGCGCCGCTGCACGCGATCTGCGGGCCAAGCGCGCTGCGGCTGACGCCTTTCGACCATGCCGCCCTGGCCGAGGATGAAAACCACCGCTATCGCGTCGAACTGCCGCGCGCGGGCGGGTTTACGATCCGGCCGCTGTCCGGGGACGAGGGCTGCGACCCTGCGCCCGACGCCGATCCGGCGGTCTATTGCGCGCGCTCGTCGCAGGCGGTCATCGACGATCCTTCGTGATGAGCGCGCGTCCCCAGATCACCGCCCCCGCCGGGCCACCCACGGTCGAGGGCCTGTTCGCCGAAACCGGCGGCGACCCGCTGGCATCGGCCTTTCCGGGCAAGCGCGCGGTTCACCCGTTCATCGGCATGGTGCCGGTTCCCGAAGCGCAGGTCGCCGCCAACTGGGCCGGGCTGCATGGCCAGCGGCGCAAGGAACGGGCGGTCGGCTATGTCCATGTGCCGTTTTGCGAAAACCACTGCCTGTTCTGCGGCTTTTACCAGAACGCATGGCGCGCGCGGGATGGCGGCCCTTATGTCGATGCCGTCATCGCCCAGTTGCGCGGCTTTGCCGCCACGCCCGCGGCCGAGGGGCCGCCGCTACAGGCCGTTTATCTTGGCGGCGGCACACCGACCGCGCTGGCGGGGCGCGATCTGGCGCGGCTGATTGCCGCGATCCGCCGCTATCTGCCGCTGACCCCGGATTGCGAAATCACGCTGGAGGGGCGCATCCATTCCTTTGGCCGCGACAAGGCTCTGGCGGCTTATGACGCCGGGGCCACGCGGATTTCGCTGGGCGTGCAAAGCTTTACCGACAGTATCCGCAAGCCTCTGGGCCGCAAGGCGTCGCGCGGCGAGGTGATTTCCCTGCTGGATCAGCTTGTGGCGCTGGATCGCGGCGCGGTCGTGATCGACCTGATCTATGGCCTGCCGGGCCAGACGCCCGAACATGTCGCCGCCGATGTGCGGCTGTGCGCGGAACTGGGGCTGGACGGGCTGGATCTGTATTCGCTGAACCTGATCGGCGGCACGCCTTTGCTGGCCGCGATCGAAAAGGGCAAGATGATCCCCGCCCCGGCCCCCACGCTGGGCACCTATTTCGCGGCGGGCGAGGCGGCAGCCGAGGAATCGGGCTGGGTGCCGATCTCGACCACGCATTGGCAGGGCAGCCTGCGCGAACGCAATGTCTATAACCTTGCGGTCAAGACCGGGGCGGATTGCCTGCCCTTCGGGGCCGGGGCAGGCGGGTTTCTGAACGGGTTCAACTATCGCATCACCAGCGATCTGGATGATTTCGCGGCGCGCGGCGGTGATGCGGGCCATTGCCTGACGCGGGGGATGATGCGCCAGCCCGCCATGGCCCCGGTCAGCAATGCGATCAAATCGGGGATGGAGCGCGGCCTGCTGGACATGGGCCGGGCCGAGGCGGCGCTGAACGTGGTTTCCCCGCAGGCGCGCATGAGCGTGGCGGATCATCTGGCCCCGCTGCTGACGCAATGGACCGACGCCGGGCTGCTGGTGCCGCATTACCGTTTTCACAAACTGACCCGTGCCGGGCGGTTCTGGCAGGTCGCCATGACCGGGCGGCTGCTGACATGGCTGGGCCAGCATC
>NZ_JAUNTJ010000021.1 GCF_030538755.1 Paracoccus sp. (in: a-proteobacteria) | reverse complement strand
GCTGGTGCTGCCGGGCTTTTTCACCGATGCCATCGGCCTGCTGCTGCTGATCCCGCCGGTGCGCGATCTGGTGATGCACCGCATCGGGCGCCGCGTGCGGGTGCAGAGCGCGGGCTTTGGCGGGATGCCCCGCGAACCGCATCGCCCGCCGTTTCAGGGCGGCGTCATCGACGGCGATTATACCATCGAGGATGACGAATCCCCCCGCCAGCCGCCCGGCCCGCCCGATGCGCTGCCGCCCGGCGGCGGGTCCGGCTGGACGCGATCCTGACCGCTTGACGATTGAGACCGGCGCGCAGCCCTGATAGGTAACGCGCAGCGTCTTTTTTACACGAGGAATCGACATGGCCGACGAAACCACCGGCGCAGCGGATAACAACGCAGCGGCTGACGCGCAGCAGCAACCGCCGCAGGTTCAGATGCGCATTCTGGCGCAGTTCATCCGCGATCTTTCGTTCGAAAACGCGGTGGTGCAAAAGGGCATCCCGACCGGCGAGGTCAAGCCCGAGATCAACGTGCAGGTCAGCCTCGACGCGCGCAAGCGCCCCGTCGATCACCAGTATGAGGTCATCACCAAATTCAAGGTCGGCTCGACCAATACCGTGGACAGCCAGACCCTGTTCCTGTGCGAGATCGACTATGCTGGCGTCTTCCACGTCGAGGGCGTGCCCGAAGACCAGTTGCACCCCTTCCTGATGATCGAATGCCCGCGCATGTTGTTCCCCTTTGTGCGGCGGATCATTTCGGATGTGACGCGCGACGGCGGTTTCCCGCCCTTCAACATGGACCCGGTGGATTTCGTGGCCCTGTATCGTCAGGAAATCGCCCGCCGTCAGCAACAGCAGCAGAATCAGCGCCCCGAAGGCGTGCCGCTGTCGTAATCCGGGGCCGGAATGCCCCCCCGCGCAAAATCGCCGCGCGCCTGGCAGCGGATGCTGTCGGGGCGCCGGCTTGACCTGCTGGACCCGACCCCTTTCGACATCGAGATCGCCGATATTGCCCACGGGCTGGCCTTTGTCGCGCGCTGGAACGGGCAGACGCAGGGCGACTGGCCCTATTCGGTGGCCGAACATTCATTGCTGGTCGAGCGAATATTTTCTTATCTGATGCCGCAATCTGATGCCGGATCACGCCTTGCGGCCCTGCTGCATGATGCGCCGGAATATGTCATCGGCGACATGATTTCGCCGGTTAAATCCGCGCTTGGTGTAGAATACGGAGAAATAGATCGGCGGATTTCCGCCGCTATTCATCGCCGTTTTGGCCTGCCTGCGACATTGACGCGCAGTTTACACCGTCAAATAAAGACCGCCGACCGGATTTCCGCCCGGATCGAGGCGGAACGCATCGCCGGTTTTACCGCGAACGAGGCGAAAAAGCTGTTCCCGGTGCCGCAGACGGATATTCTGGATTCTTTTTCGATAACGCTGCGCCCGCCCGCGCAGGTGCGTCAGGCATATCTGGCGCGATTTGACGAACTGATGGCGCAATTCGATCAGGGGCGGGGGTAATTCAGGGCCGGCGCTGACGCGACGGCCCCGTATCGTTCAGATCTGCAGATCTTCCAGGGATTTGCCCGAATCCAGACTTTCCTGAACCCAACGCGGTTTACGGCCACGGCCGGTCCAGGTCATGGTCGGGTCTTGCGGATTGGCGTATTTCGGCGCCACGGTGCCCGCACGGCGGGTTTTGCCGCCGGTCAGATCGGCCAGGTTAAAGCCATAGGTGCGCGCGGCTTCCTCGACGGCGGCCAGAGCTTCGCGGCGTTTACGGTCTTCATAGGAATTGATGGCCCGTTCCAGCTTGGCGCGCAGTTCGCGCAGCTCTTTCAGGTCCATTTTTTCGATTTCGATGGTCATTGATCGGTTTCCCCAAACAAACAGTTTCTGCCACATATTAATATTAGCAGAATTTGCAAGAGGTCAAAAGATATATTCAGCGCGGGCTGCGTTTCGCCAGAATGCGCTGCAAGGTGCGCCGGTGCATATGCAGGCGGCGTGCCGTTTCGCTGACATTCCGGTCGCATTGTTCAAAAACGCGCTGGATATGTTCCCAGCGAACCCGGTCGGCCGACATCGGGTCCTGCGGCGGCGGGGGTAATATGTCACCACTGGCCAGCAGCGCCAGCGTGATGTCATTCGCATCCGCCGGCTTGGAAAGATAATCGGTCGCGCCCATTTTCACTGCAGCCACGGCGCTGGCGATGGCACCATAACCTGTCAGAACGATGGCGCGGCAATCGGGGCGGGCTTCGTTCAGCGCCTCGACCACATCCAGCCCCGACCCGTCCTCCAGCCGCAGATCGACCACGGCATAGGCGGGGGCGGATTGCGCGATGGCTTTCATCGCCTCGGCCACGCTGAAAACGGCGGTGGGGCGAAAGCCGCGCTTTTCCATGGCGCGGGCCAGCCGCGTTACGAAAATCTCATCATCATCGACCAGCAGCAAGCTGGGGTCACTGCCGATCCGGTCGCCGGGTATGTCAGCCATATCGCCTCCTTGTTGATGCGATTTAAGCTGTCCGGGTCTGTCTGGTCAAACAGTTAGACGATGGCCCTATGCGGCATCCACAAAACAGGCGGTGCGCCGGGCCATATCGGCGGGGGCAATGTCGCGGCCAAAGAACTCGACCGTGCCGGTATCGCCGGGCAGAATCAGAAAGGTATTGGTCATGTGATCGACCAGATAATAATCGTCGCCATCCGCATCCTGCGCACGATAGTAATTGCGCCAGCCCCGGTTCACATCGGCGATTTCCTGCTCGCTGCCGGTCAGGCCGATCATGCTGTCGGAAAACAGCCCGGTGAAATCGCGCAGAGCTTCGGGCGTGTCGCGTTTGGGATCGACGGTGATAAAGACCGTCTGCACATCCTTGCCCTGTCCGGCCAGCAGATCGGCGGCCTCGGCATTGCGGGCGCTGTCCATCGGGCAGACATCGGGGCAGAAGGTATAGCCGAAATACAAAAGCGACGGCTTGGTGAACACATCGGCATAGCTGACCCGCTGACTATCCTGATTGGTCAGGGTGAAATCGGTGCCGAAACTGTCCATTCCGCCGCTGACCACCGACTGACGGCACCCCGCATAAGGATCGCCCGCAGGTCCGCGTGACAGCCACAGCCAGCCACTGACCAGCAACAATGCGGTCGCGGCGGTTCCCAGCATGATGATCCGGCGTTCGGTAGTCATGGCGATCCTCGGTTTGACAGATGGGCGCGCATTGATCGCCCAGAAAGCCGGGGTTATCAAGCGACGCATCGTCACAACCCGGTGCCCGCCATGATCCGACCGCAACCCGCCGCTGCCACCACCGCCGCTGCGGCACCGCCCTTGCCCCCCATTCAGGCCGAGCCGATCCGCGCGCGCACCCTGACGCTGTTGCGCTGGATGGCGACGGCGGGGCAGGCGGCGGCGCTGGCGGGTGCGCTGATGCTGGGGGTGCGCTTTCCGGTTGTGCCGGTCGCGCTGCTGATTGCGGCGGGGGGGCTGCTGAACCTGTGGCTGATGCTGCGCGGCCCGCAGCGCATGTCGCCGCGCGCGGTGCTGGGGCAGCTTGGCTTTGATCTGGTGCAGCTTTCGGCGCTGCTGGCGCTGACCGGCGGCATTGCCAACCCCTTTGCGCTGCTGGTGCTGGCGCCTGTCACCGTATCGGCCACGGTGCTGGGTCGGCGGCTGACGGTGGCGCTGGGCCTGCTGGCGGCGGCGCTGATTACGGCGGCGGCACTGTGGGGCTGGCCGATCCATGATGCGACCGGGGTGCGGTTGGAACTGCCGCCCTTGCTGGCGCTGGGGCACTGGCTGGCGATTCTGGTGGGGATCGGCTTTTTCGCGATCTATGCCCGCCGCGTCACGGCTGAAATCTCGGACACCACCAACGCGCTGTTTGCCACCCAGCTGGCGCTGGCGCGGGAACACCGGCTGCAACATCTGGGCGGCGTGGTTGCCGCCGCCGCGCATGAGCTGGGCACCCCCTTGGGCACCATCAAGCTGATCGCCGCCGAACTGGAGGACGAATTGTCCGACCGCCCCGATCTGGCCGCCGATCTGGCCACGCTGCGTCAGTCGGCCGACCGGTGCGCCGCGACGCTGCGATCCATGGGGCGGGCGGGCAAGGATGATCTGCTGCTGCGCGCCGGGCCTCTGCGCGTCGTTCTGGAAGAAGCGGCCGAGCCGCATCAGAATCGCGGCGTTATCATTCAGATCGACGCTGATGGCCCCGACATCCGGCGCGATCCCGGTGTGATTCACGCGATGCGCAACCTGATCCAGAATGCGGTCGATTATGCCGCAACCCGGATCGAGATCACGGCCTTTCAGGATGCCGACAGCCTGACGGTGACGATCAGCGACGACGGGCCGGGCTTTCCCGCCGGGCTGCTGCCGCGTCTGGGCGAAAGCTATCCGCTGGGACCGCGATCCGTTTCCACGCGCAAGGATGGCGAGGGGATGGGCCTTGGCCTGTTCATCGCCCGCACTCTGCTGGAACGGTCGGGCGCCGCCGTTGATTTTGCCAATCTGCGGCCCGGTGCGCAGGTCACACTGCGCTGGCCGCTGGCGCTGATCGCGGCGGATACGCGGCAGGCTTTGGGCGAAAACCCCGAGATTACCGGCTGAAGCGGTTTTGTTAACCTTCCCTTAACGTCTTGTGACATAATGTCTGTGCAATAGTGGGAATCCGGGGGCAGACTGTCCGTGTTGCAGACGTTTTTGATCGCGCTTGGGGCCGGCATATTATCGGTGATTCTGGCGGTGGCAGCCATCCGGTTGTGGGACCGGCGGCGCGGCGGCTCTGTTGCCGTGGCGCGGCGGCTGGATCTGCTGGAACCGGCGGTGCAGCCCATGGTCTTTCTGTTCCGCGACCGGATGCTGATCGACGCCACGCCGCCCGCCCGTGCGCTGCTGGACAGCGTGACCGGCACCGGCGGCGAATGGGCGCGGCTGGACGGCTGGATCGCCGGGCGTTTTCCCGATGCCGCCGGTGCGCTGGACCGGCTGGCCGACAACCCGCGTCAGGATCTGCGCGGCCCTGACGGGCATGGCAATGCCACCCTGCGGCTGGCGGCCGAGGATCTGGGCAGCGGGTTGATGCGCCTGACCCTGACCGATCCTTCCGCCGAACATGCGGGCATCACCGTCGATTCGCTGGTGCTTCAGGCGATGGAGGAAGAACTGGACCTGCTGCGCCTGTCCATGGATCAGACCCCGATGCTGGTCTGGCGGCAGGATGCCGATGACCGGATCACATGGGCCAATGCCGCCTATCTGCAACGGGCCGAGGCGGGGGCCGACGGCCAGATCGCCTGGCCGCTGCCGCGTCTGCTGGATGTGCCCCGGACGCAGCCGGGCGGCATCGCCGCCCCGCGCCGGGCGCGGCTGGACAGCGGCGGATCGGTGCTTTGGTATGATTGCCACAGCCATCGCGCGGGCGATCAGACGATGATGTTCGCGCTGCCCGCTGATGCGGCGGTGCGCGCCGAACGGTCCTTGCGCGAATTCGTGCAGACGCTGACCAAGACCTTTGCCGACCTGCCGACCGGGCTGGCGATCTTTGACCGCGAACGCAAGCTGCAACTGTTCAACCCGGCACTGATCGACCTGACGGGCCTGCCGACCGGCTTTCTGACCGCGCGCCCGACGCTGTTCGATTTTCTCGATCAGCTGCGCGAGGCGCGGATGGTGCCCGAACCCAAGGATTACCGCAGTTGGCGCCAGCAGATGAACAATCTGGAAAGCGCCGCCGCCACTGGGCGGCATGTCGAAACATGGTCGCTGCCCGGCGGGCAGACCTATCGCGTGACCGGGCGCCCGCATCCCGATGGCGCGGTGGCGTTCCTGTTCGAGGATATTACCTCGGAAATCACCCTGAACCGCAAATACCGCGCCGAACTGTCGCTTGGCGCGATGGTGCTGGACGGGATCGACGACGGGTTGATCGTTTTTGGCTCGAACGGTGCGGTCAAGACCACCAACAAGGCCTATGTGGACATCTGGGGCCAGCGCAGCAGCCGCGCCGATCAGGCGCTTGCGCTGTGGCAGGACGAGGCGGATCAGGCCGGTCCGGGCCTTGGCGCGCTGTGTGACCGGGTTCGGGGCATGACCGATGCCCGCGACGAAGGGGCGCTGATCGGGCCGGGCGGGCGTTTGCTGGGCTGGACGGCCACGCGGCTGTCGGGCGGCCGGCTGATGATCCGCTTTCGCCAATCGGTGGTTGCGGCCCCTCTTGGCGAAGACGGTGCGGCAGCCGCTGGTGTCGATGACGCTGGAGCAGGTGCTGCCACTGCCGTTACCTCTGGCGCAGGTGCGGGTGCCGCAGCGGCGCAGCCACCGGAACCGGCGACTGTTCGGGCCGCTGCGATCGCGGGCTGATCGCTTGGGCGAATGGGGTCTGGCGGCGGGATCGGCCCCGGTCAACCCCGCCCTGCCGTTCGGGGCAGCGTGGCTGGCTGCATCCCGTGCCGGCTCACCCGGCAGCGGCAACCAACGCTGCGCCCCCGGCATCTGCGTTGCTTCACCGGCAGAGGATACGGCTGGCGCGTCGCGCCCCTGCACGGCGTCACCCGATGGCACCGCGATCCCCGCCATCAGCAAGCTGGCTTTCCCCCTGCAACCGCCAGCATCACCGATCAGCCACGCGACCGCGCCCTTGCGGCCCCCTGCCGCCATCCCTGCGGCAAATTTCAGCGGCTGCGGCACCCCGGCTTTGGTTGCCCCCCGGCCCGCAGGGGCGTATTGAGACGCAAGATCAAGACAAGAGGGCGGCGATGACGAAACCTGTGATCCTGTGCATTCTGGACGGCTGGGGCATATCCGATCGGCCCGAACAATCCGCCCCCGATCAGGCGAACACTCCGGTCTTTGACGGGCTGATGGCGACCTGCCCCCATGCGACGCTGACCACCTTTGGCCCCGACGTCGGCCTGCCCCGTGGCCAGATGGGCAATTCCGAGGTCGGGCACACCAATATCGGCGCGGGCCGGGTGGTGGCGATGGATCTGGGCCAGATCGACCTTGCCATCGAGGACCGCAGCTTTTGGGCCAATACCGCTTTGGGTGAATTCGTCGCCAGGCTTAAGGCAACCGGCGGGACGGCGCATCTGATGGGCGTGGTCTCCGACGGCGGGGTTCATGGCCATATCAGCCATGTGATCGCCGCTGCGCAGGCCGTGGCCGGGGCAGGGGTGCCGGTGGTGATCCACGCCATCACCGACGGGCGCGACGTGCCGCCGAAATCGGCGCTTGGCTTTGTCACCGAACTGGCCGGAAACCTGCCCGAAGGGGTGCGGATCGGCACCGTCATCGGCCGCTATTACGCGATGGATCGCGACAACCGCTGGGATCGGGTGTCGCGCGCCTTTGCCGCCATCATCCGGGCCGAGGGGCTGACCGCCGCCGATGCCCCCGATGCCGTCACCGCCGCCTATGTCCGCGACGAAACGGATGAGTTCATTCAGCCGACCGTCCTGCCCGGCTATACCGGGGTGCGCGATGGCGACGGCTTTTTCTGCCTGAATTTCCGCGCCGACCGCGCGCGCGAGATTCTGGCCGCACTGGCCGCGCCTGATTTTGCCGCCTTTGACACCGGCATCCGCCCGCAATGGGCGGCGATGCTGGGGATGGTCGATTATTCCGCCGATCACGATGCCTTTATGACCGCCGCCTATCCGAAACGGCAGGTGGTCAACACGCTGGGGGCCTGGGTCGCGGCGCAGGGGCTGCGCCAGTTCCGGCTGGCCGAAACCGAGAAATACCCGCATGTCACCTTTTTCCTGAACGGCGGCAAGGAAACGCCGGAACCGGGCGAGGATCGCTTTATGCCCTCCAGCCCCAAGGTGGCGACCTATGATCTGGCCCCGGAAATGGCCGCAGCCGAAGTCAGTGACCGTCTGGTGCAGGCGATCCGTGATGGCTATGACCTGATCGTGGTCAATTTCGCCAACCCCGATATGGTGGGCCACACCGGCAGCCTGCCCGCCGCCATCCGCGCCTGCGAGGCGGTGGACCGCGGCCTTGGCATGATGATCGCGGCGCTGCGCGATACCGGCGGGGCGGCGGTGATCTGTGCCGACCACGGCAATTGCGAAACCATGACCGATCCGGCCACCGGCGGCCCGCATACCGCGCACACCACCAACCCGGTGCCGGTGATCGTCTTTGGCGGCCCCGACGGCGCGTCGCTGCGCGAGGGGCGGCTGGCCGATCTGGCGCCCACGGTGCTGGATCTGATGGGCCTGCCGCTGCCGCCGGAAATGACCGGCCAAAGCCTGATCTGCCGCGCATGATCCCCGGCACCCGTCCCCTTGCCGCGCTGGCGCTGATCGCTGCGCTGTCCGCGCCCGCCACTGCCGTCACCCCGGCGTCCGAGGCAGCGCAGGCCGCGCAACTGGCGGCGGATCAGTTGCGCGATTCCATCTCGCGGCTGGAATCCGCGCTTGGGGCCGACGATCAGGTGACGGCGCTGACCGAGGTGATCCACGGCTATGAACAGGGCCTTGCCGCCTTGCGTGCCGGTCTGCGCGAAGCGGCGCAGCGCGAAACCGATCTGCGCGCGCGGTTTCAGGCGCAGCATGACCGGCTGTCGCGGGTGCTGGGGGCGATGACTGCCATGCAGCAATCGCCCGAAACCGCCCTGCTGCTGCATCCCGGCGGGGCGACGGCCACCGCCCGCTCGGCCATGATCGTCGCCGACATCGCCCCCGGTCTGCGGGCCGAGGCCGAGGCGCTGCAATCCGATCTGGACGAGATCGCCACCGTGCGCGAATTGCAAGACAGCACCGCGCAGGTGCTAGGCAGCGGCCTGATCGCCGTGCAAGAGGCGCGTCGCCTGCTGGCCAGTGCCGTCACCGACCGTTCGCATATGCCGGTGCGCTATGCCGAAAACCCGGCGGAATTGCAGGCGCTGGAAAGCAGCGCCTCCAGCCTGGATGAATTTGCCGCCGGGGTGTCGCGCATGGATCTGGATGTCGGCCCGCCGATCACCGACTTCGAGGGTGCGCAGGGCAGCCTGCCGCTGCCGGTCGCGGGCACCGTCATGCGCGGCTATGGTCAGGCCGATGCGGCGGGCGTCAGCCGCCCCGGTCTGGTGATCGCATCGGCCCCCGCCGCGCTGGTCACGACACCGTGGCCCGCAACGATCCGCTTTCGCGGCCCCTTGCTTGATTACGGCAATGTGATGATCCTGGAACCCGCGCGCGGTTATCTTCTGGTCTTTGCAGGGCTAGGTCAGGTGTTCGGAGAGGTGGGCGACGTGCTGGCCGCCGGTGATCCGGTCGGCCTTATGGGCGGAACCGAGCCGCCAGCACAGGAATTCGGTGCGCAATTCGTGGCCGATGCCACCAAAGGCGGCGATGCAGGGCAGTCCCAAACCTTGTATCTTGAATTGCGCAAGGGCAGGGAAACATTGAACCCGGCGGATTGGTTCGTGATGAACGCGCTGACCGGAACGCAGCAGGCGCAGGATTAAGGCAGAGACCAGATGAAGCATTACATGATGGCAGGGGTCGGCGGCATTCTGGCCGGGGTTCTGGTAACGACGCAATTGGCAGGCCCGCTGATCGCGCAAGAGACGGATGGCAATGCCGCGCTGTATCAGGATCTGGAACTGTTCGGAAATGTGTTCGAACGCATCCGTTCAGATTACGTCGAACGCCCCGACGACAAGAAACTGATCGAGGCGGCGATCAACGGGATGCTGACCTCGCTTGATCCGCACAGCGGTTTCCTGTCGGCCAATGATTACGAAGACATGCAGACCCAGACGCGCGGCAGCTTTGGCGGGCTGGGGATGGAGGTCACGCAGGAAGATGGCATCGTCAAGGTGGTTTCGCCTATCGACGATACGCCTGCGGCCAAGGCGGGGGTCAAATCGGGCGATTTCATCACCCATGTGAACGGCGAATCGCTGATGGGTCTGGGCGTCGATCAGGCGGTGGACCGGATGCGCGGCCCGGTCGGGTCCGAGGTGACGATCACCATTCTGCGGCAGGGCGAACAGGAACCCTTTGACCTGACCATGACCCGCGACACGATCAAGCTGACCGTGGTGCGCACCCAGATCGAAGGCAATGCCGTTGTCGTGCGCGTGTCCACCTTTAACGACGAAACCTATTCGACCTTGCAGGCCGAAATGGAAAAGGCGGTCGAAGAAGCGGGCGGCATGGACAGGATCAGCGGCTTTGTGCTGGATCTGCGCAACAACCCCGGCGGGTTGTTGAATCAGGCCATCGCGGTCAGTGATGCCTTTCTGGATGCGGGCGAAATCGTCTCTACCCGTGGCCGCGACCCGGAAGAAAGCGAACGCTGGAATGCCGAACCCGGCGATCTGGCGCAGGGCAAGCCGATGGTGGTGCTGATTAACGGCGGCTCGGCCAGTGCATCGGAAATCGTCACCGGCGCCTTGCAGGATCACCGCCGCGCCATCGTGGTGGGCGAAAAATCCTTTGGCAAAGGCTCGGTCCAGACGGTGATGCAGGTCACGGCTGACAGCGGCATCCGGCTGACCACGGCGCGCTATTACACCCCCTCGGGCCGGTCGATTCAGGCCATGGGCATCAACCCCGACATCATCGTGGTGCAACCGCCTTCGCGCCCGGCGGCCGAAGCCGAGTCCGAGGAAAACGGCCCGCGCAGCAATTCCAGCTTTTCGCGGTCCGAGGCGGATCTGCGCGGCGCGCTGAACAACGATTCCATCAGCGAGGAAGAGCGCAAGCAGATCGAAGAAGAAGCCGCGCAGGTCGAGGCGACGGCACGGCTGCGCGAACAGGATTACCAGCTTGCCTATGCGGTGGACATCCTCAAAGGTCTGTCGGCGGTCGATTTCCGCGCCGGTGACGTGCGGGCCGAGGCGACGCCTGCGGTCACGGGCGAAGGGTCCGCCGCGCAGGGTGACAGCAGCGAGGCCGCGGAATGAGCGGCCAACCCGCAGGTGCCAACGGCCTGCCCTATCGCCCCTGCGCCGGGGTGGTGCTGGTGAACCGCGATGGTCTGATCTTTGCGGGCCATCGCATCGACAGCGACAGCAACGCCTGGCAGATGCCGCAGGGCGGGATCGACAAGGGCGAAACGCCGCAACAGGCCGCGCTGCGCGAACTGGTCGAGGAAACCGGCGTTTCGGCCGATCTGGTCGAGGTGATCGGCGAAACCGCCGATTGGGTGCTTTATGATCTGCCGCCGGAATTGCTGGGCAAGGTGTGGAAGGGCAAATACTGCGGCCAGCGGCAGAAATGGGTCTTGATGCGCTTTCTGGGGCAGGACAGCGATGTGCGCATCGACACCGACCACCCGGAATTCGACGCCTGGCGATGGGTGCGCGCGGATGATCTGGTCGCCGGGATCGTGCCGTTCAAGCGCGATGTTTACCGGCAGGTGATGGCCGAATTCGCCCCGCATCTGGCGGGCTGAGCGCCGCGACTGCCGCAAGATACCAACAAGATGCCATGAAAAAGGCCCGCGTCGCAGCGGGCCTTGGTGTGTTTTGGGGGCGGGGTCAGAACAATCGCCGCCCCAGCCAGATCAGGATCACCGCCCCGACCAGCCCGGCGATGCCCTGCGCGATCCAGCTGCCGGCCTGCGCGTTGATGCCGACCATCGCGAACAGCGCATTGGCCAGAACCGCGCCGACGATCCCCAGAATGATGTTCACCAGAACGCCGGTATCGGCCTTCATGATATTGCTGGCGATCCAGCCCGCAATGCCGCCGACAATGATCGCTGCCAGCCAACCCAATCCCTGCATCGGAAAGCTCCTGTCCATTCCTTTGCCGGGGTAACGCCGCGCCCGCGCGAAAGGTTCAACGCGGGCGGGAATTTCGCTGCCGTTTCCCGGTGGACGCGCAGGCGGGGTGGCGAATCAGGGGACGCGCCACCAGCGCCCGCTTATCCCCGCAACTGACCCAGCAGGATCGAGGTCGGATAGCCGTCCGGGGTGACGCCGATGGACCGCTGGAACGCCGACACCGCCTCCATCGTGGCCGAGCCGAACAGGCCGTCGATCTCGCCCTGATAGAAACCGCGCTGCGCCAGACGACGCTGGATTTCTTCGCGCTCGGACGTGGACAGCGGGCGGTCGGCGCGGGGCCAGTTGCCCTGAATGCCGGGGCGTCCGGCGATGCGTTCCGCCAGATAGGACACGCCAAGCGCATAGTTGTCGCTGTTGTTATAGCGCAGGATCGACCGGAAGTTGTCCATAATCAGGAAGGCCGGGCCACGTGCCCCCGCCGGCATGATGATCGAGCCGCTGCCCGCGGGCACCGCGCCGCCGCCGATGCGCCGCACGCCCATGCTGCCCCAGTCGGCGCGGCGGGTGCCCTTGCCGATCAGGCCCATGTTGAAATTGGCGGGCAGTTGCACTTCGGCCCCCCAGGGCTGGCCGCGCACCCAGCCGTTGCGCGCCAGATAGGCGGCGGTCGATGCCAGCGCGTCGGTCGGGTCGTCCGACCAGATGTCGCGGCGGCCATCGCCGGTAAAATCGACCGCATATTGCAGATAAGAGGTGGGCATGAATTGCGTGTGCCCCATCGCGCCCGCCCATGATCCCAGCATATGCGCCGGGTCGATGTCGCCCGCCTGAATGATCTTGAGCGCCGCGATCAACTGCCCGGCGAACATCTCGCCCCGGCGGCCGTCATAGGCCAGCGTCGCCAGCGAGGGGATGATCTGCATCCGGCCCCGGTTGGCACCGAAATTCGACTCCATGCCCCAGACGGCCAGCACGACT
The DNA here is from genome assembly GCF_030538755.1 of Paracoccus sp. (in: a-proteobacteria). Taxonomy (GTDB): domain Bacteria; phylum Pseudomonadota; class Alphaproteobacteria; order Rhodobacterales; family Rhodobacteraceae; genus Paracoccus. The sequence goes on along the minus strand of NZ_JAUNTJ010000021.1, from coordinate 37,635 downwards.
TCGCGCGGGACGCCGTAGCGCGCCTCGATCGCGGCCAGCGTGCGGCCATGGCGCGACAGCATCTGCCGGCCGGTGGTGATGCGGTTATCCGATACGGCGCTGTCCAGATACAGCCAGACCGGGCGCGAGAACTCGGCCTGACGCCGGTCCAGCCGGATCACCTCGGGGTTGTAACGGGCGATGGCCATGGCGCGGTCATAGGTGGCGGCGGACACGCCCGACGACAGCGCGCGCGGGCGGAATTGCGCGATCCAGCGTTGCAGCCCGGCCTCGTCTCCGGGGGTGGCGGCGGGGATTGCCGCCGGGGTCTGGCCGCCCGACACCGCAGGCGGGCCGCCCGCGCCGGGCACCTGCACCACGGCAGCGCCGCAGGATGCAAGCGTGCCGATCACGGCGGTGGACATCAAAAAGCGGATAACGGGTCGGGTCATGGGTTTGCCTGTTCTGGACTGCTTTGGTTTTCGTTGTCTGCATCCTAGACCAAGCCGCCGGGCCTGCCTAGCCTTCGCCAGCATCCGGGCCGTCGCCAAAGAACGGCTCGACCGCGGCGACGATCACGGCATTATCGGCCAGGGCGCGGTCGGTCAGGGCGCGTTCTTCATCGCTGATGTCCTGCCCGGCGGCCTGCCGTTCGGCCAGAGTGCCGTATCCGGTCACATCCAGCGGTGCCATGTCGGCCTGTTTCAGAATCGCCACGGTTTCGCGCACCGCCTCGGCCTCGTCCTTGCCGGCGGCGTAACAGATCAGCCCGGCACCCGTGCTGCCATCGGGCAGGCCGTCGCCCTGTTTGCGCCCCACCTGAACCAGCAGCATGAAAACCTGCATCTCTTTCCCCTTTGCGATGACGTTCAGACCTGCCGCAGAATGGCGCGTATCGCAAGCAGCAAGGTGCAGGGGCACGAAACGAGCAAAAGCCTGACGGCGGGCGACAACCGCGTCGATCCGGGCAGGGCGGTGCAGTTGGCCGGTCAGCCGCTGGGCAAGGCCGATGCGGCATGAATCCGCGCAGGGGCGGGTTTTACTATCGGCAAAGTTGTGCCGATGGGTCATCTACACCCGATCACAGCATTTTTTGATCCCGGATTGCGTTATTTTTCACGGGTTTGGGTTGCCGAGGGCAGCCATCGGCGTATTTTTGCGATTGCCCCGGACCGTCTGCTGGCGATAACCCGCTTATGCGAGGCTGATTTTATCGCCTGACAAAACAGGAGACCGAGCATGGCCAACCACCCCACCTTGCGGCTGAACGATGGCCGCCGGATGCCGCAAATGGGCGCCGGGATCTGGCTGGTGCCCGCCGATGATACCGCGCGCGTCGTCGGTGATGCGCTGGCGGCGGGCTATCGCCTGATCGACGGGGCCGCTGCCTATCAGAACGAACAGGGGCTGGGGCAGGCGATCCGGGAAACCGACATTCCGCGCGAGGATATTTTCGTCACCACCAAGCTGTGGAACGATGCGCAGGGCTATGACGCGGCGCTGCGCGGCTTTGATGCCAGCATCGGGCGGCTGGGGCTGGATTACGTCGATCTGTATCTGATCCACTGGCCGGTGCCGTCGCGCGATCTGTATGTGGAAACATGGAAGGCGCTGATCCGTCTGCGCGAAGAGGGCCGGGCGCGGTCCATCGGCGTGGCGAATTTCCATCAGGCGCATCTGGACCGGCTGATCGCCGAAACCGGCGTCACCCCGGCGCTGAACCAGATCGAGCTGCACCCCTCGTTGCCGCAGGTGGCGCTGCGTGCGCATAACGACAGGCTGGGCATCGTCACCCAAAGCTGGACACCGCTGGGGCGCGGGCATCTGTTCGCCGCGCCCGAGGTGGTCGCCATTGCCGGGCGGCTGGGGGCCACGCCCGCGCAGGTGATCCTGCGCTGGCATGTTCAGAACGGGCTGTCGGTGATCCCGAAATCGGAACGGCCCGAACGCCTGCGCGAAAACCTTGCCGCGCTGGATCTGGTGCTGAGCGATGAGGATATGGCCGCGCTGAACGCGCTGGACAGCGGCCACCGGACTGGCCCTGATCCTGATACCTTTGCGATGATGTGACGGTTGCGACCGGGGGTTTCACACCCCCGGACCCCGGTGGGATATTTGCAGACCAAAGATGGGCCGGGCAGGTGTGGCCTGCCCGGTTTGGTTCAGATGTCCACCACCACCGTGCCTTGCGGTTTCGAACAGCAGGCGAGGATATAGCCCTCGTCGATTTCTTCGTCCGAGATGCCGCCGTTGTGGATCATGTTCACATCACCCGAGATCTTGCGGATCTTGCAGGTGCCGCACAGGCCGAAGGTGCAGCCCGAGGGGATGTTCAGCCCGGCCTGTTTCGCCACGGCCAGCACCGTGTCGTCGCCTGAACAGTTGATGGTCAGGTCTGCGCCTTCGAACCGGATGGTGGCGTCGCCGGGCGGCGGCGATGGCTCGACCGGGATTTCGACCGGGGTGGGGGCACTGAAGCTTTCTTCGTGATAGCGGTTCAGATCATAGCCGAGCGATTCCAGCATGTCGCGCACGGCGGCCATGAAGGGGGCGGGGCCGCAGCAGAAAACTTCGCGGTCCAGATAGTCGGGGGCCATCAGGCCCAGCATGATCTGGGTCAGCCGTCCGCGATAGCCGGGCCAGGCGCTGAAGGGCTCTTCCTCTTCGACGGTGAGGTGCAGCTGCAACCCCGGCACGCGGGCGGCGAATTGTTCCAGCCTGCGGCGAAAGATGATGTCGCTGGGCCGGCGCGCGGCATGGACGAATACGATGTCGGGCATTTCGCCCGAATCCCATGCCCATGTCGTCATCGACATCATCGGCGTGATGCCCGACCCGGCCGAGATGAACAAGTATTTCGGTGCCGGGTGGCGCAGCATGGTGAACTGCCCCGTCGGGCCAAAGGCCTTGATCCGCATCCCCGGTTTCAGGTGATCCAGCATCCAGCGGCTGCCCTTTGATCCGTCCTGCGCCTTGACCGTGACCGAGATCGACAAGGGCCGCGAGGGCGAGGACGAGATGGTATAGGTCCGCTGCACCGACCCGCCGGGCAGCGGCAGGTCCAGTGTCAGGAACTGCCCCGGCTGATAGTCGAACCACGCCCCCGACGGCGCGCGAAACGCAAAGGTCCAGGTATCCGCCGTTTCCGGGATCACCATGGCGCATTCCAGCAATTCGCTGTCGTCCCATGGCTCGGCGGTCCAGTTCTGGCGCGGGCGGGGCATTATTCCGCCGCCATTTTCGCGGGGCCGGACAGGGCGCCGGTCATGGCGCGCACATACCAGTCGATGAACTGGATCACGCCGCTTTCCTGCGCCGCCGAATAGGGGCCGGGCCGATAGGCGGGCGAGCTGATGCCGATCTGGTTTTCCTCGACCACACGGCGGTCTTCGTCATTGGTGGCGATCCAGACTTCGGTCAGGCGGGACAGGTCGTAATCCTTGCCCTCGACCGCATCCTTGCGCACCATCCATGTGGTCACGACCTCGGTTTCGGTGGGGCTGACAGGGATCATGCGAAAGTTCAGCACGGAATCGGACAGAAAGTGGTTCCATGTGTTGGGGTAATGGAAGAACAGCAGCGATCCGGCATTGGCAAAGGGCATCCCCGGCAGCAGCGGCGCGGCGGCCTTGCCATCCATCGTATAGCTGACGGCATCGCCGACAAAGGGGATGCGCACCAGCCGCCATTGTTCGCTATCCGCGATCAGATAGCGCGACGGCAGGCCCGCATCTTCGCAGCGTTGCACATGCGCGGCCCCGGCGGGCGATGACAGGCTGTCGTCGCCGCCGACCAGATTGGGATCGTCGTTGAAGGTGCGGCACAAAGAGGGGTGCGATCCGGCGCAGTGATAGCACTCGCGGTTGTTTTCCATCACCAGCTTCCAGTTGCCGTTCTCGATGATGCGCGACTGGTGCGCGACCTTGAGATCGGCCAGCCCGTGCGGCGCGGCATAACGGTCGGCGGCCTGTTGCACGGCGCTGAAATCGGGTGCCTGATCGGCCACGCAGATAAACACCATCCCGGCGGCGATGGTGCAATGCACCGGGCGCAGGCCGTGTTCGCCCATCTGGAAATCCGGCCCCATGTCGCGCGCCCACAGCAGGCGGCCATCGGTTTCATAGGTCCATTGGTGATAGGGGCAGACCAGCTTGGCCGCCTGACCCGAGGGTTTCGAGCAGATCCGGCTGCCCCGGTGGCGGCAGGAATTGTGAAAGGCGCGGATGCTGCCATCGCCGCCACGCACGATCAGGATCGGATAGGCCCCCAGTTGCAGCGTGACATAAGACCCCGCCTTGGGCAGTTCCGCCGCCGGTGCCGCAAAGATCCATTCACGATACCAGATCAGGTCCAGGTCGGCCTGAAACACATCCGCATCCGTATAAAACGGACGCGCAAGAGAGCGCCCCGACTGATGGGCGTCCAGAAGCGAAGCGAGATTGCCTTGGTCGATCATGGCCTTGGTTCCTGTAAAAAGCAATGGATTGCGCCGAATCCGTTACGGTGCTGTGTCATATCGTCTCATCTCGGGGAAATTGACGGTGGGGCGCAACGGCAGAAATTCTCGACGCATTGATAACTTCAGATTATGTATGGCGCAGCAGAAAGGATCGCCGATGACAAGCCTTCGCCGCAGCCTTCCCTCGCTTGCCGCGCTGTCCACCTTCGAGGCTGCCGCGCGTTTGGGCAGTTTCACGCAGGCTGCCGCGGAACTGGGCGTCACGCAGGCGGCGGTCAGCCGTCAGATCAAGCTGCTGGAACAGGATCTGAACACCAGCCTGTTCACCCGCGCGCATAAAAGGGTGGTGCTGACCCCGCCCGGCACGGCACTGGCGGCCACGGTGTCGCTGTCATTTACCAATATGGCTGAAATGATCGACACCATCCGCCGCCCCGCCAGTTCGGATACGGTGGCGGTGGCGGCGACGCTGGGGTTCACGCATTTCTGGATTCTGCCGCGTCTGGCCGAATTCCGCGAAACCCATCCGCAGATCAAGCTGAAACTGGTGGCCGAGGATGGCATCACCGATCTGCGCCGCGACCGGCTGGATGTGGCGATCCGCTATGGCCGGGCGCCGTTTCCGCAGGCCACCAGTCTGGCCAGCCGCGCCGACCGGGTGTTTCCGGTGTGCAGCCCCGCGCTGCGGGACAAGCTGTCCCTTGGGGATGCGCCCGATCTGGCGCGCCTGCCGCTGATCGCCTCGGATACGGTGAACCCGTCCTGGCTGACGTGGCGATCATGGGCGCAGCGGGTCGGGCTGGGCGGCGATCTGGGCCGCGCATCCGACCGCAGCGGGCTGCGGTTCAACCATTACACCGATTCGATCCACGCCGCCGTCAACGGCGAGGGGGTGGCGCTTGGCTGGGAAACGCTGATCTCGTCCCATCTGGCCGAGGGGCGGCTGATTCCACTGGGCCAGCACAGCCTGACGACCGAGGAACGCTATCACGTCATCATTCCCGCCGACAGCGTGCCCACGCCGCAGGCGCAGGCATTTCTGGATTGGCTGATCGCCCGCCTGAACGGCTGATCCGTCCCGGCGGGGGCGGGCAAGGGGGCAGCCCCGCCGCGCCGCCCTATTGCGCCGGCTGATCCCCTGTTCGCCGCGCGATCACCCCGGCGGCCAGTGCCGCCGCCGCCGTGCGCGAACTGACCCCCAATATCCGCAGCAAGGCCGACACATGCACCCGCACCGTCGAAGGCGCGATCTGAAGGTTGCGGGCAATATCCTTGTTCGAGCGCCCTTCGACGATCAGCGCCAGAACATCGCGCTGCCGGGTGGACAGCCGGTCAAGGCAGGCGGTGTCCGGTGCTGCGGCGGTGGGTGGCCGGGCCGTGTGTTCCGCCACCGGAATCACGATCACATCGGCCTCGGGGTTCAGGGTTCGGATGATTTCCTGCATGTCCTCGCAATAGGCTGGGTTGGCATTGGCAATGATGATTCTGGTCCGGGCCTTGTCGGTTTGATCGAGCGTCATCAAATCCTTCATGTCCTTCGCGGATTGGTCCTCATCGGGCGACATCTGGGGTGAGATGCGCGTTTGTCTGATCTGCTACCCTTGAGACGAGGGGTTTATGGGCGGGCGAAAAACGCGCCATGGTTGCAGGCGCGTATCGGCAGGCTACTGCCGATAATTGCGTTTTTCAATTGTTTAATTCAGAAGTTCTAAGCGTTTAGTCCAACTGCCCTAATGGCTCGCTGCCTGCGCCTGTGTCCTGATGATGGCGTCGCCTGTGCGACATGTGCAAATCAATAGGAGCATGACAATGGACGCCAACATCAAAGAACTGAGCGAACAGGAACTGGATCAGGTCGCCGGCGGCTTCCTGTTTGGTGGTTGCCTGCTGGGCACCGTCATCAACACCAAAGTCAATATTCTCAGCGGTATCCTGTCGATCTTTAACCCCAAGACCTGGGGCGGCAAAACCGGCGGCAGCACGGGCTGCGACACCGGCTGCGACACGGGCTGCGCCCCGGTCAAGCCGCGTTGCTGATTGACGCATGACATCCCCGCGACGGTCGCCCGATCGTCGCGGTTTCCCCCGCAACCGATCTGATCGCAGTTGGCGCCGGGCGGTTGCGCAGCCCGACCCTGACAAGCAAGGCCAGCCATGACCGATCAGCGTCCCAGCGATGATAACGAATCCCCCACGCCCCTTTTCCGTCGCGCGGCTGTTTTGCATCAGTCACGTGGTTTGGATGGCGAGGTTTTGTTGTCACTGTCGCTTCGGATGCGGGTTTTGATTGTGTTGGCGGTTTGTGTCGTTGTGGGGGCCCTGGCGTTTGCGTCCACGGCGTCTTATGCGCGGATCGAGACGGTTGCGGGCTGGGTTGTGCCCGAGGGTGGGTTGATCCGGGTGACGGCGCCGCGTGGCGGGGTGATCCAGAGCCTGACGGTCTCCGAGGGCGATACGGTTTCGGCCGGGCAGTCTCTGGCAGAGCTGCGGCTGTCGGCGGATCTGGCCGGGGGCAGTGCCGGGCAGGCGCTGCTGACGCAATTGCACGCCCAGATCGACGCGGCGCGCGCGCAGGCCGAGGCCGAGCGCGAGATGCTGGTCGCCGACGAGACCAACCTCAAAACCCAGCGCGAGGGGCTGGTGGCCGAACGCGATCAGGGCCGCGCCCGGATCGAGACCACCGCCGAACGGCTGGCGCTGGTCGAGGCGAATGCCGAACGGGTGCGGGCGATGGCCGGGCGCGGCATCGCCAGCCGCAAGACCGTCGAGGAAAGCGAGATGGCGGTGCTGGTGGCGCAGCAGGAACTGTCGGGCGTGCGCAGCAGCGTGCTGGCGATGGACCGCCAGATCAGCGAGATCGACGCGCAGTTGCGCAGCCTGCCGCTGTCGATCCGGGCGGCGGATGCCCGCGCCAGTGCCGGGCAGGCGCAACTGGCCTTGCAGGGCACCGAGATGGAAACCCAGAACGTCTATCACGCCGGGGCCACGGTGGCGGGCCGGGTGGTGGCGGTGCCGGTGTCGCGCGGCCAGACGGTGGCGCCGCAATCGGTGGTGGCGGTGCTGACGCCCGAAGGCTCGTCGCTTGAGGCGGAACTTTATGTGCCGTCGCGCTCGGCCGGGTTCATCAAGGCCGGGCAAGAGGTGCAGCTGATGTATCAGGCCTTCCCGTATCAAAAATTCGGCACCGCCCGCGGCGTGGTGCGCAGCGTGTCGCGCACGGTGCTGGCCCCGTCCGAGGTGGCGATACCGGGGCTGGAGATCCAGGAGCCGGTGTTCCGGGTCAAGGTGGAACTGGCCAGCGATCAGGTGCGCGCCTACGGGCAGGACATTCAGGTCCAGCCCGGCATGTTGCTGACCGCGGGTATCGTGATCGACCGGCGCACGCTGGTCGAATGGCTTCTGGATCCGATCTATGCTGTGGGGCGTCTGGGATGAGCATTACCGATCTGAACTTTTCCGGGCTGCGCCGCCTGCCGGAAATCCGCGCCGCTGAGGCGGCGGAATGCGGGCTGGCCTGTATGGCGATGGTGGGCCGCTATTACGGCCATGACATTGATCTGAACGGGTTGCGGCAGCGGTTTTCGCTGTCGCTGACCGGGGCGACGCTGCGGCATCTGATGCAGCTGGCCGAACAGTTGTCGCTGGCGCCGCGCGCCTTGCGGGTGGGGCTGGATGCGCTGGGGCAGGTGCGGCTGCCGGCGATCCTGCACTGGGATCTGAACCATTTCGTGGTGCTCAAATCCATCAGCCGGCGCGGGGCGGTGATCCACGACCCGGCGCGGGGCGCGCGCAAGCTGTCGATGGCGGAGCTGTCGAACCATTTCACCGGGGTGGTGCTGGAACTGACCCCGGCGGGCGATTTCCGCAAGGCCACGGCGCGGGTGTCGGTCAGGCTGTCCAGCCTGTGGTCGCGGACGCAGGGGATGGGGGCGGCGATCTTTCAGGTGCTGGCGCTGTCGCTGGTGTTCCAGATCGCCACCTTCGCGCTGCCGTTTCACATCCAGCTGGTGGTGGACGAGGCGATCGGGCGATCCGATCGCGACCTGCTGGTGGTGCTGGCGCTTGGCTTTGGGGCGCTGACGCTGCTGCATGCGGGGCTCGAGGCGCTGCGCAACTGGGTCTTGCGGCTGCTTGGCTCGATGATGTCGTTCCAGATCGTGGGCAATATCGTGCGCCACATGATCCGCCTGCCGGTGTCGTTTTTCGAGAAACGCCACGTCGGCGACATCATGTCACGGATCGAATCGACCAACGCCATCCAGGACGCGCTGACGCGGGGGATGATCTCGGCCATGGTGGACGGGCTGATGGCGGTGATCGCGGCGGCGATCCTGTTTCTGTATTCGCCGCTGTTGGGGACGGTGGTGGTCGCCTCGCTGCTGATCGTGCTGGGACTGGGCTTTGCCTTTTACCCCGTCACCCGCGCCGCGACCGAGGACAATATCGTCAACATGGCTGCCGAACAGTCGCATCTGATCGAAACCGTGCGCGCCATGCCCACCATCCGGCTGATGGGCGGGGAAACCGGGCGCGAGGGCAAATGGCGCAGCCGCTATGCCGCGGTCATCAACAGTTCGGTCCGGGTCGGCAAATATGAAATCACCCTGTCGTTTCTGCAAAGCGCGGTGATCGGCATCCAGACCGTGCTGGTGATCTATCTGGGCGCGGTGATGATCCTGGATGCGCAGGGGTTTTCGGTGGGGATGCTGATGGCGTTCCTGTCGTTCCGGCAGACCTTCAGCGACCGGGCGCTGTCGCTGGTGGGCGAGGTGATGCAGTTCCGGCTGCTGCGGCTGCATCTGGAACGCCTGTCCGACATCGTGACGGCGGAACCCGACATCCGCGACAGCGGCGCCCCGGCGCGGATGATCGACGTTCAGGGCGCGATTTCGGTGCGCGGCGTGTCGTTCCGCTATGGCGATGCCAGCCCGCTGGTGCTGGATGACGTGTCGCTGGACATCGAGGCGGGGGATTTCGTGGCGATCACCGGCCCCTCGGGCGGGGGCAAGACCACGCTGTCCAAGCTGCTTTTGGGGGTGAACGCGCCGGAATCGGGGCAGATCCTGCTGGACGGCCAGCCCGCCACGCCGGAACTGTGGCGCGCCTGGCGCAGCCAGATCGGCGTGGTGGCGCAGGATGACCAGCTGCTGTCCGGCTCGATCGCGGATAACATCGCCTTCTTCGACCCCGACATGGATATGGAGCGCGTGGCCACCGCCGCCGCCGCCGCCCAGATCCACGAGGACATCCTGCGGATGCCGATGCAATACCTGTCGCTGGTGGGCGATATGGGCTCGGCCCTGTCGGGCGGCCAGCGCCAGCGCGTGCTGCTGGCCCGCGCCCTTTACCGCCAGCCGCGCCTGCTGCTGCTGGACGAGGGCACCGCCAACCTGGACGAACAGACCGAAAGCGCCATCGCAGACCTGATCGCCCAACTGCCCATAACCCGCATCATCATCGCCCACAGACCAGCCCTCATCAACAGGGCTAAACGAAACATCCGCATCCAAAACGCAAAAATAACCGAAATACAAAATAAACATAAGAATATACATAAAGTCGGGTGAGGGGGCTGTAACAGGGCTGTTACGCGCGGCGGTTAACCGGGGGTGATCCTTGTTAACCAAAGCAGGCACCCCAGATGACCATCCAGATCAACCCCGCTGACCTGAACGTTAATCCGCTGAATGCCCTGGCCGAACAATCCTTGTTGATTAACAAGGTGTTGGGATCAACCGTCGGCCCGGACAGCGAGTTCGTGGAGCTGATCGGCGCGCCCGGTCAGTCGCTGGCGGGGCTAAGCCTGATCGTGGTGGAATCAGACAATATCGCCCAGAACGGCATGATCGACGCCCGGTTCGATTTCACCGCCGAACATGTGATCGGGGATAACGGCTTTTTCCTGATCGCCAACGCTTTGGCGCAGACCACCTATGGCGTGACCGCCAATGCGACCTTTGCCGATAATTTCATCGAAAACTCCAGCTATACCATCGCGCTGGTGCCGACCGCCGGGATCAGCGGCAATCGCGTGACCGACGCCTTGACGGCGGTGGATGCCATCGGTGTCAGCGATGGCGAGGGGGCCGAATATTTCCACTTCGATGCGCCGGTCGTCGGGCCAGAGGGGGCGTTCCTGCCTGCCGGTGTGATCCGGGTGCAGGACGGCGTATCCACCGGGCAGGCGACGGATTTCACCTTTGCCGATTTCAACAACAGCGCCGAGATCAACAATCCGCGCGCGGGCAGTTATGCCGTTGACCCCGATGCCTATCAGTCGGTCAGGATCCACGAGGTGCAGGGCGAGACCAATCTGGCCGATGGCACGCTGGTCGGCGTGCCCGGTGCCGCCGATGAAAGCCCGATGCTGAACGAACAGGTGCGCGTGCAGGCCATCGTCACGCAGGTTCTGCCCGGTCTGGGCGGGTTCTATATTCAGGAAGAAGACCGCGATGCCGATGACAACCCCTATTCCTCGGAAGGGGTGTTCATCGCGTCATCGGCGCCGGTGGCTGTTGGCGATCTGGTCACGGTTCAGGGCCGGGTGGCCGAGGTGGGCGGTGAAACCCGCATCACCGCCGATGATGTCAGCGTCGATTCCAGTGGCAATCCGCTGCCCACGGCGGCGGTGATCGAATTCCCGACCGCCTCTGTTCTGCTGGATTCCAAGGGCGATTACGTCGCCAATCTGGAAATGTATGAAGGGATGCTGGTCACGATCCCGCAGGATATGACCGTCAGCGAGCTGTTCCAGCTGGATCGGTTCGGCACCATGCGGCTGACCTCGGACGGGCGGATTCCGACCTTTACCCAGACCAATGCCCCCAGCGTCGAGGGGTATCAGGAATTTCTGAAACAGGTCGCCGCGCGGTCGCTGGTGATCGACGACGGGTCGAATGCGCAGAACCCGGCGGAACTGCTGGTGCCGTTTCTGGGCGAGGATGGCGTGCTGCGCGCGGGCGATGAGTTCCGCATGGGCGATGCCTATCGCGGGCTGACCGGGGTTCTGTCCTTTTCCCATGACAGCGCCGCCAGCAGCGAGGAACCCGAATACCGCATCCACCTGCCCGGCGATGGCGACCTGATCCAGAACAATCCCCGCCCCGACAGCGCGCCGGATGTGGGCGGCACCGTCAAGGTGGCGGCGTTCAACGTGCTGAACTATTTCACCACCCTTAATGGCACCACCGGCCCGGCGAACAACCTGTCGCCGCGCGGCGCCGATAGTCTGGCCGAGTTCGAACGGCAAGAGGCCAAGATCGTCGCCGCCATCAACAGCCTTGGGGCCGATGTCGTCGGCCTGCTGGAAATCGAGAACGACCCGTCGGGGTCTGCCTCGCTGATGGCGCTGACGGCGGCGCTGAATGCGGCGGGCGGCACCTGGGCCTATGTCGATGCCGGGCCGATGTTGAATGTGCAGGGCGGTCCGGTCGGCGGTGACGCGATCAAGAACGCCTTTATCTACAACCATGAAACCATCAGCCTGAACGGCGATGTGGCCTATCTGGATGAATCGGTGGATGCGCGTTTCCCGACCACCGGCGTTCAGCGCCCGGCGATGGCGCAGACCTTCACCGAAAAGGCCAGCGGCGAAAGTTTCACCGCCGTGGTGAACCACCTGAAATCCAAAGGCTCGGCGGCCATGGGTGACAGCGATCAGGGCGACGGGCAGGGCCACAGCGCCACGATCCGCGCCAATGCCACCATCGCGCTGGCCGAATGGATTTCCAGCGACCCCACTGGCACCGGCGAAGACAAGGTGCTGGTTCTGGGCGATTTCAACGCCTACCGGATGGAGGACGCGATCCAGAACCTGATCGCGGGCGCGGATGGCATTATCGGCACCGATGACGATCTGACCGATCTGGGCGCGATGTTCGATGGTCAGGGGATCAGCTATGTGTTCGACGGCATGACCGGCACGCTGGATTATGCCTTTGGCACCGCGCCGCTGACGGGCTTTGTCACCGGGGCCAGCTATGTGCCCATCAATGCCGACGAAGCGGATGCGTTCGATTACAATCTGGATTTCGGCCGCGATGGTTCGCTGATGACGGCCGACATCTATCGCGCCTCGGACCATGATCCGATTGTCGTCGGGATGGATTTCGGCACCGCGCCGATGACCTATACGCTGGAAATCCTGCATCTGGCCGATCAGGAAGGCAATGGTTCGTCCATTCGCTATGCGCCCAATGCCTCGGCGGTGATGAACGCGCTGGAATCGCAGGGCGTGGCCGACTGGACGATCCGGCTGTCCTCGGGCGATGCGTTCATTCCCGGCGTGTTCTTCGATGCGTCCGAGGCGCTGTTCGGCGCGGGCGGGATCGCCGACATCCAGATCCAGAACGAGCTGGGCTTTGCCGCCATCACCCTTGGCAACCACGAATTCGACAAGGGCACGGCGGCACTGGCCGGGCTGATCGGCGGCACCGTCAGCGGCAATTTCGACGTGCTGACGGGCAGCACGCTGGCGGGGCAGGCGTTCACCGGCACCGACATGCCCTATCTGTCGGTCAATCTGGATGTGACGACCGATCCCTATATGGCCGGTCTGGCGGTCGAGGGCGGTCAGGCCCCGATGCCGCGCAGCATCACTTCGTCGGTGGTGGTGGAAAACCAGGGCGAACAGATCGGCATCATCGGGGCGACCACGCCGACGCTGGCGCGGATTTCGTCTTCGGGCGATGTGACCATCTCGCCCTATTGGCAGGGCACCACGCCGACCGCCGCCGAACTGGACGCGCTGGCCGCGATCATTCAGGCCGAGGTGGACAGCCTGCTGGCCGACAACCCCGGCCTGAACAAGATCGTTCTGCAAACCCATATGCAGGTGCTGAACATCGAGCTGGAGCTGGCCTCGCGGCTGACGGATGTGGATGTCATCATCGCGGGCGGCTCGAACACGCGGCTGATGGATGAAACCGACCGCGCGATTGACGGCGATGTGGCGCAGGGTCCGTATCCGATCCTTGTCACCGGCGCTGATGGTCACACGACCGCCGTGGTCAACACCGATGGCAACTATAAATACGTCGGCCGTCTGGTGCTGGATTTCGACGCCGATGGCCGGATCATCCCCGACAGCTATGACGCCACGGTGTCGGGGGCCTATGCCACCGACGATCAGGGCGTGGCCGATCTGGGCGCGCAGGATATGGCCGACCCGGAAATTCAGGCTATCGTCGATGCGATCGAGGGCCATATCATCGCCACCCAAAGCAATGTGTTCGGCGTGTCCAGCGTCTATCTGAACGGCAACCGTTCCGGCGTGGCCGAGGATGGCAACCCCGATGGCGTGCGCACGCAGGAAACCAATCTTGGCAACCTGACGGCGGATGCGAACCTTGCCTATGCGCAGGCGTTCGATGAAACGGTTACGGTGTCGATCAAGAACGGCGGCGGCATCCGGGCATCTATCGGGGAAATCACCGTTCCGGCCGGGGCGACCGATTACCAGCGCCTGCCCAACGGCGAAATCCTGGACAGCGAGGGCAATGTCGTCAAACCGCAGGGCGGTATCAGTCAGGCCGATATTCAGACCGCGCTGGCGTTCAACAACGATCTGTCGCTGATAACCGTCACCCGCGCCGAACTGGTCGCGGTGCTGGAACATGCCGTCGCGGCGGCTCCGGCGGCGGCGGGGCAGTTTGCGCAGGTCTCGGGCATCCAGTTCAGCTTTGATCCGTCGCGTCCGGCGGGGGATCGCATCGTCAGCGCGGCGATCACCGATGCCGATGGCCGCGATCTGGATGTGCTGGTGATCGGTGGCGAGCTGGCCGGCAATGCCGATGGTCCGGTGCGCATCGTCACGCTTGGCTTTATGGCCGATGGTGGCGACGGCTATCCCTTCCCGCAGCACCAAGGCATTGATCGTGTCGATCTGGCGCAGGCGATGGCGGGCGACCGCAGCGGCGCGGCGACTTTTGCCGATAACGGCACCGAACAGGATGCCTTTGCCGAATATCTGGCCGCGAATTTTGCCACGCCCGACACCGCCTATGACAAGGCCGATGGCGGCTATGGCAGCGATGACCGCATCCAGAACCTGACCTGGCGCGAAGATACCGTCATCGACGAACTGCCCGAACCGGCGCTGAACCTGATCGTCGGCACCGCAGGGCGCGACAACCTGACCGGCACCGATGGCGATGATCTGATCGTCGGCGCGGGCGGCAATTTCGACGTGCTGACCGGCGGTGCCGGGGCGGATGTGTTCTTCTTTGGCGATGCCGCCCTGAACGGGATGCGCGAACGGGCGACGATCATGGATTACGAAACCGGCGTCGATGCCATCGCGCTTGGCTCTGGGGTCGGCGTCGCCTCGGTCCAGCAGGCGGGGGCGCAGGTCGTGGTCTATCTGAACGATCCGTCGGGCGCGCATGATGCGATCTATGTGCGCGGTGCCGGTGTGACGGTGGATAACCTGACCTTCCTGACCGATTATGAAAACCCGCTGCTGCTGGCCTGAGCGACCCTGTGAAACGTAAAAAGGAAAAAACCATGTTCAAGAAATATCTGCCCGCCGCGCTGGTCGCCCTGCTGCCGCTGCTGGCCCAGCCGGCCACGGCGGCGACCGTGCCGGTGATCGACGTGCCTGCCGCGACGGCGGATTACGCCGCCTTTGGCGGCACCGGCGATCTGCTGATCTTCGATGCCCCGGCCACCGGCATGGATTTTGCCCACAGCGGCGATCTGTTCGTCAATCTGGCGATCACCTTTGCGCAGGATGCCCCCTATGCCGATGTGGACGGCGTTTTCACCCTGCAAGATGGCACGGGCGAACTGCTGTCGGGGCTGTTGACCTCGGTGACGGCGGGCGCGGATCAGTTGAGCCTTGGCTTTGGCGGCATCACCGGCCCGCTGGCGGCGCAGTTCCTGAACGGGCTGAGCGTCGAGATGTTCTTCTTTGACCCGATGGGCACCGATCCGCTGCGCGCGCTGACGGCGGGCAACAGCTATGACGTGGCGATCATGGCGGTTCCCGCGCCGATCCCGCTGCCTGCCGGGGGGGTGCTGCTGGCCTCGGGGCTGGGGCTGCTGGTCCTGCGCCGCCGTCGTCAGACTGCCTGAGAGGCTTGCACAAGAACGGCGCGCCCGGCATCAGGGGGCAAACCTGCCGGGGGCGCCGATGACACCGTTCAGCTTTATGACCGCGACCGAGATTGCCTTTGGTCGCGGTTCGTCCTTGACCGCGGCCGACCGTATCCGCGCCATGGCGGGCGGCGGGCGGGTGCTGCTGGTTCACGGCGCGGACGGGCGGCGGGCCGACTGGCTGGCCGCTGTGCTGGATGCGCCGCTGCGGCTGGCCGTGCCGGGCGAACCCGACCTGCCGCTGATCCGGTCCGCCACCGAAACCGCCCGTGCGGCGGGGGTGGTGGCGGTGGTTGCGCTTGGCGGCGGCTCGGCCATTGACGCGGGCAAGGCGATTGCGGCGCTGATCCCCGCCACCCGCCCGATCACCGATCATCTTGAGGTCGTGGGCGCGGGCCTGCCTCTGGATCGCCCGCCGCTGCCCTTTGTCGCCATCCCCACCACCGCCGGCACCGGGGCCGAGGTCACGCGCAACGCCGTCATCACCGTGCCCGACCACCGCCGCAAGGTCAGCCTGCGCGACCCCGCCATGCTGCCGCGTCTGGCCATCGTCGATCCGGCACTGACCGATGGCTGCCCGCGCGGCGTCACGCTGGCCTCGGGGCTGGATGCCGTCACGCAGGTGATCGAGCCGTTCTGCTGCACCCGTGCCAATCCGCTGACCGATGCGCTGTGCCGCGATGCGATCCCGCGCGGGCTGGCGGCGCTGATCCGGCTGATGCAGGTTCAGGACGACACCCGCGCCCGCGACGAACTGGCTTGGGTCAGCCTGTGCGGCGGGCTGGCACTGGCCAATTCCGGGCTGGGGGCGGTGCATGGGCTGGCCGGGCCGTTGGGCGGGCTGACCGGCGCGGCGCATGGGGCGATCTGCGGCGCGCTGCTGGCCCCGGTGCTGACCGCCAACCGCGCCGGTGTGACCGACCCGGCATTGGCTGCGCGGCTGGATCAGGTGGGCGCGTGGATCGCGGCGGCCTTCGGCCTGCCCGCCGAGATCGGGCTGACGCAGGCAGCGGCGCATCTGGCACAATGGGCGCGGGCGCAGGGCCTGCCACCGCTGCGGCTGGATCAGGCCACACGGCGGGCTGCGGCAGATGCGGCGGCGGCGTCATCCTCGATGAGGGCCAATCCGGCGGCGCTGGATGCCGATGCGCTGGAACGGATCATGGCAGCGGCGGGATAGGGGCGCGCCCTGCCGCCAAACCTGCCGCGCTGATGGGATGATTGCCCCTGCCTGCCCCCGCGCGCGGTCAGTTGGGCACGGGCGCCAGGGGTAGTGATGGCCATATCGGCGGCTCCTGCCTGCCGTGATCTCTGGTGCGCAAGCCGATGGTCAGGCTGGCGTATCAAACGGCAAAAGGCCGCCGCGCAGGCGCATTTCGACCTGCCGCCGCCACAGGTTGCGATACAGCGCGGGCTTTTGCGTCAGCCCATGGCGATGACCGCCTGCACCGCACGGCGCCAGCGGTCGTAACGGGCATCGCGGGCGGCCGCGTCCATCTGCGGATCAAAGCGGCGGTCCAGCCGCCACATCGCCGCATATTCATCGGGTCCGGGGCAGATGCCCGCGCGCCAGCCTGCCAGCCATGCGGCCCCCTGCGCGGTGGTTTCGGTGTTGACCGGGCGATCTGCCGGCGCGCCCAGAATATCGGCCAGAAACTGCATCGCCGGTTCCGATGCCGTCATGCCGCCATCCACCCGCAGCACCGTATCGCCCGCGCCCGACCAGTCAGAGGCCATCGCCTGCCACAGATCGCGGGTCTGAAAGCCGACGCTTTCCAGCGCGGCACGGGCCATCTCGGCCGGGCCGGTGGCGCGGGTCAGGCCGAATACCGCACCACGCGCCTGCGGCTGCCAATGCGGCGCGCCAAGCCCGGTAAAGGCGGGCACCATGATGACCTCTTGCCCCGGATCGGCCTTGTCCCACAGCGCGCCGGTGTCTGCGGCATGGCGCACCAGCCCCAGCCCGTCGCGCAGCCATTGCACCACCGCCCCGGCGATGAAAATCGACCCCTCCAGCGCATAGGTCGTGCGCCCGTTCAGCCGATAGGCCACGGTCGTCAACAGCCGGTTGCCCGAAACCACCGCCTGATCGCCGGTGTTCAGCAGGGCGAAACAGCCGGTGCCATAGGTCGCCTTCATCATGCCCGGCTGGAAACAAGCCTGCCCGATGGCCGCGGCCTGCTGATCGCCCGCCACGCCAAGGATCGGGATCTCGCGCCCGAACAGATCGGCGCGGGTCATGCCGAACGCATCGGCACTGTCGCGCACCTCGGGCAGCATGACGCGGGGAATGCCGAACAGGTCGCACATCTCGTCCGACCAGCACCCGGCGTGAATGTCATACAGCAAGGTCCGCGCCGCATTGGTCGCATCGGTGACATGGGACCGCCCGCCGGTCAGCTTCCAGATCAGGAAACTGTCCACGGTGCCAAAGGCCAGATGCCCCGCCTGCGCCGCATCCCGCGCGCCGTCCACATGATCCAGAATCCAGCCGATCTTGGTGGCGCTGAAATAGGGGTCCAGCAACAGACCCGTTGTCGCTGTCACCGCCGGTTCGTGCCCGGCCTCGCGCAGCGCGGCGCAGCTATCGGCGGTGCGCCGGTCCTGCCAGACGATGGCGCGATGGATTGGCTTGCCGTTGCGCCGGTCCCAGACCAGCACGGTTTCGCGCTGATTGGTGATGCCGATGGCGGCAATCGCCGGGTTGCCCGCCTTTTCCAACGCCCCCCGCGCGGTCGCGGCGCTGGATGCCCAGATGTCGCCCGGATCATGCTCGACCCAGCCCGAGCGCGGGAAATGCTGCGCAAACTCTTGCTGATCCAGCCCCAGCACCCGCAGATCCTCGGAAAAGACCAGCGCGCGGGACGAGGTCGTCCCCTGATCCATGGCCAGAATGCTCATCTGCGCTCCCCCGCTGCTTCCTGTTTGCTTAAATACGCACCTTCGGGCGATCCCGCGCAAGCCGCGCTAACGTGCCGCCATCCAGTCGCCCAGTTCCGCCACCTGATCCGGCGTCATCCGCAGACCCAGCTTGCTGCGCCGCCAGATCACGTCGTCAACCTCGCGCGCATATTCATGCGTCATCTGCCAGCTCAGCTCGGCCTCGGTCAGACCGGCACCGAAATCGCGGCCCGGCCCCTGCGACAGCATCGCCGCCGCCTCGGTGCCATAGGCGCGCACCAGCCGCAGCGCGGTGGCACCGTCCAGCGCCGGATGGGCGCGGCGCAGGTCGGCCACCAGCCCCGGCACGCCGTCCACCGGAAAATCGCCGCCGGGCAGGGGGGCACCCGCTGTCCAGCCCGGCCCCATCCCGGCGAAAAACGGGGCCAGCCGCGACAGCGCCGATTCCGCCAGCCGGCGATAGGTGGTGATCTTGCCGCCAAAGATGTTCAGGCAGGGCGCGCCGCTGCCGCTATCCAGCGACAGCACATAATCCCGCGTGGCCGCCGTCGCCGATTTTGCGCCGTCATCATACAGCGGCCGCACGCCGGAATAGGTCCAGACGATCTGATCCCGCGTCACCGGCACCCGGAAATAGCCGGATGCGAAATCGCACAGATATTGCTGTTCCTCAGGCGTGCAGACCGCCGCGCCCGGAGCGCCGTGATGTTCGGCATCGGTGGTGCCGATCAGGGTAAAATCGCCCTCGTAAGGGATCGCAAAGATGATCCGCCCGTCCGTGCCCTGAAAGAAATACGCCTTGTCATGGTCGAACAGGCGCGGCACCACGATATGACTGCCGCGCACCAGACGTACGCTTTCGCGGCTGGCCAGATGCGCCACATCGCGGATCACATCGCCGATCCACGGACCGGCGGCATTGACCAGCGCGCGGGCGGCAAAGCGGCGGCCATCGGCCAGCGTCACCTGCCACAGCCCGTCCTGCCGCTGCGCCGACACCACTTGCGTGCGGGTCAGAATATCGGCCCCGCGCAGCGCCGCATCGCGGGCGTTCAGCACCACCAGCCGGGCGTCATCCACCCAGACATCGCTGTATTCATAGGCCCGCGTCAGCCGTGGTTGCAGCACGGCCCCCTCGGGCGCGTGCGTCAGGTCCAGCGCGGCGGTGCCGGGCAGGATCTTGCGCGCGCCAAGGCTGTCATACAGCGCCAGCCCGGCGCGGATCAGCGCCGCAGGCCGCCGCCCGCGCGCCCATGGCATCACCCGCCCCAGCATCCGCGACACCGGCGTATCGCTGTCAAAGCGCATCTGCGGGTCCAGCGGCAGCACAAAGCGCATCGGCCGGGCGATATGCGGCATGGCGCGCAGCAGCACCTCGCGTTCGGCCAAAGCCTCGCGCACCAGACGGAATTCCAGATATTCCAGATAGCGCAGGCCGCCGTGAAACAGCTTGGTCGAGGCGCTCGATGTCGCCTGCGCCAGATCGCCCTGTTCGGCCAGCCGCACCGACAGGCCGCGCCCCGCCGCATCGCGCGCGATACCGCAGCCGTTGATGCCGCCGCCAATGATGAACAGATCGGTGATCCCGGTCATATGCCGCCCCTTGTGTAACGGGCGGATGGGGCCACGGGCAGGCCCGGCTGTCAACGAGGTTCCTTGCGTCACCGCAATATGCGGCGCGGCAGGGGCGACCCGCCGCGCCGTCTGGTTCAGGCGCGCAGGTCGAAGCGGTCGGCCTCCATCACCTTGACCCATGCCGCCACAAAGTCGCGGGCGAACTGTTCGGCGCTGTCATCCTGCGCATACATTTCTGCATAGGCGCGCAGGATCGTATTCGATCCGAACACCAGATCGACGCGCGTCGCGGTCCATTTCACCGCCCCGGAAGCGCGGTCGCGGATTTCATAGATCCCGCCATCCACCGGCACCCATGCGTTGTTCATGTCGGTCAGGTTGACGAAGAAATCATTCGTCAACGCGCCCACGCGATCGGTGAACACGCCATGCCGGGTGCCGCCGTGGTTGGTGCCCAGAACCCGCATCCCGCCGACCAGCACGGTCATTTCGGGGGCGGTCAGCCGCAACAACTGGCTGCGATCCAGCAGCATTTCCTCGGGCTGGACGGCATAGTCCTGTTTCTGCCAGTTGCGGAAACCATCGGCCAGCGGCTCCAGCGGTTCGAACGACGCGGCGTCGGTCTGTTCGTCGCTGGCATCGCCGCGACCGGGGTGGAAGGGCACCTGAATGTCGAACCCGGCGGCGCGCAGCCCCTGTTCGACACCGATATTGCCCGCCAGCACGATCACATCGGCAATGCTGGCACCCGCATCCGAGGCAATGGGTTCCAGCACTGACAGCACGCGGGCCAGACGGTCGGGTTCATTGCCTGCCCAGTCCTTTTGCGGTGCCAGACGGATGCGCGCGCCATTGGCCCCGCCCCGCATGTCGGAACCGCGATAGGTGCGCGCGCTGTCCCATGCCGTCGCGATCAGGTCGGATTGCGACAGGCCGCTGTCCTTAATCCGGGCCTTGACGGCATCCACGTCCCAGCCGGCCGGGCCTGCGGGGATCGGGTCTTGCCAGATCAGATCCTCGGCCGGCACCCAGGGGCCGATATAGCGGTTCTTCGGCCCCATGTCGCGGTGGGTCAGCTTGAACCAGGCGCGGGCAAAGGTATCGCGGAAATATTCGGGATCGGCGCGGAATTTTTCCATATAGCCGCGATAGATCGGATCGACCTTCATCGCCATGTCGGCATCGGTCATCATCGGCATCCGCTTGACCGAAGGATCATGCGCATCGCGCGGCATGTCTTCGGGGGCGATGTTGACCGGCTGCCACTGTTTCGCACCGGCGGGCGAGGTGGTCAGTTCCCATTCGTGGTCCAGCAGCATCGACATGAAGCCGTTGTCGAAGGTGATCGGATCGGTCGTCCACGCCCCTTCCGGCCCGCCGACGACGATGCCCTTGTTGCCGCGATTGAGCCAGCCAAGGCCCTGATCGTGGATCGGCGCGGCCTCGGGCGCGGGGCCAAGCAGGTCGGCGCTGCCGTTGCCGTGGCACTTGCCGACGGTGTGGCCGCCTGCGGTCAGCGCGGCGGTTTCTTCGTCATCCATCGCCATGCGCCGGAAGGTCTCGCGCACCTGATCGGCGGTCTTTTGCGGGTCGGGGACGCCGTTTACGCCTTCGGGGTTCACATAGATCAGCCCCATCTGCACCGCAGCCAGCGGGTTTTCCAGCGTTTCGGGCTGATCGACATTGCCATAGCGTTCGTCGCTGGGGGCCAGCCATTCCATTTCGTCACCCCAATAGGTGTCGATTTCGGGTGCCCAGATGTCTTCGCGGCCAAAGGCAAAGCCATAGGTCTTCAGCCCCATGGATTCATAGGCCAGCGTTCCGGCCAGGATCATCAGATCGGCCCAGGACAGCTTGTTGCCGTATTTTTTCTTAACCGGCCACAGCAGGCGGCGCATCTTGTCGGTGCCGCTGTTGTCGGGCCAGCTGTTCAGCGGCGCGAACCGCTGGTTGCCGGTGCCCGCACCGCCGCGCCCGTCTTCCAGCCGATAGCTGCCGGCGGCGTGCCACGCCATGCGCACCATGCTGCCGCCATAGTGCCCATAATCGGCGGGCCACCAGCCCTGACTGTCGGTCATCAGCGCCAGCACGTCGCGCTTGACGGCCTCGTAATCCAGCGTCTTGACGGCGGCGCGGTAATCAAAGCCGCTTAACGGATTGGTTTTGGTGTCGTTCTGGGCAAGGATGTCCAGTTTCAGGGTTTTCGGCCACCAGCGCGTGACCGATTCCCTGTTTTCGGTATTGGCACCGTGCAGCACAGGGCACTTGCCTGCGGGCAGATCGTTTCCGTCCATTGCTTCCTCCTGGGTGGCGGCGGGGTGGCCCCGCATATGGTCTTTGAGTGATTATGACCCGGACAGGGTAACAGCCCTGCGTCATCATTGGAATTATGATATTTTGACCGATCCAATCAGAAACTCTGATGGAGGCCGTCAAGCCTTGCCGCGCCCCCGCGCTTGCCCCACGATCACCAAAAAAAGGGAGGAAATCATGCTGCGTATCCTGTCGCGTCCCGCCACCCGCCTGATGGAGCGGTGGTTGCCGGACGCATTCATCTTTGTGATCGTGCTGACGCTGGTGGCGATGCTGGCCGCCATCGGTATTCAGGGCACCCGCCCGGACGAGCTGATCCGCATCTGGGGCGATGGCATGTGGGGGCTGCTGTCCTTTTCCATGCAGATGCTGCTGGTGCTGGTGACGGGCTATATCCTTGCGTCCTCGCCGCCGGTCAAGCGGCTGCTGCGGGCACTGGCGGGGCGGGCCGGATCGGCGGGCGCGGCCATCCTCATGGTTACGCTGGTGTCGCTGCTGGCAAGCTGGATCAACTGGGGCTTTGGTCTGGTCGTCGGCGCGATCTTTGCGCGCGAGCTGGCGCGGCAGGTGCGGGTGGATTACCGGCTGCTGGTGGCATCCGCCTATTCGGGCTTTGTGATCTGGCATGGCGGGCTGTCGGGGTCGATCCCGCTGACGGTGGCGACGCCTGACCACTTCACCGCCGGGATCATCGGCGTCATCCCCACGGGCGAGACGATCTTTGCCGGCTGGAACCTGCTGATCTGTGCGGCGCTGGTCGTGGCCATCCCCATCGCCAACCTGATGATGATGCCGCCGCGCGACGAAACCGTGCTGGTCGATCCGGCGAAACTGGGCGACGATACGCCAATCCCGCCGCTGCCCGCCGATGCCACCCCGGCCCAGAGGATGGAGCATTCGCGCCTGCTGATGTGGGCCATCGGCATTCCGGGGCTGGTCTGGCTGGTGATGTATGCGGCCAGCGGCGGCGGCATCAACCTGAACGTGGTGAACTTTGGTTTCCTGTTCCTTGGGCTGGTGCTGCATGGCACCGCGCGCAGCCTGCTGGCGGCGCTGGATGATGCGGTCAAGGGCGGGGCGGGGATCGTGATCCAGTTCCCGTTCTATGCCGGGATCATGGCGATCATGACCGGCACCGGCCTGGCGGCCACCATGTCGGAATGGTTCGTCGCCATTTCCACCGACCGCACCCTGCCGTTCTGGAGCTTTATTTCAGCCGGGATCATCAACATCTTTATCCCGTCAGGTGGCGGACAATGGGCGGTTCAGGCCCCGATCATGCTGCCCGCCGCGCAGGAACTGGGTGCCGACATGTCCAAAGTGGTGATGGGTGTAGCCTGGGGCGATGCCTGGACAAACCTGCTGCAACCGTTCTGGGCGCTGCCGATGCTGGGTATCGCGGGGCTGAAGCCGCGCGACATCATGGGCTATTGCGTGGTGGTGCTGCTGATTTCGGGGCTTATCATCGGCGGCATCCTGTGGGTGATCTGACCTGAGCAGCGCAGACCCGGCGCTGCCTGTGGGCGCGCCGGGTCTGTCGGGCAGGCATCAGACCCAGTTCATGCCGATGAAGTTTTCGCGAAAGGCGAAACTCACCAGATGCTTGTCGATGACAAAGCGCGCCTCGATCAGATCGCCGGCGCTTTCGGCCGTCATCGCCGCGTGCAACCCGTCGGGGCGGGCGGTCAGGCGGACCTGCGCGGCTTTCAGCGCGAAAGAGGCACCGTCTTCGGTGTCCGTCACCTCGATCTTGTGGGCGAAATGGCTGGCCAGTTGCCGCACATATTTCGCTGCATGTTCAGTCGGGTAAAATGCCTGCGCGTCCATCGGTGATCCTTTCAGTGGTGATGCAGCACCAGCGGGCGGTCATTGTGCCGCGCCACGGTGATCGGCGTGTCATACAGCGCAGCAAGCGCGGTTTCGGTCAGCACCTCGTCGGGGGTGCCTTGCAGCGTGATGCGGCCATCTTTCAGCGCGACGATATGATCGGCCCATGCGGCGGCATAGTTCACCTCGTGGACGACGACGACGACGCTTTTGCCGGTGCGCCGGACCAGACCGGCCAGTTCGCCCATCAGCGCGCGGGCGTGGCGCATGTCCAGATTGTTCAGCGGCTCGTCCAGCAGCAGCCAGTCGGTATCCTGCGCGAATGTCATCGCCAGAAAGCCGCGCTGCGCCTGCCCGCCCGACAGCTCGTCCAGAAAGCGGTCGGCCAGCGGCATCAGCCCGAAACAGTTCAGCGCCTCATCGACCGCCGCCAGATCGGCGGGGCCGGGACGGCCCTGATGATGCGGCCAGCGGCCAAAGCCGACCAGTTCGCGCAGCCGTAACCGGCTGGCGATCAGCGTCTGCTGGCCCAGAATGGCGACGGTGCGGGCCAGCGTTTCGGTGGGGGTGCTGGCCACGTCCAGCCCGTCGATGCTGATCTTGCCGGTCTGCAACGGCTCCAGCCGCCCGATCAGGCGCAGCAGCGTCGATTTGCCCGCGCCGTTCGGCCCGATCAGTGCCGTCACGCCGCCTTTGGGCAGGGTGGCGGTGATGTCGTCAAGGATCGTCGTGCCTGCGATCCGGTGGCTGAGATGGTCAAGCCGAATCATCGGATGCGCCCCTTCAACAGCAGATACAGGAAAAACAGCCCGCCGCCGAACTCGACCACGACGGACAGCGTGGCCTGCTGGCCCAGCAGGCGCTCGAACAGGAATTGCCCGCCGACAAGGATCACCGCCCCGATCAGCGCCGCGGCGGGCAGCAGAACGGCGTGGCGGTGGCATCGCGCCAGCCCATGCGCCACGCCTGACACGATCAGGCCAAAGAAGGCCACCGGCCCGACCAGCGCGGTCGAAACCGCCACCAGCACCGCCACCAGACACAGCGTGCCGATCACCATGCGCGACCGCCGCAACCCCAACGAGATTGACGCATCATGCCCCAGGGCCAGCACATCCAGACGCGGCGCAAGGCGCAGCGCGATCACGATGGCGGTGGCGCAGATCGCCCCCGCCCAGGGCAGCAGCGTGGTATTGGCGCGGGCAAAGCTGGCAAAGCTGGCCGCCTGCACCACGGCATATTCGTTGGGGTCCATCACGCGCGCGATCAGCCCGCTGGCCGAACGAAACATCACCCCCAGAATGATGCCGGTCAGGATGGTGCGGGGAATATCGCGGCTGCCCTGACCCAGCAGCGTGCCAAACAGCAGCGCGGCCAGCACGCTCATCAATGCGATTTCGCCGATGAACTTGCCCGCCAGCGGCAGCGCCGCCACCGCCGAGGCACCCAGCCCGGCAACCAGCGCCGTCTGTAACAGCACATACAGCGCGTCAAAGCCCATGATCGAAGGGGTCAGCACCCGGTTGGCTGCGACGGTCTGGAACAGCATGGTCGAAACAGCGACCGCCGCGCCCACGGTTATCAGCGCCGCCAGCTTGACCGCGCGCAGTTCCAGGATGAAGGCGCGGTTGCCGCCGCCGATGCCCTGAAACATCCACAGCCAGCTTAGCCCGGCCAGCAACAGTGCCAGCCCGCCGATCAGCAGGTCCGGGCGCGACAATGCGGGGGCGGAAACCGGGGTGGATGTGTTCATTACGTCAGCCATGCGCGGGCCTGCGATAGAGAAGCCACAAGAAAATCCCGGCCCCGGCAAAGCCCATGACGGTGCCCACCGGAATTTCAAACGGGTGAACCAGTGTGCGGGCCAGAATATCGCAGGCCATCAGCAGCGCCGCTCCGCCAAGCGCGACGACCGGCAGCGTCTGGCGCAGGTTGTCGCCCATCAGGCGTGCCACGATATTGGGCACCACCAGCCCGACAAAGGGGATCATGCCGACCGTGGTGACGACCATCGCGGACACGATACCGATCACCACCAGCCCCAGCCGCATCACGCCGGCGCGACGTAGCCCCAGCCCGGTGGCGACCTGATCGCCCAGTGACAGGATGGCAAAGCGGTCGGCGGCGAAAAAGGCCAGTGCGGCGGCCCCGCCCGCGATCCACAGAAATTCATAGCGCCCGGCGACGATGCCCGAAAACTCGCCCGTCATCAGCCAGGTGCCGATATATTGCATCAGATCGGCCTGCCAGGCGATAAAGGTGACGACCGCGCCGATAACGCCCGACAGCACCAGCCCGGCGATGGGAACCAGCATCACCTCGCGCACGGGCAGGCGGCGGATCACCGCCATGAACAGTGCTGTCCCGGCCATGGCGGTGATGGCGGCGACGGCGATCTTGGCCCAGATCGGTGCGCCGGGCGCCCATAGCGTGACCAGCAGCAGCCCCAGAGCCGCGCTTTCGCTGGTGCCCACGGTGTCGGGACCGACAAAGCGGTTGCGCACCAGCGCCTGAATCAGCACCCCCGCCACGGCCAGCGCCGCGCCGGTCAGCATCACCGCCAAAGTGCGCGGCAGCCGCGATTCCATCAGGATCATCGCGGCACCGGGGTCTTGCCATGCGCGCGTCACGTCAACACTGGCCGCGCCTGTCCACAGGCTGAGCAGTGCAAGGGCGGCCAGAACCGCCAGAACAAGACGCGCGCCACGGCTCACTTGGTCAGCGCCTCGGTCAGGGTGTCGATGACGGTGTTCAGCGCGTGATAGCCGCCGGCCGCGACATAGATTTCAGACGAGGGCAGATAGACCACTTGCCCGTTGGACCATGCCGTGGTGCCCTGAATCAGCGGCGTGTCCAGCGTGGCCTGCGCCGACTGGCCGGTTTCCCCGATGGCGGCACCGCGATCCAGCACGAACAGCCAGTCGGGGTTCGCATCGGCGATCAGTTCCGGCGACAGCGCGCTGCCGTGATTGGCGGTGGGGTCAAGGCTGGTGATCGCCTGCGGCATCCCGGTGACGCTGTGCAGCCAGCCAAAGCGCGAGCCTTCGCCATAGGCCGCCATCTTGGGACCGTTGGTCATGATGACCAGCGCGGTGCCCTTGCCTTCGGCGGCGGCATGCAGGGCGGCGATCTTGCCGTCCAGCTCGGTGTTCAGTTCGGCGGCGCGATCCTGACGGCTGAACAGGGTGCCATAGGCGGTGATGCGATCTTTCGCCGCAGCCAGCACATCGGTGCCCAGCGTCATGTCGATGGCGGTTGCGACCCGCTCGACCGCCTGTTTCTGCGTGGCCGAACGGCCCGCGACGATAATCAGGTCGGGGTTCAGCGCCGCCAGCTTTTCCAGATCGGGTTCGAACAGCGTGCCGACAGGTTCCGCCGTCACCGTCTCTTTCAGCGCGGGCAGATACAGGTTGTCGGGCACGCCCTGCACCTGCACGCCAAGCGCGGTCAGCGAATCCAGCGCGGCAATGTCGTAAACGGCGACGGTTGCCGGATTGGCGGGCAGGGTGACATCGCCCTGTGCGGTGGCGATGGTGACGTCTTCGGCCAGAGCGGGCGCGGCCAAGGCGATCGCCGCAACGGCGGACAGCATGAGATGTCGCACGATAAGATCCTTTCGCGATATGGGGCGTGAGGTTGTCCGACTGGCGTCACGCCCCGGCGTGTTTAGACCTTTTGCCGGGGAATGGCCAGATTTCCGTGCGAAAAAGTCGGAAATCAGGGTGCCAGAGATCACCTGATTCTGATCGGCTGGATGAAACTTTCGCTGCGCCCGCTGGGGGGCGGCGACATGCGCGGCAGGCGCGCGGCCTGCCGGCTGAGCGCCTGATCGGTGCGGGCATCGCCGGTCGAACTGACCAGCCGCCCGCTGGCCGAGCCGTTGGGGGAAATGGTCACGGCGACCTGCACCTGCCCCGAGCCGCCACGCCCGCGGGCGCGCGACATGTGGCGGGTGATCTGTGCGCCGACGCGCGCTTTCCACTGGTCCATCTGCTGCGGGCTGGCCGAGGGCTGCGCCCCGCGACCACCGCCGCCCCCTCCGCGCGAAGACTGCGCCTGCCGGGGCTGCGACTGTGTGCGTGTGGGTTGCTGGGTTTGTTGCTGCCGGGGGCGTTCCCGCTGCACGGTTTCACGCGGCGGGGTGCGGCGTTCGGGCCGGCGTTCGGGGCGCTCGGAACTGGCCAGCGCATTTTCCGGCGGCGGAGGCGGCAACAGCGCCGCATCGGGCAGCGGAGTCAGCATCTCGGGCATGGGCGGCAGCGGAATGGGCGGCTGTTCCGCGAATTCGGGTTCCGGTTCGGGTTCGGGTTCCGGCTCGGGTTCCGGTTCTGGATCAGCCTCGGCGGTTTCGGTTTCCGGCATCTCGGCCTGTGCCGGGGCAGCTTCGCCCGGCAGGCCGGGGGGGGGGGCCATGTCCAGCAGTTCGACAAAGACCGGCGCCGACATGCTGGCGACCTGACGTTCCTGCGCCATCGCCCACCAAGCCACGCCACCATGCGCGGCGATCACCGCCCCGGCGGCCAGCGCCCAGCGGGCGGTGTCTTGCAGAAAGCGCGCCGCGCTCATGGTGCGGCCCCCTGATCCAGCCCGACCAGCGCAATCCGGGTCCAGCCCGCGTCGCGCACGCGGTTCATGACCTCCATCACCTCGCCATAGGCGATGCTGCGGTCGGCGCGCAGAAAGATCCGCGCCTCGCGGTCGCCGCTGGTGGCGGTTTCCAGCGCGGCGGGCAGGGCACCCTCGCCCACCGGATCATTGCCAAGGCTCATCGCCAGATCCGGGCCAACGGTCAGCCAGACCGGCTGATCGGGCCGAGACGAGGCCGCCCCGCCCGATACCGGCAGATCGACATTCACATCCACCGTGGCCAAAGGCGCGGCGACCATAAAGATAATCAGCAGCACCAGCATCACGTCGATAAAGGGCGTGACGTTGATATCGTGGCTTTCGTCCAGCTCGTCAGAGTGCAGACCGCCCGCCATGATTACACCCCCCGCCGGTCGATATCGCGGCTGACCAGCCGGATCACCGCCTGCGCGGCATCGTTCAGCCGCAGGCGATAGCCGGTGATGGTGCGTGCGAACAGGTTATAGATGATGACCGCCGGGATCGCCGCCACCAGGCCGAGCGCGGTCGCCAGCAGTGCCTCGGCGATGCCGGGGGCGACGACGGCAAGGTTCGTGGTGTGCGCCTCGGCGATGCCGATAAAGCTGTTCATGATGCCCCAGACGGTGCCGAACAGCCCGACAAAGGGGGCGGTCGAACCGATGGTGGCCAGAACCCCGGTGCCGATCCCGGCGGCGCGGCCCGCGCGCCCGACGACGCCATCCAGTTGCGAGGCCACACGATCCTTCAGCCCGCCGGTGGCAGCGCCCGCCGCGATGTTGCGTTCATATTGCGCCAGCCGCAGCATATGGCTGGCCGGATCGCTTTTGCCCTGCGCGGCGCTGACGGCGGCATCCAGACTGGGTGCGGCGGTGATGCGGCGCAGGCTGGCGCTGGCGCGGCGGTTGGCGCCGAACATCTCGGCCGCTTTGACCACCAGCACCGTCCATGTCACGACCGAAGCCGCCAGCAGCAGGATCATCACCCCTTTCACCACGATGTCCGCTTGCCGATACATGCCCATGGGTGACAGGTCATGCGGCAGGCCGCTGTCGATCGCGACCTGCGCCTGCGCGGGGGCGGCGGCAGCAAGGATCAGCAGGGCAAGGGCAGGAACGGCGGTGCGGGTCGGTGTCATTACAATCTCTTTCGGCGGCAGGCGCGGGGCGGGCGATCTGTCGGGGCGAAGGGTCAGGCCATCCGCGCGGCGACACGATCCCCGGATGAAATCCGCAGTGTCAGAATCAGGCGTGTGCGCTGGCGAAGGCTTGCGCAATCAGGGGGCTGTTAAGAATTCAGATCAAATTTGTCAACTAACAGCGGGGTGATTCCCGGCCATCGCGGCAAAGCGGTGGCGCAACAAATCGGCAAAAGCGGCGATCCGGGGCTGGCGAAAGCTGGTGGCATGGCTCAGCAGATAGACCTGCCGTTCGATCACTGCTGCCTGATCCAGCACCGCGATCAGCGCGCCGCTGGCCAGATGCGGGGCCAGGAAAATGTCGGGCGCACGCACCAGCCCCTGCCCCTGCACGGCGGCGCGAATCGTGACCGAGGCGCTGTTGACGGCGATATTCGTCTGCGGGCTGACGGTGATGTCCTGTCCGTTCACGCGAAACGGCCAGCGGCCCGGCGTTTCCTCGTTCAGGTCGATGATCGCCTGATGCGCCGCCAGATCGGCGGGCTGGCGCGGGGTGCCCGCGCGGGCCAGATAAGCAGGGCTGGCGGCGATTCGGATGCGGGTGGCGCACAGCCGCCGCATCCGCAGGCTGGAATCGCGCGGCACCCCCAGCCGCACCGCCAGATCAAAGCCCCCCGCCGTCAGATCGGCGGGGCTGTCGCCAAGCACCAGATCAACCTGCACCGCCGGATGCCGGGCCGTGAAATCGCGCACGACATCGGCCACGATCAGCTCGCCCATGGTGGTGCCGCAGGCGATGCGCAGCCGCCCCGACAACGCGCCATCGCCATCCAGCGCGGTGGCGGCGGCCTCGACGGCGGCCAGCACCTCGCGCGCATGGGGCAGCCAGCGTTCACCCGCCGCCGTCAGCGACAAGGCCCGCGTGCTGCGATACAGCAGAGCATGGCCCAGCCGGGTTTCCAGCGCCGAAACATGCTTGCCCGCCAGCTTGTTCGAGATACCCAGCCTCTGCCCCGCCGCCGTGAACGAACCGGCATCCGCCACCGCCACAAAGGTGCGCATCCCGTCGATGAAATCCATATTATCCCCATTTTTGCGACAGTATGGCGCAAATATTGCCCATTAACCGGCATAAAGAACAGACCTATCTGCGGGGCATCACAGATCGCGCCGCTTTGGGCGCCTTGCTTGCAGGAATATGACCGATGACGAATCTGCTGTCCTCTTTCGGCTTTGGCGGCGCCAATGCCACCGCCCATGCGGCGCTGATCTTGCGCGTCACGCTGGGGGCGCTGTTTCTGGCCCATGCCGGGCTGAAGATCTTTGTGTTCACCCCTTCGGGAACGGCGGGCTATTTCGCCTCGCTCGGGTTGCCGGGGGCGGTGGCCTATCTGACCATCGCCGCCGAGACACTGGGCGGGCTGGCGCTGATCGCCGGGTTCCAGACCAGCCTTGTCGCGCTGATGCTGATCCCGGTGCTGCTGGGGGCGGCTGTTCTGGGCCATGGCGGCAACGGCTTCTGGTTCAACAATCCGGGCGGCGGCTGGGAATACCCGGCATTCTGGGCCGTGACCCTGCTGGTGCAGGCGATGCTGGGTGGCGGCGCGATGGCGCTGACCCGCAACTGACATTGAAAGGAGAACAAGAGATGGCAACCAGTGATGCCCCCGTTTCGATCAGCCATGTGGCACTGACCGTCCGTGATCTGACCCGCAGCGGCGATTTCTATCGCCGCGTGCTGGGGCTGAACGACCTGGCCTCGGACGGCGAAAGCCTGACGCTGGGGCAGGGCGACACCCGCCTGCTGGAGCTGCGCCGCGATCCCCATGCGCGCCCGCAGCCGCGTGGGGCGGGGCTGTTCCACAACGCCTTTCTGCTGCCGCATCGCGACGATCTGGGCCGCTGGCTGCGCCATGCGATGGCGCTGGACCTGCGGCTGGACGGTGCATCCGATCATCTGGTCAGCGAGGCGGTGTATCTGCGCGACCCCGAAGGCAACGGCATCGAGATCTATGCCGACCGCCCCCGGTCCGCGTGGAAAACCGACGGGGTGCGGGTGCAGATGGATACGGTTGCGCTGGACGTGCCCGGCCTGATGCGTGCGCCGGGCGATTGGACCGCCGCGCCGGATGGCACGGTGATCGGCCATGTCCACCTGCAAGTCGGCGACATCCCGCAGGCCGAGGCGTTCTATGCCGGGGAACTTGGCTTTGACCTGACGTCGCGGGTCAACGGGGCCAGTTTCTATGCGACCGGAGGCTATCATCACCATCTGGCGACGAATATCTGGAACAGCCGTGGCGCAGGCCCGCGCGGTGCCGATACCGCCGGTCTGGCCGAACTGGTGCTGAGCGCCGATGCCGACAGCATCGCCCGGATCGACCGCCGCGAAACGTCTGATCCATGGGGCAACCGGATCGTGATCGCGCCCCGCGCGGGCTGAGCGCGGCCACCTGCCGCCGGGCGGGCGCAAGCCCGTCTGGCGCTCGGGCGGTGCGGGGCCGGTAAACCGTAGCCTGTTCGGCTGGACCCGAGGAATGGTCTGGCCGGCAAGCGCGGGGGGCAGGCGGAGGTCAGACGGGCCATGTTGCTGTGCCGACCGGTCGGGCATAGGGGGCGCGTTTGATACCCCCCGGTTCTGCTGTCAGTGATACCGGCAGGCGCAGGGCAGGCTGTCAGATGAATGCCGCCGCGCCCGCCAGTCCGGCCCGTATATGGCGATGAATGCCCGCCATTATTCCGTATCGCCGCCCCCGGATGCCCAGCCGTTTGCGCACCCCCGGCGGGTTATGGCGTCGCGCCGCATTCGATCAGCACCGCCGACATATCGTCGCCGTATTTGCCCTTGGTATATTCGGCAATCGACCATGACATGGATTCCAGCAGGTTATGGCCGCGCAGCATCTGGTTGGTGCGCAGGATCATCGACATCCCTTCCTCGCCCAGCAGGCGGCCATCGGGGTTTTCAGCCTCGGTGATGCCGTCCGAGGTAATCAGCAGCCGGTCGCCATGCCCAAGCTGCACCGAGATTTCGTCGAATTGAGGCTTGGCAAACAGCCCGATCGGCATGCCGCCATTACCCAGCGGCACCACCTCGCCCGTGCTGCGTTGCAGCACCGGATGCGGATGCCCGGCCTGCACCAGATTCACGCTGCCGGTGCGGTGGTTCAGTTCGGCATAGACCATGGTGAAATAGGTGTCGGTCTGCATTTCATCCAGCATCATGGCGTTAAAGATGCGGGCCAGCCGCTTGGGCGGAACGGCATCGACTCCACCGGGCGTATGGCGCAGCGCCAGATTCTGTTCCGCCGACCCCGACAGATGCGCCGCCAGCCGCGCCGTCAGCAAAGCCGCCGTGACGCCATGCCCCGACACGTCGATGGCAAAGATGCCCGCCCGATCCGCGTCGATGGGAAAGAAACCCACCAGATCGCCGCCGATATGGCCGGCAGGACGCAGCATCAGGGAAATGTCAAAGGCACCGAACCGGCCGCTGCGTTCGCGCACCAGCCCCTGTTGCAGCTTGCGCGCCTCGATCAGGTCGCGGTCCATCGCCTCTTGCGCGGCGTTCAGCTTTTCCCACGCGCTTAGTAGTTGCGCGTTTGTGGCGCGCAACTGTTCCTCGAATCGCAGGATGCGTTCGGCAGCGGCCAGACGGGCCAGCAATTCGGCCCCCGCAACCGGCTTGGTCATGAAATCGTCGGCCCCTGCGGCCAGCCCATAGGCGATGTCGGCCTTGTCCGTTTTCGAGGTCAGCAGGATGAAATAGCCGTAACCTTCACGCTTCATTGCCCGGAATGCCTGACAGAATTCCGGCCCCGACATGCCCGGCATCACCCAATCCGACAGGATCATGTCGGGTTGACGCGCCTGACAGATGGCCAACGCCTCGGACGCGGATGCGGCCTCGACCACCTCGTAACCGGCGCGGCGCAACTGGATCGCCAGCGTGCGTCGCTGGGCGCGGCTGTCATCTACCAGCAAAACCTGCCGGCACGCCCGCACCGGGGCGCAATCTGCCGGTATGTCAAAGGAACGATTCGTGTTTTTCATGGGCCGAACGTAACCCGGCGGGCGTAAAGATCAGGTAAATAGGACAAATTCTCATGGTTTAAGGTTTTCGTAAGCGATGGGTGCTATCGTGCCGGAAAGAGATTCTCGGGATGGGCAAGGATGATTGACTGGAATCGCGTAATCGAACTGCGCAGCGAAGTGGGGCCTGATGAATTCGGCCCGGTTCTGGAACTGTTCATGGACGAGGTGGAAGAAATCGTCATGCGCCTTGACGCCAGCGATCCGGCCCGGATGGCGCGCGATATGCACTTTCTCAAGGGCAGCGCATGGAATCTGGGCTTTTCCGAATTCGGCGCCTTGTGCCAGCGCGGCGAAACGCTGGCCGTGCGGGGCCGGATGGATGAACTGAAGCCCGAAGATTTCGTGGCCTGCTATTCCACTTCCAAGCAGATCTTCATGCGCGATCTGGCCTGCGCGGTGGGGGAGGATCTGGACGAAACCGGCGTTGCCTGACGGGTGCGGCGTTTCCCATGCCGCCAGCCGGGTGGCATGGGTTGTGCCGTTCAGCCCGCCTGTAAATGGTCGATGATCGCGTCGCACAACAGCCCTTGGGCCACACGGTCGAAGGCGGCAAACATCGGCTGGCTGTTTACCTCTAGAAACAGCAGTTCGCCCGCGTCGTCGGCCATGAAATCGGCTGCGGCGAAGTCCAGTTCCAGCCGGTCACATAGCGCGACCAGACCATCCGCCAGATCGCAGGGCACTTCGGCGACGGTCAGTTCCGCCGTCTGGGCGCGCCGGTAATCAAGATCGGGCGAATTCAGCCAGAACCCCATGACCGCATCACCGATCCGATAGACCCGCAGTTCAGGCCGGTTCAGCCGCCGCTGAACAAAGCGCGGATAATGCGCCCCCTGCGGCAGGTCTGCGATCAGGGCCGTATATTCTCCGCCTGCGACGGGCTTTTGAATCAGGGTATCATATGCGGAAAGGCCGGAAAAATCGGTCATAACGCGCGTTTGCGGAACCGGCAGGCCGATCTGCTGCGCAAGCAGAAGGTTTTCAATTTTGTTGTTTTCCCGCAAATGCGTATGCCGGTTGAAAATACGGATGGAGGGCTGTGCGCTGACCCAGCCGCGAATCGCCTGATACCAGTTCAGGGCCGCTGTCTGGGCAAGTTCGGG
Source organism: Paracoccus sp. (in: a-proteobacteria) (assembly GCF_030538755.1). Taxonomy (GTDB): domain Bacteria; phylum Pseudomonadota; class Alphaproteobacteria; order Rhodobacterales; family Rhodobacteraceae; genus Paracoccus. The sequence goes on along the minus strand of NZ_JAUNTJ010000021.1, from coordinate 2,546 downwards.
GTCAGCAGTTTGATATAGAAATACATCATGGCGACCGAAAAATCCGGTTGGGGAAATGGCATTGCCATCTATCGAAAAACTGTTTTCCTGAATGTCGATATTAATATGAAAATTGCTGTCCGGCCCCAGCAGCAGATCGTGATAATCAATCCCGCGCTGGTGCAGCCGGTTGACCAGAACCGCCATGTTGGGGTCGCCCTGTCCGCCTGTCATCAAGATCATCTGACCCCCCTTTCAGATTATGGCCGGGGCACCCGCCAAGGTGCCCCGCTCTGTGCGCCAGATCAGGCGCGGCTGTGAAACGCCGCATCCAGCGGCAGTTTGATGTGGGTCTGGCGGCCCGAATCCTCTTCGCCGATGGCCATGGTGGTCATGATCGGGCCGCGCCAGCCGCCGTCCTCTTCGCCGACGGCCAGGGTCGTGGCCCAGCCAGAGCCGCGCAGCGCGCCGCCGACCTGATCGCATTCCTGTGGCGAGAGCGCGCGGATGTCATTGGTTTCTTTCGTCATTGTGTCAGCCTTTCTTTTGTCAGCGCGGATGTGCGCAGCCTTGATGATCGGTGGGCAGGGCCGGCGCGGCAATTCGGTCGGATGTGCTAAACATCGACCAAACGCACCGAATTTCCGCCTATTCCGCAGCGATTCGCGCGGCAGCGGTGGTCATCGCACCCGCGGCCATCACCGCAGCCGCCGTGCGCGAACTGACCCCCAGCACGCGCAGCACGGCGGAAACATGAACGCGCACGGTGGACGGCGAAATGGCCAGGTCGCGCGCAATATCCTTGTTCGTGCGCCCTTCTACGATCAGTTTCAGCACGGTTTTCTGCCGCACCGACAGTCTTTGCAGCGGATTGTCCGGCGTTGTCGTCTGTGGTGATTCGGGTGAGGGCGGCGCCGTCATGATGACGATATCCGCGCCGGGGTTAAGCTGCCGGATAATGTGGCGCATATCGTCCTGATAGGCCGGATTGGCATTGGTGACGATAATTCTGGTTTTGATGTCCTGCATATGATCGGCGGTCATGGCTTCGGTCTCCTCCGGTTCCGGGCGCGATCTGATGGTAACGGTGAAAGCCTGTTCCGAAATCGCCTGTGTGAATAACCGCCCATCAGATGGGGCGGGATGTGGCCCCCGCATTTGTGTGGGTCGAAAAAGCGGGGGTTATGTTTAGCCTTGCGATGATTCGAATCGAGGCGCATGCCTTTTGGATGTGTGATCGGCGAAAAACCGCGTGTGTTTAGCCCCTGTGTTCTATCTTTTAAGCTATCTGTCCTGATTTTCAGATGTGCGATGTTGTGGTTTGATGAAGATGTCGAAAGATTTTCGGCGTAACCAAAATCATCCATAGGAGGACTGTGATGAATACTGATATGAAAGAACTGAACGAGAAGGAACTGGATCAGGTTTCGGGTGGGTGCATTATCCGCCCTGTCGTGCCGAACCCGATTGTGGTTCGCCTTGCTGCCTGGCTGGCCGGTAAACTCAAGCGCTGAGGGGTGCAGCATGCAGCGGAAAGAAATGCTGGCGCATCACATGGACGAAAGTTCTGTCGTTGCGCTGAATGACCGGCAGGTCGAAGATGTTTCCGGTGGTGTGCGCTTTATCGTGCCCATAATCCCATATCAAATTCTGCGTGCAGCTTGGGCTGCGCTCCGCGCACGCTGAATGCCCATTCGGGCAAAACCGCCCATTCCGGGCAAATCACAGCAACAAAGGAGGATATCATGTTTGCTGAAAAAACTGAGCTGAAACTGGTCGAAGACCTGAACGAGAACGCTATCGTCGAACTGGGTGCTGGTGACGTGGAAGAAGTGTCGGGCGGTATTGCCTGGGTTGCGATCCCGCTTGGCGTGAAGGTGGCCGGAGCTATCATCGGGACTGGTGCTGCCGGGTTTGGCGCGGGGGCCCTGGCCAGTTGGTTCGCCAATCGCTAATCTTAAAGAGGAGATTTGAGATGACCTCGACGTCAGCCTTTATCACCGCAGGATTGACTCTGGTTTTCGCATTTTGGTTTTGGCAGGGATACATCTTTGGATCTGACCTGGCAGATAAATCAAAGCGGGATCGGTCTCAGATCGAACATCAGCAGCGGTGAAATCATGTGCCACATTGGCAAAAGAAAGGAACTGAAATATGTATGATAAATACAAAGAAGATCAGGCGCTTTGCGTTGAAATGAACGATGATGCGATCGAGCAGGTGTCGGGTGCGGCTTTGCCGGTAGCGTGGGCCATTGGGCTCGGTCTTTCCGCTGTATTTGGCGGTGGTTTTACCGCAGGTTACACGTTTGGCAAAGACTTGGCCAATCGCGGTCGCCGCTAATCAGTCGGCCCACCAAAGCGGGCCGACCCGCCCTCAAGGCGTCAGAGGGTGCATCCTCTGACGCCACCTCTATCACAACAGGGATGGATTTTCAATGAGCGATCAAGAGGAAGGCAAAAAGCCGATTCCCCTTTTCCGCCGCGCGGCTGTTTTGCATCAGTCGCGTGGGTTGGATGGCGAGGTTTTGTTGTCACTGTCGCTTCGGATGCGGGTTTTGATTGTGT
>NZ_JAUNTJ010000020.1 GCF_030538755.1 Paracoccus sp. (in: a-proteobacteria) | reverse complement strand
AGCACGAAGCCGCCTGATCAACGAAATCCAAAGCGGTAGAAACCGGGCGGTTACCGAGGAACTGGCCTCGGTCATTGCGCATGAACTGGGCCATGTCGCGCATGGCCACACCCGCCGCCGCATGGTCGATTTTGCCGGTCAGAACGTGATCCGGGTTGTTCTGGTCGGCGTTCTGGGGCGGTTCATTCCGTTCATCGGCGCGTGGATCGCCAACCTTGTGTCCGCAGCCATCGCCGCGCGCCTGTCGCAGCAGGACGAATACGAGGCAGACGCCTTTGCCAGTGCGCTTTTGGTCAAGGCGGGCATCGGCACCGTGCCGCAAAAGGCGCTGTTTGCGAAACTGGATGCGCTGACCGGGGCCGGGGGTGGCACCGCCCCGGCTTGGCTGCTGTCGCACCCCCGCACCGACAAGCGTATCGCCGCGATCGAGGCGAATGAAGCGCGCTGGTCGCAACAGACGCCCTGAACGCGGCGGCACGCCTCAGGTGAAGATAAAGTCGTTCTGGTCGATCTGGTTCAGGTCGGCCCCGGCGATGACAACGGTCGTGCTGCCCGCCCATGAGTTGTGAACCACCTGCACCCCGGCAGCGATCTTGGTGATGTTCAGATAATAGAACGCACCGACGCCTTCGAACTCGATCTTGTCCAGCCCGTCCTGCCAGTCGTTGATCCGCGCCCAGCCTTCGTTGCGGCCAAAGACAAAGGTGTCGGCCCCGGCGCCGCCCCACAACTGATCGCGCCCGGTGCCGCCGACCAGACGGTCGGCCCCCGCACCGCCATACAGGCTGTCGTTGCCCGCGCCGCCGTTCAGCGTGTCATTGCCAGCCCCGCCGCGCAGCAGATCGGCACCGTTGCCGCCGTTCAGCCGGTCGTGACCATTGCCGCCCTCCAGCGTGTCATTGCCTGCGCCGCCGTGCAGCGTATCGTTGCCATTGCCGCCAAAGATGCGGTCATTCCCGGCATTGCCCCAGATCTGGTTCGCACCGCCATCGCCGCGGATCGTATCGTTCCCCGAACTGCCGATGACGTTTTCCACCTGCCGGATCGTGTCGCGGCCATAGCCGGTGTCCTGCGCCCCGGTCAGCGCCAGCGAGACATTGGCCCCGGTCGAGCCGCTAAAGCGCACCGCGTCGATCCCCGCGCCGCCGATTATCAGATCATTGCCCGCGCCGCCGTCCAGCGTGTCGTTGCCCATGCCGCCACGCAGCGTGTCATGGCCATTGCCGCCGCTCAGCAGATCGTTGCCATTGCCGCCGTCCAGACTGTCGTGCCCGTTTCCGCCCTCCAGCGTGTCATGGCCGTTGCCCCCCAGCAGAGTGTCATTGCCTGACCCGCCGATCAGCCGGTCATTGCCACCCATGCCGGAAATCAGGTCGTTCCCGGCCCCGCCGTTCAGCACATTGGCACCGCCATTGCCGGTGATCGTGTCATTGCCGCCCGCGGTGGTGACGTTTTCAATCGACAGCAGCCGGTCGCGCCCCGACGACAGCGTATCCTGAAACGAGGTGATCCGCAGATCGACACGGGTATTGGCACTGGCCGTGTATTGCGCCGTATCCTGCCCGGCCCCGCCGCGCAGCACGTCATTGCCCGCGCCGCCGATCAGCGTATCATTTCCGCCATTCCCGAACAGAGTATCATTTCCGGCACCGCCCAGAATGCGGTTGTCATTATCCTGCCCGTGCAATTCCTCGGATGCGCTGGTGCCGATGACATCGCGGCCATTGGTGGTGACTTTCAGTTTGAACTGGCCAATCGGATTGGCATCATAAAGGCCGCTGCTGACACCAACATAAAACGTGCCGCCTGCCTGTGTCGCATATGTAAGCGCGCTGCCTGTATTCCCGGCGACCCTTGTGCCGTTCTGATCATAAACGCTGACATAAGACGCCGCCAGCCGGTCGGTCGCGGATTCGCCGACCACTTCGAACCGATAGGTTTCCCCGTCTTTCAGGGTGATGCGATACCAGTCCTGATCGCCGCGCGCATCAATCCGCCCGGTCAGCGCCTGACCGGCGACCATATTGGCTTTGGTCTGGCCATCACCGCGCACATAATCGCGCATATCGGTGTGAATGCGATAATTTCCTTCGGGGGCATTGTTATAAAAATTGTTGTCGCTGACCTCGACAAAATAGGTGCCGGTGCTGGTCGCGCGATAACCAAGGTGCGATTCTTTCATAGTATCGTTGATCTTGACGCCATTGGCATCATACAGCGTAATCTTTGCCGACCCCAATTGCGTCGCGCCACCATCGCCGGTCACACGGAAATTATAGGAAAGCCCTTCGGTCAGGGTGACGCGATACCAATCCTGATCGCCATTCTGCCCCAAAACGCCCGAGGTGATCCCGGTGCCGCTGATACGCGCCTGTGTGACGTTGCTGTTAACCACGTCGTCATCCATACTGGCGCGGATGATATAATTGCCTTCTGGCTTGTTGTTATAGAAATTGTTATCGTAAACAGATATGAAATAAGTCGCCGTCTGGCTTGCCGTAAAAGAAAACTGCGATGTCGTGTTAAACCCAGTGATCGCAGTGCCGTTGCTGCCCAACAGCCTCATTCCCCCGGAACCCAGCGAATCCGGCCCGCCATCGCCCGTCAGCCAGAACTGATACCGATACCCCTGCACCACATCGACGCGCCACCAATCCGTGTCGCCATTCAACTCTAGCGTGCCGCGGAACTCCCCTGATCCGGTAATCTTTGCGGTGGTCGTGTTGTTGTCGGGAATATCTGCCATTGCACCCTCTCGAAAATGGCGATCGTTAACTCTTGTTACCCTTGGGGAAACTCGATCCACAGGTCAAGACTTATATGCCCCGCCCCGCCACAAAGATGCCGGGGTGCGGCAGCAAGCCCCCTTTCGCGGCGCGGCAGAGGGTGACATTCTGCGCGCAAACGATTAACCGCCTGACCATGAACCAGATTTTCCGCCGCCGGGTGTTGTATATCCCCGGCTATGACCCGATCCCGCCCCGCCGCTATCGCGAGCTTTACCGCCGCGAAGGCGCCGATCAGGCGCGGATTTCCGGCTATGCGCTGACGCGGGCGGACCGTGGCGACGACACCGGCTTTGGCTGGGCCGCCGCCAGCACGATCAATGGCGCGCAGACCCATGCCGAATTCGAAGTGCTGGTCTGGGATGACATCGTGCAGGGGTCGATGGGGCGCTCGATCCCGGCCACCTATCTGCAACTGGCGCAAACAGTCTGGGCCTATGTCGGCTCGGGCGCGTTGTGGCGGCTGATGCGGCTCAGGCGCGGGCCGGTGATCGCGGCGCTGTATCCGATTGCGGTGCTGCTGGCGCAACTGGCGGTGGCAGGCGTGCTGGCCTCGCTTGCCGGATGGGCGGTATCGCATCTGTCCGGCTGGCTGGCCGCGCCGGTCGCCCTGCTGGTTTTCATGGCGGGGCTGTTGATGTGGCGGCGGCTGGATGGCCGCATTTTCGCCTATTACCTGATGCACGACTACGCCCTGACGGCCCGCACTGGCGGGGCCTATCCGCCGGCGCTGGAAACCCGGATCGCCGCCTTTTCCGACCGTATCGCGCAGACTCTGGCGCAGGATTGGGACGAGGTGCTGATCGTCGGCCATTCTTCGGGGGCCTGCATCGCGGCGTCGGCGGTGGCGGACCTGCTGCGCAAAGGCACGGTCGCAGATCGGCTGTCGCTGATGACGCTTGGCCATGTCGTGCCGATGCTGACCGCCCTTCCCCAGGCCAAGCGGCTGCGCGCGGATCTGACCGTTCTGGCCGGGCAAAGCGCCGTGTTCTGGCTGGATGTCACAGCGCCGGGCGACGCCTGCTGCTTTGGCCTGTGCGATCCGGTGGCGGTGAACGGGCTGACCCCGCCGGGCGGCCAGCACGGCCCGCTGATCCTGTCGGCGGCCTTCACGCAAACCCTGTCGCCCCAGCGGCAACAGGCGATGCGCTGGCGCTGGTTCCGGCGGCATTTCCAGTATCTCTGCGCCTTCGACCGGCCCAGGGATTACGACTATTTCACCATCACCGCAGGCCCGCTGACCCTGCGGCAGCGGTTCGGCGCGCGCAGCCATTCGCCGGGGCGCATCACCCGCCCGGCCCTGGCGGTGCGCCGATGATCCCGCCCAAGCCCCCTGCCGCGCCCAAAGGCGGCGGCGTGCTGCGGCTGGCACGGGCGTTCCGGCGCGATCTGCTGTCGGCCCTGCCCGCGCATCTCTACCACGCCCGCATGGCCGAGTTCCGCAGCCCGCTGATCCACAGCTTTTTCTGCAACGATCCGGCGCTGGTGCGGCTGGTGCTGTCGGAACGCCCGGCCGATTTCCCCAAATCCAACCGCCTGCGCGAAGGGCTGGCACCGCTGCTGGGCCGGTCGGTCTTTGTCACCAACGGCGCCGAGTGGCAGTTCCAGCGCCGCATCATCGACCCGGCCTTTGCGGGCGGGCGGCTGCACCTGATCTTTCCCGCCATGCGCGCCGCCGCCGATGCCGCCCTGACCCGGCTGCCCGAGGGCGAACAGGACATCGAGCCAGAATGCAGCCATGCCGCCGCCGACATCATCTTTCGCACGCTGTTTTCGCTGCCCATCGAACATGAGACCGCCAGCCGCGTGTTCCACGCCTTCCGCGCGCATCAGGATGCCCAGCCGGTGGTCAACCCCGCCGCGCTGATCCCATGGCCCCGCTGGCTGCCACGGCTGCATTCGCACCAGACCCGGCGCACGGCGAGGGAAATCCGCGGGCTGATCGCGGATATGGTCAACCGGCGGATGCAGGCGATCCGCAACGGCACCGCCCCCGACGATCTGGCCACCCGGATCATGACCACGCCCGACCCCGAAACCGGCCGCTGCTTTACCGCTGCGGAAATGACCGATCAGGTGGCGATCTTTTTCCTCGCCGGACACGAAACCAGCGCAGCGGCCTTGGCATGGTCGCTGTGGCTGCTGGCGGCAAACCCCGAATGGCAGGCCCGCATCGCGGCCGAGGCAGATGCCGCCGGTCCCTTGACCAGCTTTTCCGACCTGTCCGCCCTGCGCCTGACCCGCAACACCTTCCGCGAGGCGATGCGCCTCTACCCGCCGGTGCCGATGATGGTGCGCCAGGTCACCAAACCCGAAATCCTGCGCGACCGCCCGGCGAAACCGGGGGCGCAGATCGTGCTGTCACCCTGGCACCTGCACCGGCATGACCGCATCTGGCCCGATCCCGACAGCTTTGACCCCGAACGATGGGACCGCCCCGACAACCGCCAACCCGCGCGCAATGCCTATATCCCGTTTTCCGCCGGCCCGCGCGTCTGCCCCGGCGCAGGCTTCGCCATGGCCGAAGGCGTGCTGATGCTGGCCCTCATCGCCCGCAACTTCCACCTCTCGCCCGGCGCGGAACCACCGATCCCGCTGGCCCGCCTGACCACACGCGGCAAGAACGGCATCCGCATCACGCTGAAACGCCGGAACACCGCCGCGAACTGACAGCCCATCTTTGGTCCGAAAATATCCCGGGGGTCCGGGGGCTGGCCCCCGGCTGTCGCGGGACGCAATCAGCGGAACAGAACCAAAGACCCCGGCGACCACGCCAGCCGGGTGCGCGACCCGACATCCTGCACATCGCGGCCAAAGACATTGCGCATGGAAATCCGCACGGGCTTCAGCGGGCCGCCGCGCTCGATCCCGTCCAGCCGCAGATCGTAATAGGTCATGTCGCCGTAATAGACCACTTCATCGATGGTGGCCTCGGTCTCGCGCGGCTGCGGGTTCTGGGCCGAGGGCGACAGCAGAGTCATCGTTTCGGGGCGAAAGCCGATCATCGGCGCGGTATCTTCGGGCGACAGGCGACTGATCTGGCGGGGCGGCAGAACCACCTCGCCCAGACCGGGCACCTGAACGGTGACATTACCCTCGCCGTCCTCGCCACGAATATCGGCGGGCAAAAAGTTCATCACGCCAATGAAATCGGCCACGCGACGGTTGGCGGGGCGGGCATACAGCGCCTCTGGCCCGTCAAGCTGGGCGATCTCGCCCTCGAACATGACGGCGATGCGGTCAGACATGACAAGGGCTTCTTCCTGATCGTGCGTCACCAGAACAAAGGTGATGCCGACCTGCCGTTGCAGCTTTATCAGCTCGACCTGCATCTGTTCGCGCATCTTGCGATCCAGCGCCGACAGCGGCTCATCCAGCAGCAACACCTTGGGTTTCAGGATCAGCGCACGGGCCAGCGCAACCCGCTGCCGCTGCCCGCCCGACAGCGCATGAGCGGCGCGCGCCCCATAGCCCTTCAGCCCGACCATGGCCAAAGCCTCGTCCACCATCGCGGCCTTTTCCGCCGCCGGGCGCGGATCGCGGCGCAGACCAAAGGCGACATTCTGCGCCACGCTCAGATGCGGGAAAATCGCATAGGACTGAAACACCATATTGGTGGGGCGTTTGTTGGCGGGCACGTCCTCCATATGGCGGCCGTCGATCAGAACGGCGCCGGATGAAATATCCTCGAACCCGGCAATGGTGCGCAAAAGCGTGGTCTTGCCGCAACCCGATGGTCCCAGCAGCGAAAAGAACTCGCCCTCGCGAATGGTCAGGTCGATCCCGCGCAAGGCGTGGTAATCGCCATAATATTTATGCACATCCTGACATTCGATCATCGGTTTGCGGTCGCTCATGACAGAAATCCTCCGCTGTCCTTTTGGCCGGTGCGGGCGACGCCCCGGCGGCGGAAATATTCAGCCGTCGCCAACAAAATGATCGACAGCCCCACCAGCACGGTGCCAAGCGCCATAATCATCGGAATGGCGCGCGGGAAACGAAGCTGGCTAAAGATATAGGTGGGCAGGGTCGGTTCATTCCCCGCCAGGAAAAAGGCGATGATGAATTCATCAAGGCTGATGGTAAAGGAAATCAGCAGCGACGAAATCACCCCCGGCATCACCAGCGGCAGGGTAATCAGCCGAAACGCCCCCCAGCGGGTTTCACCCAGATCATAGGCCGCTTCCTCAAGCGAGGTGTCCAGTGTGGAAAAGGCGGTGGACAGGATCGCAACGGCATAGGGCATACAGATCAGCGTATGGCCCAGAATAACCGTCCAGATCGACAGCGGCAGCCCGACCGCCAGCATCACCACCAACAGCGACACCGCCACGATGATTTCCGGCAGCACCATCGGCAGCATGATAAAGCCCATCATCCCGCCCTTGCCCGGAAAGCTGAACCGGGTCGAGGCGCGGGCCGCAAAGATCCCCAGACAGGTCGCCAGCACGGACGAGGCCACCGCGATCAGCAGCGAATTCGTCAGTGCGCGGCGCAGCGTCGGGTTGGCCCACATCTGCGCGAACCACTCGGTCGTGAAACCGTTCAGCGGAAAGGCGACGATGGTGCCGGAATTGAACGCGAAAACCGGCAGCAGGGCGATCGGCGCATACAGAAACACCAGATACAGCAGCGCATAGGCCCGCAGGCCCGATCCCTGAAAGCGCCCTCTCATTGCCGCACCTTCAGGAAACGCCGGTTCAGGAACAGAAACAGCCCGCTGACCAGCCCCACGACCAGCATGGCGCTGATGGCGATGGCCGACCCCAGCGGCTTGTTATCCAGCGGCAGCATCTGCGCCTGCACCATATTGGCAATCATCGGTATCCGCCCGCCGCCGATCAGCGTGGGCGTGACGTAATCGCCCACGGTCGGGATGAACACGATCAGCACCGCCGCGATCACCCCCGGCATCGCCAGCGGCAGCGTGACGCGCCAAAAGGTCATCGCCCGCGACTCGCCCAGATCGCGCCCGGCCTCTAACAAGGATCGGTCGATCTTTTCCAGCGCCACGAAAATCGGCAGGATCGCAAAGGGGGCATAGGCATGGGCCAGAGTCATCACGATGGCCCCGACCGTGCGCAGCATGGTGATGGGCTGGTCGGTGATCTCCAGCCCCATCAGGGCCGAGTTGATAACCCCGTTCTGTTCCATGATGACCTGCCACAGGAACACCCGGATCAGATAGCTGGTCCAGAACGGGATGGTTATCAGGAACAACCACAGCGCCTTGCGTTCGGGGCGCACCACAAAGCTGACGTAATAGGCAATCGGAAAGGCCAGCAGCACGGTGACGACCGTGACCGACACCGACACATACAGCGACCGCCACATCAGCGCCCGCACCACCGGATCGGTCAGCACAAAGCGATAGTTTTCCCAGGTCAGCGTCGGGATGATTTCCAGATAGCCATCGGTCAGAAAGCTGTAGGACAGGATCGTCAACAGCGGCGCGGCCAGCACCAGCACGGCATAGACGAACGGCGGCGCGATCAGGGAATAGCCCTGTGCGGCCTCGGATCTGCGGCTTATTGCCATATGCCCCTCTGAATTTGGCCCGTGCGCTTTGGCGAACTCCTTTCACAAGCCGGGCGCAAGGAAAAGACCTTTCGCGGCTGTGGCCCGGCATTTTGGCAGATTGCCCGCCCGGTGCGCATTGGCCCGTGCGGACAGAGGCAGGCGAGGTCAGGCGCGCCAATATCCGGTCAGCGCCAGCCGGGCCAAAGCGGCGCGGCGGCGGAATTCCGACAGGGTTGGGTGCGGGGCAAAGGGGTCGGCCCCGGCGGCGATATGGCGCAGCACGGCCCGCGCCCCGGCCCCGGTAAACAGCGCAGGTGCCGCGCGGCGCGGCGCGGCCCCACGCGGCGCGCGGGCGGCACGATCCAGCGCGGCCAGCCCCTCGGCCGCCAAAGCCCGCGCCGGGGCCGGATCGGGCAGCGGAAAGCCCATGTTGATCGCCGTCAGTTGCGGCAGTGCGCGCAGCCAAGCCGCCAGACCCGCCCCGCGCGCCTGATCGGCCACCAGCGCCGCATCTGCGCCGCCCAAAGCGCCGGTCGCCGCCGCCATCAGCGCGCCCGCCGTGGCATCGACATAGGCAACCACCTGATCCGCATCGGCAAACGGCTGGCGCGCACAATCGCGGCGGCGCGCCTCGGCCAGCGGGGTCAGGCTGCCCGCGCGCGTCCCCCACGCCTCACACAGGGGCGTCAGCACATCATGCAGCGGCGGTGCGGCGCCCTGCCCCATCTCGGCCAGCCGGTCATCCCACCATTGCAGCCGCATTTCGGCCAGCATCGGTTCGCCAGACTGAAACGGCGCGCGCGCCAGTTCAAGGTTCAGCGCATACAGCGTCAGCAGGGCGGCCCGGTCGTCCGGCGCGGCGGCCATGGCCATGCCGAAACGGTCAGGGTCATGCTGGCGCAAGACCTCGGCGCAGGCGTTCAGGGTCACGCCAGATCCCCGGCCAAGGCCCGCAGCCGCTCTGCGTCAAAGCCCGGAGCCAGCGACCATTCGGCCCCCTGCGGCGTGTCCTTGACCTCGACCCCCGCCGCCGCGAACCCGTCGCGGATCGCATCGGCACGGGCGAAATCGCGGGCCTTGCGGGCATCCGCGCGGGCGGCCAGCAGCCGGTCGATCAGCGCCGCCGCCTCGTCCCCGGCCTGCGCCCAATCGCCCATGCCGGGCAGCAACAGCCCCAGCATCCGCGCCGAAGCCAGCAAGCCCGCCGCGTCGCCCTGCCCGGCCAGATCATGCAGCACCGCCATGGCCCCGGCGAGGTTCAGATCATCGGCCAGTGCCTCGATCACGGCAGGCGCGGGGGTGCCCGGTTCGGCCCCGGCGGTCAGGTCATGCCAGCGGCGCAGCACGGATTCCGCTTCGGTTGCCTTGGCGGCGGTCCAGTCCATCGGCTTGCGGTAATGGGTGGACAGCATGACAAAGCGGATCACCTCGCCGGGGATGCCCTGATCCAGCAGATCGCGGACGGTAAAGAAATTGCCCAAGGATTTGGACATCTTCTTGCCCTCGACCTGCAACATCTCGTTATGCAGCCAGACCTGCGCAAAGCCCGCGCCGGGATGCGCGCAGCAGCTTTGCGCGACCTCGTTTTCGTGATGCGGGAACAGCAGGTCGATGCCGCCGCCGTGAATGTCGAAGGCCGGGCCAAGCAGCTCGGCGGACATGGCGCTGCACTCGATATGCCAGCCGGGGCGGCCCCGGCCCCAGGGGCTGTCCCAGCCGGGCAGATCGTCGTTGGAGGGCTTCCACAGCACGAAATCCATCGGATCGCGCTTATACGGCGCAACCTCGACCCGCGCCCCGGCGATCATGTCATCGACCGAGCGGCCCGACAGCCGGCCATAATCGGGGAACGAGCGCACATCGAACAGCACATGGCCATCCGCCGCATAGGCGTGGCCCCGGTCGATCAGGCCGGAAATCATCGCGACCATCTGCGGAATGAAGGCGGTGGCGCGGGGTTCGTGATCGGGGCGGGCGGCGCCAAGCGCATCCATGTCGGCGTGATACCAGCCGATGGTTTCCTCGGTCCGCTGCGCGATCAGATCTTCCAGACTGCCGGGCGCACCGGCATCGCGACGGCGCTGCGCCTCGGCGTTGATCTTGTCATCGACATCGGTGAAGTTCCGAACGTAAGTCACCGCCTCGTCGCCATAAATATGGCGCAGCAGCCGCACCAGAACGTCGAAGACCAGCACCGGGCGGGCATTGCCCAGATGGGCGCGGTCGTAAACGGTCGGCCCGCACAGATACAGCCGCACATCCGCCGGGTTCAGCGGCACAAAGTCTTGTTTGCGCCGCGTTTTCGAATTGGTCAGCCGGATTTTTGTCATTTCACCCTCGGGGTTATGCGTATTTGGGCAAACAGGAAGCGGGGTCTTGTGTGCCCTGACCGCCGGATTGCTGATTTAGATGATCGGCGCAAAGCTTTCCACCCATGCGATCTGCGCGGGCAGGCAGTGGCTGTGCAGATCATAGCCGCCGACGATGGTTTGCCGGGCGGCGGCGGTCAGGCGCGGCGCGTCGGGATCGCCCGCCAGCCCGCGCACCAGTGTTTCCGACAGCGCAGCCACGTCGAAGAACGGCACCAGCCGCCCGTTTTCGCCGTCAGCGATCAGTTCGCGTACGGGTTCGGTATCGGATGCGACGATCAGCGGGCCAGCGGCCATCGCCTCGGTCAAGGACCATGACAGAACAAAGGGATAGGTCAGATAGCAATGCACCCGCGCCACTTGCAGCAGCGACAGGTATTGCACATAGGGCACCCGACCCAGAAAGTGAACGCGCGACAGGTCCAGTCGGGGGCCGACCTCGGACATCATCTTGATTTTCCAGCTTTCCGCATCCTTTGGCACGCCGCCATAGCTGACGCCTTCGCCGCCGACGATGACGACCTGCGCGTTCGGACGCGCCGCCAGCACCCGCGGCAAGGCGCGCATGAAGATATGAAACCCGCGATAGGGTTCCAGCGAGCGGACCACAAAGGACAGCACCTCATCGCCGGGTTTCAGCGCCTGGCCACCTGGCAGAATCAGGCGTGCATCGGGGTCGGGGCGGATGTGGCGAGTGTCGATACCGTCATGAATTACCGTGATTTTCTGGCGCAGTTCCAGGGGAAAGCTGTCCGCCTGATAGCGGGTCGGCGACAGCGCGGCATCGGCCTGCACGATGCCCTGAATCAGATGCGCGGACCGGGCCACGGTCAGCACCCGTGAATCATCTGTCGCGCTGCTGAATTCGGGGTCAAAGCCGACATCCTGACCGCGGGTGCGATACAGCAGCTCGGCATAGACCAGCAGCTTGGCGTCCGGGTAAATTTCCTTTAGAAACAAGGTCTCGCCCCAGCCGGAATGGCCGATGATGACATCGGGGGTAAAGCCGTGACGGTCGCGCAGGGCGCGGCAACCGCGCGCCGCCATCCAGCCGCGTTCGGCATATTCGGCATAGGTTTTTCCCAGCGGCGACGGGTTGGCGGGCGGCTGCGGGGCCTGATAGCGGACCACCGGCACCGGACTGGGGCGCTGGTTCTTTTCATCGGTCAGCGCGACGACCTGATGGCCCCGCGCGGCCAGTGCCGGGGCGAGGTGGGGGAACTGGCCGGGAAAGTTCTGGTGGACGAACAGAATGCGCATGGCCGGGTGATAGACGTTGCGCAACGCACGCGCAACGCGGCGCAGAGAAAGCGCCCCGGCAGAACCGGGACGCTTGGGTCATTCCCGACGGATCAGGCGGCCTTGCGGCGGCGCAGCAGGGCAAAGGCGCCCAGACCGGCGGCCAGCAGCGGGAAGCCCGCAGGCAGCGGAACCGGCGCGGGGGTGGGCGTCGGATCAACCGGAACAGGCGTTCCCGTGCTGACAGTCAGGCTGGTGGCGCTGAATCGCAATCCGGCTAACCCCATCCATTCGCTGTAACTATGATAGAGATTATGTTGATAATAGCCGAGATCCTCGATCAACCCTGTCCAGGATAACTCCCGTTGAAAGCTGAGCGGGCTTTCAAAAAACGCATCAAATTGCGCCAGGTTGAGAAACATTTGTTCTGTCTGAACAAAGTAATCATCCAGCCCTTCCGAAGCGGCGTGGTAGTATGTTTCGTCCCACACAGCCAGTATGCCGCCTGTTCTGTTCGACTGGGCGTCCAATTGAAGCTCGGCGTACGAATTGCCACCGCCGTTCACTTCAATTGTCTGACCGGCAACGGTTACTGTTGCCGAAACAAAGTCGGGGTCACTACCCATTCCCCTCCAGGTTAGAACTTCCTCTGTTGCCCCGCTTTGCTGATTGATATCCGCCAAATCGCTGTTCATCGTAAAGCGGAGCGTGAAGGAATCGCCAACACCGATCCCGGTAAGAACGGGTTGAACTCCATATTGCGTCGGAGGGCCATAGGTCGCCAAGTCATAATCATACACCTCAGTGACATAACCTGTCACATCAAACTGAATCACCGCAGCGGATGCAACCGATGCAGCACCAAGACCCAAGGTTGCGGCAACAAGGCCGGAAGTCAGGATAGATTTCATGTTTGCCTCGCTAAATCACACAAGACTCCATGGTGGGAGTCAGGCAAACGATCACGCAACTGTTAACATATGTCAATTGCCGACAGGCTGCCCAAAGGCCGCCGCCAGCAGATTTTTCGTATAATCCTGCTGCGGGGCCGCGAATACCGTCTCGGCGCTGCCCTGTTCGACCACTTCGCCCGCGCGCATGACCATGATCTGATGCGACATGGCGCGGACGACGCGCAGATCGTGGCTGATGAATAAAAAGGCCAGCCCGTGTTTGCGTTGCAGCCCGCGCAGCAAATCGACGATCTGCACCTGAACCGTCATGTCCAGCGCGCTGGTTGGTTCGTCCAGCACCACGACCTTGGGGCGCAGGATCATGGCGCGGGCGATGGCGATGCGCTGACGCTGGCCGCCGGAAAACTCGTGCGGGTAACGGTGCATGGCGGCAGGGTCCAGCCCGACTTCGGCCATGATTTCGGCCACCATGTCGCGGCGGTTGCGGCCCGGATCGACGCCGTGGACGGTCAGCCCCTCGGCGATGATCTGTTCCACGGTCATGCGCGGCGACAGGCTGCCATAGGGGTCCTGGAACACGATCTGCATATCGCGGCGCAAGCGGCGCAACTGGCGCGAGGTCCAGCCGGCGATGTTCTGGCCCAGATACAGGATCGGGCCGTCGCTGCCGATCAGCCGCATGACCGCCAGTGCCAGCGTCGTCTTGCCCGAGCCGGATTCGCCCACGATCCCAAGGGTTTCGCCCGCGCGGACGGAGATTGTCGCGCCATTCACCGCCTTGACATGGCCCACGGTGCGGCGCAGCAGACCGCGCTGGATCGGGAACCAGACGCGCAGGTCATCGGTGCTGACCACGGTTTCGGCACCCTCGGGCACCGGGTCGGGGGTGCCGGTGGGCTCGGCCGCCAGCAGCTTTTGCGTATAGGGGTGCTGCGGGTTGGTGAAGATGTCGTCCACCGGGCCATGTTCGACGATCTGACCATCCTTCATCACGCAAACGCAGTCGGCAATGCGGCGGACGATGCCCAGATCATGGCTGATGAACAGCATCGACAGCCCCTCGCTGGCCTTGAGTTCCGCAAGCAGATCAAGGATTTGCGCCTGAATCGTCACGTCCAGCGCGGTGGTGGGTTCGTCGGCGATCAGCAGGTCGGGGCGATTGGCCAGAGCCATGGCGATCATCACCCGCTGACGCTGGCCACCCGACAACTGGTGCGGGTAATCCGCCAGCCGCGTTTCCGGGTCGCGGATGCCGACGCGGGTCAGCAGGTCGATGATGCGCGCCCGCGCCGCCTCGCCGCGCAAGCCCTGATGCAGCGCCAGCGATTCGGCCAACTGCCGTTCCAACGTGTGCAGCGGGTTCAGCGAGGTCATCGGCTCTTGAAAGATGAAGCTGATGTCATTGCCGCGAATCTCGCGCAGGGTCGCCTCGGGCGCGCCGACCATCTGCCGCCCCTCATATGTGACCGAGCCTTCGACGATGGCCGCATCGCCCAGCAATTGCACGGTGGACAGCGCCGTGACCGACTTGCCCGAACCGGATTCGCCCACCAGCGCCACGGTTTCGCCGCGCCCGATCTGAAAGCTGACGCCCTTGACCGCCGGGGTGATGCGCCCTTCCTGACGAAAGCTGATGCGCAGGTCGCGCACGTCCAGAACCACACTCATCGAAAGGTCTTTCGTGGGTCAAAGGCGTCGCGCACGCCCTCGAAGATGAACACCAGCAGCGACAGCATGATCGCGAAGGTGAAAAAGGCGGTAAAGGCCAGCCACGGCGCTTGCAGGTTCTGCTTCGCTTGCAGCGCCATTTCGCCAAGGCTGGCCGAGCCGGCGGGCAGGCCATAGCCAAGGTAGTCCAGCGCGGCCAGCCCGGCGATGGTGCCGGTGACGACAAAGGGCAGCATGGTCAGCGTGGCGACCATGGCGTTGGGCAGGATATGGCGGAACATGATCGTGCGGTCGCTGACCCCCAAGGCGCGGGCGGCGCGGACATATTCAAAGTTGCGGGCGCGCAGAAACTCGGCCCGGACGACGCCGACAAGGGCGGGCCAGCCGAACAGGATGGTGACGAAAACCAACAGCCAGAACGACCGGCCAAGGATCGCAAACAGGATGATAATGACGTAAAGTGATGGGGTTGAGGCCCATATCTCAAGTATCCGCTGAAACACCAGATCGGTGCGCCCGCCGAAATAGCCCTGAATGGCCCCCGCCGCGATGCCGATGCTGCTGGCCACCACGGTCACGATCAGCGCAAACAGAACCGAGGTGCGGAACCCATAGATCACCCGCGCCGTGACATCGCGGGCGGTGTCGTCGGTGCCCAGCCAGTGGTTGGCGTCGGGCGCACTGGGGGCGGTGCCGACGTTGTTGATGGTGCGGAAGTGATAGGGGATCGGCGGCCAGATCATCCAGCCCTGCTCATCGCGCGGCACGTCGGTTAATCCGCTGCGGACAGCGGCCATGAAATCTTCGGGCTCGTCCCAGCATTCTTCGCGCCCGCCGGAAACGATAAGGCATTGCACCGCCGGGTCGGAATAGATCGCCTGCGTGCCGAAATCGCCGCCGAAGGTGGTTTCGGGATAGAACTTGTAGCTGGGAAAGTAATATTCGCCGCGATAGTTCACGATCACCGGCTTGTCATTGGCGATCAGTTCCGCGAACAGCGACAGCACGAACAGCGTCGAAAAGATCACCAGCGACCAGAAGGCGCGGGAATTGCGGCGGAAATTGCGCCAGCGGCGGCGGTTGAGTTCGCTGATGGCCATTATCCGGCCCTCGATTCAAAGTCGATCCGGGGATCGACAAACACATACATCATGTCGGACAGGATGCCGACGACCAGGCTCATCAGGCCAAAGACGTAAAGCGTGCCAAAGATCACCGGGTAATCGCGCTGCACTGCGGCCTCGAACCCCAGACGGCCAAGACCGTCCAGCGAAAAGATGGTTTCAATCAGGATCGAGGCGCCAAAGAACACGCCCAGAAACATCGCCGGAAAGCCCGCGATCACGATCAGCATCGCATTGCGGAACACATGGCCGTAAAGGACGCGGCCTTCGGTCAGGCCCTTGGCGCGGGCGGTCATCACATATTGCTTGTTGATCTCGTCCAGAAAGCTGTTCTTGGTCAGCAGCGTCAGCGTGGCAAAGCTGGAAATCGTCATCGCCGTTACCGGCAGGGTGATGTGCCACAGGTAATCCTTGATCTGCCCGATGGTGGACAGGTCGGCGAAATTGTCGCTGGTCAGGCCGCGCAGCGGGAAGATTTTCCAGTAGGAACCGCCCGCGAACAGCACCATCAGCAGCACGGCGAACAGAAAGGCCGGGATGGCATAGGCCATGATGATGATGCCGCTGGTCCATGTGTCAAAGCGGCTGCCGTCGCGCACCGCCTTGCGGATCCCCAGCGGGATCGAGATCAGATAGGCCAGCAGCGTGGACCACAATCCCAGCGTGATCGACACCGGCATCTTTTCCAGCACCAGATCCACCACGCTGATCGACCGGAACCACGACCGCCCGAAATCGAAGGTCAGGTAATTGCCCATCATCGACAGGAACCGCTGCACCGGCGGCTTGTCAAAGCCGAACTCTTTTTCCAGTTGCGCGATGAATTCCGGCGGCAGGCCGCGCGCGCCGGCGTATTGATCCTGCTGAGAGGCACCGCCCCCCGCCTCGGCCCCGCCACCGGCGATGTTGCGGAACACGTCGCCTTCGCCCTGCATCCGCGCGGCGATCTGTTCGATCGGGCCGCCGGGCACGAATTGGGTCAACGTAAAGTTGACCAGCATGATCCCCAGCAGGGTCGGAATAATCAGCAGCAACCGCCGCAGGATATAGGCGCCCATTGGCTGTTCGTGCCCCTTTTGCCTTGCCTCTTGCTGCCGGTCTGTTGCCAGCCTTGCGTGCGAATGGATGGTCTTGTCCGCGTTTCGCGCCCGGAAATCAAGCCAATTGCCTGCAATAGATCAGGGCGTCGGCTGGATTTGGGGCAAGATCACGGTGAATTGGCTGCCTTTGCCCGGTTCGCTGTCAATCCGCAGCCGCCCGCGATGGCGGCTGATGATGTGTTTGACGATGGCCAGCCCCAGACCCGTGCCACCCTGAGACCGCGACCGGCTGCTGTCCACGCGGTAAAAGCGTTCCGTCAGGCGCGGCAGGTGCAGCGGGTCGATGCCCTCGCCCTTGTCCTCGACCACGACGGCCCATGCCGGGCCGCGCAGGACGGGTTCATACGGCAGATTCGACAGGCGCAGGGTGACGCTGCCACCGCTGCCGCCGTATTTCACCGCATTTTCGACAAGGTTCTGAAAAACCTGCACAAGCTGATCGTGATCGCCCGCCACCCATGCCTGAAGTTCCACCCCCTCGACCGCGACCCTGACCCCGGCGGCGGTCGCGGTCGGGGTCAGCGTGGCCGCGACCGAGCGCACCAGACCGGCAAGGTCGATGGTGTTGACGGGCTTGCGCCGTTCCTCGGATTCGACCCGGCTGAGCGACAGCAGGTCCATGACCAGCCGGTTCATGCGCCCGACCTCGGACCCCATGATCGTCAGGAAACGCTCGCGCGCCTTGGTATCATTGCGGGCCGGGCCGCGCAGGGTTTCGATAAAGCCCATCAGCGCGGTCAGCGGCGTGCGCAATTCGTGGCTGACATTGGCCACGAAATCGCGGCGCATCTGTTCGGCATATTCCTGCCCGGACCGGTCGATCAGCGTCACCGTGACACCGCCCCCCGGCATGTCGATGGCGGCCACCGTGATATCGCAGGCCAGATCGCGCCCCCGCGTGCCGATATTGGCCCGCAGCGTATGCGCATGAGGCGCGCCGTTCATGGCAGCCGTGCGCGGGTCCTGGGCGGCAAGGGCGCGTTCCACCGCATCCACGATCATCGGCTGCCGCAGCACGGTGACGAAGGGGCGATCCAGCAGATCATCGCCGAACATCGCCCGTGCGGCTGCACTGGCCGCCACCACCCGCGCCCGCCGGTCCAGCACCAGAATCGCCACCGGCACCGATTGCAGAACGGCGTCGATTGCGGCCGGGCGCGACGACATCGGCCCTACACCACAGCGCGCAGCCCGGCGCGAAAGCGGGCGGCATTGGCGCGATAACGCTGCGCCGATTTCAGCAGATCGGCCCGCGCCTCGGGCGAGAGCTCGCGCACCACGCGGCCGGGCGCGCCCATGACCAGCGCGCCGGGCGGGATCTCTTTGCCCTCGGCGATCAGCGCCCCTGCCCCGATCAGCGCGCCCGCGCCGATCCGCGCGCCGTTCAGCACCGTGGCCCCCATGCCGATCAGCACGCCGTCGCCGATGGTGCAGCCGTGCAGCATGGCGCGATGGCCGATGGTGCAATCCGCGCCGATGGTCAGCGGAAAGCCGGGGTCGGTGTGAAAGCAGCACAAGTCCTGCACGTTCGAGCCGCGCCCGACCCGGATTTCATCGTTATCGCCCCGCAGCACCGCGCCGAACCAGACCGAAGCCCCCTGCTCCAGCACGACGCGGCCCATGACCTGCGCATCGGGTGCCACCCAGGCATCGGCGGCGATGTCGGGCGCGATGCCGTCCAGTTCCCAGATCATGCCTGCTCCTCCATGAGGTTTTTGACGAAGGGACCAAGGCCAACGGCGCGGCTGCGGCGCAGACGCTCGGCCGTCAGGATGGCGCGAAGCTGCGCCTCGGTCGCGTCCAGATCATCGTTGACCAGAACGTAATCGTATTCGGCCCAATGGCTGATTTCGTCGCGCGATTGCGCCATGCGGCCCGCGATCACCTGATCGCTGTCTTGCGCGCGCGACCGCAGGCGGCGTTCCAGTTCGGGCAGCGATGGCGGCAGGATAAAGATCGACACCACATGCGACCCAAGCGCCGAAGCGCGGATCTGCTGCCCGCCCTGCCAGTCCACGTCGAACAGCGTATCGCGCCCGGCCTGCATCGCATCCTGCACCGGGTCGCGCGGGCTGCCATAGTAATTGCCGAACACCTCGGCATGTTCCAGCATCCGGCCCTGCTGCACCATGTCGCGGAAATCCTGCACGGTGGTGAAATGGTAATGCTGGCCGTCCACCTCGCCCGCGCGGGGGGGGCGGGTCGTGGCCGATACCGAAAAGCGCAGGCTGCTGTCCCAATCCATCAGCCGCCGCGCCAGTGTCGATTTGCCCGCGCCTGACGGTGACGACAGAATGATAAGCAATCCGGTGCGATCCATGGCGCCAATCCCATAACCGAGTTGCCCTGACATGCCCTGCCCCGCAGCGGGGGTCAAGATCAGCGCCCGTCTTAACCATCTGTTAATATGGGAATCGATTTCGATATGAGATATGGTTATGCAAGCAGGGTAACAAAGTAATTCTTGCAGGTGTCTTGTGTCCAACAGCGATGGCTCTGCCGAGCAACCTGGCATTCCCGCCGAACAGGGTGGTCAGGTGCTGCGGATGACTGATTTCAACCCCGAACAACCCGCACGGATATTGTCGGACCTGCGCGCCTATTGGCAGGGGCTGCGCAAGGGCCGGGCGGTTCCGCTGCGCTCTGATGTCGAACCGCGGGGCATTCACCGGGCGCTGGATCATGCGTTCATTCTGGAACGGATCGCACCGGGCGCGGCGCGGTTTCGTCTGGCCGGGCGGCATCTGATCGACCTGATGGGGATGGAGGTGCGGGGGATGCCGGTCTGTTCGCTGCTGAACCCCGCATCGCGCGGGCGGCTGTCGGATGTGCTGGAAACCGTGTTCAAGGCCCCGCAGATCGCTGAATTACGCCTGTCCGGCCCCGCCGATTATGGCCGCCCTGCGATCAGCGGGCGGATGCTGCTGCTGCCGCTGCGTTCCGATCTGGGGGATGTGACGCGCGCTCTGGGCTGCCTGATTTCGGAAGGGGATATCGGGCTGGCCCCGCGCCGCTTTGATCTGGTCAGCGAACAGGTGACGCCGATCATCGACGGGGCCGAAGTGATGGTGCCCTCGCCCTCGGCCCGTGGCTTTTCCGATGATGCGGCCCCTTGGCGCAAACCTGCCATCCCGACCCCGAACCTGCCCGAAACGCCCGAGGAACGGCGCGCCCGGTTTCGGATAATCGCCAGAGAAGATTAACGGCGTGCCAGACAGCCGCGCACGGCCTATGCCGCCTGCCAGTGCATGACAAGGCCGGGCGCCGGTCCGTTGCGCGCCGCTGATGCCATCTCGGTCGTGCCGGTCACGCTGAAGCCGGTCTTTTCCAGAATACAGCGCGAGGCGGGGTTGTCGGCGAACACCTGCGCCTCGATCCGGGTCAGGCCATAGCGCAACTGCACCTCGTCCAGAAAGGCGCGCAGCATTTCGGTGCCAAGGCCCGCCCCCGCGCAGGCCGGGTCGAGGAAATACCAGATCGGCGGCACCTTGCCCGCGCCGATCCCGATCGAGCCGCAGACCCGGTTATCCTGCCGCGCCACCAGCCGAAACGGCGGCACCAGTGTTTCATCGGGGAACAGCGCGGTCAGGTCGTCCTGGCTCATGGCGGGGTGAAAGCGCAGCAGCATCCGGGCGACGGCGAAATCGGTGCCGATGCGGCGCAGGTCGTTCAGATCGGCGGCGCGCACGCCGTCGATGGTCAGGCGCGGCGTCGCCAGCCGCAGCCCATGGCGCGCCCCAAAGGTGGCGCGCGTCAGCAGCAGGCGGCGGCCCGGCAGGCGCATCCCTTCAGCGCGCGAGGGGATTTGTTTCGGGCCGGCGTCGCGAAACCCCAGCTTGGCCAGCAGCGCGACGGATCGGTGATTGCCCTCGAAATGGCTGGCCGAAATCTGCGCCGCCCCGCCTGCGAACACCCGGCTAAGCGCCAGCACCGCAGCGCGCAGCGCCAGCCCGCGCCGCTGCCATGGCTGCGCCATCCAGATGCTGAAATCGCGGCCGGTATGCACCATGCCCGCGAACTGACCATCGACGCGCACGGCCCATTCGGCCGGGCCAGCGGCTGTGATGAAATCCAGCGCGTCATCCACGCCATAGGGCCACGGCACGGACGACAGCCAGCGCGCCACCTGCCAGTCGCGCAGGGCGTCACGGATCGCGGGCGCGTCTGCCGGGCGCAAACGATCAAGCGTGACACGACCTGACATATCGCAGCCCTAGCTGACCGGCACGACGCGCACCGCGCCGCCACGCGCCGACAGCGCGATCCGCCCCTCGGCCAGACGCAGGGCGTCGTGGCCAAACACCTCGGCCCGCCAGCCCGACAGCGCCGGCACATCGCGCGCGCCCGATGCGATGGCGTCCAGATCGCTGGCCGAGGCGATCAGCTTGGGCGCCACGCCTGCCTCATCGGCCTTGGCTTTCAGCAGGACGCGCAGCAGATCGGACAGCGCCGGATTGCCGGGGCGGCCCGGTTCGGGGTCAGGGGCGCGCGGCAGATCGCGCGCCTCCATCCCGGCCTTGACCGCAGCCAGAATCCCGGCGGCAATGTCCCCGCGCCGCGCCTCGCGCAGCAGCAGCCGGGATTTGCCCAGATCAGCTTCGTCCGCAGGCCGGGTCGAGGCCAGCTCGATCATCGCATCATCCTTGAACACGCGCGAGCGCGGCACGTTGCGTTCCTGCGCATAGGTTTCACGAAACCGCGCCAGTTCGCGCAGCACCGCCAGAAAGCGCGGCTGATTGGTGCGCGTGCGAATGCGCTGCCACGCCTCGTCGGGGCGGGTCAGATAGGTTTCGGGGTCTTGCAGAATGGCCATTTCCTCGGCCAGCCATTCGGTGCGGCCAGAGCGCGCCAGTTCCTCCCGCAGAAATTCATAGATCACGCGCAGATGCGTCACATCGGCCAGCGCATAGGTTTTCTGCGCATCCGACAGCGGACGCCGCGACCAGTCGGTAAAGCGCGAGGATTTGTCCAGATTGGCCCGCGCGATCTTGCGCACCAGCGTTTCATAGCCGACCTGTTCGCCAAAGCCGCAGACCATCGCGGCCACCTGCGTATCGAACAGCGGCTGCGGGAACAGCCCGGCATCGTGAAAGAAAATCTCCAGATCCTGCCGGGCGGCGTGGAACACCTTGACCGTGCCGGTATGACGGAACAGGTCATAAAGCGGTTCCAGCGACAGCCCCTCGGCCAGCGGATCGACCAGCACCGCCCGCCCGCCATGGGTTTCGGGCAGCGCCATCTGGATCAGGCACAGCTGGGAATAATAGGTCCGCTCGCGCAGGAATTCGGTATCAACCGTCACATAGGGCGCGGTGCGGGCGGTGTCGCAGAATTGCGCCAGCGCCTCGGTGGTTGTGATCGTGTCAATCTCGGTCGTCATGTCGGCCTTTTCACACAAGCGGTTCACTTTGCCTGATTCTGCCCGCTTTATGCCCGCTGGCGCAGGATTGAAAGGCCACAGATGCCGGTTGCCCCATGGTCAAAGCGGCGAAATATCGCCATTCGCCCGCTGCGCGTGGAATTGCGCGACGAAATCGGCGGTGCGCCCGGCGGCGATGGCATCGCGCAGACCCTGCATCAGTTCCTGAAAGTAATGCAGGTTGTGCCAGGTCAGCAACATGCCGGAAATCATCTCTCCGGCGCGGAAGACGTGGTGCAGATAGGCGCGGGAATAGGACCGGCAGGCCGGGCAGGTGCAGCTTTCGTCCAGCGGGCGCGGGTCGTCGGCGTGGCGGGCGTTCTTGATATTGACCTGCCCGCGCCGCGTCCATGCCTGCCCGGTGCGCCCCGAGCGACTGGGCAGGACGCAATCCATCATGTCAACCCCGCGCAGCACCGCGCCCACGATGTCGTCGGGCTTGCCCACGCCCATCAGATAGCGCGGCTTGTCATCGGGCAGAAAGCCGGTGGCATAGTCGAGAACACCGAACATCGCCTCTTGCCCCTCACCCACGGCAAGGCCGCCGATGGCATAGCCGTCAAAGCCGATGGATTTCAGCGCGGTGGCGGATTCTTCGCGCAGATGCGGGATGACGCCGCCCTGCATGATGCCGAACAGAGCATGGCCAGGGCGGTCGCCAAAGGCATCGCGCGACCGCTGCGCCCACCGCATCGAGATGCGCATCGCCTCGGCCTGGCGTTCCTCGGTCGCGGGCAGCGCGGGGCATTCGTCAAAGGCCATCACGATGTCGCTGCCCAGCAGGCGCTGAATCTCCATGCTGGTTTCGGGAGACAGCATGTGGCGGCTGCCGTCGATATGGCTGGAAAAGGTGACGCCTTCTTCGGTCAGCTTGCGCAGCGCGGCCAGCGACATGACCTGAAAGCCGCCGGAATCGGTCAGGATCGGGCGCTGCCAGTTCATGAAGTCATGCAAGCCGCCAAGCCGCGCAATGCGTTCTGCACCGGGGCGCAGCATCAGGTGATAGGTGTTGCCCAGCACAATATCGGCCCCGGTTTCGCGAACGGATTCCGGCAGCATCGCCTTGACCGTGGCGGCGGTGCCCACCGGCATGAAGGCAGGCGTGCGAATGTCGCCGCGCGGCGTGGTGATGGTGCCGGTGCGGGCCATCCCGTCCCGCGCGCCAAGAGTAAAACCGAACCTGTCCATACCTGCCCTGCCCGACCTGTGCCAAAACGCCGCTGCCTAACGCCCTTTGCCCTTGTTCGCAACGGGCAGTGCCGTCTGGACCCCGGCGCATTGACGCCCTATATAATCTGTCGGAAATCGAAAGGCAGCACCCGATGAGCCAGCCCCTGATGGAAGGCGCCCCCCTGATCCGCCCCTCGACCACGGATCATCCGCTTTATGAACAGGTCGTCGAGGCCTGCAAAACCGTGTATGACCCGGAAATTCCGGTCAATATCTATGATCTGGGTCTGATCTACACGATCGACATCAACGCCGAAAACGAAGTGCGGGTCATCATGACGCTGACCGCACCGGGCTGCCCTGTCGCCGGCGAAATGCCCGGCTGGGTCGCCGACGCGGTAGAGCCGCTGCCGGGCGTGAAACAGGTCGATGTGGAAATGACCTTTGAGCCGCAATGGGGCATGGACATGATGTCTGACGAAGCGCGGCTGGAACTGGGCTTTATGTAAATCGGCACGGCTGCGCCCAAAGGTGCGTATTTGAACAAACAGGAAGCGGTTTCCTGTTTGTCTTAAATACGCATGGGACAGCGCAATCCCGACAGGGGGTTGAGGGTTGGCGCCGCCGTGCCTATCTTTCTTGCCAACACAGGCGAAAGGCTTTGGCATGTTCGGTATTCCCGGCAAATCCCCCGTCACCATCACCCCTGCGGCGCAGGCGCAGATTGCGCGGCTGATGGCGTCCAAATCCGCGTATGGTTTGCGGATCGGCCTGAAAAAGGGCGGCTGTGCGGGCATGGAATATACCATGGAACTGGCCGAGGCAGCCGGTGGCGGCGATGAGGTGGTTCAGCAGGGCGACGCGCGGGTGCTGATCGCACCAATGGCGCAGATGTTTCTGTTCGGCACCGAGATCGACTATGAAACCGGCCTGCTGGATTCCGGCTTTCGGTTCCGCAATCCCAATGTGACCGATACCTGCGGCTGCGGCGAATCCATCCGCTTTGCCACGCCGGGCACGGGCGGGGCACCGTCGGCTTGATCCCCGGCCCGTGTCGTCCTAAGCCTTGGGCGCATAATTGGGGAGATGATGATGGCACCGCGCAAACTTGCTGCTGGAAACTGGAAGATGAATGGCGATCTGGCCGCCCTGGCCGAGGTGGATCGCCTGCTGGACGCGCATCCTGAACCGGGGTGCGAGGTTTTGCTCTGCCCGCCTGCGCTGCTGATCCATCCGATGGTCGGCAAATCGCGCGGCGGTGTGCTGGCTGTTGGCGGGCAGGATTGTCATGCCAAGGCGTCGGGCGCGCATACCGGCGACATTTCCGCCGTGCAGTTGCGTGATGCGGGGGCCGAATATGTGATCGTCGGTCATTCCGAACGCCGCGCCGACCATGCCGAGGATGACGCCGCCGTTTCCGCCAAGGCCGTGGCCGCGCATCAGGCCGGGATCGTCAGCATCATCTGCGTCGGCGAAACCGAGGCGCAGCGTGACAGTGGGCAGACCCTGGCCGTTATCGGTGCGCAGATCGCCGCCTCGGTGCCCGATTGCGCCACGGCTGAAAACACCGTGATTGCCTATGAACCCGTCTGGGCCATCGGCACCGGCCGCACCCCCACCAATGACCAGATCGCCGAGGTTCACGCCCTGATCCGCAACGATCTGGTTGCCCGCTTTGGCGACGGGGCCGGGTTCCGCATTCTGTATGGCGGCAGCGTCAAGCCGTCGAATGCGGTGGAAATCTTTGCGATTCAGAACGTGGATGGCGCGCTGGTTGGCGGGGCCAGCCTGAAGGCGGATGACTTTGGGGCCATCGTCGCCGCGCTGTCGGCGGCCTGATTGAGTCTGTGATGCCGGGGCCGGGCGCTTGGTTTGCGCCCGGCTTTTTCATGCCGACAGTTTGAAGAAATCTGATCGCAATTTTGCGCGGTTTTCAAAGCTCAACCCGATCAACGGGGGTGGCATCGGTCGCGGCAATAGGCTACACGGCGCCGATCGGGGCGTAGCGCAGCCTGGTAGCGCGACGGTTTTGGGTACCGTAGGCCGGAGGTTCGAATCCTCTCGCCCCGACCATTTCAGCAGATCAACGGCAGGGCAGCGCGGCGCGGGTTTGCGGCACCGACGGATGCGCCATCACATCGCCGGGTTTCAGGCCAAGGCGCGCAGCCTCGCCCCCGGCGATTTCCAGCACCAGCAGCCGGTTGGGGTTGGTATCGCCACGCGCCGCGCCGGGGATGGGGGTTTCGTCCAGGGGCTGCGCCTGTGCGTGGATGTGCCGCACCGTGCCGCTGTCGTCCATGAACAACATATCCAGCGGGATCAGTGTGTTGCGCATCCAGAACGACACCGGCTGCGGCTGTTCATACACAAACAGCATCCCCTGCATCTGCGGCAGATTGCGGCGGAACATCAGCCCACGGGCGCGTGTGTCGGGGGTATCGACCACCTCGACCGTGATGGGCAGGTCCGTGCCATTGCTGCGCAGGATCGCCTGATCGGCGGAACAGGACGCGCCATCCGCCAGCGCAGCGACAGGTGCCGCCAGCAAAACCAGAAAGCCAAGCGCCCTGACAGACAAACTATTCAGCCACAGCGGCCAAAAAACCTTCGGCCGACAGGATGTTGCCCTTGTTATCGTCGCTCATCTCTGTGCTGCCTTCGGGGCGGGCGGCGGCGCGATCCCATGCAGTGACTTGCGCGGCCATCAGACCGCGCGGGCCTTCGATCACGCGCAGCGCCACTGCCTCGCCCACGGCGAGATCGGCAAGACCGGAATGGCGCAGCACCTCGACATGCAGGAACACATCGTCGGAATGGCCGAAAATATTCGCGAAACCAAAGCCTTTGCTTTTGTCGAACCACTTCACCCGCGCCGGGCGCAGCGGCAGGGTGCCAAGCTGAGCGATCACGCTGTCGTCAAGGTCGGCAATCGGCGGCGTGCCATCGCCTTCGGGCGGTTCGACCGACAAAACCTCGGTCGCCTGCAACCCGCGCGAGGTGGGTATGACCCGCACCTGAACCCGTGCATTATCTGCAACCGACCCCTGTCCAAAGTTCCGCAGAACGTTTGCATGCAGCAAAATGTCGGGGCCGCCGCCAGAATCCAACACGAATCCATAGCCTTTGGCCGGGTCGAACCATTTGATAAGCCCGTCGACAATTGTTCCGCCGACTTTCGGATCGGTCATTCTTCACACCCCTGACATTACCCGGTTTTTTGGCTTGCCGCCTGCATTTTTGCAACCCACCCGGATAAGTTAACAGTAGGTCGCTTTACCGTTGTAGACAAGGTTTTTGCGCGACATGCGTGTTGACCTAGCGGAAACTTGCTGTAACAGTCAGCAATTAAATGCTATTTTTTCTCGTTTTGAAGGTGATGAAGAAATGGGCAAAATTCCGCCTCAACTTAAGATTGCAGAAAATGCAGTTTCCGCAGTTATGGTGACAATCGGTTCACGATCCAGCCCTGCGAATCAGACCGCAACCAACGGAATCTGTCGTGCAGCCGGAACGCGCCGTCAGCCCAGAACTCGATCTGAACTGGCTGTATGCGAAACCCGCCCCAGAACGGCGGCCGCGCAGGCTGCAACCCGTGAGCGAGGCCCTGACGCGCCACTTCGGCCATCAAACTGGACCGTGATTCCAGAATCTCGGACTGGCGCGAGGCCCAGGCCCCGATCCGGCTTTGCAGGGCGCGGCTGTTGTAATAGGCATCGGCCTGCGGCCCTTCTTCGCGGGTGACGGTGCCGCGCACGCGGATCTGACGGCGCAGCGATTTCCAGTGCATCACAAAGGCCGCAACGCCGGTTTCCGTAATCTGCCGTCCTTTGGCGCTGTTGTAATTCGTATAGAAAACAAAGGCATCATCCTCGATTTCCTTTAACAGCACCATCCGGCTGTCGGGCACTCCATCGGCATCGACAGTGGCCAGGGCAATCGCATTCGGGTCGTTGATTTCGGTCTTTTCCGCCTCGGCCAGCCAGCGGCGCGCGATGGCAAAAGGATCGTCCCCTATAAAAATACCACCACGTTCTGTCATGCGTTAACCCCTTTGCGCTTGATGACCATCAACCTTCGGCCTAATCAACTGACGGAAGTGTGAAACCATGAGGGACAGGCATGTCAAGCAAGCAGAACACCGGGCTGATGGCGGGTAAGCGCGGTCTTATCATGGGTCTGGCCAACGACAAATCCATCGCCTGGGGCATTGCCAGGGCGCTGGCCGATCAGGGGGCCGAACTGGCGTTTTCCTATCAGGGCGAGGCGCTGAAAAAGCGGGTGCAGCCGCTGGCGGCGCAGCTTGGGTCGGACATTCTGGCCGAATGTGACGTTGCGGACGAAGCCTCGGTCGATGCGCTGTTCACCACTTTGGGCGAAAGCTGGGACAAGATCGACTTTCTGGTTCACGCCATCGGCTTTTCCGACAAGACCGAATTGCGCGGGCGCTATGTCGATACGTCGCGCGATAACTTTATGATGACAATGGATATTTCGGTTTACTCCTTCACCGCGGTTGCCCGTCGCGCGGCGGCGATGATGACCGATGGTGGCAGCATGGTCACGCTGACCTATTACGGTGCCGAACGGGTGATGCCGCATTACAACGTGATGGGCGTCGCCAAGGCCGCGCTAGAGGCCAGCGTGCGTTATCTGGCCGAAGACCTTGGTAAAGACGGCATCCGCGTCAACTCGATCAGCGCCGGTCCGATCAAGACGCTGGCCGCCAGCGGCATCGGCGATTTCCGCTATATCATGAAGTGGAACGAGCTGAACTCGCCCCTGCGCCGCAACGTCACGCAGGACGAGGTCGGTAAATCGGCGCTGTATCTGCTGTCGGATCTGGGCAGCGGCGTGACCGGCGAAACCCATCACGTCGATGCCGGCTATCACGTCGTCGGCATGAAGGCGGTCGATGCGCCCGACATCTCGGTCGTGAAGGACTGATTGGCCGAACGCCCTGCGCACCAGAGGCGCAGGCCCTTGCGGCGGCATCGCAACCGGGTAAATTCCGCCGATCACAAAGGAACGCCCACTGTCGATTTCGCTGCAAGAAACGCTGACGCTGCTGTCGGCCCTGTCGCTGGCGATCCTGTCGCCCGGCCCGGCGATCATTGCCACGATACAGGCGGCCTTTGCCCATGGCCGCGAACGCGCCCTGCCCTATGGGCTGGGTCTGGCCACCGGCGCGTCGCTGTGGTGTCTGGCGGCGCTGTTCGGGCTGGCGGTGCTGTTCCGGCTGAACCCGGCGCTGCTGTCGGGGATGATGATCTTTGGCGGCTGCTATCTGCTGTGGTTCGCCTGGCGGCTGTGGCGCGGAGCGACCCAGCCCCTGCCCGCCGCCGCCCAAGGGCCAAAGCACGGCGCGTGGCGCGGTTTTCTGGGCGGCATTGCGCTGAACCTGTCAAACCCGAAGCCGGCGCTGTTCTATGCCACGCTGATCCTGTCGGTGTTTCCCCGCCCTCTTGCCGGGGCGGAACAGGCCGCGATCTATGCCATCTGTCTGGGCACGGAATATTTCTGGTATGCCTTGGTTGCGGTTCTGGCATCGACAGGGGCGATGCGGCTGCGCTATTTTGCGGCGAAATTCTGGATCGACCGGGCCTGCGCCGTGGCGATGGCCCTGCTGGGTGTGCTGCTGATCCTTGAACATTGAAAGGGATAGAATGACTTCGGACCGTCTGCCGCATGAAAAGGGCTTCCACGTCAGTTGGGATCAGCTTCACCGTGACGCGCGCGCCTTGGCGTGGCGGCTGGATGGCACCAACTGGCGTGCCATCGTCGCGATTACGCGCGGCGGGCTGGTGCCCGCGATGATCGTCGCGCGCGAGCTGGACATCCGCACGATCGAGACGATCAGCATC
Organism: Paracoccus sp. (in: a-proteobacteria); assembly: GCF_030538755.1. Taxonomy (GTDB): domain Bacteria; phylum Pseudomonadota; class Alphaproteobacteria; order Rhodobacterales; family Rhodobacteraceae; genus Paracoccus. The sequence continues at coordinate 24,834 of NZ_JAUNTJ010000020.1, read as the reverse complement.
AAATCCTACAAGGGACAGGGTGCCGCTGCCGGTCAGGGTGAATTGCAAGTGCTGAACTCGCCCGACCCCGAACTGATGGGCGACGGCGACCGCATTCTGGTCATCGACGATCTGGTCGATTCCGGGCGCACGCTGGAACTGGTGCGCAAGATGTATCCCAAGGCGCATTTCGGCACCGTCTATGCCAAGCCCAAGGGCAAGCCCATGGTGCAGACCTATGTGACCGAGGTGTCGCAGGACACATGGATCTTTTTCCCCTGGGATATGGCGCTGCAATATGTCCAGCCCTTCCGTGGCGAGGATTGACGCGCCAGATCTGGCCCGCCCCCTGACATGGCGGCTTTTCGCCGGTTTACCCAAGTTTCCGTGAACCGGCGAAACCATTGCCGCCCGTTTGTGTTGTGTCCCCGAATGCGGGCGGCCTGCCCGCCCGACTTTTCGGAGGAGAACACGATGCACAAGATTTTGTTGACCACCGCCCTTGTCATTCCTTTCAGCCTTGGCACCGCCCTGGCGCAGGACACCGCAGCCCCGGCCGAGGATCAGACCGGCGCAACCGCCGATATGACCGTTGATCCGGCGGCCACCGACTCGGCTGTGGAAACCACGGATACCGCAGCGGAACAGGATGCGCTGGCCGCTCAGATGGCCGCCAGCGACAAGGTGGTTCACCAGCAGACCGCCACCGAACTGCGGCTGGACTGGATCACCGGCGCGGCGGTTCATGCCCCCGATGGCGACAAGATCGGCGACATCACCGACCTGATTCTGGACGGCAACAGCGGCCAGATGTCGGCGGCGATCATCGGCGTGGGCGGCTTTCTGGGCATCGGGCAAAAGCAGATTGCCGTGCCGTGGGATCGCCTGACCATCAACTTTGACGCGCGCGAGGTGACATCCGACCTGACGCGGGACGAAGCGAATGCCGCGCCGGAATATGTGTTCCGCACGCAGGAAACCGCCCCCGCCGATCAGCCGCCCGTGGATCAGGCCCCGGCGGTCGAGATGACCCCGGCGACGACTCCGCCTGCTGGCGCGGTTCCGACCGAACCTGCCGTGGTTGATCCCGCCCCGGTCGATGGCGCCGTCGAGATGCCCGCCGACACCAGCGCGCCGCCGATGGAGCCGGCTGAAACAATGGAACCGGCGGGCGAAAGCTCGAACTGATCGCGCAGGCGTGGATGCGCCCCGCGCGCGCCGTGACACTGACGAAAGGCCCGGCCATCCGCCGGGCCTTTTCATATCGCGCGGCGCGGATCAGAGGCGCGCGGTGGACAGCGGTTTGTTGTTGCGTATGTGCCGTTCGACCAGCCTACGCGTTCGCGCCCCCGGCGGGATCATGCGCGCGGCAGGCATGACCATCGTGCCCAGTTCGGGAAACAGCGTCAGAATTTCGATGCGCGCCGCCGAGGACAGGCTGGCCAGCGCAATCGGACCGGGCAGCAGGCTTTCGGTTTCGGCCCCTTCCGACAGCAGGATGTCGTGGCTGTCCAGCATGATGTGGTGATAGGACAGATCGCGCGGCGTTTCGACCCGCTCGATCCCCGGCGCGGTCAGCAGGTGAACGGCGGGGGTCAGCACCTCATCCGTGCCAAACATGGTGCGGGCAATGGCGGATCGCAGCAAAATCCGATGCTGCGGCGACACCAGCAGATCACGGCGCGGCACGCCGGGGGCCAGTGCGCCCTGCCCGATGCGGATCGGCTTTAGCCGCGGGTCACGCTGCATCTGCGCCGCCGTCACATGCCGCGCCCCGATCCAGCGGATCGGGCGGATCGCGCCCGTATTGGTCAGCACCAGATCGCCCTTGCGCAGCCCTTCGACCGGGCGCGGGCCATCGGGCGTTTCGATCAGCGTTCCGCACGCGAAACACACCAGCGCAGCATAGCCCGCCCCGCTGTTGGTCGAATAAGCGGTGATGGTATAGGTGACGCCGGTTTGCAGATCGGCGGTGGTGAAAAACGCCTGCACGTCATTGTCGTGCTGGTTGAAGGTCACGCCCCAGACTTTCAGCCTGACCCCGTCCGATCCCGTCAGGCTGACCTCCCACGCGGTTTCCAACTGGGTGTCATTGCCCCAGACCTGTCCACCTTTCACGGTAACGGTCTGATCCGGATCGGCAAAATTTATGAACTGGATCTGGCTGTCGGTATCTGTATCCCTGTCGGTCAACGAATTGTTGTTATCGCTGACGGTGATCGGCTGCGCCTCGCCCACGGCGGCGAATGAGAACGTGCTGCCAATCTGAAACGTGGGCCGGTCGCTGTTCTTGAAAAAATCATACGCGGGATCGGTCAATGGAAAATCATCGACGTTGAAAAGCCATACATGATAATCGGTCTGCGCCATGTCGGAACTCTATGGGGGCAATGAAGATCTTGTCGCGCAAGAACTGCGCGACTTTAATTTCAAATTTTGTGTGTTTTAACTGCGCCGGCTCAGTTGTTGCCGGTGGCAAAACGCGCCGCCCCTTCGGCCGCGCGTTGCAAGGCGCGGCTTTTGTTGACGGTTTCCTGATATTCGGCCTCGGGGTCGCTGTCATAGACGACGCCGCCCCCCGATTGCAGATACAGCGCGCCATCCTTGATGACGCCGGTGCGCAGGGCGATGCACATGTCCATTTCACCATTGGCGGCGAAATAGCCGACACCGCCGCCATAGACACCACGCTTTTCCGGCTCCAGTTCGTCGATGATCTGCATCGCGCGAACCTTGGGCGCACCGCTGACGGTGCCTGCGGGCAGACCGGCCAGCAAGGCGGACAGCGCGTCCTCGCCCTCGCGCAATTCGCCGACCACGTTCGACACGATGTGCATGACGTGGCTATAGCGTTCGATGATGAACTGTTCGGTCGGGCGCACGGTGCCGATTTTCGCCACCCGGCCCACATCGTTGCGGCCCAGATCCAGCAGCATCAGATGTTCGGCCAGCTCTTTTTGATCGCCCAGCAGATCGGCCTCTAACGCGCGATCCTCGGCCTCGTTCGCGCCGCGCGGGCGGGTGCCGGCGATGGGGCGGATCGTGACTTCGCCATCGCGCAGGCGGACCAGAATTTCCGGGCTGGCGCCGACGATCTGGAACCCGCCCATGTTCAGGAAAAACATGAAAGGCGACGGGTTGGTGCGGCGCAGGCTGCGATACAGCGCAAAGGGCGGTAGCGGGAAATCCATCCGCCAGCGTTGCGACGGCACCACCTGAAAGATGTCGCCCGCGCGGATATATTCCCTGGCGCGTTCGACGGCGGCCAGATAATCGGCCTTGGCAAAGTTGCTGACGGGTTCGCCCACCTGCGCATCGCGGCCAAGGGCGCGCGGCTCGGACGGTTGACGGTCGAGCGAACGCAGCGCCTCGGTCACGCGCTCGGCCGCCTGGGCATAGGCGGCGCGGGCGGGCAGCGCCGGGTCGAACCAGGCGGGGGCGCACAGCGTCACCTCGCCCTTGACGCCATCCAGAACCGCCACGACCGAGGGGCGCAGCAGCATCGCATCGGGCAGGTTCAGCGGGTCGGGATTCACATCGGGCAGATGTTCGACCAGCCGGATCATGTCATAGCCCAGATAGCCGAACAGCCCCGCCGCCACCGGCGGAATGCCGTCGGGCATGTCGATGCGGCTTTCGGCGATCAGTGCGCGCAGGCTGTCCAGCACCGGGCGGTCATCGGGCTGAAACTCGTCAGAGAACCGCGCCTGCCGGTTGATCCGCGCCTGCGTGCCACGGCATTCCCAGATCAGATCGGGCTTCATCCCGACGATCGAGTAACGGCCCCGCACCTCGCCGCCCGTCACCGATTCCAGCATGAAGGACAGCGGCTGCGCCTCGGCCAGTTTCAGCATCAGGCTGACGGGCGTGTCCAGATCGGCGGCCAGCCGCAGGGTGACAAGCTGGTTGCGACCCGCCTCCCAACCGCGTTCAAAACTTGCGAAATCGGGCGAGAGATCCATCATTGAGCCTGCGTATGCACCATGTTGATGACGTTCTGATTGATCGTCACCCCGGCTTGGGTCTGAATGGCGCGGGTAAAGTAATCGAACACATCCTGCTGCAACGACCGCTGCGCCTGCATCCGCACCGCATTCAGCACCTGCCCCGCCTGTTCGACCGACAGATCGGCGGCGTGGATGGCGTCCAGCGTTATCAGAAACACCCGGCCCTGCGCCTCGGCGATTTCGGTATCGCCCGGCTCGGTGATGCTGAAGGCGCGGGCGATCACATCGGGCGGCACGCCGTCGATCCAGCCATCGCGGCCCATATTCGTCTGTGCGGTGCCCTGCGGCGCTTGCGCGGCGGGGGCCGGTGCGGCGGCTTCGTCAGCGCCGGTGTCGGTGCCGTTCGCGGGAACCGGCGTTGTGGCGGCGACAGCGGCCACGCGGTCTTCTTCGGCCTGCTGGAGCAGCAGGCGCAGGGTTTCGGCCTGCCGCCAGTCGGTCAGCACATCATCTGCCACCTCGTCATAGGGGCGCAGCGCCGGGGGCACCACCTCGTCCAGACGCAGGGCGAACACGCCGCCATCATCCAGTTCGAACAGTTGCGGGAAATCCTCGGCGGCGACCACGGCGGCCTGTTCGCGGAAGGCGGGATAGTTGGCGATGGTGCTGTGATCGTCGCCGGTGAAGCCTTCGGTCCAGTCGATCTGCCCGACCTGCATATCGTTTTCCTGCGCCGCATCTTCCAGCGAAGCACCCGAGGCAAGGCTGTCCTCGATTGCGGTTGACCGTTCGGAGATGATCCGGCGGGCGCGGTCTGCGGCGGCTTCGGCGCGCAGATCGGGTTCGGCCTGTTCAAAGCTGATGCTGCGCGGTTCCAGAATCGCGTTCATCGAAAACAGCGCCGGCCCCAGCGACGTATCCACCGGACCGGCGATTCCGGGGCCGTCCAGCGCAAACACCGCCTCGCCCGCTGTGCCAAGCTGATCCTGCGACACCTCGCCCAGATCAATGTCGTCCAGCGTCAGCCCGCGTTCGGCAACCAGTTGCGCAAAGGTGATCTCGCCCGCGTCCAGCCGTGCCTTTGCCTCGTCCGCGGCTTCGGCGGATGGCATGACCAGCCGTTCCACCATGCGCCGTTCAGGCTGTTGGTAATCGCTGATGCGCGTCTGATACAGATCGCGCAGCGCGGTTTCGTCCAGCTCTACCGTATCGGCCAGCATTTCCGGGGTCAGCCAGATATAGCTGATCTTGCGAACCTCGGGCGCGGTAAAGCGCGGAGCGTTGGCCTGATGCCATGCCTCAAGAATGGCCTGATCGGGGTCGTCGATGCTGTGCGGCAGATCCGCCGCCGTCAACTCGCGCCAGGTGAAATCGCGGGTTTCCAGAATCCAGCCTGCGGTGCGCCCGACCAGAGGTTCCGGCGCGACGATCCCGCCCGCGACGGCGCGTTGCAGGATCATCCGCGCCTCGTCCTGACGCAGTTCGCGTTCGAATTCGCCTTCGGTCAGCCGTTCGCGGCGCAACAGGTCGGCATAGGCGGCGCGATCAAAGCTGCCCGAGGGGCCGCGAAAGGCCGGGATGGCGGTAATCGTCTGCGCGATCCGTTCGTCCCCGACCGACAGGCCGATGCGGCGCGCCTCTTCGGCCAGTGCGGCGGCACCGAACAACTGGCCCTGCACCGCCTGCGGCAGACCGACGGCCTGCGCTTGCGCCATGGTGAAATGCTGGCCCATCTGCTGGGAATAGCTGTTCAGTTCGCTGCGCAGGGCGCGGCTGTATTGATCCGCCGTGATCTCGGTTTCGCCGACCGATCCGACAGCACTCGACCCGCCGGAAAAGGTCGTGACGCCAAAGCCGCCCAATCCCAGCACCATCAGCCCCATCAAGACCCAGACGATGGTGGATTTGCCGTGGGTGCGCAGGTTCTTCATCCCAGCCTCTTGTCGTTTTTCGCTCGTCGGGGTTCTTTAGGGCGATGGCGCGGCCATCACAAGCCCGGCGTCAGCCCCGGAATTGTGACAGCCGTTCCGCCAGTGCCGCGATGCCGTCGCTGTCGATATTGGCATAGGCGATGCGGAAATGGCGCGGGCCATCGGGATTGTCGCCCGGCATGAACATCGTTCCGGGCAACGCCAGCACGCGGGATTCGCGCACCAGTTGCGGCGCCAGATCGGCCGAGCTTGCCTTGAACGGATGTTCGATCCAGGCGAAATAGGCACCGCAGCTTTTCAACTTCCACCCCGGCAGCCGGTCAAGGTGGTGCAGGCAGGCCAGACGGCGGCGCAGGATTTCATCACGCTCGCCCGCCAGCCAGTCGCCCAGATGGCGCAGACCATAGGTTGCACCGATCTGCCCCGCCTGCCCGGCGCAGATCGCCACCGTATCCAGCCATTTTTCCACCTGAACCATCCGGTCGGGCGCGGCGATCAGCGCGCCGGTGCGATGCCCGGTCAGGCGATAGCTTTTGGAAAAGGAATAAAGCTGGATCAGCGTTTCGCCCCAGTCGGGATCGGTCAGCAGATCATGCGGCGGCTCGCCCCGCAGGGATGCAAGGCTGTGAAAGTCGCGATAGGTTTCATCCAGAATCAGCGCCAGCCCGTGTTCGCACGCCAGATCGTAAAAGGCGCGGATCAGCCCGGCGGGATATTCCGCGCCGGTCGGGTTGTTGGGCGTGACCAGCACGATGGCGCGGGTGCGGCTGCCGATCAGCGCGCGGGCCAGATCGGGCTGCGGCATCATCTGCCCGTCGCAGGGCAGCGGCACCGCGCGAATGCCGCTGATGTCCAGCCACATCTTGTGGTTGAAATACCACGGCACCGGCAGCAGGATCTCATCGCCCGGCCCGGCCAGCGTGGCAATCGCCGCGCAGAACGCCTGATTGCAGCCCTGGGTGATGGCGACATGATCCGCCGTGACCGGGGCACGGTAGAACGCCGACCAGTCATCGGCCAGAGCCTGCCGCAGATCGTCATTGCCCAGAACCGGCCCATACAGATGCGCGGCGTCATCGCCCAGCATTGCCTGAGCCATGGCGCGGCGCAGATCATCGGGGGGCGGCAAGGCCGGTGCCGCCTGCGAGACGTTCATCAGCGGGCGATCCGGCGGGAACGTGACCCCGGCCAACCAGCGCCGCGCCTCCATCACGGGCGGGCTGAAGGTGGCGGCGATGCTGCGGTTAAGCGGGATCATTCAATTCCCCTGCAAAGGCGCCAGCCGGTCAAGGGCGGGCGGTGTGGACAGATCAAGAGGCGGCGCGCCGCGTGACGGCATGTCCGGCGCGGGTTGCGGCGGCGTGGCGGTTTCAGCGGCAGGCGCGGTTTCAGCGGGTTGCGCGGCCTCGGCCTGCGGCTCGGGCGTGGTTTCAGCCACCGCATCCGGCTGCGCATCGTCAAATGCGCCGGTGACATCCGGCATAAGGTCGGGCTGCACCGCAACATCCGGCGCGCCGGGCGTGGCCGGGCGTTCCAGCGCCGGGGCCACCGGCTGCGGCATCACCGGCGCGGGCGAAACATCAGGCGCGGGCACAATCGGCGCGGCGGGTTCCGGCGCAACCGGCTGATCGCCCGCATCCGACAGGGCGGCCTGCGGGGCTTGATCTGCCTCGGGCGCGGGCGGGGCGACCTCGGGCGCGCGCGCCGGGGGCAGCTCCATCGGCGCAGGTGCGGCAGGCGGGCCATCGGGACCGCGCCCGAATTCAGACCCCGTGGGCAGCGGCAGATCATCCGCCTGCGCATCGCGGGCCGGGGCCGCAGGCGCGGCAGGCATTTCGGGGGGAATCGCGGTTTCAGCCTCGGGCGGCGTGTCATCCGCAGGCGCGGGGGTGGGCGGCGCAAGGGCTGGCGGCGCGCTGTCACCATCCTGCGCGGGCGTCGCGGCAGGTGCGGGGGTGCCTGGCTGTGGTTCCTGTTCCGTCGCAGACGGGCGGGATTCGGGGGCGGGCTGCGCCAAGGGCAGCGCCAGCGACAGCACCATCAGCCCGGCTGCTCCGACCAGCAGCCCCTGAAAAAGCCCCGCTGCAAAACCCTTTGCCATCTGCCCGCCGTCTTTACGTTTCTTTCAGCCTTCCGCCCGGCCGGGGTTGACCCCCTGCCGCCGGATGGCCCATCTATAGCGGGTCATTTTCACGGGGGAAACAACCCCCGGCCAAGGAACCGCCATGAAGCATACGCCTCGCATCCTGCTGATCGACAATTATGACAGCTTTACATGGAATCTGGTGCATTATCTGGGCGAAGCGGGGGCCACGGTCGATGTGCGGCGCAATGATGCCCTGACGGTGGATCAGGCCCTGGCGCTGGAACCCGACGGGATCGTGATCTCGCCCGGTCCCTGCGATCCGGCGCAGGCGGGGATCTGCCTGCCGCTGATCGCGGCGGTGGCGGAAACGCGCATCCCGCTGCTGGGGGTGTGCCTTGGCCACCAGTCCATCGGCGAGGCGTTTGGCGGCCGCATCATCCGCGCCGACCGTATCCTGCATGGCAAGGTTGACGAGATGATCCACGACGGCACCGGGGTTTTCACCGGCCTGCCCTCGCCGCTGCGGGCGACGCGCTATCACTCGCTGACGATTGCGCCCGACAGCCTGCCCAATGTGCTGCGGGTGACGGCGCGGGCCGGGGATGGCACGATCATGGGGGTGATCCACAACGATCTGCCCATCGAAGGCGTGCAGTTCCACCCCGAATCCATCGCTTCGGAACACGGGCACGCGATGATCGAAACCTTCCTTGGCCGCTGTGCCCCGCGAAAGGCCGCCGCATGACCGCCCCGGCAGACATCCGCCCGCTGATCGGCCTTGCCGCCACCCGCCCCCTGACCGGAACCGAGGCCGAGGCCGCCTTTGGCGCGCTGTTCGACGGAGCCGCCACGCCCGCACAGATCGGCGGCCTGCTGATGGCGCTGCGGGTGCGGGGCGAAACGGTCGATGAAATCGCCGCCGCCGCCCGCAGTATGCGCGCCCGCATGAACCGCATCACCGCGCCCGAGGGGGCGATCGACATCGTGGGCACCGGCGGCGATGGCAAGGGAACGCTGAACATTTCCACCGCCACCGCCTTTGTCGTCGCGGGCGCGGGGGTGCCGGTGGCCAAGCATGGCAACCGCAACCTGTCGTCGAAATCGGGCGCGGCGGATGCGCTGACCCAGATGGGCATCAATGTCATGGGCGGCCCGGCGGTGGCACAAGATGCGCTGAGCCGGGCGGGCATCTGCTTTATGATGGCGCCGATGCACCACCCGGCGATGCGCCACGTTGGCGCTCCGCGCGCCGAACTGGGCACGCGCACGATCTTTAACCTGCTGGGGCCGCTGACGAATCCGGCCTCGGTGCGGCGGCAGTTGACCGGCGCATTCAGCCGCGACTGGCTGCGGCCCATGGCCGAGGTGCTGCGCGATCTGGGGTCTGACGCGGCCTGGCTGGTGCATGGCGGCGATGGCACGGACGAGCTGTCCATCGCCGGTGAATCATGGGTTGCGGCGCTGGATGGCGGCAAGGTGACGGAATTCACCCTCCACCCCGAGGATGCGGGCCTGCCGGTTCACCCGTTCGAGGCGATCATCGGCGGCGAGCCGTCGGAAAACGCTGCCGCCTTCCGCGCGTTGCTGGATGGCGCGACCGGGGCTTACCGCGATGCCGTGCTGCTGAACGCGGCGGCGGCGCTGGTGATTGCGGGCGCTGCCGCCGATCTGCGCGAAGGCGCGGCGCGGGCCGCCGAATCCATCGACAGCGGCGCGGCCAAGGCCAGGCTGATCGCACTGGCCGATGTCACCGGCCCGCCCGAGGCATGATTCCGCCCGCCGCATGGGCGCATCTGCCGTTCTTTACCGACGACTGGCCCGCCATCCGCACCCGGTTGGAGCGGGTCAGCGACTGGCTGCCCGGCCCCGCGCGCGTCTTTGCCGCGCTTGATGCGGTGCCACCGGATCGCGCGCGCGTGGTGATTTGGGGGCAAGACCCCTATCCCACCCCCGGCCATGCCAACGGGCTGGCGTTTTCGGTGACGCCGGAAACGCCCCTGCCCCGGTCTTTGTCAAATATTTTCAGAGAATTGCGCGACGATCTTGGCGCGGCGCCTGAAACCGGCGACCTGTCGCATTGGGCCGCTCAGGGGGTGTTGCTGCTGAACACATCCCTGTCGGTGGAACCCGGCGCGGCGGGGGCTCATGCCCGCTGGGGCTGGGATCGGCTGGCCCGTCAGGCCATCGCCGAAGCGCAGCGCCACCGCCCCATCGCCTTTATCCTGTGGGGCGGCCATGCGCAAAAGGCCGCTGCCGGTTTGCCGGGGGCCGATGATCTGGTGATCGAGAGCGCGCATCCCTCGCCCCTGTCGGCGCGGCGCGGCTTTTTCGGGTCGCGGCCGTTTGGGCGGGTGAATGAGTGGCTTGCGGCAAGGGGCGAGGTTGGCGTCGATTGGGCCGGTCGTGCCCCAAGATGCGTATTTCAACAAACAGGAAGCGGCGGGCGCGGCGCTGAATAAGGCCGCGCCGCGTCTGAATTGGGTCGTGGTCAGCGCACCCAGTTTGCTTTGCGTTTGTCGAAGAATGCCGCGATTCCTTCGGGGGCTTCGTCGCCTTGCCATGCCGCGACCAGCCGGGTGATGCTGTCTTCGATCCGCGCCGGGTCGATCTGCGGGCCATAGGCGCGGCATTGCGCCTTGGCGGCGGCGACGGCACCGGGGGCTGCGGCCATATAGGGGGCGATTTCGGCCTCGATCGCGTCGTCCAGCGCATCGGCCGGGACCACGCGGCTGACGAGGTTCAGCCGTTCGGCTTCGTCTGCGCCGAACAGGCGGGCGGAAAAGAACACCCGGCGCGCCTTGTCTTCGCCCATGCGGGCCAGAACATAGGGGCCGATGGTGGCCGGGATCAGGCCCAGCTTGACCTCGGTCAGGCCAAAGCTGGCGCTGTCGGCGGCGATCACCACGTCGCTGACCGCCATCATGCCGACGCCGCCGCCAAAAGCGTTGCCCTGCACGCGGGCGATCAGCGGCTTGGGCAGCGTGTTCAGCGAAAACAGCATCATTGCCAGATTGCGGGCACCCGCCGCGCGGGTTTCGGCATCGGCGACGATCTGGTCGCGCATCCAGCCCAGATCGCCGCCCGCGCAGAAGGATTTGCCCTCGGCCGCCAGCACCACGACGCGCACGGAGGGATCATCGCCAAGCTGTTTGGCCGCCTGCGTCAGTTCGTCGATCATCTGCGCCGACAGGGCGTTGTGTTTTTCGGCGCGGGCCAAGGTCAGTGTGGCTACGCCGCGCGTGTCGGTGTCGATCCTGATGGTTTCAAACATGGCTTCCCTTTCGCAGCGCCTGCGCCATGGCGGCGGCTTTGTCGATGATCTGCATATCCAGCCCGGTGTCATAGCCCTGTGCGGCCAGATGGGCGGCGACCGCTTCGGTGGCGACATTGCCTTGCGCGCCGGGCGCATAGGGGCAACCGCCAAGCCCGCCCACGGCTGCGTCGAACACGCGCAGGCCTCGCGCGAGGCTGGCGTCGATATTGGCCAGTGCCCGGCCCGCCGTGTCGTGGTAATGGCCCGCCAGTTGTTCGGCGGGCAGTTCGTTCAGCACGGCGGCCAGCATGGCGTCGATGGTTTCGGGGCGGCCCTGCCCGATGGTGTCGCCAAGGCTGATTTCATAGCAGCCCATATCGCGCAGCGCGGCGGCGACGCGGGCGACGTTTTCGGGCGGCGTCGGGCCGTCGAAGGGGCAATCCGTCACCACCGAGACATAGCCGCGCACCCGGATTCCGTCGGACTTGGCCGCCTGCGCCACCGGGGCAAACCGTTCCAGGCTTTCGGCGATGGTGGCGTTGAGGTTGGCCCTGGAGAACCCCTCGGATGCGCTGGCGAAGATGGCCACCTCGTCGGCGCGGGCGGCGCGGGCGGCGTCATAGCCCTTGGTGTTCGGGGTCAGCACCGCATAGCTGACGCCGGGGGCGCGGGTGATGCCCGCCATCACCTGCGCCGCGTCGGCCATCTGCGGCACCCATTTCGGGCTGACAAAGCTGGTGACTTCGATGCGCCGGAACCCCGCCTGTGACAGCAGGTCCACCAGCGCGATCTTGTCTGCCGCCGGGATCAGCCGCTTTTCGTTTTGCAGCCCGTCGCGCGGACCCATTTCAAAGATTTCAACGCGGTTCATCAGGCACCTCATAAAAATCCCGTGTCAGCATATCGCCGCCTTCGCGCGTCAGGGCGCGGGCGCAGGCCGGGCGTGTCTGCATTCGCGACCACCATGCGGCGGTGGCCGGGTAGTCATCGGCGGGCAAAAAGTGGAACAGCGACCGCACGTTAAAGCCGAACATGCAGTCGGCGGCGGAAAAGCCGCTGTCCAGCAGGTAGTCGCGCCCGGTCAGGCGCGATTCCAGAGCGCGGGCGCTGAGGGCCAGCCGTCTGGTTTCCAGCTTGATGAACGGCACGGATCGCGCGCTTTCGGGACGGATGAAGTTATACTGGATGTTCAGGTTCTGAACGCAGATCGCCTGCGTTTCGGCAAAGTGCAGCCATTGCAGGAAATCGGCGCGTTCCGCCGCCCCGGACGCGGGGGCCAGTTGGCCCGCACGCTCGGTCAGGTATTGCAGGATGGCACCGGATTCGAACAGCGCGGTGCCGTCGATTTCCAGCGCCGGCACCTTGCCCGCCGGAGAACGCGCCAGATGATCGGGGCTGCGCAGGCTGCCGTCAGCGAAATCATAGGCCGTCAGCGCGTAATCGAGGCCCAGTTCCTCTAGCAGCCAGATCACCCGAAAACTGCGCGAGCCGGGGGCGTGGTGCAGGTGGATCATGCCGCCGCCTCGGCGTCATCTTGCAGCCGGATCAGCGGAGCGCCGGCCTCGACCTGATCGCCGGCCTGCGCCAGCACCTCGGCCACGGTGCCATCGCGGGCGGCGGTCAGGGTGTGTTCCATCTTCATCGCTTCGAGGATGCACAGCCGGTCGCCCGCCGCGACCTGCTGGCCCGCCTGAACGAATACCGATTTCACCAGCCCCGGCATGGGCGAAAGCGTCAGCCCGCCGCCGGTTTCCTCGGCCGCGCGGTCCAGCGGGTCCAGCGGCACCAGGGTCAGGCTGCGCCCGCCAAAGACCGACACCCCCGCCGGATGGCTGATGATGCGACTGCGCCGCAGGCTGTCATCGACCCACCAGCGCCCCGACTGCCAGCGCACCTCATGCGCGCTGCCGTCGTCCAGCGTGACGCGGGCCGAACCGGGGCCTTGCACCTCGATCACGGCCTCGCCGCCGTCCCATGTCACCGTGCGGCGCAGCGGTTGCCACAGGGTCATGCCGCCACGCGCATCGGGTGCGGCAAGGCCCGCCAGCCCGATCACGGCCAGCGCACGGGTGCGCGGATCGGGTTCGCTGGCGGCGACCAGCGCATCAAGGTCGCGCCCGATCAGCCCGGTGTCCACCTCGCCCTTGTTAAAGCCCTGATGCCGCGTCAGTGCGATCAGGAATTCGAGGTTGGTGACAGACCCCGCCACCTCGGTGTCGATCAGCGCCGATTCCATCGCGCGCAGGGCAATGGCGCGGGTGGCGCCATGGGTGATGATCTTGGCGATCATCGGGTCATACCACGGGCTGATGCTGTCGCCCTGCCGCACGCCGGTTTCGATCCGTGCGCCATCGGGAAAGGCCAGATGCGCCAGCGTGCCGGTGGCGGGCAGGAACCCGGCGGGCACATCTTCGGCGTAAAGCCGCGCTTCAAAGGCGTGACCCTTGATCGACAGGTCTTGCTGCTGCGCGGGCAAGGGTTCGCCCGCCGCCACGCGCAACTGCCATTCGACCAGATCGACGCCGGTGATCGCCTCGGTCACGGGATGTTCGACTTGCAGACGAGTGTTCATTTCCATGAACCAGAACCCGTCCTCGCGCAGCCCGCCCGAGCCATCGACGATGAATTCAATCGTGCCCGCCCCTTTATAGCCGATCGCCTCGGCGGCACGAACCGCCGCCGCCCCCATCACGGCGCGGACGTTTTCGGGCATGTCGGGGGCCGGGGCTTCCTCGATGACCTTCTGGTGACGGCGCTGCAAGGAACAGTCGCGTTCGAACAGATGCACGGCACGGGTGCCGTCGCCAAAGACCTGCACTTCGATATGGCGGGGCTGCTGGATGTATTTCTCGATCAGCACATTCGGGTTGCCAAAGGCCTTGGCCGCCTCGGATTGCGCCGAATCCAGCGCGGCGGCGAAATCGGCGGCGCGTTCGACCAGCCGCATCCCCTTGCCGCCGCCGCCTGCCACCGCCTTGATAAGCACCGGATAGCCGATCTTGCCCGCCTCGGATTCCAGATGGGCGGCGTCCTGATTGTCGCCCTGATAGCCGGGAACGACCGGCACCCCGGCCTTGTCCATCAACTCCTTGGCGGCATCCTTCAGCCCCATGGCGCGGATCGCCGCCGCGTCAGGGCCGATGAACGCCAGACCCGCCGCCTGCACCGCATCGACGAAATCGGGGTTTTCCGACAGAAAGCCATAGCCGGGGTGGATCGCCTGCGCGCCGGTATCCAGCGCCGCCTGAATGATGACATCGCCGCGCAGGTAACTGTCGGCAGGCGCGGGGCCGCCGATATGCACCGCCTCATCGGCCAGCGCGACATGACGCGCGCCGCGATCCGCATCGGAATAGACCGCGACCGGCGACACGCCCAGACGGCGGCAGGTGTCGATCACGCGGCAGGCAATCTCGCCCCGGTTGGCGATCAGGATCTTGGCGAACATTTCCCCTCCCTTTCCGGCCGCACGGGCCGTTATTTATATTCGATCAGGCCCTGACGGCGCCGCGTCAGCCGACCCAGATAAAACCGCAGCGCACCCAGGGCTTCGGGGAATTTCCCCAGCGTATTGAATGCGGCCCATTCCCAGCCCCGCCCGCGCCGCGCCAGACGCGCGATCTGCACCGGGTAAACCAGCAACAGCAGCAAGGCCCATGGCGACACGAACAGCGCAGCCAGCACCACCACGGCAGGGATCGCCGCGCCCCAGATCAGCGCCCGCCGGGCCTGCCCCTGCGCAATCACATCGGGCACCGGCCCCGGCAAGGCCGCGCCTTCGGCCGCTGCATGGCCGCCCCGGCGCGCGCGCCGCCACCACTGGCCAAAGCGGGTCATCGCCGCGTCATGCAGCGTCATTTCGGCATCCAGCCGCCAGATCGTCCAGCCCGCCCCGCGCAGGCGACGGCACAGCTCGGGTTCCTCGCCCGCGATCAGCGTGGGATCAAAGCCGCCCACGGCCGCAAACGCCGCCGACCGGGCCATAAAGATACCGCCGACCGCATCGGCTTCACCTACAGGAGTGTCCCACTCGGCGTCACACAGCCGGTTGTAGACGCTGGCCTCGGGGTGGCGCTCGCGCACCCGGCCCGCGGCGATGGCGGCCTTGGGGTTGGCGGCCAGAAAGGCCAGCGCGGTGTCGGTCCAGCCCGGCACCATCTCGCAATCGCCGTCGATGAACTGCACGAACTCTGGCGGGCTGTCGCCAAAGGCCGCAAAGCCCGCGTTCCGCGCCCGCGCCGCCGTAAAGGGCTGCGACATGTCCAGTTCGACCACCACGGCACCCGCCGCCAAAGCCGCCTGAACGCTGCCATCGGTCGATCCGCTGTCAACATAAACGATGGGCGACAGATCGCGGCGCGCGGCGGCAAGGGCACGGACCAGCCGTTCGCCCTCGTTCCGGCCAATGATGACGGCACCGACATTCATGCGGCACCTGCGGGGGTAAGGTTAAGGGGGGAACGGGTCATGGCGCACTCATCCGTTGAAACACAGGCCCCACCTATAACGCCCGCCGGGGAAACGGCCAACCGCATCATCCCTGCCCCCCGGCAAGCGCCCGCTCCAGCACCGCAGCCGAGGCGGCATCAAAGGCGACCAGCGTCACATCCAGCCCGGCACCATGCGCACCCATAGCCGCAACCGCGATGCGCGCCGCCTGATCGGGCGGAAAGCGATAAACCCCGGTCGAGATCGCGGGAAAGGCAATGCTGCGCAGCCCGGCCTGCCGCGCAAGCGCCAGCGAATTGCGATAGGCATCGGCCAGCAGCTCTGCCTCGCCCATCCCGCCACCCCGCCAGACCGGGCCAACGGTATGGATGACATGGCGCGCCGGCAGATCATACCCGCCAGTGATCCGCGCCTGACCGGTGGGGCAACCGCCAAGGCCGCGACACTCCGCCAGCAATCCCGGACCGGCGGCGCGGTGAATGACGCCATCAACACCACCGCCACCCAGCAGGCTTTCATTGGCCGCATTGACGATGGCATCCACGGCCAAGGTCGTGATGTCGCCCTGCCAGACCCGGATCACGCCAGCACCTCGACCAGACGAAACCGCTCGCAGACCAGTGGCATATCCGGCGCAAAGCCGCCATTGCGGGCAAAATACGCCTGATGTCCGGCGCGCCAGGCGGCGAAATCACCCTCGCCCTCGGCCAAGGCGAAATCCTCGGGCACCTCGCAAAAGGGGCGAACCACCACCTCGGTCAGTTCGTAAACCAGCGCCGGACGGCCCGCATGATCGCGCGCAATCATCACATCGCCCGCGCGCGGCACCGGATCGCCCGCCGCCTGATAATCGCGCAAAGCACCACATGTCGCCGTTTTGACACCCGCGCGGATCAGCCCCAACAGATGCGCCGACAGATCGGCACTGTCGCCGAAATCGCAGAACCGCGCCCCCGGCCAGCGAACCGCCAGCGGCATCTTTGGTCCATAAATATCCCCGCCGGAGGCACCCGTCATAGCCATCCTCACATACGGAAAACGCCAAAGCGCGTCGGTTCAATCGGCGCATTCAGACTGGCGCGCAGCGACAGGCCCAAAACGTCGCGGGTCTTGCGCGGATCGACGATGCCATCATCCCACAACCGCGCGCTGGCATACAGCGGATGCGACTGGCGGTCGAACATCTCGATGGTGGGGCGCTTGAATTCGGCCTCTTCCTCGGGCGACCAGGTGCCGCCCTTGCGCTCGATCCCGTCGCGGCGGACGGTGGCCAGAACCCCCGCCGCCTGTTCGCCGCCCATCACCGAAATGCGGCTGTTCGGCCAGGTCCACAGGAAACGCGGGCTGTAGGCGCGCCCCGACATGCCATAGTTTCCGGCCCCGAACGACCCGCCCACCAGCATGGTGATCTTCGGCACATTGGTCGTCGCCACCGCCGTCACCATCTTGGCGCCATGCCGCGCGATGCCCTCGTTTTCATATTTGCGGCCCACCATGAACCCGGTGATGTTCTGCAAAAAGATCAGCGGCGTGCCGCGCTGCGAACACAGTTCGATGAAATGCGCGCCCTTCTGCGCCGCCTCGGAAAACAGCACGCCGTTATTGGCGATGATGCCGACCGGGCAACCCTGAATATGTGCGAACCCCGTGACCAGAGTTTCCCCGAACCGCGCCTTGAATTCGTCAAAGCGCGACCCGTCTACAACCCGCGCGATCACCTCGCGGATGTCATAGGGGGTGCGCAGATCGCCGGGCACCACGCCAAGGATGTCCTCGGGGTCATAGGCCGGGTCTTCGGGCGATTGCCAGACCACGGTATCGGGCAGACGCCGGTTCAGGTTGCCGATGGCGCGCCGCGCCATGGCCAGCGCATGGGCGTCATCCTCGGCCAGATAGTCGGCCACACCCGACAACCGGGTATGAACATCGCCGCCGCCCAGATCCTCGGCCGAAACCACCTCGCCGGTCGCGGCCTTGACCAGCGGCGGACCGGCCAGAAAGATCGTGCCCTGACCCCGCACAATGATCGTCACATCCGACATGGCCGGCACATAGGCCCCGCCCGCCGTGCAAGACCCCATCACCACCGCGATCTGAGCGATACCCTTGGCGCTCATCCGCGCCTGATTGTAAAAGATGCGGCCAAAGTGATCGCGGTCGGGGAACACCTCGTCCTGATTGGGCAGGTTCGCCCCGCCGCTGTCGACCAGATAGACGCAGGGCAGATGACACTGTTCCGCGATTTCCTGCGCGCGCAGGTGTTTCTTGACGGTCATCGGGTAATAGGTGCCGCCCTTGACGGTGGCATCATTGGCGACGACCATCACATCCTGCCCATGCACCCGCCCGATACCCGCAATCACCCCCGCGCCGGGGGCGGCATCGTCATACATCCCATGCGCCGCCGTCGCGCCGATTTCCAGAAACGGCGAGCCGGGGTCCAGCAGGTTCGCCACCCGATCCCGCGGAGCCATCTTGCCACGGCTGATATGCCGCTCCATCGCCGCCGCACCGCCGCCTGCGGCAGCGGCCAGCGCGGCCTCGCGCGCGGTGGTCAGCAGGTCCAGATGCGCCTGACGGTTGGCCTTGAAGGCATCGGATGAAGGGATGGCCGAAGAAATCAGTTTCATGCCGTCATATCCTTGGGGTTGGTGTGCTGCGGGGACCGGGGGCGGCTTGCCGCGCCGGCATTATCAGGTGGGAAACCGGCGGCATGGCCCCTTTCCCGGTCGTCACAGCGTTCAGCGGCGCGGCAGGTTGACGCAGAACCAGTGCTGTAAGGCATTGTTTGATCTGGATCATATCGCGCAGCGCACAGCACATTCACGAAACCGTCACGAACCGGCAGAGGAGCCATGAGATGAAACCGATTTATGTGACGACCGCGCTGGCACTGGCGCTGGCCACACCCGCCTTTGCGCAGTCGCAGGGCGAATGGACCGTCGGCCTGGGCGTTGCCAGCGTTCAGCCCAAATCCAGCCCCGGAACGCTGGCCGGCGATCTGAAAACCGATATCGGCAGCAGCGCCCGCCCCACGATTACGGTGGAATATTTCGTCCGCGACAATCTCGGGGTCGAGGTGCTGGCCGCCACGCCGTTCTCGCATGAGATCAACATCGACGGTCTGGGCAAGGTCGGCAGCGTCAAGCACCTGCCGCCGACCATCAGCCTGAACTATCACTTCGACACCAACACGGCGTGGAAGCCCTTTGTCGGTGTCGGCGTGAACCTGACCAACTTTTTTTCCGCCAACGCCACCGGCGCGCTGGCAGGCAGCGATCTGAGCCTGAAACACAGCTGGGGTCTGGCGGCCAATCTGGGCACCGATTACTGGCTGAACGACCGTTCCGCCATCCGCGCGAATGTCCGCTGGATCGACATTGACAGCGATGTTTACCTGAACGGGGACAAGATCGGCACCGTCAATATCGACCCGTGGGTCGTCGGCGCATCCTATGTGATGAAGTTCTGACACCCGCCACCCACGACCCGGAACGGGGCGCATTTCCGTCGGGATGCGCCCTTTTTCATGGGTTTTTCCGTGGCAATGGCGGGTGGTCGCTGTCATCGCGGCCTATTCCCCGTTCCCGGCCTGGGCGCGCTGAAAATCAGCCTGAGCCATCAGGTCAATGGCCTGCCTGCCGGTCAGCGACATGGCGCAGCTCTGGGTTGCCGGGCCTGCATTGGTGCCGCCCTGCCATTTCGATGCCTCATAGGCGCAGGCCGCATCGCGATAGGCCATCCATGCCCGCTGCATGTCACGCAACAGGGGTTCGGTGGGCGCCGCATCAACCCCCAGCCGGTCCATTTCAGCATCATCGGCCTGCGCGGTATCCAGCATGGATTGATAGGCTGCGTTCAGCATATCGTCCCACTGCGCGGTTTCCTGCGCCAGACATTCGGTCATCCCTGCGGTCGAACTGTCCATACAACGGGCCGATGCGATGCCGATACAGGCCGCGCGGCTATCACCTTCACGCACCCCCAGACAGGCGGTCAGAATTTCCGGGTCATAATGCGGCCGGTCCTGAGCGGCGGCCGGCAGCGCGACCAAGCTGGCCGCAACGATCATGGCATAACGGAGCATGTTGATTTCCTTTATGAATGAAAAGGCGGGGACCGGCTGGCCCCCGCCCGGCATCACATGTCAGGTCAGGTTCATCAATTCGCGCCCGATCAGCATCCGGCGGATTTCGCTGGTGCCCGCGCCGATCTCCATCAGCTTGGCGTCGCGGAACAGGCGGCTGACCACGCTGTCGTTCAGGAACCCGGCCCCGCCAAGCGCCTGCACCGCCTGATGCGCCTGCACCATCCCCTGTTCGCTGGCATACAGCACCGCGCCCGCCGCGTCCTGCCGCGTGACCTTGCCCGCGTCGCAGGCCTTGGCGACCTCATAGACATAGGCGCGGGCGGTGTTCAGCGCGACATACATATCGGCGATCTTGCCCTGCATCAGTTGGAAATTGCCGATGGGCTGGCCGAACTGCTTGCGCTCGCGGACATAGGGCATCACCTCGTCCAGACAGGCTGCCATGATGCCGGTGCCGATTCCCGACAGCACCAGACGTTCGTAATCAAGCCCCGACATCAGCACCCGCACGCCGCGACCTTCTTCGCCAAGGACATTTTCGAACGGGATCTCGCAGTTTTCAAAGATCAGCTCGCCGGTGTTGGACCCGCGCATCCCCAGCTTGTCGAAATGCGGGCTGGTGCTGAACCCGGCCATGCCGCGTTCGACGATAAAGGCGGTGATGCCCTTGGACCCGGCCTCGGGGTCGGTCTTGGCGTAAACCACCAAAGTCTGCGCGTCGGGGGCGTTGGTGATCCAGTATTTGTTGCCGTTCAGCACATAGCGGTCGTTGCGCTTTTCCGCCCGCAGCTTCATGCTGACCACATCCGACCCGGCACCTTCTTCCGACATGGCCAGCGCGCCGACATGTTCGCCGCTGCACAGCTTGGGCAGGTATTTCGCGCGCTGTTCGTCGGTGCCGTTCAGCTTGATCTGGTTCACGCACAGATTCGAATGCGCGCCATAGGACAGGCTGATGCTGGCACTGGCCCGCGCGATTTCCTCGACCGCGATCACATGCGCCAGATAGCCCATGCCGGAACCACCGAATTCCTCGGCCACGGTGATGCCCAAAAGGCCCAACTCGCCCATTTCGGTCCAGAGTTCGTTGGGGAATTCGTTGGTCTGGTCAGCCTGCGCGGCCAGCGGTTTCACCCGGTCCTGCGCCCAGCGATGCACCATATCGCGCAGCGCGTTCACATCCTCGCCCAGATCGAATTCCATCCCTTGAGTGAACATTGCGCATCCCCCTGTTTATTGAACACATGTTCATATAACGGACTTATGCCGCATTTCCCCCCGGCCCGTCAAGAAAAAGCCTGCGCCGCTGCGGCGCAGGCGTCAACGGAAATAGCAGGGGCGGATCAGACCGGGATCAAGGCCCAGTAATCCAGATCCAGCAGCACATCGGGCGCGTATTTGCCATCCGCGCCGCGCAGCGGGAATGCCGCGCTGTCGCCCTTGGTCGCCACCAGCCGCAGCCGGATCGCGCCGACGCCGGGTGCGGCGGTTTCGGCCTTGTCCAGCACTTCGGACCAGGCGCGCACGGTATCGCCCGCAAAGCAGGGGTTGGCATGGGCACCGCCGTTCAGCGCCACGATCATCTGCGCATTCGCCAGCCCGTTGAAGGACAGCGCGCGCGCCATGCTGATGACATGGCCGCCATAGATCAGCCGCCGCCCGTCGTCGCGGTTGGTGGCGTCGAAATGCACCTTGGCGGTGTTCTGCCACAGGCGGGTGGCCAGCATATGCTCGGCCTCCTCGATGGTCACGCCATCCACATGGTCGATCTTTTCGCCGATGGCGTAATCGCCCCAGCGGTGCGGCTCGCCCGCCAGATCAAAATCGTAACGGCTGAAATCCAGCCCCTCGGGGATGACCAGATCGGCCGGGTCCACCACGCCAGGCAGATCGGGCACCACGGTTTCAGGCGCGGGCGCATCGGCATCACGCTTGCGCACCATCACCCAGCGAACATAGTCCAGCACCACATCGCCGGTCTGGTTCAGCCCGCGCGTGCGCACATAGACCACGCCGGACTTGCCGTTGCTGTTCTGCTTCAGCCCGATCACCTCGGATTCCGAGCGCAGCGTATCGCCCGGCCAGACGGGGGCCAGCCAACGCCCCTGCGCATAGCCAAGGTTCGCCACCGCATTCAGGCTGACATCCGGCACCGTCTTGCCGAACACCACATGAAAGGCGATCAGATCGTCGATCGGACTGCCGTCCAGCCCGCAATCGGCGGCGAATTCATCGCTGGAATACAGCGCATGACGCGCCGGATACAGCGCGTGATACAGCGCCCGCTCGCCCTCGGCCACGGTGCGGGGAACGGCGTGGCGGATCACCTGCCCGATGCGGTAATCCTCGAAGAAACGGCCCGGATTGGTCTTGGTCATTGTTCGCCCAGTTTCAGATCGGGGTGGTAATCGGTGGCAACGTCCTTGGTCACGGCCTGCCCCATGCGCATCACGCCCGAAACCGGATCATGCGCCATGGTCGGGCTGCCGTGCAGGCTCCAGCCTTTTGAAAGCGCCTCGGACACGCGGTGGCAAAAGCGCGCGGTGTCATCCTCGGTGATGCAGCGGTACAGTTTGGTCATGTCAGCCTCCGAACGGGTTATAGCCCAGCCAGATATGAACCAGCGCCATCACCGCGTAAACGACCAGCGTGCCGACGATGGCCATCACCTCTTTGCGCATCGGCGCGGGCGGCGGCGGGGTCCGGCCCGGCTGCGCCCGGTTCAGCACGGCCATTTCCACCAGCGCCCAGGCCAGCAGCCCGCCGAACAGCACGAACGAGGGCAGGTCGCCATTCGGCAGCAGATGCGCAAAAGCCCAAAGCGCAAAGCCGGTCAGCATCGGATGGCGGATGACCCGCGCCGCGCGCGTCTTCATCCCCGAGGCGGCGAACAGGTAAACCGCAACCAGCACCAGCAGGTTGTTGATGCCCTTGGTCGCGCCGGTTGCGCCCCACCAATACGGCCCGCCCGCCCCGCGATAGCCGATCACCATCAGCACCACCGACAACAACAGCCCCAAGGCCACATAGGCCCGCCCCTGCCCACCCATGGCGGCACGGGCATCGGGCGCGATGCGGCGAAACAGATGCGCGGCCCACCACAGCGCCACGCCAAGGATCAGGATCAGCAACGACATCCTGCCCCCTCAGCCGTTCATGGCGGCGATGGCCTCGGCCTTGTCCAGCGTGGCCTTGGCGGTTTCGACATGCAGGTTTTCAACGATCCTGCCATCGACAACGGCAACCCCCTGCCCCGCTGCCACCGCCTCGTCAAAGGCGGCGATCTGGCGGCGGGCCAGCGCGATTTCATCCTCGGTCGGGGCAAAGGCGGCATTCGCCACCTCAAGCTGCGCCGGATGGATCAGCGTCTTGCCGTCAAAGCCCATGTCGCGGCCCTGTTCGCATTCGACACGCAGCCCGTCTTCGTCCTTGAAGGCGTTGAACACACCGTCCACGATCACCCGGCCATGCGCCTTGGCGGCCAGCAGGCAAAGCCCCAGCCCCGCCATCATGGCCAGACGATCCGCCCGAAAGCGGCTGCCGATTTCCTTGGCCAGATCGTTGGTGCCCATCACCATCCCCTGCAAGCGGGGATGCGCGGCAATGGCGGCGGCGTTCAGCATCCCGGCCGCCGTCTCCATCATCGCCCACAGCGGCAGATCGCCGGTCAGCGCGGCCACACGGTCCAGATCGGCGGGGCTGTTCACCTTGGGGATCAGCACGGCATCCACACCCGCCATCCCGGCCACGGCACGGGCGTCATCGCCCCCCCATTCGGTCTCCAGCCCGTTGATGCGCACGATCCGCGCGCGGCGCCCGTAATCACCGGCCAAAGCCGCGGCCAGTTGTTCGCGCGCGCCCGGCTTGGCATCGGGCGCCACCGCATCCTCAAGATCAAAGATGATCGCATCGGCAGCCAAAGCCTGCGCCTTTTCCATCGCACGGGCATTGGCGGCCGGAATATACAGAACAGAGCGGTAAGGGCGGGCCATGAAAACCTCAGAGCTGGCAAAAGTTGCGTCAGACTGACCCGACACGCAACAGATGGCAACCCCCTTCGCCGCAGCGCAGCACCGCCCCATCTTTGGTCCCTAAATATCCCACGGGGTGAGGAGGATCAGGAAAAGGTCCAGTGGACCTTTTCCCCGACGAACGCCCGGCCTATGGCCGGGCCAAGGGGGGTGTGAAACCCCCACTACACCAGCGCCACCCAGATCAGACGCAGCGAAATCGCCAGCAAGGCCCAGACCACCGCGCCGAAAAACGCCCGCTCGGGCAGCACGCGGACCAGCCAGACCCCCAGAAAAACCGCCGCCGCCGCAGGCAGCAACAGCCACAGCGACACCGCCATATTGCCCCAGTTCAGCGCACCCAAAGCCCAATAAGGCAACAGCTTGATCGCATTGACATAGGCAAACAGCACCGTCGTCGTTCCGGTAAAGCGCGCCTTGCTCATCCGCAGCGGCAGGGCGTAAACCTGAAACGGCGGCGCGCCCGCATGGCTGACAAAGCTGGTGAACCCCGTCACCACGCCCCAGAACACCCCCGGCCCGACCAGCGCCGGACGCGGCGGCGGCTGACGCCCGCGCCAGCTTTGCCAGATCAGACGCAGCGCGAACACCGCACCGATCAGCCCGATCATCAGCGTCACGGCAGCCTCGGGCACGATCCGGGCCGTCGCCCAGCCCAGCCCGACACCGACCGTCGCCCCCGCACCCATGATCGCCACCACGCGCCGGTCGAAATCGCGGCGATAGGCCCACAGCCCGAACATATCCGACACGACATAGACCGGCGCCAGAATCGCCGTCGCCACCACCGGCGGCACGGCAAAGGCCAGCACCGGCACGCCGAGCATACCGACCACGGGCAGCCCGCCCTTGCCCATCCCGACCAGCGCCGCCGCCAGCACCGCCAGCCCCCAGAACCCGGTTTCATCCATCACGATCCTGCCGCTTTACCGCCACCTGCGCATGTTTAGCGCCAACATGAACCCGATTCAGCACGATTCTTGCACAGGCAGCATTGCCGCACTTGCACGAGGCGCGGCAAGGCACTAACCCATCCGCCAAACGTGGCAATCCAATCGGAGGACAATA
>NZ_JAUNTJ010000004.1 GCF_030538755.1 Paracoccus sp. (in: a-proteobacteria) | reverse complement strand
ATGATCGAGCGTGCTTGAATGTGCGAGAAATAGGGGTAGTTGGGTGGTTATGCACCAGAATCAACGCCGAGGCATTCAGTTCAAGCGCGCGGCGGACGATTTCGCGCGGATAGACGGGGACGTGATCGACGGTGCCGCGGCCCTGTTCCTCATCCTCGATCAGGACGTTCTTGCGGTCCAGATACAGCACGCGGAACTGTTCGGTTTCGCGGTGCGACATGGCGGTGTGGCAATAATCCAGCAAGGCGTCCCATCCCGACAGAACCGGACGGTTCATCACGCGCGCGCGCGACAGGCGCTGCGCGGCAGCCTCGACGATCTTCAATTCGGTTACGACGGCGGGGCCAACGCCGGAAACGGCGCTCAGCCGTGCGGGCGGGGCCGACAGAACCCGGTTGAAATCACCGAAATGTTCGATCAGCCGCCGCGCCAGAGGTTTGACATCCTGGCGCGGGATGGCGCGAAACAGCACCAGTTCCAGCATCTCGTAATCGGGCATGGCCGCCGCCCCGCCCGCCATGAACCGTTCGCGCAGGCGGGCGCGATGATCGGCCAGATAAGACGGCGCTGCCCGCGCGCCCGGATGCACCGGGACCAGCGCCTCATCCGTGGCGGGCGCGAACAGAGGCATCGGCGCCTCGGCAAAGTGGTTGGGTCGATTCGCTTCCATGCCGCCAGGGTGGCACGGAAGCGGTGAACAAAGCGTTAAGCCCCGGCGATTTTAGCTGCGCATTCCGTCCCAGAAACCTTTGACCTTATCGAAAAAACCGGCGGATTGCGGGCTGTTATCGGCCTTGATCGATTCAAATTCGCGCAGCAATTCGCGCTGGCGATGGGTCAGGTTGACCGGCGTTTCCACGATCAGCTCGATCAGCAGATCGCCCGCCTCGCCGTTCATGCCGGGGCCGTGGCGCAGCGGCGGCATACCCTTGCCGCGCAGGCGCATCTGCCGCCCCGATTGACTGCCCGGCGGCACCTTGACGCGCGAGCGTCCGCCGTCGATGGTCGGCACCTCGACCTCGCCACCCAGGGCGGCTGTCACCATGCTGACCGGCACCTGACAGGCCAGGGCCTTGCCGTCGCGCATGAAAATCTCATGCTCGCGCACTTCGATAAAGATATACAGATCGCCCGAGGGGCCGCCGCGCATCCCGGCCTCGCCCTCGCCGGCCAAGCGGATGCGGGTGCCGGTTTCCACGCCGGCGGGGATGTTGACCGACAGCGTGCGTTCGCGTTCGGTGCGGCCCGCGCCGTGGCAGGATTTGCAGGGATTCTTGACGATCTGGCCTTGCCCGCCGCAGGTGGGGCAGGTGCGTTCGACGGTGAAAAAGCCCTGCTGTGCCCGCACCTTGCCCATGCCCGCGCAGGTGGGGCAGGCGGCGGGTTGCGTCGCACCCTCGGCCCCGGTGCCGCTGCAATCCTCGCAGGCGGCCGAGCCGGGAACGGTGATGGTTTTCTGAATGCCGGTGAAGGCTTCTTCCAGCGAAACCCTGAGGTTATAGCGCAGATCCTGTCCGCGCTGTGCCCGGTTGCGGCCACCGCCGCCCCCGGCCCGGCGGCCCATCATGTCGCCGAACAGATCCTCGAACACATCGGCGAAGGCGGCGCCAAAATCGCCCGGATGGCCCCCGCGTCCACCGCCAAAGCCGCCGCCGCCCTCGAACGCGGCATGGCCAAAGCGGTCATAGGCCGCCTTGCGCTGATCGTCTTTCAGGCAATCGTAAGCCTCGTTCACCTCTTTGAAGGCGGATTCGGCATTCTGGTCATCCTTGTTGCGATCAGGATGCAGTTCTTTTGCCTTTTGTCGGTAGGCGCGCTTGATTTCGTCGCCCGACGCGCCGCGCGTCACCCCCAGCACTTCATAATAACAGCGTTTCGCCATGTCGTTCCCACCGGCCCTTTACGCATTGGGCCGGCCCGCAGGGTCGCGGACCGGCCCGGTTGATGGCAATCCAGATCAGTTGCGCTTCTTGTCTTCGCCCAGATCTTCGAAATCGGCGTCCACGATGTCGTCATCGACGCCGCGCGGGCCGGGTTCGCCGGCGTCTTCGCCGTCAGCGCCTTCGGACTGCGCCTTGTAGATCGCTTCGCCCAGCTTCATCGACGCATCCATGACGTTTTGAATGCCGCCACGGATCTTGCCCGCGTCGTCGCCCTTGAGCGTGTCTTCCAGCGCGCCGATCGCCAGTTCGATCGCCTCGACGGTCGAGCCATCCACCTTGTCGCCATGTTCCTCAAGCGATTTGCGGGTCGAGTGGATCAGGCTTTCAGCCTGGTTCCGGGCTTCGACCATCTCGCGCCGGGATTTGTCGGCCTCGGCATTGGCTTCGGCGTCTTTCACCATCTTTTCAATATCTTCGTCGGACAAGCCGCCCGAAGCCTGAATGGTGATGTTCTGCGACTTGCCGGTGCCCTTGTCCTTGGCGCTGACCGACACGATGCCGTTGGCGTCGATGTCGAACGTCACCTCGATCTGCGGCAGACCGCGCGGAGCGGGCGGGATGTCTTCAAGGTTGAACTGACCCAGCAGCTTGTTGTCTGCGGCCATTTCGCGTTCACCCTGGAACACCCGGATCGTCACCGCGTTCTGGTTGTCTTCGGCGGTCGAGAAGATCTGGCTTTTCTTGGTCGGAATGGTGGTGTTGCGGTCGATCAGCCGGGTAAAGACGCCGCCCAGCGTTTCGATGCCCAGCGACAGCGGGGTCACGTCCAGCAGCACCACATCCTTGACATCGCCTTGCAGCACGCCGCCCTGAATGGCCGCGCCAAGCGCCACGACCTCATCGGGGTTGACGCCCTTGTGCGGTTCCTTGCCAAAGAATTTGGTCACTTCTTCGATGACCATCGGCATCCGGGTCTGGCCGCCGACAAGGATCACCTCGTCGATTTCGTCCTTGCTGACACCGGCGTCTTTCAGGGCGTCCTGACAGGGCTTCATCGTGCGCTTGACCAGATCGCCGACCAGCGATTCCAGCTTGGCGCGGGTCAGCTTGACCACCATGTGCAGCGGCGTGCCGCTGTTTTTGTCCATGCTGATGAACGGCTGGTTGATTTCGGTCTGAGATGCCGAGGACAGTTCGATCTTGGCCTTTTCCGCCGCCTCTTTCAGGCGCTGAAGGGCCATCTTGTCCTTGGTCAGATCGACGCCGTGTTCTTTTTTGAACTCTTCCGCCAGATAGTTGACGATGCGCATGTCGAAATCTTCACCGCCAAGGAACGTGTCCCCGTTGGTCGATTTCACCTCGAACAGACCGTCGTCGATTTCCAGAATGGTGATGTCGAAGGTGCCGCCGCCAAGGTCATAAACGGCGATGGTTTTCGATTCTTTCTTGTCCAGACCATAGGCCAGCGCGGCGGCGGTGGGTTCGTTGATGATGCGCAGCACCTCAAGACCCGCGATCTTGCCGGCGTCCTTGGTGGCCTGACGCTGGGCGTCGTTGAAATAGGCCGGAACGGTGATGACGGCCTGCGTCACCGACTCGCCCAGATAGGATTCGGCGGTGTCCTTCATCTTTTGCAGGATCATCGCGCTGATCTGGGCGGGGGAATATTTTTCGCCATGCGCCTCGACCCAGGCGTCGCCGTTGCCGCCGTCAACGATGGAATAGGGAACAAGGTTCTTGTCCTTTTCCACCTCGGCGTCGGTGACGCGGCGGCCGATCAGGCGCTTGACCGCGAAAATGGTGTTGGCGGGGTTGGTGACGGCCTGACGCTTTGCCGGCTGGCCGACCAGACGTTCGCTGTCGGTAAAGGCGACGATCGAGGGGGTGGTGCGCGCACCTTCGCTGTTTTCGATGACCTTGGGCTGGCTGCCGTCCATGATGGCGACGCAGCTGTTGGTGGTGCCGAGGTCAATCCCGATGACTTTGGACATGAATATAGCCTTTCTTGCGGCGATCTGCGGGCGTTGGGTCCGTTACGGCCCCCGCCGCCCGATCCCTTGGGTGGTTCCGACAACCGGCTGGCTGGCTTGCGCCATCAACCGGCTTCGGCGTCTATATAGGAAGCGATTTGCGCGCCGCAAGCGCATGCGGCGATCCGTTGCGCACGGCGCGCGCCCGTTGCAGGGTCAGGGTGCGGCGCGCCCTCATTTGCCCATCGACCAGCTGAGCGACACGCGATTGCGGGTGACGAACTCCGCCATCAGGCCGATCATGATGACCGCGACCGTCACCCACAGCGGATATTCCACCGAGGTGCGCTGCGGGCTGTAATTGATAAAGGCAAAGCCGCGCGCCTGATCTATGATATGAAACAACGGGTTCCAGTAAAACCACGGCAGCATGAAGCTGGGGATGGTATTGGCCAGAAACATCTTGCCCGAGGCGACCATGTTGATGCGCTGATACACCATGGTCAGGATACCCGCCGCCTTGGGCCACCATGGCCGCATCGCCAGAAACACCATGCCCACGCCGCAGCCCGACAGCCAGGCCAGCAGCAGCATCGACAGGCAGCCCAGCCAGTTTTCAATCTCGATCGGGGTGATGACGGCGTGATAAAGCCACATGATGACGATGCATGACAGCATCTGTTTATACAGCGTCGCCATTGCCGCGCCGGAAATCAGCACAGCCGTGTTCAGGGGCGCGTGTTTTATCATGTTCGACGTCAGCGCGCCCGACCCTGATACGGCCCCCACGGCCTGAATATGGGTCATGAACATGAAGATGCCCGACATGATGAACACCATGAAATCGCCGCGCACCAGCGATCCCCGGATGCCCATCACATAATACATGATATAAAACGCCAGCACCATCAGCGAGCTTTGAAAGATCGCGGTCAGCAGGCCGACGACCGCGTTCCGGTCGCCCATACGCATGTTATAGACCGTCTGATGGTGGATCAGGGCCAGCGTGGTCAACGCGGCCTCGAACAGGTTTCGGTTCTTGCGCTGAACGAACATGTTAGCCCAGATGGTCGGGGCAGGCGCGGTGCTTGCCCATTGCGGATCGTCGGATCATAAAGACACAAAGGTTTCGATTCAATGAACGCCGCCGCATCTTTGCTGGCCGCGACGGGATGAAAACGATGGATTTTGAACGACTGACCGTGGAAATGCGCCGCCTTGCGCTGCAAGCTGGCGACAAGATCATGGAAATCTACGGCTCTGACGATTTCGAGGTGCGGGCGAAATCCGATGCCTCGCCGGTGACGGAAGCCGACGAAGCGGCGGATGCGCTGATTTCTGCCGGGTTGCGCGATGCCTTTCCCGATGTCGCGCTGATTACCGAAGAACAGGCTGCGACGCATGGGCAGGTCGCTGACACCTTTCTGATCGTCGATCCGCTGGATGGCACCAAGGAATTCGTCCAGCGCCGCGGCGATTTCACCGTGAATATCGCTTATGTCGAAAACGGCCAGCCCGTGCGCGGGGTGGTTTATGCTCCGGCCAAGGCGCGGCTGTTCTATACCACCGCCGATGGCCGCTCGGTCGAGGAAACCGGGCCGTTCGGGGCAGAACCGGGCGAAACCGCGCCCATCGGCGTCAATGCCATGCCCGACAATCGCGGGCTGATGGTGGTTGCCTCGAAATCGCACCGCGATGCGGCGACGGATAACTATATCGGGCGCTATGGCGTGCGCGACATGACCTCGGCCGGGTCGTCGCTGAAATTCTGTCTGGTCGCCACGGGCGAGGCGGATCTCTATCCCCGCCTTGGCCGCACGATGGAGTGGGACACGGCGGCCGGCGATGCCGTGCTGCGCGGCGCGGGCGGCGAGGTGGTGCGCTTCGACGATCACACCCCGCTGGCCTATGGCAAACCGGGGTTCGAAAACCCGTTCTTCATTGCCTACGCCCCCGGCGTTCTGCTGTTGAAAGACTGAAATGAGCGTGGTCATTGTCATCCCGGCGCGCTTTGCCTCGTCGCGCTATCCGGGCAAGCCGCTGGTCGATCTGCGCGGCGCGCAAGGCGAGGCGCGCAGCCTGATCCGCCGCAGCTGGGACGCCGCGATCACCGTGCCGGGCATCGACCGGGTTGTGGTCGCGACCGATGATTCGCGCATTGCCGATCATGCGGCGGGTTTCGGGGCCGAGGTGGTGATGACCGCAACCACCTGCCGCAATGGCACCGAACGCTGTGCCGAAGCCGTGCGCAATCTGGGAATTTCACCAGAAATCGTGGTGAATTTACAGGGCGATGCGCCGCTGACCCCGGCATGGTTCATCAGTGATCTGGTGGCCGGTCTGCGCGCCGATCCGCTGGCCGAGGTGGCGACGCCGGTGCTGCGCTGCACCGGCCAGATGCGCGCCGATCTGATCGCCGACCGCCATGCCGGTCGCGTGGGCGGCACCACTGCCGTCTTTGGCACGACCGGACATGCGCTGTATTTTTCCAAGGAAGTCATCCCCTTCGTGCCCGCCGATGTCGCGCCCGATGCCCCCAGCCCGGTGTTTCACCACGTCGGCGTCTATGCCTATCGCCCCGACGCGCTGGCCGCCTATGCGACATGGGATGAAGGCGCGCTGGAAAAGCTGGAGGGGTTAGAGCAGTTGCGTTTTCTTGAACGCGGTCGTCCGGTTTTGTGCGTCGAGGTTGATTCGCGCGGGCGCGAATTCTGGGAACTGAACAACCCGCAGGATGTCCCCCGGATCGAGGCGATGATGGCGCGCATGGGCCTGACCTGACCGAAAAGACAGGCATCCTGTTACCTGATCTGCAAGAAACCGCCTGTTTTCGCGTGGGGCGTGTCGAATTTTAAGCAGAATTCTGTTCGTGCGGGCGCGCAGTCTTGATACTGTGTCATGATGACCGCATAACGCCGCTGCGTATCGCGGCTGTGTCGCCGCGCGTATTGAGTTGAGCAGGAGCTTTAGGAATGAGTCGCAAAGTAACCAAGGCCATTTTTCCGGTCGCCGGTCTGGGAACGCGGTTCCTGCCTGCCACGAAAAGCATCCCGAAAGAGATCATGACGCTGGTTGACCGTCCGCTGATCCAATACGCCATCGACGAGGCGCGGGCCGCTGGCATCAAGGAATTCATCTTCGTGACCTCGCGCGGCAAGGGCGCGCTGGAAGATTATTTCGACCACGCGCATGAGCTTGAGGCAAGCCTGCGCGAAAAAGGCAAGAAAGACCTGCTGGAAACCCTGCGCGCCACGAATATGGAATCGGGTGCCATTGCCTATATCCGCCAGCACAAGGCGCTTGGGCTGGGTCACGCGGTCTGGTGCGCGCGCCGTCTGCTGGCCGACGAACCCTTTGCCGTGATCCTGACCGATGACGTCATTCTGGGCGAGCCGCCCTGCCTGCAACAGATGATCGAGGCGCATGAAGAAACCGGCGGCAGCATGGTTGCCACGATGGAGGTCGCGGCAGACAAGGCCTCGTCCTATGGTGTGCTGGACGTGGCCGAGGATATGGGCGCCATCGTCCGTGCCAGGGGTATGGTCGAAAAGCCCGCCCCCGGCACCGCGCCGTCGAATCTGGCCGTGATCGGGCGCTATATTCTGGCACCGACCGTGATGCAGAACCTGAACAAGCTGCGCGCCGGCTCGGGCGGGGAAATTCAGTTGACCGACGCCATCGCCGACGAAATCACCGCGGGCCGCGATGTGTTCGGCCTGCGCTTCCGTGGCCAGCGTTTCGATTGCGGCAGCAAGATCGGCTTTTTGCAGGCGACGGTTGCCTTTGGGCTGGAACGGGATGAGCTGAAGGGCGAATTCTCGGACTATCTGTCCAATCTGATGTCGGTTCGCCGCGCGGCGGAATAACGGCGGAGTGATATGGCGGACAAGGTTCTGGTGACGGGTGGTGCGGGCTATATCGGCTCGCACGCGTGCAAGGCATTGGCGGCGGCGGGCTATGTGCCGGTGACGTTCGACAGTCTGGTGACGGGCTGGCGCGATGCGGTGAAATTCGGCCCCTTTGTTCACGGCGATCTGGCGGATCGTGCCGCGCTGGACGCGGCTTTTGCCGAACATCGCCCGGTGGCCGTGATGCACTTTGCCGCGCTCAGCCAGGTGGGCGAGGCGATGGCCAAGCCCGGCCTGTATTGGCGCGCCAATGTCGCCTGTTCGCTGAACCTGATCGAAGCGACGCTGGCCGCCGGGGTGCGCGACTTTGTGTTCAGCTCGACCTGTGCCACCTATGGCGATCATGATGGCGTCGTGCTGGACGAAAACACTCCGCAACAGCCGCTGAACGCCTATGGTGCCAGCAAGCGCGCGATCGAGGATATGCTGCGCGATTTCGGCGCCTCGGACGGGCTGCGCAGTGTGATCTTTCGTTATTTCAACGTCGCGGGGGCCGACCCCGATGCCGAGGTGGGCGAATTTCACCGGCCCGAAACCCATCTGATTCCGCTGATCCTTGATGCGGTGGACGGGCGGCGTCCGGCGCTGACCATTCATGGCACCGATTACCCGACGCCCGACGGCACCTGCATCCGCGATTATGTGCATGTCAGTGATCTGGTCGATGCGCATGTTCTGGGCCTGAAATGGCTGCGCGATGGCCGCGACAGCCGCGTGTTCTGCCTTGGCACCGGCACCGGCTTTTCCGTGCGCGAGGTGGTGGACGAAACCCGCCACGTTACCAACCGCCCCGTCCCGATGGCCGAGGGGCCGCGCCGTGCCGGTGATGCCGTGCAACTGGTCTGCGGCAGCGCGCGCGCGCGCGATGAACTGGGCTGGTCGCCGGATCGGTCCACCATGCGGCAGATGATCGGTGACGCCTGGCGGTGGCATCAGAACGGGCATTATCAGGGGTGAATGTCACCCTGCCGCCGCCATCCGTGCATCCGTTGCGCGATCTCTGGTCGGCTTGGCGGGCACGCTGGAAACGGCGCTCACTTCTGTGGCGGATCATCCATGCCCGCCGCGCGCTGACTCTGCTTTGCGACCGGACCGGCGCGATCCGGCCGGGCGATCTGCTGGCCTTTGCCGTCATCCGCGATGAATCGTTGCGCCTGCCGGGCTGGCTGGATCATTACCGCGCCATGGGGGTGCGGCATTTCCTGATCGTCGATCACGACAGTCGCGATGACAGCGCCGATCTGCTGACCGCTGCGCCCGATGTATCGCTGTGGCGGGCGCAGGGTGGATACCGGGCGTCGCGCTTTGGCATGGACTGGCTGGGTTGGCTGTTGGCGCGTTACGGACACGGGCACTGGTGCCTGACGGTCGATGCCGATGAACTGCTGGTCTATCCCGGCTGGCCGGATCGCCTGCTGCCCGATGTCGCGGCGGCGCTGGACAAGGCGGGCCGCAGCGCCATGGGTGCCCTGATGCTGGACCTGTTTCCCAAGGGGCGGCTGGACGCGCCGATCCCGCCGGGGCAGGGCGTTCTGGATCACCTGTGCTGGTTCGACGCCGGTCCCTATCAGACGCAGATTCAGCGCCCGCGCCTGAACAGGTGGACGCAGGGGGGCACCCGCCAGCGCGTCTTTTTCGCCGATCAGCCCCGGCGCGGGCCGACCCTGAACAAGCTGCCGCTGGTGCGCTGGAACCGCCGCTGGGTCTATGTCGTCTCGACTCATTCGATGCTGCCGCGCGGGCTGAACGCTGCCTATGACGGGCCGGGCGATTCACGGCTGTCGGGCGTTCTGCTGCACACCAAATTCCTGCCCGACGCCCCCGCCAACGCCCGACGAGAGGCCGCACGCGGCGAACATTTTTCCGAACCTGAGGCGTTTGGCCCCTATTATGCCGCCGTCGCCGGGGCGCCTGATCTGTGGCACCCGGCGGCGCATCGCTGGTCGGGGGATTGGCGGCAATTGGCCGAACTTGGGCTGATGGGGCAGGATGATCGTCCTATGCGTGCGTGAAATCTCTTGCATCGGGGTGGCTTAGGCCGCATTCCGGGTCGAGTCTCACGAAACCGTAATTCACAGGCTGAATGTTTTCGTCCCAATGGTTTCAGCAACAGCTGCGCGGTATGCGCAAGCGGGCCGAGCGGCAGTGGCTGCTCGGCCGCGCCGTGCGTCGTCGCCGCGCGCTGTCGCCGGTGGCGGTGCGGGCGGCGCAGATCAGGCCCGGCGATATTCTGCTGTTTTCCGCCATGCGGAACGAACGCATCCGGCTGCCCTATTTCATGGATTATTATCGGCGGATGGGGGTTTCGCATTTCCTGATCGTCGATAACGACAGCACCGATGGCAGCCGGGCATGGCTGGCCGATCAGCCGGATGTGTCGCTGTGGCGCACGCAGGCCAGCTATAAGACGGCGCGTTTCGGGATGGATTGGATCAACTGGCTGCTGATGCGCTATGGCAGCGGTTATTGGTGCCTGACCGTCGATCCCGATGAATTTCTGGTCTATCCGCATTGCGACCGTCGCCCGCTGGCGGCGCTGACCGACTGGCTGGATGCCTCGGGCCTGCGGTCTTTTCCGGCGATGCTGCTGGATATGTATCCCAAAGGGCCAATCGACGCCCAGCCTTATACCGAAGGCACCGACCCGTTCACCATTGCCCGCTGGTTCGATCCGGCGAATTATTCGATCCGCAAGGACCGTCGCTATGGCAACCTGTGGATTCAGGGCGGCCCGCGCGCCCGTGCCTTTTTCGCCGATGATCCGCTGTCCGGTCCGGCGCTGAACAAGACCCCGCTGGTCCGGTGGCACTGGCGCTATGCCTATGCCAGTTCCATGCATATGCTGCTGCCACGCGCGCTGAATCTGGTCTATGACGAAGACGGCGGCGAGGCGGTATCAGGCTGTCTGCTGCACGCGAAATTCCTGTCCACACTGGCTGAAAAAGCGTCCGAGGAACTGGACCGGCGCCAGCACTATGCCGGCAGTCAGGAATACCGGGCCTATCATCGCGGGGTCGGGCAGGGTGTCGATCTGTGGTGCCCGGCATCGCAGGAATACCGCGACTGGCAACAGCTTGAAGATCTGGGCCTGATGTCGCGCGGTGGCTGGGCATGAGCGCGGGCAGCCCTGTGCGCCTGGGCGTGATCCTGCTGTGCCATCAGCGGCTGGATCTGGCCGCGCGGATGGCCCGGCTGTGGGCAGCAGGCGGCGCGGCGGTGTCGGTTCATATCGACGCCAAAACCCCGATCGTCGAGGCGCATCAGATGCGCTATGCCCTTGCCGATCTGCCGCAGGTGCGGTTCTGCCGCCGTCGCCATTGCGAATGGGGCAGCTTCAGTCTGGTGCAGGCAACGCAGGATGCTGCCGAACTGCTGCTGGATCAGTTTCCCGATCTGACGCATGTGCTGCTGGCCTCGGGTTCCTGCCTGCCGCTGCGTCCGGTGGCTGAGCTTTGCGCCTATCTGGGCTGCGACCCCGCGCGCGACCATATCGAAAGCACGAATGCCACCGATGTGAACTGGGCCGTTGGCGGTCTGGACAGCGAACGGTTCACGCTGTTTTTCCCCTTTGACTGGCGTCGCCATCCCCGCATGTTCGACCGTGCCGTGCGGCTTCAGCGGTGGCTGGGCATTCGCCGCCGGATGCCCGCAGGCATCGCGCCGCATCTGGGGTCGCAATGGTGGTGCCTGACCACGCGAACGCTGCGCGCCATCCTGTCCGACCCCCGGCGCGAGGAATTCGACCGCTATTTTCGCGGCACATGGATCCCCGATGAGTGCTATTTCCAGACCCTTGTGCGCCGCCATTCGCCCCGCATCGAAAGCAGATCGCTGACGCTGGCCAAGTTCGACGATCAGGGCCGCCCCTATCAGTTCTATGACGATCAGCAGGATATGTTGCAGGCGTCAGGCTGCTTTGTCGCGCGCAAGATCTGGCCGCGCGCCGCCGGGCTGTATGCGCATTTTCCGCAACCCGCGCCCGCCACGACGCAGCCCGATCCGGGCCGGATCGCGCAGTTGATCGACCGTGCCGTGGCCCGGCGAACTCTGGGGCGGCCGGGGCTGTATATGCAAAGCCGCTTTCCCCGCAAAGATCGCGAAAACGGCAAGACATCCGCCCCTTATGCGGTGTTTCAGGGCTTTACCGACCTGTTCCCCGATTTCGAGGACTGGCTGGCCGCGCGGATCAGCGCGGATGTGCATGGCCATCTGTTCAGCCCCGACGGCGTTGAGTTCGCCGGTCGCCCCGCCATCGGGCCGGGGGCGATCCCCGACAGCCCGGCCTTGCGCGATCACGACCCCAAGGGGTTCCTGACCTCGCTGATCCGTATCAGCCCACGGATGCAGGTGTTTCAGCACGCCCCGCGCGACAGTCAGGAACTGAACTGGTTCGTCGCAACCGATCCGAATGCGCGGCTGTTCGTCATCACCGGCGCATGGGCGGTGCCGCTGATTGCGTCCGACATGCCCTTTGACGACATCCGCCGCGCCGCCGCGCTGTTTCAGCGGGCCGAACAGGCGCATCTTCAGATCTTGCGCTCGGTCTGGGTCAAGGCGCAGGTGAGGATCTGGGATCTGGCCGCGTTTCTGAACCAGCCCGAAGCGGTGCTGGATGCGGCTCTGCGCCAGATCGACGGCTCTGCTGCCGGGGCCGCGCCTTTGCCGCCGATGCGGTCGCTGGATGGCCTGCCCGATCTGCTGCGACGGTTGCGCAATGCCGGGCTTCGGTCCTACCTGACCGGCAATATCAACCCCGCCGACGAATCCGAGGCCGCCGATGTCTGACCCCGCCTATCGCAGCTATGTCATCTTTGCCGGGATGCGCACCGGGTCCAATCTGCTTGAGGCGACGCTGAACCGTATCCGCCGCGTCACCTGTTTTGGCGAGGCGTTCAACCCCTATATGATGGGCTGGCCCGACAAGGACGAATTGCAGGGCGTCACCCGCGCCGAACGCGAGGCCGACCCGCATCTGCTGCTGCGCAAGCTGCTGGACAAGCCGAACCACCTGCCGGGGTTCCGTTACTTTCCGGGGCATGATCCGCGTGTGCTGGACGCGATCCTTGCCGACCGCAGTTGTGCCAAGGTGGTGCTGACCCGCAACCCGCTGGACAGCTATGTCTCGACCCGGCTGGCGCAAGAAACGAACCAGTGGAAGCTGAACGAAACCGAAACCCCGATCCCGGCCAGCATCACCTTTGACCCCGCCGGTTTCCGCGAGATGCTGTCGGAAACCGAGGCGTTTCTGGCCGGGGTCATGCAGCGTTTGCAGGCCAGCGGCCAGTCGGCCTTCTGGCTGGGCTATGACGATCTGCGCGATGCCGATGTGATGACGGGGCTGCTGCACTGGCTGGGCCGTCGCGATCTGGAGCGGGTGGAACCGGCCACCGATCAGGTGCCGCAAAACCCGCGCCCGATGGCGGAAAAGGTCAGCAATCTGGGGGCAATGCGCGATGCGCTGGCCGCGATGGACCCGTTTGGTCTGACCCGCATTCCGGGGTTCGAGCCGCGCCGTGGCCCCGCCGTGCCATCCTTCCTGACGGTCGGGGCAGGGCGCGGCCTGCTGTTCATGCCGGTGCGCGGCGGCCCTACCGAAGCGGTGGGTGACTGGATGGCCGGTCTGGGCCAGTTGGGTCGCGACTATACTCAGTCCAGCTTGCGCGGCTGGCGGCGCGACCACCCCGGCCATCGCGCCTTTACCGTGCTGCGCCATCCCTTGCTGCGGGCATGGGTGGCGTTTCAGCATGTGCTGGCGGCGGCCAAACCCGACCTGCGCCGCACCCTGCGCGATGTCCACCGCGTCGCGCTGCCCCCGGATGAGGAACTGGCGCTGATGGACGATGCCGCGCAGGCGCGGCACTTTACCGAGTTTCTGCTGTTCCTGCGCCGCAACCTGAACGGCCAAAGCAGCCTGCCCACCCACCCCGGCTGGGCCAGCCAGTCCGAGGTGATCGCAGGGTTTTCCCGCTTTGGCAGCCCCGATCTGATCGCGCGCGAAGATGATCTGCCCGATGAAATGGCCATGCTGACGCACCGCACCGGCATATCGCCCACGCCCAATCCGCCCGCGCCGGAAACATGGCCCGGCTTTCTGGCCGACCCGGATCTGGCAAACGCCGCCCGCAATGCTTATGCGCGCGACTTTGCTGCCTTTGGCTTTGACCGCCTGCCGCGCATCTAACGCCTACTGCCGGACAGCACCGGCAAAAATGCCCGGACCAAGCCCGCCGATCACAACCGCTCGGCCCCGGCGGCGCTGTCTTTCGTTTCAAAATATCCTCGGGGGTCCGGGGGCAGACAGCCCCCGGTTCCGACATTTCAGCCCTGCAAAACCGCGACGATTTCGGCCTGCTTTTCCTGCACCAGATCGCTGTCGCCATCCGATTCCAGATTCAGACGCACAACGGGTTCGGTGTTGGATTTCCGCAGGTTGAACCGCCAGTTGCCGAAATCCAGCGAAACACCGTCCATATCGTCGCGGCTGGTGGCCTGCGGGGCGAATGTTTCGATGACACGGGCGATGGATACATCGGGATCGGTCAGACGATAGTTGCTTTCGCCCGACGAGGG
The DNA here is from genome assembly GCF_030538755.1 of Paracoccus sp. (in: a-proteobacteria). Classification (GTDB taxonomy): domain Bacteria; phylum Pseudomonadota; class Alphaproteobacteria; order Rhodobacterales; family Rhodobacteraceae; genus Paracoccus. Next base: position 201,944 of record NZ_JAUNTJ010000004.1, on the reverse strand, counting down.
GTAAAGCCGCATCCGTTCCGACAACAGATCCGCCAGCGATTTTCCCTTGCGCGACAGCAGTTCCACCACCAGCAACCATGGGATCATGCCGCTGTCGCAATAGAAAAAGTCGCGGAAATAGTGGTGAGCCGACATCTCGCCGCCATAGATCGCGCCAACATCGCGCATCTTGCGCTTGATAAAGGCGTGGCCGGTCTTGGATTGCACGGCCTCGCCGCCCGCTTCGGCAATCATGGCGCGGGTATTCATCACCACGCGGGGATCGTGGACAACCTTTTCGCCCGGCGATTTTTCCAGAAAGGCCGCCCCCAAAAGGCCGACGATATATTCGCCCGGAATGAACCGCCCTGTTTCGTCAAAAAAGAAGCAGCGGTCAAAGTCGCCATCCCAAGCGACGCCCAGATCCGCGCCTTCGGCCCGGACGGCATCCGATGTGCGCGGCTGGTTTTCGGGCAGCAGCGGGTTGGGAATGCCGTTGGGAAAGCTGGAATCGACGTCATGGTGCATCCGCACAAAGGTCAGCGGCGCGCCACGGCGTTCCAGTTCGGCGGCAATGGCGTCAAAGGTCGGCCCGGCGGTGCCGTTGCCGGCGTTGACCAGAATCTTCATCGGGCGCAGTGCAGCCACATCGACGAAATCGGCCATGGCCTTGGCATAAGTGTCGCGCGCCTCGCGGAAGTCGGTGACGCTGCCGACCTTTGCTGCGGCGAATTCGCCGCTTTGCGCCAGTTCGACGATCGGCGGCAGTTCGGTTGCCGGGTCCAGCGGGGCGGACCCCTGACCGACGATCTTCATGCCGTTATAGCTGATCGGATTGTGCGAGGCCGTGACCTCGATCCCGCCATCGGCCCCGAAATGGCCGGTGGCGAAATAAACCTCTTCGGTGCCGGCCAGGCCCAGGTCCAGCACATCGGCCCCGCCTTCGGTCAGGCCGCGGATCAGCGCCGTTGCCAGTTCGGGCGAAGATTCGCGGCTGTCGCGGCCGACCACCACCTTTTTCGCACCGCGCGCCTGCGCAAAGGCGCGGCCGACGCGATAGGCCACATCGGCGTCCAGATCGACCCCCAGTTCGCCGCGCACGTCATAAGCCTTGAAACAGGTGATCGGGCGATGGCCCATGGAAAGTGGCGTCGTCATCGTGGAACCCTCGAATCCAATAATACTGCGCACTCGCTAGCAAATCTGTGCCTGATTGAAAACAGCCTGTCGCCAGCGGTCATGCTGCCTGACCCTCATCTGGCGGCAAGGGCGGGCGGGCGTCGGCGGGGGCGTGGCGGGTCAGTTGTTCGGTCAGCCCCGCGCGGCGCACCGGCTTGGTCAGCACTTCGTCGATGCCCGAGGCCAGCACCTCGGCCCGGTCCTCGTCGCTGACGGCGGCGGTTACGGCAACGATGCGGGTCGGGGGCAGGCCCTTGGCCTGTTCGATGCGACGGATCGCCTGCGCGGCCTGTTTGCCATCCATGACCGGCATCGACACATCCATCAGGATCAGGTCGGGCTGTTCCTGCTGCCAGATCGTCACCGCCTGCTGGCCATCTTCCGCCGGCAGCAAGATACAGTCGCAATGCCGCAGCATCTTTTCGATAACCAGCCGGTTGGTGGCATTGTCATCGGCGACCAGCACCTTCATCTGCCGCAGCTCGGTCGGAGGGGGCGCGGCATCGGCTGGCGTCGAGGCCGAAACCTGTGCGATCATCGGCGCCAGCAGGGCTTCACGGATCACCGGCAGGGTGACGACCCGATCAAATTCCTGCGAGGCCGGGTGCTGCTGGCTGGCGCTGACCATCAGCCAGATCTTGGTTCCGGGCGAGCGGCGGCGCAGCAGATCCACGCGCCGCATGATGCGATCCCGGTCGCCGGTGCAGAACAGCAACGCCAGGGCGGGGGGCGGGCCGCTGTCCAGCGCGTCCCGCAAGCCTTCGTCATCGTTGCGGATGTCCATGCGCAGGCCGGTTCCGGCGGTCATCCGGCGCAGGTGCCGCGACAGGACGCGATCATCCTGCACGGCCAGAATGGTGCCAGCCTGCGGCGCGACCGGCGGCAGCGGCTGCTGCGTGTTGCTGGCCGAGCGCAAGGGCAGGTTGACCCCAAAGGTGGACCCGGTGCCCGGATGGCTGTCCAGCCACAGATTGCCGCCCATGGCCTGCACCAGTTGCGCGGTGATGGCCAGCCCCAGCCCGCTGCCGCTGATGCCGGTCAGGCCCGGTTCTGCCAACTGGCTGAATTCCTCGAAGATCGAATCGACCCGCTCATCCGGGATGCCGGGGCCGCTGTCATAGATCAGCACGTTCGGCCCTTCGCTGCCCGGCGTCACGATCAGCCGCACAAAGCCCGTTTGCGTGTATTTCACCGCATTGCCCAGCAGGTTGACGACAACCTGCCGCACGCGCCCCTCATCGCCGTGCCAGCGGGTCGGCATCATCGGATCGCACAACACCCGCAGGTCCAGCCCCTTGGCGCGGGCGGAGGGTTGCAGCAGGGTCGCCACCTCGACCACGACCTTTTCCAGATCAAAGCTGGCTTCGGTCAGGCGGATGCCGTCGCTGCGCCCGCGCGAGAAATCGAGAACGTCGTTGATGATGGTCAGCAACGCCTCGGCCGAGTTGCGGATCGTTTCGGCGTAACGCTGGCGTTCCGGGTCAAGCCCGCTGTCGCACAGCATTTCCGCCATGCCGATGACGCCGTTCATCGGTGTGCGCAGCTCGTGGCTCATATGGGCCAGAAAGGTCGTCTTGGCGTCGCTGGCGCGGCTGGCCTCGGCCATCAGTTGTTCCAGTTCGAACTGCCGCGCCCTCTCGCGCGAGATGTCGCTGGCGATCAGCACCAGGTTGCCTGACGGGTCGCGGCGCATGGACCAGCGGAACATCTCGCCCGAAGACAGCCGCACGATCAGCGGTTCGGCATCGTCGGTGACGGCACGCATGACCCATTCCATCATCTGGGTGCCGGACATATCGGTCATCTGATGCCGGTCGATCGCATCGCACAGCAATTGCAGATGCACCCCGGTGTCGATCCGCACCTTTTGCCGGAAAAACGTGCGGAACGAGTTATTGGCAAAGATCAGCCGCTGATCCTTGCCAAAAATCGCAAAGCCGTCGCGCAGCGTTTCCAGCCCGTGCATCAGGCTGAGATTCTTGGTTTTGATCTGCCCGCTGACATGCAGAAATTCGAGGGCAACGGCCTGACTGGCCGGTGGCAACCGGCTGGCATCGGCCTGCGGCACCTGCCCCTGCCTGAGCTGAGTCAGGCATTCGGTTATCAGGTCGCGCAGTTGCGCCGCCTCATCCCGGCTGCTGTCTGGTTCCATCTGCGGCATGTCCGATTCGCTGTTCATCCCCGGTTTTCTATCCGGCCAAGGGTGAAGATCGCGTTAAACTGGTCCCAAGGGCTGGGGTGACGGCACCGCTTGCCCGCGCTATGCCGAAAGGGCCGCACAAGGAGAAGACGATGGACGCCAAAGCCCTGATCGCCGCCTATTACGACGCTTTCAACGCCGGTCGCACCGATGACATGATCGCGATGCTGCATGATGATGTGGAACACCACGTCAACGAGGGTAAAATCCGCAAGGGCAAGGCGCTGTTTGCGGAATTCAGCGCGCATATGACCGACAGCTATCGCGAGAATCTGACCGATATGGTGATCTTCGCCAATGATGCGGGCGACCGTGCGGCGGCGGAATTCGTGGTGAATGGCAGCTATCTGAAAACCGACCCCGGCCTGCCCGAGGCGCGTGGCCAGACCTATCGCCTGCCTGCCGGGTCGTTCTTTACCATCCGCGACGGCAAGATTGCCCGCGTGACCACCTATTACAACCTTGCCGACTGGGTGGCGCAGGTTTCCGCATGATCGAAACCCGCGTTCTGACCGGGGATGATCTGACCGCCGCGCTGGATGATGTGGCGCGGCTGCGGATCGCGGTGTTCCGCGACTGGCCTTATCTTTATGACGGCGATTTGGCTTATGAACGCGATTACCTGCGCGCCTATCAGTCGCCCGGAGCGGTGGTCGTGGCGGCGCTGGATGGCGGGCGCGTGGTGGGCGCGGCTACCGGCGCACCGATGGCGGATCACGCCGCCGATTTCGCCGCCGCCTTTGCCGACCGGCCCGAGCCGCTGGACCAGATCTTTTACTGCGCCGAATCGGTGCTGCTGCCTGAATATCGCGGCCACGGCCTTGGCCACGCCTTTTTCGATGCGCGCGAAGGCCACGCCCGCGCCCTGGGCCATCGCTATTGCGCTTTTTGCAGCGTGATCCGCCCCGATGACCACCCGGCGCGGCCCGCCGATTACCGCCCGCTGGATGGCTTTTGGCGCAAGCGCGGGTATCAGAAACTGCCCGGCGCTATTGCCTCGTTCACATGGCGGGATGTGGGCGACAGCACGGAGACCCGCAAAGACCTGCAATTCTGGATGCGCCCGCTATGAAGATCGCCGCCGCTGCCTATCCGCTGGACTGGTTCGACAGCTTTGACGACTATCAGGCCAAGCTGACGGCCTGGGTCGATGACGCGGGCGACGCCGATCTGCTGGTGTTCCCCGAATATGGCGCGATGGAGCTGGCCAGCCTTGGCGGGCGCGCGGTCGCCGGTGATCTGGAACAATCGCTGCACGAGGTGGCGCGGCACATGCCTGCCGCCGCCGCGCTGCATGAACGGCTGGCGCGGGAACGTGGCTGCCATATCCTTGCGGCATCCGGTCCGGTGTTTCAGGGCACGCGGCCGGTGAACCGGGCGGTTCTGTTCGGGCCGGGCGGGGTGATCGGGCATCAGGACAAACAGATCATGACCCGGTTCGAACGCGAAAGCTGGCATGTCGTCGGCGCGCCGGGCTTGCGGCTGTTCGATACCGATCTGGGCCGCATCGGGGTGCTGATCTGTTATGACAGCGAGTTTCCCCTGCTGGCGCGGGCGTTGGCGGATGCGGGGGCGGAACTGTTGCTGGTGCCCTCTTGCACCGATACGGTTGCGGGCTTTAACCGGGTGCGGATCGGGGCGATGGCGCGGGCGCTGGAAAATCAATGCGTTGTCGTGCATTCGCCCACGGTCGGGTTGTGCGACTGGTCGCCCGCCGTGGATGAAAACCGGGGCCGGGCGGCGATCTATGGCCCGCCGGATGGGCTGTGGCCGGAAACCGGGATCGTGGCCCAAGGCGCGATGGATGAACCCGGCTGGGTTTTCGCGCAGGTCGATCTGGCCCGCGTCCGGCAAAGCCGGGAAGGCGGCGCTGTGCTGCCATTTCGCGATTGGGCCGAATCGGATCACGGAAAAGTGATATGAAATCTGCGGCTATTCTGCGTCAGATTTCACATTAATTTAATCAATTTGCCTTTTCATGCAGGCATAACGGGACGTAAAGCTGCCCGATGCTCTATGTGTCAGACGCCATCCAACTCCATGAATGGGAGCTGTCGGAACAATTCACCCGGTCGCAGGGGCCGGGGGGGCAGAATGTGAACAAGGTCTCGACCGCCGTTGAACTGCGGTTCGAGGCGGAACGGTCGCCCAGCCTGACCGAGCCGGTCAAGCGGCGGTTGCGGCGGCTGGCCGGGCGGCGGTGGACACAGGACGGGGCTGTGGTGATTCTGGCGCAGGAAACCCGCAGTCAGGCGCGCAATCGTGAATTGGCGCGGGAACGGTTGGCGGAACTGATCCGGGCGGCAGCCGTTGCCCCTAAACGACGCATCGCGACCCGCCCGACTTTGGGCAGTCAACGGCGGCGGTTAAAGGCCAAGGCAGAGCGCGGCGAGATAAAGACTTTGCGCGGCAAGGTCGATGAAAGGCGGGACGATTGATTGAGATGAGTGGTAAAATCACGGCTGCGGCGGCTGTGATCCCTGCAGCGGTGGCGGGCAGCAGGCTTCAGGTCGGGGCGATCTGCCGCGATCCCCGCAATGGCAAAGTGCTGCTGATTACCAGCCGTGGCACCGGGCGCTGGATCATCCCCAAAGGCTGGCCGATGTCGGATCGCAGCGATGCAGATGCCGCGTTTCAGGAAGCGTGGGAAGAAGCGGGCGTCAAAGGCAAGATCAGCCGGGACGAGGTTGGCCGCTATGATTACGACAAGCTGAACGATTCGACGGGCGTCATCACCCCGGTTCAGGTGCGTGTGTTTGTCGCCGAAGTGTCCGGGCTTGCCGACAGCTATCCCGAAGCAGGTCAGCGCACCCGCCGTTGGGTTTCTCCGGGCAAGGCGGCGCGGCTGGTGGATGAAAAGGGCCTGAAAAAGATCCTGCGCAACCTGCCCGAAACCACGCCGCGCAAGTCGAAATAACACCGATGCCGCCGTTCGCGGCGTAGCCCTTGCCACAGCCGGATCGGCAGAATGATTGCCGCCATGCGCAAGGCTGCGCCTGAGCGCGGGGCCGCTGTCAGCGCCTGCGCCCGGCGCCTTGGTCAGACGATGACCTGCTGCGACACCTGATCGCCCACCCCGAACACCCGGCGATAGCGGGCGATTTCATCATCGGGACCAGTGGCCTTGGCGGGGTTGTCGGACAGTTTGACGGTGGGCCGCCCATTCGCCGCCACCGCCTTGCAGACCAGCGAAAACGGTGCCAGCCCGTCGCCTGCCACAAGGCCGCGGAAGTCGTTGGTCAACAGCGTTCCCCAGCCAAAGCTGACCTTCACCCGATCCTGAAACTGAGTGTAAAGCGTGTTGATCTGTTCGACATCCAGCCCGTCGGAAAAGATTATCAGCTTTTGTCGCGGGTCTTCGCCGCGTTCCTGCCACCAGCGGATCGCGGTTTCCGCCCCCGTCGCCGGATCGCCGCTGTCGATGCGCACCCCGGTCCAGCCCGCCAGCCAGTCGGGCGCGCCGTCCAGAAACCCCTTGGTGCCATAGGTGTCGGGCAGGATCACGCGCAGGTTGCCGTCATGTTCTTCGTGCCAGTCGGCCAGAACGCGATAGGGGGCCTGACGCAATTCATCGTCGGTATCGGCCAGCGCGGCATAGACCATCGGCAATTCATGGGCATTGGTGCCGATCGCCTCGATGTCGCGGCGCATGGCGATCAGGCAGTTCGAGGTGCCGGTAAAGCGGTTGCCCAGCCCCTCGATCATCGCCTGAACGCACCAGTCCTGCCACAGAAAGGAGTGGCGGCGGCGGGTGCCGAAATCGGCGATGCGCAGCCGGTCCAGATGCCGCAGGTTCTGGATCTTTTCCCAGATGCGGGTCATGGCGCGGGCATACAGCACCTGCAATTCGAACCGCCCCATCTCGCCCAGAACCGCGCGTGATCGCAGCTCCATCAGGATGGCCAGCGCGGGAATTTCCCACAGCATCACCTCGGGCCAGCGGCCTTCGAAGGTCAGCTCATACTGATCGCCCTTGCGTTCCAGATGATAGGGCGGCAGGCGCAGGTTCTCCAGAAACTCCATAAAGTCGGGGCGGAACATCTGCCGCTTGCCATAGAAGGTATTGCCGCGCAGCCATGTGCTTTCGCCGCGCGTCAGCGACAGGCTGCGCACATGGTCAAGCTGTTCGCGCAATTCGCCTTCGTCGATCAGCCGGGCCAGCGGCACGTCGCGGGATCGGTTAATCAGGCTGAATGTCACCTGCGTATCGGGCCGGTTGCGAAAAACAGACTGGCACATCAGCAGCTTATAGAAATCGGTGTCGATCAGAGACCGCACGATGGGGTCGATTTTCCATTTGTGATTATAGACGCGGGTGGCGATATCGACCATCTGATTACTCCTGCGTCACGCCGGCGGCGGCCATATCGGCGCGGGCGCGGTCCAGCGATCCGTCAAGGTCGATGGCACGGGTTGCGGTTTCAATGACACGGGCGCGAAAGCCCAGCCGGGCGGCGTCGATGGCCGACCACGCGACGCAGAAATCATGCGCCAGCCCGACAAAGGTCAGGTCGCTTGCGCCGCGTTCGCGCAGATAGCCCGCCAGCCCGGTTGGGGTCGTGCGGTCGTTTTCGTAAAAGGCGGAATAGCTGTCGATCTGCGGGCGAAATCCCTTGCGGATCACCAGATCGGCGACATCCACGGCCAGCGCGGGGTGAAACCCGGCCCCCTCGGTCGCGATCACGCAATGGTCGGGCCACAGCACCTGCGGGCCATAGGGCATCTGCGCCACGCTGAACGGCGCTGCGCCGGGGTGGTTGCTGGCAAAGCTGGCGTGATCCTGCGGGTGCCAGTCCTGCGTCAGCACGACGGTATCGTAATCGGCCATCAGATCGTTGATCGGCGCCACGATCTCATCGCCGCCAGCCACGGCCAGACGGCCGCCGGGGCAGAAATCCAGTTGCATGTCGATAACGATCAAGGCGCTTGCCACAGCCGTTCCCCCCAAGATTGCGCTGACCGTCAGTGGTAGCATCTGAGGGGGGCGCGTCAATGGCGGCAATCCCGTGCGATAAATGCGTCTTTCGGTCGCATGACGCTTGACGCTTGCGGCAGGTGCGTCGCAGTAAAGGACGATATACGTCAAAACTGACGGTAATGCGTGAGGGGGGAACTTATGATGGATGAACTGCGCCATCAGGGCCAATACGAAGAATATCCCGACGGTCCCGGTGCCGGCAATCGGTGGATATGGATTTTTCGCGCCGGCGGGATTGCGGCGGCGCTGATCGTTTACATGTTGCTGGGGAATGCGGCAGAGCTGTCGCCTGATGCCCGTGTGGTCGCGTCCATCGGCACGCTGATGGCGATCTGGTGGATGTCCGAGGCGATCCCGCTGTCGGCGACCTCCTTGTTGCCGGTGGTGCTGATTCCGGCGCTGACCGAACGGACGGTGACACAGACCACCGCAGCTTATGCCAATTCCATCGTGTTTCTGTTTCTGGGCGGCTTTCTGATCGCCATCGCGATGGAAAAATGGAACCTGCACCGCCGTATCGCGCTGCTGACGCTGCGCAAGGTCGGGGTCGAACCCAAGCGGATCGTGCTGGGCCTGATGCTGGCCACCGGCTTTTTGTCGATGTGGGTGTCGAACACGGCCACCACGCTGATGATGCTGCCGATTGCGCTGTCGGTGCTGAAACTGGTGATCGAAAGCAAGGCCACCACGCAAAGCGCCGATGATCTGGGCGATGCGCTGTCGGGTGGTGCCACCCTGTCGGATGCGATCCGCGATCCCGAAATCCGCGCCTTTGGCGTCTGTCTGGTGCTGGCGATTGCATGGTCGGCCAGCATGGGCGGGCTTGGCACGCTGCTGGGCAGCCCGCCCAACGCCATCGTTGCCGGCTATGTCCGCGATGAACTGGGGCGCGAGATCGGCTTTCTTCAGTGGATGATGGTTGGCACGCCGCTGGCCTTTACCTTTATTTTCATCGCGTGGTTCCTGATGACCAACGTGCTGTATCGGTTCAACCTGACCGAGATTCCGGGCGGGCGTCAGATGATCGACCGTGAAATCGCCGGTCTTGGCCCTGTGTCGCAGGGCGAACGGATGGTGATGCTGGTGTTTGGCGGTGCTGCGTTTTTCTGGGTGGTGCCGGGGCTGTTCAGCAGTCTGCTGGGCGTGAATCTTGGCCCGCTGGGCAGTCTGAACGACACGGCCATCGCTATCGCTGCGGGGATTTTGCTGTTCATCCTGCCGGGGCAGGGCACGCAGCGCATGGTTCTGGACTGGAAGGACGCCGAGGACGGCCTGCCTTGGGGTGTGCTGCTGCTGTTCGGCGGCGGTCTGGCGCTGGCGGGGGCGGTTGCGGCCTCGGGGCTGGATCAGTGGTTCGGCGCGCAGGTCTCGGGTCTGGGCACCTTGCCGATCCTTGCGCTGGCGGCGACTGTTACCCTGCTGATCCTGTTCCTGACCGAAGTCACCTCGAACACCGCAACGGCGGCGACCTTTATCCCGGTTCTGGGCGGGGTCGCGCTGGGTATCGGGGCCGATCCGATGACGCTGCTGATCCCGGCGGCCCTTGCGGCGACCTGTGCCTTTATGCTGCCGGTCGGCACGCCGCCGAACGCCATCGTGTTCGGTTCGGGCTATGTGACCATCGGGCAGATGGCGCGTGGCGGCGTGGTGCTGAATATCGTCGGTGTCGTGCTGATTACGCTGTTCTGCTATTTGCTGGGCGGCATGGCGCTGGGCTTGCAGTTCTAGGTTGCGGCACGGCGGCGCGGCGGCTAAGGGCAGCATATGCTGACTGTCGCCGCGTTGTATCACTTTACCCGTTTCGACGATCCGGCGGCCCTTCGCGGGCCGCTGTTGTCTGTGTGTCAGGATCATGGCGTGCGCGGCACGCTGTTGCTGGCGCGCGAAGGTATCAACGGCACCATCGCCGGGCCTGCGGCAGGCATCGCCGCCGTGCTGGATCACATCCGCGCCCTGCCGGGCTGTTCCGCGCTGGAGTGGAAGGAAAGCCCCGCCGAAACCATGCCCTTTGCCCGCATGAAAGTGCGGCTCAAACGCGAGATCGTCACCATGGGCCAGCCCGATGTCGATCCGACGGCGGCGGTCGGGCGCTATGTCGCGCCGCGCGACTGGAACGCGCTGATTTCGGCCAATGACGTGGTGGTGATCGACACCCGCAACGATTACGAATACGCCATCGGCAGCTTTGCCCGCGCCATCGACCCCGGCACCCGCAGCTTTCGCGATTTTCCGGCGTGGTGGCGGGCGAATGCCGATCAGTTCGCGGGCAAGCGGGTGGCGATGTTCTGCACCGGCGGCATCCGCTGCGAAAAATCCACCAACTTTCTGCTGGGCGAAGGCGTGCCCGAGGTGTTCCACCTGCAAGGCGGCATCCTGAAATACCTCGAAGACGTGCCCGCCAGCGACAGCCTGTGGCGCGGCGATTGCTTTGTCTTCGATCAGCGGGTCAGCCTGACGTATGGGCTGGCGCAGGGTGCGCATGACGGGCTGTGCCACGCCTGCCGCCGCCCCTTGTCGCCGGATGACCGCGCGCGGCCCGAATATGAGCCGGGCGTTCAGTGCCACCACTGCGCCACCGAATACAGCGACGCCGACCGCGCCCGTTTCCGCGAACGTCAGCGTCAGGTCGAACTGGCCGAGGCGCGCGGCACCTCGCATCTGGGCGGCTGACCCATTGCCCCGCAGCCCGGCTAGGGTTACATCGGGGCGATTTGTTGTTTGCGGTGACAGGGGAGCGGCATGAGCAGCACGATGACGGACGATCCGCAGGTTCTGGTTTCGACCGGCTGGCTGGCCGATCATATCAACAACCCCGATCTGCGCATTATCGACGCCAGTTGGCATATGCCCGCGCTTGGCCGCGATGCCCGCGCCGAATACGATCAGGCGCATATCCCCGGCGCGCGGTTTTTCGACATCGACGAAATCGCCGATAAACGCAGCGGCCTGCCGCATATGGCGCCTCCGGTGGAAATGTTCATCAGCCGGATGCGCGCCATGGGCATCGGCGACGGGCATCAGGTGGTGGTCTATGACAATTCCGATGTGCGCAGCGCCGCGCGGGTCTGGTGGACCTTTCGCCTGATGGGCAAGACCGACGTGGCGGTGCTGGACGGCGGTTTCCAGAAATGGCAGGCCGAAGGCCGCGAGGTCGAGGACATGCCCCCGATCCTGCGCGACCGTCACATGACGGTGCAGCGGCAGGCGCATCTGGTGCGCGACGTGACGCAGGTGGCGGCGGCATCCAAGTTGGGCGATTACCAGATCATCGACGCGCGCAGCCCCGAACGCTTTCGCGGCGATGTGCCCGAACCGCGCCCCGGCCTGCGCTCGGGCCATATTCCGGGCGCGCGCAACCTGCCGTTCGGGCAGGTGCTGAACGCCGATGGCACGATGAAATCGCCAGATGAGCTGCGCGCGGCCTTTCAGGCGGCGGGCGTCGATCTGACCCGCCCGGCCATCACCACCTGCGGCAGCGGCATCACCGCCGCCGTGCTGTTGCTGGCGCTGGAACGCGCCGGACACCGCGACCATTCGCTTTATGACGGAAGCTGGACCGAATGGGGCAGCTTTGACGACCTCAAGATCGCAACCGGAGACGCCTGAGATGCTGTCCAATCTGAAAGCCCAAGCCCCTGACAAAATCCTGATGCTGATCGAGGAATTCAAGGTCGATACCCGTCAGGGCAAGATCGACCTGGGCGTCGGCGTCTATAAGGACGCGCAGGGCCTGACCCCGGTCATGCGCGCGGTCAAGGCCGCCGAACAGCAGATCTGGGAAAGCCAGACCACGAAAACCTATACCGGGCTGGCAGGCGAGGCGGATTACCGCAACGCGCTGACCGGCATGATTATAGGAGATGGCTGGCCCGCCGACCGGGTGGCCAGCGTGGCATCCGTGGGCGGCACCGGCGCGGTGCGGCAGGCGCTGGAACTGGCGCGGCTGGCCAATCCGGCTGTAACGGTGCATGTGTCCGACCCGACCTGGCCGAACCATAACTCGATCCTGAAATTCATGGGGCTGCCCTCGGTCGAATACCGCTACTTTGACCCGGAAACCCGTGGCGTCGATTTCGAGGGGATGAAGGCCGGTCTGGCCCGCGCCCGCAAGGATGATCTGGTGCTGCTGCACGGCTGCTGCCACAACCCGACCGGCGCCAACCTGACGCTGGACCAATGGGCCGAGGTCGCCGACATTCTGGAAAAAACCGGCGCCATCCCGCTGATCGACCTGGCCTATCAGGGCTTTGGCGACGGGCTAGAGGAAGACGCGGCAGGCACCCGCCTGATCGTCTCGCGCCTGCCGCAGGTGCTGATCGCGGCGTCGTGCAGCAAGAACTTTGGCATCTACCGCGAACGCACCGGCCTGCTGCTGGCGGTGTGCGAAAACGCGGCCACCCGCGATCTGGCGCAAGGGTCGCTGGCCTTCCTGAACCGGCAGAACTTTTCCTTCCCGCCCGATCACGGCGCGCGCATCGTCTCGACGATCCTGACCAGCGACGCCCTGCGCGCCGATTGGGCCGCCGAGCTGGAGGACGTGCGCAAAGGGATGCTGGCCCTGCGCGAACAACTGGCCGACGAATTGCGCGACCTGACCGGATCAGACCGCTTCGACTTCATCGCCCAGCATCGCGGTATGTTCTCGCGCCTTGGGGCCACGCCGGAACAGGTGCAGCGGCTGAAACAGGACGCGGCGATCTATATGGTCGGCGATTCGCGGCTGAACATCGCCGGCCTGAACCAGCAGACGGTCCCGGTGCTGGCCCGCGCCATCGTGGACGCCGGTATCTGACAAGTGCGACGGGGGGGCACCATCTGCCGCCCCCCGCCACACCTGGGCTGCCATTTGTCATGGAAAACCGGCTGCGGGCTTCCTGTTTGCCCAAATACGCACCTTGGGGCGCGACCTAGCCAAAGATATGCGCCGCGCGCCCCAGCAGCATAAAGGCCCGCGCCGAACGGGTCTGCGCCAGATCGGCGATGTCATCGTCGCTCATCCCTGAAACCATCCGCGTCAGCGCCAGATCGAAATGGCGCAGAAAGTGATGGGCGCTGTCGCGGAAAATCTCGTCGTTTTTCAGCAGGGCGGTGGCGATGTCCAGCGCGGCTTCGTCATGGATGCCGCCGATTGCCGCCACTGAACTGCCGCGCGCGCCATCGGCAAAGCGGCGCCACAGCTCGGGCGGGGCCGGGTCGGGGCGCAGGCTGTCCATATACAGATCCGCCTCGGCCAGCAGCGTGACCACATCTTGCGCGGCGCGGATCAGCCGTGCGGTGTCGTGGTCGCGCAACGCGGCGCGCAGGGCGTCGATGGCGCGCAGATCGTCGGGACCATCGGGAAAGTTCAGTGCCAGAATCAGGTCGGTCGTGTCGATGGGCACGGATTCGGGCGCGTCAAAGCGCATCGCCGTTTGCCGCGTATCCGCAGGCCGTGCCCGCACGGCGGCGGCAGGTGGCGGGGTGGGTGCCGCAGCGGTCGGCATTGCTGCCGGAGCCGGGGCCGGGGCAGGCGGCGTTGCCAGTGCGGCAGCGGCGGGGCGGATCGTATCGCCCCCGGCCGTGCGCATCTGCGTCAGCTTTGCGCGCAGATCGTCGGCTTCGGCGCGCAGGGTGGCGATGGATCGCGCCAGCCCGACCGCCAGCCAGATCAGCGCCAGCGGCATCACCACACCGATGAAGGATGCCAGCCGCGCCAGCCCGCTGGCTGTGCCGTCGCCTGCCGGGCCAAACAGCCAGAACACCGCCACCATCAGCAGCCAGACGGCGGTCAGGGCAATGCCGACGGTCAGCGCACCGTCGCGCTGCCGCAGCAGTTCGATTCTGTCGCGCAGCCCGTTCATTCGTAGCGGATCGACAGGATTTCGTAATCTTTTTGCCCGCCCGGCGTCACCACCTCGACGGAATCGCCCTCTTCCTTGCCGATCAGGGCGCGGGCCAGAGGCGATTTCATGTTCAGCAGGCCGCGTTCCAGATCGGCCTCGGCCTCGCCGACGATCTGGAAGGTTTTTTCTTCGTCGGTGTCTTCGTCCAGCAGCGTGACCTTGGCACCGAATTTCACCGCCCCCGACAGGCGCGAGGTGTCGATGACCTCGGCCCGCGACAGGATCACCTCAAGTTCCTTGATGCGGCCTTCGATAAAGCTCTGCTTTTCGCGGGCGGCGTGGTATTCGGCGTTTTCCGACAGGTCGCCATGTTCGCGCGCCTCGGCGATCTGGCGGATCACCGCCGGGCGGTCATTCGCCTTGAGATCGCGCAATTCGTTTTCCAGCGCGTGATGGCCCGCGCGCGTCATCGGTATCTTTTCCATCGCTGCCCCTTCAGATGAGGTGTTAATCGAACGCCCCCGCCAATCAGGTGGCAGGGGCGCAACTGTTACGCCAAGCCTGACCCCAAGCGCGGGGAATTTGCAACCCCGCCGCACAGGTTCGGCAGAATTCTTCCCAGCGTCATGATTGCCCTGCGCAGGCAGGCGGGTTACTGATTTCGCCGGAACCAAGGGGAAGGACGCAGCCATGAGCGACGAGAGCCTCATCGAACGTGAATCGATGGATTATGACGTTGTGATCGTGGGGGGCGGTCCGTCGGGGCTGTCGGCCGCGATCCGGCTGAAACAGATCGACCGGGACCTGAACGTGGTCGTTCTGGAAAAAGGGTCGGAAATCGGGGCGCATATCCTGTCGGGCGCGGTGCTGGATACATCCGGCCTTGACCGGCTGATCCCCGAGTGGCGCGAACAGGGCGCGCCGGTCACGACCGAGGTGACGGACGACAATTTTTACATTCTGGGCGAGGCGGGCCAGATCCGTGTGCCGAACTGGCCGATGCCCCCCCTGATGTCGAACCATGGCAAATACATCGTATCCATGGGCAACGTCTGCCGCTGGCTGGCCGAACAGGCCGAGGCGCTGGGCGTCGAGATTTTCCCCGGCATGGCCGCTTCGCAGGTGGTCTGGGATGGCGACCGCGTGGCGGGCGTGGTCGCGGGCGAATTTGGCCGCAACCCCGATGGCAGCATCGGCGACGGGTATGAGCCGGGCATGGAGCTGCGCGGCAAATATGTGTTCATCGCCGAAGGTGTGCGCGGGTCGCTGGCCAAGGTCATCATGTCGCGGCTGAACCTGTCCCAGGGCCATGACCCGCAGAAATTCGGCATCGGCATGAAGGAAATCTGGGAAATCAGCCCGGAAAAATTCCACAAAGGCCGCGTCGTGCATACGATGGGCTGGCCGCTGGGCAAGAATGCGGGCGGCGGCAGCTTTATCTATCATCTTGAGAACAATCAGGTTCTGGTCGGCTTTGTCGTCCACCTGAACTATCAGAACCCGCATCTGTATCCCTATATGGAATTCCAGCGGCTCAAGCATCATCCGATGATCGCGGAATTGTTAGAGGGCGGCAAGCGGGTTGCCTATGGTGCCCGCGCGATCAGCGAAGGGGGCTGGCAGTCGATTCCGCGCATCGCCTTTGACGGCGGTGTAATGCTGGGCTGTTCGGCGGGGCTGGTGAACGTGCCGCGTATCAAGGGCAACCACAACGCCATGCTGTCGGGCATCGCCGCCGCCGAGGCCGCAGCCGCCGCCATCGCCGCCGGGCGCGAGGGTGATCGCCTGACCGCCTACGAAGACGAGGTGCGCAGCGGCCCCATCGCCAAGGATCTGAAACCGGTCCGCAACGTCAAGCCGATCTGGTCCAGGCTGGGCCTGTGGGCCAGCCTTGGTCTGGGCGGCTTCGACATGTGGGTGGCCAACCTTACCGGCTGGAACCCGCTGGGCACCTGGCGCCACGGCAAGACCGACGCCGCCGCCACCGGCAAGGCTGCCGATTTCGCGCCCATCGACTATCCCCGCCCCGATGGCAAGCTCAGCTTTGATCGGCTGACCAATGTGGCCTTCAGCTTTACCAATCACGAAGAATCGCAGCCCTGCCATCTGCGGCTGCGCGATCCTTCGGTGCCGGTGGCGGTGAACCTGCCCGAATATGACGAACCGGCGCAGCGGTATTGCCCGGCAGGGGTGTATGAGGTGATCCGGGACGATTCCGGCCCGCGGTTCGTCATCAACTTTCAGAACTGTGTTCACTGCAAGACCTGCGACATCAAAGACCCGTCGCAGAACATCGACTGGACGACTCCGCAGGGTGGCGACGGGCCGAACTACCCGAATATGTGATCTGGCCGGGCCGGGGTGGCGTTGCCCGCCGCCCGGCCTGCCATTAGGGTATCGCCGCAGATGCGACACTACCGACAGGACGGATGATTTGACCCGCAGCACCCGCAGACACGCCGCCTTGATCGTAACCCTGATTGCCGCCATGGCGGGCCAGACGGTCGCGGCGCAGGATGATGCCGCCCCGGCAGAAGCCGCCGAACAGGCTGAAACCGCGTCATCGGCCCCGCTGACGCGCGGTCTGGCCGGGCCGTATCTGGCGGGGCGTATGGCGGCGACCGACAATGATTTCCGCGCCGCCGCCGATTATTTCCTGCGCACCGTCTCGCAAGATCCCGGCAATGCTTACCTTGAGGATTCGGCCCTGATCGCGCTGGTGTCTTCGGGGCGGTTCGATCAGGCGGCGACTGTGGCGCACCGCATTGCGGATCAGCAGGAACATCCCTCGGAATTGTCGGGTCTGGTCCGCCGTGCGGATCTGGCGCGGGCGGGCGACTGGCCCGGCCTGATCGCGCTGCTGGATGCCGCCCCGCCGCTGGCGCAGGGTGAGCCTCCGGGCCGGGTTTTGCTGGACGAGATGCTGCGTGGCTGGGCGCAGATGGGGGCCGGACAGGCGACCGAGGCGCTGGCCACGTTCGAAGACCTGACCCGGATTCCCGGTGCGCAGGGGATGGTTAACTATCACCTTGCACTGGCCCGTGCGATGGCTGGTGATTACGAAGGTGCCGCGGATTTGCTGGCCGATCCGCAGACCGGGGCACATATTCTGGGCTTTATCGCCCGCGCGCAGATTCTGGCGCAGCTTGACCGCCACGAGGATGCCATCGACATGCTGGACGGCATTCAGGGCATCGAATCCGAACCGACCCTGCTGGCGCTGCGCGCGCAGCTTGTGACCGGGATGCCGGTGGCCTTTGACGTGATCCGTTCGCCGCAGGACGGGATGGCGCAGGTGTTTCTGACCTTTGGCATGGCGATGGCGCAGGCCCCCGGCCCTGACCCCGACCCTCTGGCGCTGATCCACGCCCGGCTGGCCAGTTGGCTGGCCCCCGATCTGGGCGAGGCGCGGCTGATGGTCGCCCAGCTTTTGCAATCGCAGGGGCAGTTCGATCTGGCCGAACAGGAATTCGATGCGCTGGCCGGTCTGGGCGCGGTGCGTCCGGTGGCCGAACTGGCGCGCATCGACGCCCTGTCCCGCGCCGAGCGCAAGGACGAGGCCGAAAAAGCCGCGCTGGCCCTGACCGCCGCTTATCCTGATCTGCCGCAGGCGTGGATCGCCTTGGGCGATCTGCTGCGCCAGCAGGCCAAGCACGCTGCCGCCGTGCCCGCCTATGACAAGGCGCTGACCCTGCTGGCCGATGCCCCCGACGATGCGCGCTGGTTTCCGCTGTATGCGCGCGCGATCGCGCTGGAACGATCCGGCCAGTTCGACCGGGCCGAGGCTGATTTTCTGGCCGCCATCGACATCCGCCCCGATCAGGCCAGCCTGCTGAACTATCTGGGTTATTCCTGGATCGACCGGAACATCAATCTGGAACGCGGTCTGGGGATGATTAAACGGGCCGTCGAACTGGCCCCGAACGATGGCTACATTCAGGATTCGCTGGCATGGGCCTATTACCGGCTGGGCCGCTATGACGAAGCGGTGGCGCCGATGGAAAATGCCGCGCGCAGCATGTCGAACGACCCGCTGATTAACGATCACCTTGGCGACATCTATTGGATGGTCGGGCGCAAGCGCGAGGCCGAAATCCAGTGGCGCCGGGCCTTGTCTTTGCTGGGCAGCGGTGCCCAGACCGAGGAAGACATGGACCCCGACCGTCTGCGCGCCAAGCTGGATCGCGGCCTTGATGCCGTGCTGGCGGATGAACAGGCCGATAACGGTGATGCGCGCCCCCCCGCAGGCAGTGCCGAACAACAGCCCTGATGCTGACGGAACCCGCGCCCGCCAAGCTGAACCTGACGCTGCATGTGACCGGGCGGCGCGGCGACGGCTATCACCTGCTGGATTCGCTGGTGGTGTTTGCCAGAGTGGGCGATGTGATTGCGCTGTCGTCCGGCGCTTTGTCGCTGCGCATCGACGGCCCCTTCGCGCCGGGGCTGGGTGCGGGCGATGACAACCTGTGCCTGCGCGCGGCCCGCGCCATCGGCGGGGATGCGGCGATCCGGCTGACCAAGAACCTGCCCGTGGCCAGCGGCATCGGCGGTGGTTCTGCCGATGCGGCGGCGGTGCTGCGCGGCTTTGCCCGGCAGGGGCTGGCGCTGCCCGCTTCGCCGGAACGGCTGGGCGCGGATGTGCCGGTCTGTCTGGCCGGCCGCCCCGCCCGGATGCGCGGCGTGGGCGAGATGCTGGACCCGGTTCCCGCCATCCCGCCGGTGCCGGTGGTGCTGGTCAATCCCGGCGTGGCGGTGGCGACCCCCGCCGTGTTTGCCGCGCTGGACCGCCGCGACAACCCACCCATGCCTGCGCCCGACTGGCGCGATGCCGAGGGGCTGATCCGCTTTGCCGCCGCCTGCCGCAACGATCTGCAAGCGCCCGCGATCCGCATTGCCCCCGCCATCGGCGATGTGCTGGATGCGCTGACGGCCACGGGCGCGCGGCTGGCGCGCATGTCGGGGTCGGGCGCGACATGCTTTGGCCTGTTCGACACCCCGGCGCAGGCACGGGCGGCGGCGGATGCGCTGCGCCGCCCCGGCTGGTGGGTGGCGCAGACGGAATTGAGCGGCTAATCTGCCCGCAAATCTGGGAAAAGGTGATCTTATGCTGCGTCTTGGCGTCAATATCGACCATGTGGCCACGATCCGTAACGCGCGCGGCACGCCTTGGCCCGATCCCTTGCGCGCCGCCCGGCTGGCCGAACAGGCGGGCGCGGATGGCATCACCGCCCATCTGCGCGAGGATCGCCGCCACATTACCGATGCCGATATTGATGCGCTGATGCGCGAGCTGCGCCTGCCGCTGAATCTGGAAATGGCGGCGACGGCGGAAATGCAGGCCATCGCGCTGCGGCATCGGCCTCATGCGGTCTGCATCGTCCCCGAAAAACGCGAAGAGCGCACGACCGAGGGCGGGCTGGACGTCGCCGGGCAGGAAACGCGCATGGCCGATTTCATCGCACCGCTGCGGGATGCGGGCAGCCGGGTGTCGCTGTTCATCGGCCATGAGCCGGCGCAGATTCAGGCGGCGGCGCGAATCGGCGCGGCGGTGGTGGAACTGCATACCGGCGCCTATTGCGACTTCGATACCGAGGGCGACACCGCCCGCCGCGATGCCGAACTGACCGGTCTGCGCGACGGCGCGGCGCTGGCGGCGGATCTGGGGCTAGAGGTCCACGCAGGCCACGGCCTGACCTTTGCCACCGTCGGCCCCATCGCCGCGATTCCGCAGATCGCCGAATTGAACATCGGCCATTTCCTGATCGCGGAATCGGTGTTCACCGGACTGGATCAGGCCATCCGCCAGATGCGCCGCTGCATGGACGAGGCGCGTTCGTGATCCGCTTTGCACTGGCCCTTGCCCTGACCACGCTGCCCGCCGCCGCGCAATCGGTGAACCCCTGCGGCGCGTGGACGCGGGCCGAAGCGATTGCCGAGCCGTGGGAACAGATGTCCGCCAGCTATGCCGATGGCGCGGTGCGGCTGGCGCAGATCGACAGTATCGAACCGGCGGCGGCCTCGGTTCATCTGCTGATCCTGTCGCCCCCCTATGACGAGGCGCAGGCCCGGCAATGCCGCGTCGTTTCGCTGAGCCGCGCCGAGGCGGGCGGCTGGCCCGCGGGCTTTTATGCGCTGGATTTCCCGGCGCGCAGCGTGACCTATGACCCGGCCAAGGGGCTGGAGGTGACGATGCCGGCACAAACCTCTGTGCCCGAAACCGGCAGCGGCGCCCCTGCCACGCTGAGCGTGACCATCAATCAGGCAACCGGCCAGATCACGGCGCGGCTGACCCGGACAGCCGGGCCATGATTCTTGGTATCGGCACCGATCTGTGCAACATCGACCGTATTGCGGCGGTGCTGGATCGCCATGGCGACCGTTTTCGTAACCGGGTGTTTACCGAACGCGAACTGTCCCGTGCGCGGTCGCGCGCGCATGAAGCCGCGACGCTGGCCAAACGCTGGGCCGCGAAAGAGGCCTGCTCCAAGGCGCTTGGCACCGGGCTGCGCATGGGGATCGCGTGGCGCGATATGGCGGTTGGCAATCTGGACACCGGGCAGCCGGTGATGGTCCTGACCGGATGGGCGGCGGTGCGGCTGGCCGATATGACCCCGCCGGGCCATCGGGCCGTGGTTCATGTTACCCTGACCGACGACCACCCCTGGGCGCAGGCTTTCGTCGTGATCGAGGCGCTGCCGCTGCCCGGCGCTTGACTTTGCCCGGCCCGCCGCCCCATGACGGTCGGGAACCGGAAAGGACCGCAGAACATGGCAGACCGCAGCACCGCCCGTAACGAAGGCGGCATCATCGAAACGATCCGCACCATCTTTTGGGCGCTGGTGATCGCGGGGATCTTTCGCACGCTGTTCTTTCAACCGTTCTGGATTCCGTCGGGCAGCATGAAGGACACGCTGCTGATCGGGGATTTCCTGTTCGTGAACAAGATGGCCTATGGCTATTCCCGGCATTCCTGCCCGTTTTCGCTGTGCCCCATTTCGGGCCGCATTCTGGCCAGCGACCCGGTGCGCGGCGATGTGGTGGTGTTCCGTCATCCCTCGCGCAATGTCGATTTCATCAAGCGGCTGATCGGGATGCCCGGCGATACCGTGCAGATGCGCGGCGGGCGCGTGTGGATCAACGGGCAAGAGGTGCCGCAGGTGCCCAACGGCACCTTCACCGAAATCAAAGAGCCGCAGGGGCCGCAGCGTCTGGTGCCGGCCTGCGCCAATGATCCGGTGCCGCCCGGCGGTGCCTGCGAATATCAGCGGTTCACGGAAACTCTGCCCAACGGGGTGGCCCATGACGTGCTGAACATCCGCGATGGCTGGATCGCCGATGACACGCCGGTCTTTACCGTCCCCGAGGGGCAGTATTTCTTTATGGGCGATAACCGTGACAATTCCGAGGATTCGCGCTTTGGTGCCATCACCGGCGGCGTGGGCTTTGTTCCGGCGGAATATCTGATCGGCCGTGCCGACCGGATCATGTTTTCATCCGCGGGCAACTCGTTGTTGTATTTCTGGACCTGGCGGTCGGATCGTTTCTTCAAGGCGGTGCGTTGAAGGTCGCAGCCGACACGCGCGCCTTTATGGCACGGCTGGGCCATGATTTTGCCCGGCCGGACCTGCTGGCGCGGGCGCTGACGCATGGGTCGATTTCCAGCGCCAGCCGCCCCGATAACCAGCGGCTTGAATTTCTGGGCGACCGGGTTCTGGGGCTGGTGATCGCCGAAACGCTGATCGCTGCCGATCGTCAGGCCAGCGAGGGTCAGCTTGCGCCGCGCCTGAACGCGCTGGTGCGTGGCGAAACCTGTGCCGAGATTGCGCGCGAGATCGGCCTTGGCGATGTGCTGAAGCTGGGCCGGTCAGAGCGGCTGTCGGGCGGGCGGCGCAAAGACGCCTTGCTGGCCGATGCGATGGAGGCGGTGCTGGCCGCCGTATATCTGGACGCGGGGCTGGATGCGGCCCGTGACGTGATCCTGACCCTGTGGGACCAGCGGCTGAGCAACGTGGCCGCCGATGCCCGTGACGCCAAGACCGCCTTGCAGGAATGGGCGCAGGCGCAGGGGATGCCGCCGCCGGTCTATGAACAGACCGGGCGCGAGGGGCCGGACCACGCCCCGGTGTTCCGCATCACCGTGACGCTGGCCGATGGCCGCAGCGCCGATGCTCAGGGGGCCGGTGCCAAGCGCGGCGTGGAACAGGCTGCGGCGGCGGCTTTGCTGGCGCAGGTGGCGGGGTGAGCGGCGGCGTTGCAACCGGGGGCGCTTCGCCCCCCGGACCCCCAGAGGATATTTAGGGACCAAAGATGGGACGGGTGGGCTGATGGATGAGAAGGTTGAAAGCCGCGCCGGTTTTGTGGCGCTGATCGGCGAACCGAATGCGGGCAAATCCACTTTGCTGAACCAGATGGTCGGCGCCAAGGTGTCGATTGTCACCCATAAGGTTCAGACCACGCGCGCGCGCATCCGCGGCATTGCGATCGAGGGGAATGCCCAGATCGTGTTCGTGGATACTCCGGGGATTTTCCGGCCAAGGCGGCGGCTGGATCGTTCCATGGTCGCGGCGGCATGGGGCGGGGCCGAGGATGCCGATGTGGTTTGTCTGCTGATCGAGGCGCATCGGGGGCTGACCGATGGGGTTGAGCGGATTCTGGATGCGATGATGGAACGCGGCAAGGGTCGCACCGTCGCGCTGGTCATCAACAAGATCGACCGGGTCAAGGCCGAGGCGCTGCTGGCTTTGGCCGACAAGATGAACGCGGCCTTTCCGTTCACCCGCACCTTTATGGTATCGGCGGAGCGCGGGCATGGCTGTGATGATCTGCGCGCGTGGCTGGCGGAACAGATGCCGGCCGGCCCGTGGCTTTACCCCGAGGATCAGATCGCCGATCTGCCCATGCGTATGATCGCTGCGGAAATGACCCGCGAAAAGCTGACCCTGCGGCTGCACGAGGAAATCCCCTATCAGCTGACCGTCGAGACCGAGGCGTGGGAAGAACGGCAGGATGGCTCGGCCCGTGTCGATCAGGTGATCTATGTCGCCCGCCCCGGCCACAAGGGCATCGTGCTGGGCAAGGGCGGCGAGACGATCAAGGCCGTCAGTCAGGCCGCCCGCATCGAGCTGGAAGAGTTCATGGGCCGCCGTGTCCATCTGTTCCTGCAAGTGCGGGTGCGCGAGAACTGGCTGGACGAGGCCGAGCGTTATTCCGAGATGGGGCTGGATTTCCGCGACGGCGATGGTTGAGGCGCGGCTGGCTGCGGGGCTGTGGGTGTCGGCCTATCTGGCGCGGCTGGGGCAGGCGCATATCCCGGCCTATGTGCTGGCGCGCGGTGATGCTACGGCGGGCGCGGTGCTGGTGAAATGCGCCCGGCTGGATGGTAGCGCCGATCTGTGGGCGCGCGAATACGATCTGGACAGCGGCGCGCGCATCTGGTCGCAGATGGCGGGCGGCCCCGAACGCGAGGTCGATGCCGCCATCGCCCGCCAGCGCGGATTTGACCCCGACCTGTGGGTGATCGAGATCGAAAGCCGCGACGGCACCACCTTGCTGAATCAGCCGGGGCTGGGCTGACGTTTGGCCATGGCGTCTGTCGCAGCCTGCCGCTAGCGTGCCGGGATGAGCGCCGCCCCCGATCAAAGCGATTCCCCGGCCGGGCTGACCCTTGCGGTCGGCACCTATATCTTTTGGGGGTTTCTGCCGTTGTTCATGAAGCAACTGGCCCATATCCCTCCGGCCGAGGTGATCGCGCATCGGATCATCTGGTCGCTGCCGATTGCGCTGACCGTCCTGCTGGTGCAGCGCAAGGGTGCGCAGGTCTGGCAGGCGCTGCGAAACCCGCGTCTGCTGGCGATGGCGGCGATCTGCGCGGCGCTGATTTCGGCGAACTGGCTGATCTATGTCTGGTCCATCGCCAATGACCGCGCGCTTGAGGCCGCCTTGGGTTACTATATCAACCCGCTGTTCAGCGTCTTTCTGGGTGCCACCCTGCTGGGCGAGCGGTTGGGCCGGATGCAGATGGCAGCCATCGCACTGGCGGCGCTGGCGGTTCTGGTGCTGACGGTTTCGGCCGGGCGGTTGCCCTTGGTTGCGCTGGGGCTGACCTTCAGCTGGGGCTTTTACGCCTATTTCAAGCGCCGCCTGCCGCTTGGCCCCAATCAGGGCTTTACGATGGAGGTCTTGCTGCTGCTGCCGCTGGCATCAGGCTATGCGCTGTGGCAGATGGCGCAGGGGCAGGCGCATTTCGCCGCGACAGGCTGGCATGATACGCTGTTTCTGCTGGGCTGTGGCCCGGTGACGGCGATCCCGCTGCTGATGTATGCCAACGCGGCCAAGCAGGTGCGGCTGTCCACCATGGGCGTGTTGCAATATATCGCGCCGACGATGATCTTTCTGACCGCCGTTTTCGTCTTTGGCGAAACCTTCCGCGGCGCGCAGATGATCGCCTTTCCGATGATCTGGGCCTCGCTGGTGATCTATTCCGTCGCGCTGGTCCGGCAGGCAGGTGCGCGGCGGCGGATGCAGCGGCAAAGCACGACCAAGCGGATGCAGTGAACCGGGCAGAGAGGTTGCGGCTTTCCTGTATGGCAACATCTGGTTATAGTCCGGCGCCATGAGCAGGTTTCTGTTATGTTGTAATGCGCAGATAAAGCGCCGTGTCTGATAGAGGGTAAATCTGGATGTCCATAGTCGGTGATGCTTATCGCGCCATGGTCGAGGCGCACCGCCGCCGTCAACTGCGCAAGACGTTTCGCCATATATCTGGGCCAAGGCAGGTTACGCTTGGTAAAGACCAGATCGGGCTTGTCCTTTTGGGGCGGAACAACGCCTATTTCCTTGAAGAATGCGTTCGGTATCATCGCCAGATGGGTGTCGATCACGTTGTTTATGTGGATAATGAATCGACCGATAGCTCGGTCGAGATTGCGTCATCCTTGCCGAATACGACTGTTGCGGTCTGTTCGGCCTCTTTTCGGGATTATCAGAAATATATCCGCCGGCTTGCTGTTACGGAATATCTGAAGGGTGGCTGGCGGTTGGCAATAGATTGCGATGAGATTTTCGACTATCCGCATTCTGACAAAGTTTCCCTGCATGATCTGGTCCGGCGGCTGGATGCGGGCGGGTATAGCGGAATGATTTCCTATATGCTGGAAATGGTCCCGTCCGATCCGGTCAGGAATTACGATGAAACGGTGCCGTTTTCACAGGTGCGCAAGGCGTTTTCCGGCTATAGCCTGGATGGGATCGAAAGTTATGATTATTCATCCGCTGATGCGCCTCTGGCCTATTTCCTGCAACAAAACCAGATTTCCGGTGTCGGTCTGCCCATTCTGTTTGGCGGTATCAGACGGCAGGTATTTGGCGAAAACTGCTGCCTGATTAAGCATCCCTTGTTCAAGATGTCGGGAAACATTGATCCGATGGCTCATCCGCATGTCACAACCGGCCTGCGTTGCCCCAGCTTTACCGGCATTCTTCATCATTACAAATTTGCCGGTGGCGTGGTTCAGCGTGAACAGAAACTGATCGAACAAAAGCGGCTAAGCCATAATGAGGCCGAAAGCCGCGCCAAGGCTTTTGCCGATAACAGTGATCTCAGCTTTGCGCCGTTCATTACCGGGCATAACCCTGATCCGACGGTCATGCTGCAACATGGTGTTGTGGATTGGTGCCCCGAGGCCGAAAAACTGATCGGTCACCCGCTTCCCGGTTCGTCGGGGGCCAGCAGATCCACTACCTGAAACCGCGTCACGTCAACGATCCCCTTGTCCGAGATACGCAGTTCCGGGATCACCACCAGCGCCAGCAGTGAATGCTGCATGAAGGCGTTGTTCAGGGTGCAGCCGCAATCCCGCATCGCCTGCGTCAGCGCCTGTGCGGCGGCGGCGACCTTGGGGGCGGGGGCGTCCGACATCAGCCCGGCGATCGGCAGCGGCACGGTGGCCAGTTCCGCCCCGTCGCGCCACAGGGTGACGCCGCCCTGAAGCGTGGCCAGATGTGCCACCGCCGCCGCCATGGTTTCGCGGCAGGTGCCGGCGACGATGATGTGATGGCTGTCATGCGCCACGGTCGAGGCAAGCGCCATGCGCCCCTGCCAGCCAAAGCCCGACACAAAGCCGTTCGTCACGGCTCCGCTGCCGTGGTGACGCTCGACCAGCGACAGGCAGGCTACATCGCCTTCGGGTTCGATCACGCCGTCCCTGACGGGCAGATC
Source organism: Paracoccus sp. (in: a-proteobacteria) (assembly GCF_030538755.1). GTDB lineage: Bacteria > Pseudomonadota > Alphaproteobacteria > Rhodobacterales > Rhodobacteraceae > Paracoccus. Next base: position 175,569 of record NZ_JAUNTJ010000004.1, on the reverse strand, counting down.
CAGCGTCAGCGCCCGTGTTGGGGCCTGATTTTCCACGACGCCGATCACGCGAACCCGCGCGCGGTCGCCCTTGGCGCGGGCGGCGAAATCGTCCGCATTCAGCCGCCGCCCCAGCCGCACCGATTGCCGCGCCGTATCGGGCCAGTCGATGCGCGGGCAATCCACCAGCAGCGCGCCGTCCTGCGCCACCACGCGGCCCTGTGCGATCACCAGCTCCACCGGCAGCCGCGTCAGATCCGAGGTCAGGATCACATCCGCCCGCCGCCCCGGCGTGATCGACCCCAACTCATGCGCCAGCCCGAAATGCGTGGCGGTGTTGAGCGTCGCCATCTGGATCGCAATCAGCGGATCGCAGCCGCAGTCAATCGCGTGCCGCACCACCCGGTTCATATGCCCCTCATGCACCAGAGTTCCCGAATGGCTGTCATCGGTGCAAAGCATAAAGCCGCGTGGATCAAGCCCGCGTTCGGTGATCGCGGTGATCTGCGATTCCACGTCATACCAGGCCGACCCCAGCCGCATCATGCAGGCCATGCCCTGACGGACGCGGGCAATCCCCTGCGCTTCGGTCGTGGTTTCATGGTCGTCCTGCGCGCCGCCTGCGACATAGGCGGCAAAGTTGCGGCCCAGATCGGGGCTGGCGTAATGGCCGCCCACGACCTTGCCCGCCGCGCGGGTGGCGGCGATCTCGGCCAGCATCTGGCCATCACCGGCGATCACGGCGGGAAAGTTCATCATCTCGCCCAGACCCACGATCCCGTCCCAGCCCATGGCCTGCGCCACATCGCCTTTGGTGATCGGGTGGCCGGTGGTTTCCAGATCGGGGGCGGATGGCGCGCAACTGGGCATCTGGGTCAGGATGTTGATCGGCTGGATCACGCTTTCATCGCGCATCAGCCGCACGCCCGCTGGCCCCATCACATTGGCGATCTCGTGCGGGTCGTGAAAGATCGTCGTCGTGCCATGCGGGATGACGGCGGCGGCAAAACCGGCAGGGGTCAGCATCCCCGATTCGATATGCATATGCGCATCAATCAGGCCGGGCAGCATGAAACGCCCGGCGGCCTCGATCACTTGCGTATCCGGGCCGATATTGGCCGAGGCATCGGGCAGCACGCAGGCGATGCGCCCGTCGGCGATGGCGATGTCCTGCCCGCCCACCACTTCGCGCGTGTGGACGTTGACCCAGGCCCCGCCGCGGATCACCAGATCGGCGGCTGCGCGCCCCGCCGCGACCTCGACCAGCCTTGGCTGCGCCTCGCTCCATGGTTTCAGCATCGCGGCCTCCTTTTCGTTTCGCTCAGGATGGTGCAGGCTGCGGCGAAAGGAAAGGGCAGGCGGATGGAGTGGCAGGCCGAAGGCACCGTGATCGCGCGGCGGACGCACGGCGAAACAGCGGCCATCATCGAGGTGATGACGGCCGAATATGGCCGCCACGCCGGGCTGGTGCCGGGCGGGGCCTCGGCGCGGCGGGCGGCGCTGTTGCAGCCGGGGTCGCGGCTGGCGCTGCGCTGGCGGGCGCGGCAGGCGGATGCCCTGGGCCATTTCACCGCGCAGCCGGTGCGCGCGCGGGCCGGGCTGCTGTCCGATCCGCTGGGGCTGGCGGGGCTGAATGCGGTCTGCGCGCTGCTGTCTTTTGCGCTGCCCGAACGCGACCCGCATCCGCGTCTGGCGCTGCTGACCGAGACCCTGCTGGACGCGATCGAGGCCGGTGCCGACTGGCCGCAGGATTACCTGATCTGGGAAATGCGCCTGCTGGACGAGATGGGCTTTGGCCTTGACCTGACCACCTGCGCCGTCACCGGCGCGCCCGAGGGGCTGGCCTATGTCAGCCCGAAATCGGGCCGCGCCGTCAGCCGGGCCGGGGCAGGGGAATGGGCCGACCGCCTGCTGCCGCTGCCCGCGAGCATGGGCGGGGCGGGCGATAACCGTGGCAATGGTCTGGCCGAGGGGCTGGCCATCACCGGCCATTTCCTGACCACGCGGCTGGCGGCTGAACTGGTGGGCCGCCCGCTGCCTGCCGCGCGCGGGCGGCTGGTGCGTCGGCTGACGGCGGAGGTGGGCGATGCGTAAGATGATGCGCCGCGCCCTGCGGCTGATTGCGCTGTGGGCGATGCTGCTGCCGCTGATGCTGTCGTCGCTTGTCCCCGCCGCGATCATGCCGATGCGCGATGCGGGCGGAACGGTGACAATGGTCATCTGCACCGCTGAAGGGATGGTCGAGGCCGCATTCGACCCCGTGACGATGCAACCGCTGCCCGACAGCGGCGATGACCGGCGCGAGGGGCCGCAATCCGCGCCCTGTCCCTGCGCCGGAACACATCCCCCGGCAACCCTCGATCCCCTCGGCGCAATCATCCGCCCCGCCGGGCTGGCCTTGCGCCGTGATGCCTGCCCGCAAAGACAAGCCGCACCAAGGCTGGCGGCTGTCACCGGCCTGCCGCCCGCAACCGGTCCGCCATCCGCAAGCTGACGTTTTCGCAACCGAAATCTTCAAAAACGGATACCAACCATGACGGATACTTCTTACGGGGCGGCTGCCCCGCAATCTGCCGTGCGCCGCCAGGCCACGGACCTTTACCGCGCGGTCTGGCGCTGGCATTTCTATGCCGGGCTGCTGGTCTTGCCCTTTATGATAACGCTGGCGATCACCGGAGCGATCTATCTGTTCCGCGATCAGGTGGACAATCTGGTTCACGCCGATTTCAAACTGGTGACACCCGTGGCGGAACAGCGCCTGTCGCCGTCGCAGATCATCGACGCGGCGCTGAGCGCACAGCCCGGCACGGCGGTGAAATACACTGACCCGGTAACTGACCGGGCCTCGACGGAAATCACCGTTCAACCCGAAACCGGCGGGCGCATGGCGGTTTATGTGAACCAATATACCGGCGACGTGCTGGAGGTGCGGCCCGACCGCAGCACCTTTGCATGGACGGTGCGCTATCTGCACTCGTTCCGCTATTTCGGCCCGACCCCGCGCAAGGTGATCGAGATCGCAGGCGGCTTTTCCATTCTGCTGGTGCTGACCGGGGTTTACCTGTGGTGGCCGCGCGGACAGGGCGGTGGCGTGGTCACGCTGCGCGGCACGCCTGCGCGGCGGGTATTCTGGCGCGATACCCATGCGGTGACGGGGATTTTCACCGGCGCCTTTATCGTGTTTCTGGCGGTGACGGGGATGCCGTGGTCCTCGGTCTGGGGCAAGCAGGTGAACGAATGGGCCAATGGCAACAACTTTGGCTATCCGGCGGGGGTGCGCGTCGAGGTGCCGATGTCGGGGCAAAAGCTGACCGATGTGGCGAAAACCGCATGGTCGCTGGAACAGGCGCAGATCCCTGAAACCGCTGCGCCGATGCCGGGCCAGACCGAGATCGGCCTTGACGCGGCGGTGCGCATCTTTGACGACCTGAACCTGCATCGCGGCTATACGGTTGCTTTGCCGACGACACCGACCGGGGTCTATTCCGGCTCGGTCTATCCCGCCGATCTTGGCCAGCAGCGCGTCGTTCATCTGGATCAGTATGACGGCCGCCCGCTGCTGGATATGAGCTATGCCGACTATGGCCCCTTGGGGCGGTGGCTGGAGTTCGGCATCAATACCCATATGGGGCAGACCTATGGGCTGGCGAACCAGATCGTGCTGCTGCTGGTCTGTGCCGGGATCGTGCTGCTGGCGGTTTCGGCGGCGGTCATGTGGTGGAAGCGCAGACCGGCAGGCAGCCTTGGCGTGCCGCCCTTGCCGTCGGATCGCCGTGTCTTTACCGGCCTGTTCATCCTTTTGGGGATCGGCGGCGCGCTGTTTCCGCTGACCGGCCTCACCTTGCTGGCGATGATCGGCCTTGATCTGCTGGCGCAGCGGTTCCTGCGCCGACAGCGGCCCGGCGCGGCGTAACCGGCTGATACCAAAAAAGGCGGACCCTTGGCCCGCCTTTCCCGAAATGCTGCCGCCGCGATTACTGCGCCAGAGTGCCCGCCTCGTAGGTGATCCAGACCGGGCCTTTGACCACCAGAACGCCGCCATTATATTCGGCGCTGCTCGCCTGTTGCAGAGCCGAGAAATAGCGGCTTTCCAGCGCGGAATCGCGGCAGGTCGATTGACCGGCCTGAAACGCGGTGATCTGAATCGCCGGCAGCGTTGCGGCATTGGTGGCGACAAAGGTATTGCAGGGGCCTTGCCCGGTGATCTGGCCGGGCGCCAGATTCAGCGTGGCATTGCGGGTTGGCACGGCATCGCGGCCCAGACCGACGATGTAATAAGGGCCAAGCGGAACGTCACCTTCCTGCGTGGCGGGGGTTTTCGGCGTGGGCGTGCAGGCGGCCAGAGCGGCGGCGGCAGTCACGGCAAGGGCAACGGGACGGAACATGCGGGCGTCTCCTCAGGGCATTTGAATCATTATTAATCCGGCAACCCCCTAGCCCGGATTTCCGTTCCCGTCCACATCACGCCTGCGCGACCGCCCGCAGGGGTTTCCTGTTTGCAACAAATACGCCGCAGGGGGTCCGGGGGGCGCGAAGCCCCCCGCCTTGGGGCGCGCCCCTCTCAGCCCAGCAGACGCCGGGCGATCACCTGTGCCTGAATTTCCGCGGCACCCTCAAAGATGTTCAGAATACGGGCATCGCACAAAACCCGGCTGATCTGATATTCCAGTGCAAAGCCGTTGCCGCCGTGGATTTGCAGGGCGTTATCCGCCGCCGCCCAGGCCACGCGCGCGCCCAGCAGTTTCGCCATCCCCGCCTCGAGATCGCAGCGGTTGCCGTGGTCTTTCTGCCACGCACTGAAATAGGTCAGATGCCGCGCGATCATGATTTCCACCGCCGACAGGGCCAGCTTGTCGGCCACGCGGGGGAAATTCATCAGCGCCTTGCCGAATTGCTTGCGGTCCAGCGCGTATTGCAGCCCCAGTTCCAGCGCGTTCTGCGCCACGCCAATCGCCCGCGCCGCCGTCTGAATCCGCGCCGATTCAAAGGTCTGCATCAACTGTTTGAAGCCCTGGCCGGTGACGCCACCCAGCAGGTTGTCGCCCTTGACCTCGAACCCGTCAAAGCCAAGCTCGTATTCCTTCATGCCGCGATAGCCCAGAACCTCGATCTCGCCGCCGGTCATGCCGGGGGTGGGGAAGGGGTCGGTGTCGGTGCCCGGCATCTTTTCGGCCAGAAACATCGACAGCCCGCGCCAGTCGTCGGTTTCCGGCTCGGTCCGGGCCAGCAGGGTCATCACATGAGTGCGGGCGGCATGGGTGATCCAGGTCTTGTTGCCGGTGATTTTCCAGGTGTCGCCATCGCGCACCGCGCGGCTGCGCAGGCTGCCGAGGTCGGACCCGGTGTTGGGTTCGGTGAACACGGCCGTCGGCAGAATTTCCCCGCTGGCCAGCTTCGGCAGCCACTGTTCCTTTTGCGCCTCGGTGCCGCCGCAGATAATCAGTTCGGCGGCGATTTCCGACCGGGTGCCAAGACTGCCGACGCCGATATAGGCGCGCGACAATTCTTCGCTGACCACGACCATGCTGGCCTTGGACAGGCCGAGACCGCCGAATTCCTCGGGGATGGTCAGGCCAAAGACGCCCAGTTCCGCCAGTTCGGAAATGATTTCCATGGGGATCAGTTCATCGCGCATGTGCCAGTCGTGGGCGTGGGGCACCACCTTGTCATCGGCCCAGCGGCGGAACTGGTCGCGGATCATTTCCAGATCCTCGTCCAGCCCGGTTTTGCCGATGGTGGCTGCGCCGGGATTGTCGGCGATGATCGCTGCCAGCCGCGCCCGCGCCTGCGGTGTGTTGCCCGCCATCAGCGCCGTTGCCGCATCCGAAGGGTGCCATTCGACGCCCATATCCGACAGGCGGGCAAATTCCGTCTGGCTCATCGGGATGCCGCCGGCGATCTGCGACAGGTATTCGCCAAAGCCGATCTGGAGGATCAGCCCCTCGGTTTCGCCCTGCACCCGGTCTGCCCATGCCGCCAGTTGCCGCAGCGATTCCACATAGGTTGCCAGCCACGACAGTGCATGTGCGGCGCGCTGATGCGTTTCCAGCGCCGCTGCATCGACCTTGCCATCGGGGGCGACCAGCGCCAGCACGGCGGTTTTGGCGCGGGCTTGCAAATCTTCCAGTTCGGCGATGACGGCGGTGGTCTGTGCGGGCATGTCTTTCATCGAATCCATCCGTTTCGGCGTTGCAGCATGTCTAGGGCTTTCGCAAATGCAGCGCAATGATAATGCGTGACGGACGTTAATAAAGACTGAAAATGTCGCGCCGATTGCGCTGTCGCATGCGTATTTGGGCAAACAGGAAGCCTGTGCGTTGTGCCGGAATGCAGGCGGTTGCTTTTGCCCTATGCGGCGATAGCGTGGCGGGTATGTTCGGGCTGCGATTGGGGTTTGCCTTGCAGGACCGGCTGGATGTGGTGCAGTTTCGGCGCTGGATGCGGGTGCTGCTGGTTCCGAGTGGCGGCAACCTGATCCGCCGTGCATTGCAATTAGGGATATGAGATGACCGACCCCGCCGAGCTGACCGCCCGCCTGATCCGCTGCCCCTCGGTCACGCCCGAGGAAGGCGGCGCGCTGGTGTTGTTGGCCGATCTGCTGACCGGGGCGGGGTTCACCTGTTGTCGCGTGGACCGGGGCGGGGTGCCGAACCTGTTTGCCCGCTGGGGCGAGCGGGGGGCGCGGAGTCTGGGCTTCAACGGGCATACCGATGTGGTGCCGCCCGGCGATCTGGGATCGTGGACGCATCCGCCGTTTTCCGGCCATATCGAGGACGGCGTGATCTGGGGCCGCGGCGCGACCGATATGAAATCCGGCATTGCCGCTTTTGTCTGCGCGGCGATGGATTTCGTGCGCGAAACGCCGCCCGATGGCGCGGTGATCCTGACCATCACCGGCGACGAGGAGGGGCCGGGCCGCGACGGCACCCGCGCCTTGCTGGACTGGATGGACGAGAATGGCGAGCGGATGGACGCCTGCATCGTGGGCGAGCCGTCGAACCCCGAAACATTTGGCGAGATGATAAAGATCGGGCGGCGCGGCTCGGTCACGTTTCGGATCACCGCGACCGGGGTGCAGGGGCACGCCGCCTATCCGCACCGGGCCAGGAACCCGCTGCACGCGCTGACCCGGTATCTGAGCGATCTGACCGCCAGCCCGCTGGATCAGGGCACGGCGCATTTCGACCCTTCGGGGCTGCAAATCACCAGCATCGACTGTGGCAATCCGGCGTCGAACGTGATTCCGCAAACGGCGACGGCGGTGGTCAATATCCGCTTTAACGACCTGCACACGGGCGACAGCCTGATCGCCGATCTGACCGCCCGCGCGCAGGCCGTGGCAACGGAAACCGGCGTGGCGCTGCACCTGTCGGCCGAGGTCAGCGGCGATGCCTTTCTGACCGCGCCCGGTGCCTTTGTCGATCTGGTGCGCGGCGTGGTGCGGGCGGAAACCGGGCTGGACCCGGTGCTGTCCACCAGCGGCGGCACGTCGGATGCGCGGTTTATCAAGGATCATTGTCCGGTGGTGGAGTTCGGCCTTGTCGGGCGGTTCATGCATCAGGTGGACGAACGGGTTCCGGCTGATGAAATCCGCGCGCTGACCCGTGTTTATCGCCGCATTTTGCAGGATTATTTCGCATGAAGATCGACATCACCGACAATCTGGCCGCCTGCCATGCCCTGCGCCGGGCCGTGTTCGTCGAGGAGCAAAACGTCCCCGAGGCCGACGAGATGGACGATCTGGACGGCGCGGCCATTCACCTGCTGGCCCATGATGACAGCGGCCCGGTTGGCACGGCGCGGCTGCTGATGGATGGCGAAACCGGCAAGATCGGGCGCGTCTGTGTGCTGGCCCGCGCGCGCGGCACGGGCCTTGGCGCGGCGCTGATCCGGGCGGCGATGGACGCCTTGCGCGATCAGCCCGGCATCACCCGCGCGAAACTGGGGGCGCAGACCCATGCGATCGGTTTTTACGAAAAACTTGGTTTTGTGGCGTATGGTCCTATTTATGATGACGCAGGCATTCCGCACCGGGATATGGCGCGGGATCTGTGAACAGGAACGGCGGGTGAACGGGTCACGCGCGCAAAACAGGATGCGGGCATGAGCGACCATCTTCCCTCGAAACGCGAAATCATGGATTGGCTGGCCGAACACCCCGAGGCCAGTTCCAAGCGCGACATCGCCAAGGCCTTCGGCATCAAGGGGGCCGCGCGCATCGACCTGAAACGCCTGCTGAAAGAGCTTGAGGCCGAGGGGCAGCTTGAACGCAAGCGCCGCCATTATCACGATGGCCACACCCTGCCGCCGGTGTCGGTGATCCAGATCATCGGCCCTGACGATGCCGGCGACCTGTTCGCGCGCCCGATGGAGTGGCAGGGCGAGGGGCCGGAACCCCGCATCCTGTTTCTGCCGCGCGGGGCGGACGGGGCCGTGGGCAAGGGCGAACGTGTGCTGGCCCGGCTGATCGCCGTTCAGGGCGAGGATTACCACTATCAGGCCCGGCTGATCCGCCGCATCGGCACCGCGCCGCACAAGATTGTGGGTATTTTCCGCAAGGAAACCGAGGGCGGGCGGATCGTTCCCATCGACAAGGGGGCCGACAAGGAATGGCGCGTGCGCGACGACGCCACGCTGGGGGCCAAGGGCGGCGAGCTGGTCGAGGCGGAGCAGATCGGTCCCAAGGGCCGCCTTGGCCTGCCGCTGGCCCGCGTGACCGAAGTGCTGGGCGATCCCGGCGCGCCGCGCGCGGTCAGCCTGATCGCCATTCACCAGCACGGCATTCCTGATGATTTCCCCGACGCCGTTGTAGCCGAGGCCGATGCCGCCCAACCCGCGCCAATGGCCGGTCGGATGGATCTGCGCGACCTGCCGCTGATGACCATCGACCCCGCCGATGCCCGCGACCATGACGATGCCGTGGCCGCCATGATCGAGGATGATGGTGGTGCGACGATCTGGGTCGCTATTGCCGATGTGGCGCATTACGTCCGCCCCGGCAGCTCGCTGGACCGCGAGGCATGGACGCGGGGCAACTCGACCTATTTCCCCGACCGGGTGGTGCCGATGCTGCCCGACATCCTGTCGGGCGATCTGTGTTCGCTGCATGAGGGCGTGGATCGCCCGGTGATTGCGGTGAAAATGCGGCTGGATGCGCAGGGCAACAAGACCGGCCACAGCTTTCACCGCGCCATGATGAACAGTCGCGCCAGCCTGTCTTATGAACAGGCGCAAGCGGCAGCGGAGGGCAACCCCGACGATCAGGCCGCGCCCTTGATGGAGGATGTGATCCGGCCCTTGTGGCACGCCTATGGCCTGCTGAAATCGGCGCGTGATCGCCGCCAGCCGCTGGACCTTGACCTGCCGGAACGGCGCATCGAGCTGACGCCGGATGGCCGGGTGAAATCGGTGAACTTTCGGGACCGTTTCGAGGCGCACCGGCTGATCGAGGAATTCATGGTGCTGGCCAATGTCGCCGCCGCCGAAGAACTGACCCGCCGCCAGCGTCCCCTGCTGTTCCGTGTTCACGAAGAACCCAGCCCCGCCAAATTGGACGCGCTGCGCGAGGTGGCGCAGGCATCGGGCTTTGTGCTGGCCAAGGGGCAGGTGCTGCAAACCAGCCATCTGAACCGGCTGCTGGCGCAGGCTCAGGGGTCTGACTTTGACGAGTTGATTAACATCAGCACCTTGCGGTCGATGACGCAGGCCTATTATGCGCCGCAGAACTATGGCCATTTCGGGCTGGCGCTGACGCATTACGCGCATTTCACCTCGCCCATCCGGCGTTATGCCGATCTGATCGTGCATCGCGCGCTGATTACGGCGCATGGCTGGGGCGATGACGGGCTGTCGGGCGGCGATATGGAACGGCTGCCCGAAACCGCCGAACACATCAGCGCCACCGAACGCCGCAGCATGGAGGCCGAGCGCGACACCACCGACCGCTATCTGGCCGCCTATCTGGCCGACCGGGTGGGCACCGAACTGACCGGCCGCATCAGCGGGGTGCAGCGGTTCGGGGCCTTCGTCAAGCTGGATGAAACCGGGGCCGACGGGCTGCTGCCAATCCGCGAGATCGGGGCGGAATATTTCCACTTTGACCCCGATGCGCAGGTGCTGATGGGGTCGGAAACCGGCGTGGAAATCGGCATCGGCCAGCGGGTTCTGGTGCGCCTGACCGAGGCCGTTCCGACCACCGGCGGGCTGATGCTGGAACTGCTGGAGCTGGACGGCAAGGCCATCCCGCAGGGACCAAAGGGCCGTCGCAAAGGCGGCCCGATGCGCCGCAAACCCACGCAGGCCCGTCTGGCCGAGGTGAAGCGCGCGGCAAAACGGCGGCGCAAACGCGGCTGAACCTGCGCCCGCGTCGCGGTTCTATGCGTATTTGGGCAAACAGGAAGCGGCGGGCGGCTGTGGCCTGCTTGTGTTTGCGTGACAGTGGGTGGTGGTTGGCACGGGGTGATGCCCTTGCTGTCTAAAACCGTTCCAGCAGCCGCCCCAGATAGTTGCGCTCATCCTCGGGGCGGGTCAGTTGGCCGCTGCGGCGGCGGATTTCGTCCAGCAGGTCGCGGGCGCGGCGGGTTGGGTCGGCGCCTTCGGCCAAGGGGTCGCCGGTGGTGATATTGCGCCCGCCGCCCGACAGGTTGCGGCCCAAGGGGTCCAGCATCTGTTGTCCCGGTGGGATCGCGCCGGTCTGATTGCCGGGGCGGGTGCCTGCGGGGCCATCGGGTTGCTGGCCTTGGGCACCGTCGCCCTGCTGGCCCTGCTGCGCCTGCTGGCCTTCGGGGCGCATCAGGTCGCCAAGGGCGCGCATCCCTTCGCGCATGGATTGGATGGCGTCGGCCTGTTGTTCCATCGCGCCGGACATGTCGCCGTCGCGCAGCGCCTGTTCGGCCTGCTCCATCGCGCGGCCTGCCTGATCCAGCGCCCGGCGCGCGGCATCGCCCTGCGGTGATCCCTGACCGGGCATCAGCCCGCGCTGCTGGCCCAGTTCTTCGCGCAGGCTTTGCTGCCGGTCGGCCATTTCGCCGGCATCGCCTTGTTGCCCCTGCTGACCACCAAAGCGGCGCTGCATTTCGCGGAACGCCTGATCCGACAGTTCCTGCTGCTGGCGCAATGTGTCGGCCAGCCGGTTCATCGGCTGCCCACCGGGCTGGCCATCCTGCCCCTCGCCGCCCTGCGACTGACGGACCTGCAAATTCTCCATCATGCGGTTGAACTGGTCCAGCAATTGCTGGGCTTCGGCCATCCGACCCTCGTTCATGAGGCGCTGGATCTCGTCCATCATCTGCTGAATCTGATCGCCGGTGATCTGCTGGCCCTGCTGTGGGCTGCGGTCGAACCGCGCCGCCGGGTCTTCGCCCTGTTCAGCCAGCATCCGGGTGTAGGCGTCGGTTGCCTCTTTCAGTTCATCCATCAGGCGCTGGATTTCGTCGGGGCTGGCCCCCTGCCGGATCGCTTCGGACAGGCGTTCCTGCGCGCGGCGCATCCGGTCCAGCGCATCGGCAAGGCCGCCATCCTCAAGCTGAACGGCGGCCTGCCACAAGGCTTCGGCCAGGGTGTCGCGCGCCTCGGGGGACAGGGTGCCCTGTTCCAGCAGACCGGCGGCGGCGCGCAGTTCCTGATATAATTCGGGTTCGACAAAGCCTTCGGGCTGCCACGTCATCGCCCGCAGAATTTCGGCGCTGCGCCCGGCATTGTCGCGCGACCACAGCAGATCGCGCCGGGTTTCGATCAGCGCCGCCGCCAGCGGATCGAAAAAGCGCCGCCCCGGCAGGATCACCTGCGCCGGACCACTGTCGCCGGTCTGGCCGATGCCATCCGTGGCGCGCAGAGTGATGGTGACGGGCATATTAGCCCATGGATGGCGGGCCAGATCCTCGGTCAGCGTGCCGGTGATCTGCCGGGTGTCGCCGCGCGGCACGGGCAGGGGCAGCGCCAGAGCGTCGCGCGGCTCGGGCGCAATCGTCAGCCCATAGCGGCGGTCCACGGCGGCCAGATTCAGGGCGATTTCAGCAGCGCCCTCGGTGATGCCAAAGTCATCCTCGGCCTGAAATTCCTGCGCCATGCGGCCATCGGCCCGGCGCAGCGGCTGCGCGCCCGCGCGGATCACCGGCGCGTCATCCGGCTGCACGGTCACATCGAAACGGCGGCCGGAAACGGTGATCTGACCCGACTGTTCAGCGCGAAAACCGGGGGCCAGCGGATCATCGCCGCGGGTGGGACCGATGGTCTGATCCAGCGCAATGCCCTGGCCATACAGGCGGAAGGTCACTTCGCTGCCCTTGGGCAGAATCAACGGCTCGCCCTCGGGCAGCGCGTTCAGATACAGCGCCGGGCGGCGGGTATAGGCGGGCGGCTCGGCCCAGCCTTCCCACGAGGGGGCAGCCGGGGCCGTATCGCCGCGCTCATCGGGCAGGCGCAAGGTGGCGGCGATGGCCGACATGCCCTGACCGATCTGCCCCACGCCACCAAACAACACCGCCATGACCAGTGCCACAAGGGCAGCCAGCCGCAGCGCAAAGGGATCGCGGTGGCGCAGCCCGGCATCCGGCGGCACCGCCCGCGCCTGCGCCGCCTGCGCCGCCATCTGCGCCAGATGCGCGCGCCACAAATCGCCTTCGCCCCCCAAGGCGGCATGATCGGCCAGCGCAGCCAGCGGCCGCCCCGGCAGAGCCGCATCCACGCGCGCCGCAGCCTCGGCCCCGGTAATGCGCCGCCAGCGCATCCCGCCGCGCACCGCAGCCACCAGCGCCGCGATCAGCATGGCCCCGAACAGCCACGGCAGCACGGGCGCAGGCACCAGGGCCACCGCCCCAAGCGCCAGCAGCGCCAGCCACAGCGACAGGATCACGAACAACGGCCAGAACGCCCGCGCCACCTGTTCCCACACCATGCCCCAGCGGGTCAGAGCCAGCGCGCGCCTGATCTTTGGTCCGGAAATATCCTCGGGGGTCCGGGGGTGGAAAACCCCCGGTTCTGACCGCGCAGACCGGAACCGACCTATAACCATTCCGGGATGGTATCGCGGTTCAGGATTTCCTCAACCGTCGGGCGTGCCCGGATGACGGCGAAGTGATCGTCTTGCACCAGAACCTCGGGCACCAGCGGACGGGTGTTATATTCCGAAGCCATCACCGCGCCATAGGCCCCGGCCGATCGAAAGGCGACCAGATCGCCCGCAGCCAAAGCGGGCAGTTGTGTGCCCTTCTGAAAGGTGTCGCCGGTTTCGCAGACCGGACCAACCACATCAAAGGGCTGCACCTCGGTGCCCGGCAGCGGCTCCCGCACCGGCACGATGTCGTGATGCGCGCCATACATGGCAGGGCGCAGCAGATCGTTCATGGCGGCGTCAACGATCAGAAAATTGCGGCCCTCGCCCTCTTTCACATAGATAACCGAGGTCAGCAGGATACCGGCATTGCCGACGATGTTGCGGCCCGGCTCGATCTCGATCTCGCAGCCAAGATCGCCCACGGTGTCGCGGATCACCTGACCATATTCGATTGGCAAAGGCGGGGCACTGTTATCGCGCCGATAGGGGATGCCAAGGCCGCCGCCCATGTCCAGCCGGGTGATGGCATGGCCATCGGCCCGCAGCGCCCGCACCAGCCCGGCCATTTTCGTATAGGCCTGACGAAACGGCTCCAGATCGGTCAACTGGCTGCCGATATGCATATCGACGCCCACGACCGAGATACCGGGCAGAGACGCGGCCTCGGCATAGACCTGACGCGCGCGGGCAATCGGAATGCCGAACTTGTTTTCCGATTTGCCGGTGGCGATCTTTTCATGCGTTTTTGCGTCCACATCAGGGTTTATCCGGATGGCGACGGGGGCGGTGACGCCCATCGAATCGGCCAGTTGCGACAGGGCGTGCAGCTCGGGTTCGGATTCGACGTTGAACTGCCGGATGCCGCCTTCCAGCGCCTGCCGCATTTCCGCCACGGTTTTGCCGACGCCAGAAAACACGATCCGATCACCGGGAACACCGGCGGCCCGCGCCCGCGCATATTCGCCGCCTGATACAACATCCATGCCTGCGCCCAGATCGCCCATCAGCTTCAGCACGGCCAGATTGCTGTTCGCCTTGACCGCAAAGCAGACCAGATGATCGGTCCAGTCCAGCGCCTGCCGGAACAGCCCGAAGTGACGGCGCAGGGTTGCCGCAGAATACACATAGACCGGCGTGCCCACCTCGGCTGCGATGCGGGTCAGCGGCACATCCTCGGCGCACAGGACGCCGCCCTGATAGTTGAAATGATCCATCCGTCAGACGCCCGTTGCGATGCCGATCCGCGCCTCGCCATCAAGATGCAGCCCCGGCGCGGGCCGTTCGGGCGCGCCATCGACGCCGCAGGCGGACAGGATCAGGGCGGTGGTCAGGAAAAGGACGATGCGCATTACGAGAACCTCTGAGACTGCTCCGGGTTATGATCCAAGCCGCCGCAGCGGGCAATATCACGGCCCCGCCCAAAGAGGCGTATTTGATGCAAACAGGAAGACATCTGCCGGTTTCCTGTTTGCCCAAATACGCAAAAGGCGGTGCCGATCAGGCCAGAGCTTGCCTCCAGCGCGCGATCTGGTTGCGCACCTGCGACGGTGCGGTACCGCCATAGCTGGTTCGCGAGGCGACCGAGTTGTGGACACCCAGCACGTCGAAAATCTGTTGGGTAATGGCGGGGTGGACGGCCTGCATTTCGGCCAGCGTCAGGTCAGGCAGATCGACGCCGGCCTTTTCTGCCTTGGCGACCAGCGCGCCGGTGACGTGGTGGGCGTCGCGGAAGGGCAGGCCGGCTTCGCGCACCAGCCAGTCGGCCAGATCGGTGGCGGTGGAAAAGCCGCTGGAGGCTGCCGCCTCCAGCGCGTCGGGGCGGGCGGACAGGTCGCTCATCATGCCGGTCATCGCCGCCAGTGCCAGCATCAGCGAATCGGCGGCGTCGAAGACCTGTTCCTTGTCTTCCTGCATGTCCTTGGAATAGGCCAGCGGCAGGCCCTTCATCACCGTGAACAGCGCCACTGTCGCGCCAAGGATTCGCCCGATTTTCGCCCGGATCAGCTCTGCCGCATCGGGGTTTTTCTTTTGCGGCATGATCGACGAGCCGGTCGAGAACCGATCCGACATTGCCACAAAGCGGAACTGTGCCGATGACCAGATCACCAGCTCCTCGGCCAGTCGCGACAGGTGAACGGCGCAGATGCTGGCTGCTGACAGGAACTCCAGCGCGAAATCGCGGTCGCTGACAGCATCAAGGCTGTTGGCCATCGGGCGGTCGAACTCCAGCGCCTTGGCTGTCGCCTGCCGGTCGATCGCAAATCCGGTCCCGGCCAGGGCCGCCGCGCCAAGGGGCGATTCGTTCATGCGCCGCCGCGCGTCGGCAAAGCGGCCCAGGTCGCGGCCGAACATTTCCACATAGGCCATCATGTGATGCCCCCATGTCACCGGCTGGGCGGTTTGCAGATGGGTAAAGCCCGGCATCACCCAATCCGCCCCCGTCTCGGCCTGCGTCAGCAGCGCGCCGATCAGTGCCCGCAGCGATTCGTCGGCGGCGTCGCACTGGTCGCGCACCCACAGCCGGAAATCGGTCGCCACCTGATCGTTGCGCGACCGTGCGGTGTGCAGGCGGCCCGCCGGTTCGCCGATGATCTCTTTCAGCCGTGCTTCGACATTCATGTGAATGTCTTCCAGATCGGTGCGGAAGGTGAATGTTCCGGCCTCGATTTCTGACAAGACCGTGTTCAGCCCTTCACGGATGGCGTCGGCGTCGTTACTGCTGATGATGCCTGTCGCGGCCAGCATGGCGGCGTGGGCACGGCTGCCCCGGATGTCCTGGGCGTAAAGCCGCCGGTCGAAGCTGATCGAGGCGTTGATCGCCTCCATGATCGCATCCGGCCCGGCGGCAAAGCGCCCGCCCCACATTGCGTTGGCGGTCTTGGGCTGGTCGGTCATCGGCGTTCCCTGTGCGGAGGATTTCATGCTGCGATCCCTTTATCTGGCCGTTGCTTTCGGCGCAATCGCGCTGCCTGCCCTCGCGGGCGAGGGCAACCCCGTGGATGTGCCCGCCGCGCAGGCGGCAGGTCTGGTGCGGCTGGCCGACACCTTTCCGGCCCAGATTGCGGATGCCACATTTGGCGATCTGGATGGCGGGGAACACCAGCTTTCCGATTGGCAGGGGCAGGCGCTGCTGGTGAATTTCTGGGCGACCTGGTGCGCGCCCTGCCGCGAAGAAATGCCCTCGCTGGATGCCTTGCAGCAGGAAATGGGCGGCGATGATTTTCAGGTGCTGACCATCGCCGCAGGCCGCAACCCGCCCGAGGCGATGCGCAAATTCTTTGCTGAAACGGGCATTGAAACCCTGCCTCTGCTGACCGATCCGCGGATGGAGCTGGCCCGCGCGATGGGCGTTGTCGGCCTGCCGGTGACGGTGCTGATCGACCGCGAGGGCCGCGAGGTAGCGCGTCTGAACGGCGAAGCAGATTGGGCGTCGGATGCCGCGCTGGAGGTGGTCAGGGCGCTGAAAGCCGACTGACCGGGCCGTGCCGGTGGCAGGTAGTGATGTGGTCGTTCACGATCCCCACCGCCTGCATGAAGGCATAACAGATCACCGGCCCGCAAAAATTGAACCCCTGCTTTTTCAACGCCTTGGACATGGCCTGCGATTCGGGCGTCTGCGTGGGAACCTGCGCCAGCGAGGACCATTTGTTCTGCACGGTTTTTCCGCCGGTGAAGCCCCAGATGAAAGGCGCGAATCCCTCGCCCGTTTCCATGTCCAGAAAGATGCGCGCGCTGCGCACGGTTGATTCGATTTTGCCGCGGTGGCGGATGATTCCGGGGTTGGACAGCGCCTTTTCGATGCGGGCGGTGTCCCAGCTTGCCATGCTTTCGGGGTTGAAATCGTCAAATTCCTCGCGAAAGGCATCGCGCTTGCGCAGGATAGTGATCCAGCTGAGACCGGCCTGAAACCCGTCCAGAATCAGCTTTTCCCACAAGGCGCGCGGATCACGTTCCGGCACGCCCCATTCGGTGTCGTGATAGTCTTGATACAGCGGATCAGTGCCGCACCAGCCACAGCGGGATATATCGTTCATTAACCGGGAATCCAGAAAGCAGTCATCATTTACGTGAAATTAGGCAATCATGGCGATAGTGCAAAGACAACCGTGCAAGAGGTGAATCGTGTCCGCCGGAACCCAGCAGAGCGCATCCCCGCTCGACTACGCCATAGATCAGCAAAGCCGGGTCACGCTGCCCACCGTTCGGCTGGCGGTTGAACGCGGCAACTGCGTGCTGGCCTTTCAGCCCGTCGTCCAGTCGGGGCGGACCGAACGCCCGGCCTTTTACGAAGGGCTGATCCGCATCATCGACGAATCGGGGCGGATCGTGCCGCTGCGCGATTTCATGCCCGTGGCCGAAACCACGGAACTGGGGCGGCGGATCGACTGTCTGTCGCTGGCCTTGGGGCTGCAATCACTGCGCGAAGATCCCTCGTTGCGGCTGTCGATCAACATGTCGGCGCGCTCTATCGGTTATCCCGACTGGATCACCACCCTGCGCGATGGCCTGATTTCCGAACCTCAGGTCGCCGAACGGCTGATTCTGGAAATCACCGAAAGCAGCGCGATGGAAATGCCCGATGTCGTGCATCAGTTCATGCGCGAGGTGCAGGGATATGGTGTCAGTCTGGCGCTGGACGATTTCGGCGCGGGCTATACCTCGTTCCGCTATTTGCGTGACTTCTGCTTTGACATGATTAAGATCGACGGGCAGTTCATCCGCAACATTGCCAGCCAGCCGGATAATCAGGTGCTGACCCGCGCGCTGCAATCCATCGCCCATCATTTCGACATGTTCACGGTCGCGGAATCGGTGGAAACTGCGGATGAGGCTGCCTTCCTGATCGACATGGGAATCGACTGCATGCAGGGCTATTATTTCGGTGCACCGACCATTGCCCCGCCGTGGAAAAGCCCGCCGACGATGGTGCAGCGGTAAAATGATACGGTGCGTTGGTCCTGCCAGGGCAGTTGGCGTGAAAATGCCTGCAAAATGCCCGGCAAGACTTGACGCCTGATCGACAACCCGCAACCCTTCCCTGAAATCCGGGTTGGCGCCCCGTTGATTGCTGGTCGCGGGCAGGGCGATCACAGGGTGGTCTGGCTTGGTCAGTCAAGGTTCTACGAAATGATGTTGCGTGGGGCGGGCTGTTTGGGTAGCAAGATTTCAAGACTATGACCTAAAGGGGGGATACCATGTCGAAAGTTGCTCTTGTGACCGGCGGATCGCGCGGGATCGGGGCCGCCATTTCCAAGGCGCTGCAAGAGGCGGGCTATACCGTCGCCGCGAACTATGCCGGCAATGACGAAGCGGCCAACGCCTTTACCGAAGAAACCGGCATCAAGACCTATAAATGGTCGGTTGCCGATTACGACGCCTGCGCCGAAGGCATCAAGAAGGTCGAAGAAGAACTCGGCCCGATCGCCGTTCTGGTCAACAATGCCGGGATCACCCGCGATTCCATGTTCCACAAGATGACCGTCCAGCAGTGGAAAGAGGTGATCGACACCAACCTGACCGGCCTGTTCAACATGACTCATCCGGTCTGGGGCGGGATGCGTGATCGCAAATTCGGCCGTATCATCAACATTTCCTCGGTCAACGGCCAAAAGGGGCAGGCGGGGCAGGCGAACTATTCCGCCGCCAAGGCTGGTGACATCGGCTTTACCCGCGCGCTGGCGCAGGAAGGCGCGCGGGCCGGGATCACGGTGAACGCCGTCGCGCCGGGCTATATCGGCACGGAAATGGTGCGCGCGATTGATGAAAAGGTGCTGAACGAACGCATCATTCCGCAGATCCCGGTCGGGCGTCTGGGCGAACCCGAAGAAATCGCCCGCGCGGTGGTCTTTCTCGCCTCGGATGAGGCGGGCTTCATCACCGGATCGACGATCTCGGCCAACGGCGGCCAGTTCTTCGGCTGATTGATGTAAAGATGCACGAAAGGCCCGCCCCGCGCGGGCCTTTTTGCGTTGGGCCAATGCTGTGGCGAAACCGATGGTGCTGACTGGCGCGGCAAGGTGTGCTTCGGCGGCGGTCAGTCTGCGAATGGGGTTCGGTGCCAAGGCTGCATGGGGTGTATTGTCAGCATTCTTGGACTGGCCAGACATGGGGCTGTTCTTGGCGCTGCGTTAACAGGGGGCTTTGATGGTCATGCCGTCAATGTTCGGCGATGATCGCGCTGCCGTTGATCGTGCGCTGGAAATGCCGGTTCGGCTAAGGAGCGCCGATCATTTTCTATGCTGCATTGGCAGGCTGAAGCCGCCCTCAAGCGGACGAAATTGGTTAAAGCCGTCTGGGGATGCGCCAGCTTGCTGAGCCGATGAACTGTTGGGTTTGCTTTTGCGCAAGCTCTGCACGGGGAAGCCTTGGGCAGCCTCAACTTCACAGGCAGGATTGCGGCCCGCCTTATCCTCGGACGGCAAGACGCGGTATCCCGATCCGTTTCGGTCCGAAAGCAGTAACGCTTCGCCGGCGGCCCGCCCCCCCTGCATGAGCGTGGCAATCAGGCCCCCACGTCGCCCGCCCCCGCAATTGACCGGCATAGCCACCGATGCCTGCATCAGCCGAGGCGCGAGGGAAGCCCGCGCCCCGGCCTCAGTTCAATATCCCCCGCAGCGCGTCGGCCAGTGCGTCATCGGCGGGCACCTCGGGGGTGCTGCCTGCGCTGGTGCTGCTGGCGGGGGTTTGCGGTGCGGTGCCGGGCGGGGCAGGGGCGTTGGTGACGGTGGCGCTGCTGGCCTGTTCGGGCGCGATCGCCTGTGCCAAGGCGGCGGCCAGCGGGTCTTGCGCGCTGCCCGAGGTGACGACCGTGGGCATCCCCTCGCCCTGCAAGATAATCAGCCCGCCGCCATCGGGCGAAACGGCCAGCAGCGGTTCGACCGGCAGGCCGTCGTGGATTTCGGCCATCACCGCCTGCCAGATCTCGGCTGGCAGACCGCCGCCGGTCACGTCATTCAGCGGGGTGTTGTCGTCATAGCCCATCCAGACGCCGGTCACATATTGCTGGGTAAAGCCGATGAACCACGCATCGCGATAGGATGAGGTGGTGCCGGTCTTGCCCGCTGCCGGGCGGTTGCCGGGCAGTTTCGCGCGGGTGCCGGTGCCGTTCTGGATCACCTGCTCCATCATGAAGATCAACTGTCCGGCCGCGCGGTTGGAAATGACCTGCTGCCCCAGCCCCCCGGCTTGCCCCATCAGCGGGGCACCATCGCCCTTGATGCGCAGCTCGATCAGGCCATAGGGATGCACGGCGGTGCCGCCGTTGCGGATGCCGGCATAGGCGCCGGTCATTTCCAGCAGCGTCGATTCGGACGCCCCCAGCCCCAGCGACGGGCTGGTGGTCAGGTCGCTGGCCACGCCAAAGGCTTGGGCCACGCGGCGCACCTCGGCCCGGCCGACGGCCTCTTGCAGGCGGATGGTGGCGGTGTTGATCGAATTGGCCAGCGCGGTGGTCAGGCTGATTTCGCCGCGGTGACGGCGGGTATAGTTCTGCGGCGTCCACGGGGCCGAGCCGCGGATGCTGATCGTCAGCGGCGCATCCAGAACCCGGCTGTCGGGCGTGTAACCGGCGTTCAGCGCGGCGGCAAAGACGAAGGGCTTGAACGACGACCCGGTTTGCCGTTTCGCCTGCGTGGCGCGGTTAAAGGTGCCTGCGGCCACGTTATCGCGCCCGCCGATCATTGCGCGCACGGCGCCGTCCGCGCTCATCACCACGACGGCGGCCTGCGCCTTGGAGCCGTCCTTGACCTTTTCGTCGAACACCCGCGCCAGCGCACGTTCCGCCGCGCGTTGAATGCCCTGGTCAAAGGTGGTGCGGATGGTCACATCCTCGGTGGTTTCGCTGGTCAGGAAGCCGGGGCCGGAATCCATCACCCAATCGGCGAAATAGCCGCCCGCCCGCGCGGCTGCTGCCCGCGACAGCGTGGCGGGGTTGGCGCGCGCCTGCGTCAGTTCGGCGTCGTTCAGATAGCCCTCTTCGTGCATCAGGCCCAGAATCACGTTGGCGCGATCCTGTGCGCGTTGCAGATTCGCGGTCGGGGCATAGCGGCTGGGGGCGCGCAGGGCACCGGCCAGCATCGCCGCTTCGGGGGCGGTCACGTCGCTGGCGGGTTTGTTGAAGTAACGCTGCGAGGCGGCCTCGAACCCGCGCGCACCGGCGCCAAGATAGGACCGGTTCATATAGATGTTCAGGATTTCATCCTTGGAGTATTTGGCCTCCAGCGCAAAGGCATAGGGCACCTCTTTGACCTTGCGCCACAGGCTGCTGACGCGGCAATCCTGTTCGAATTCGGCCTCGTCCTTCCACTGGGTCGGGTCGAAGGTCTGGCCAAGGCACAGCAGTTTGGCCACCTGCACGGTGATGGTCGATCCGCCCGCGCCCTCGAACGCGCCGCGCCCGGCCTGAATATTGTTGCGCATCGCCCCGGCGATGCCGCGTGGATCGACGCCAAGGTGATTGTAAAAGCGCCGGTCCTCGGTCGCGATGACGGCGTTTTTCAGCACCGGGGCGATCTTGTCGGACGATACCGTGCCGAATGTTTCGCCGCGCCACGCGAACACCCCGCCATCGCGGTCCAGCATCGTGACAGAGCCGCGCGCGCGGCCATCGAACAGTGCCGCCGCCTGGGGCAGGGTGTTGTAATAATAGGCCGTTGCGCCAAACAGGATCAGCGCCAGCACCAGTGCCAGCCGCCATGCGCTGCCCCACAGGATGCGCCAGACCAGCACAACCATGCCCGCCACGCCGCGCGTCACCATATTGCCGCGCCGGTTTTTCTGGCGCGGGGTGTGGCGCTTGGGCTTTTCGGTGGTGGCAAAGTCGCGCTTGTCGGCGACGGGGCCTTTGCCCGCCCGTCTGGGCGTCCCGGTGGGTCGTTTCATGCGTTGTGCCTGTGTTCGCTGCCCGCCGGTTTTCCGGCTCTTTGAAAAGGTAGCATAGCGCAAGAATCGCTGTATGGAAACTCGGCTTACCGATCTGTGATCTGCGCGGCGCGCGGGCATTGCGCCTACAGACAGCCTGTTTTTTGCGCAATCCGGTTTTCTGCGCTGCGGCGCTGCGCCCTGTTCTTGTGCATCGCCCCGCCCGCTGACGATCAAAAAGAGGAAACGCGGCCCTTCCGGCTGCCCGCTTCAAGACAGGTGAGACGATGAACAAAGCTTTGTTAACATCCGTGCCGATGGCTGCGCTGCCCGCGTTGCCCGCTTTGGCTCAGGAAGCCGCCGCCCCGGTGATCGAAACCGTGACGGAAGCCGCCGTTGCGGTGGTGCCGGTTGCCGATACCGGCAATGTGACCTGGGTGATGGTCTCGGCGATCCTTGTCATGCTGATGAGCGTGCCGGGGTTGGCGCTGTTCTATGGCGGGCTGGCCCGTGGCAAGAACATGCTGTCGGTGCTGATGCAGGTGTTTACCGTTTTCTGCATCGTGGCGCTGTTGTGGGTGATGTTTGGCTATTCGCTGGCCTTTACCGGTGCGGAAAACGGCGGTGTCAGCGCCTTTATCGGCGATCTGTCCAAGATGTTCCTGTCGGGTATCTCGGTGGATACGCTGGAGGGGGACATCTACGAATATAACTTCGTCGTGTTCCAGCTTGCCTTTGCCTGCATCGCCACCGCGCTGATCGTCGGCGCCACGGCCGAGCGGATGAAGTTCAGCGCAGTCCTGCTGTTCTGCCTGATCTGGTTCGTGCTGTCCTATCTGCCGATCTGCCACATGGTCTGGCAGTCGGGCGGCTATCTGTTCCAGCACGGTGCACTGGATTTCGCGGGCGGGACGGTGATTCACATCAACGCCGGTGTGGCCGGTCTGGTGGCGGCCTATGTGGCCGGTCCGCGGATCGGTTACGGGCGCGAGCTGATGGCCCCGCATAACCTGACCTTTACCTTTATCGGCGCGGCGCTGCTGTGGATGGGCTGGTTCGGGTTCAACGCCGGTTCGGCGCTGGCGGCAGACGGCATTGCCGCGCTGGCGGTGGTGAACACGGTGGTCGCGACGGCGGCGGCGGCGCTGGCATGGGCCTTTGGCGAATGGGTGCTGCGCGGTCATCCGTCCTTGCTGGGCGGCGTGTCCGGGGCGATTGCCGGTCTGGTCGGCGTGACTCCGGCGGCGGGCTTTGTCGGGCCGATGGGGGCGATTGCCATCGGCGCGATCACCGGGCTGGCCTGCATGTGGTTCGTCAACAGCATGAAGTCGCGCATCGGCATCGACGACAGCTTTGACGTGTTCGGCATCCATGGCGTCGGCGGCATCATCGGCGCGGTTCTGACCGGCGTGTTCGTGTTCCCGGCCTTTGGCGGTCAGGGCGTGGACGTGTCGATGGGCGAACAGCTTTATGTGCAGGTGCTGGGTGTGGTGATTGCGATCATCTGGTCGGCGGTGGTGTCGCTGGTGGCGATCTATATCGTCAAGGCGGTCACGGGCCTGCGCGTGGCGCAAAACGATGAGCGTCAGGGTCTTGACCTGACCACCCATGGCGAGAACGCCTATAACTCGTGACCATTGGTCCGCTGAATATGGCAAAGGCCCCCGAACGGGGGCCTTTCGTCATTCCGAAAGACCGGATCAGGCCACGCGGGCGACGACGTAATCGGCCAGATCCGACAGGATGCCCCGGATGTCGCCGTCGGGCAGGGCGGTCAGCGCCGCGCGCGCGCGGGCAGACCAGTCCAGCGCATCGCGGCGCGCGGCATCCAACGCACCGTGGCCGTGCATGATCCGCAGCGCCTGTTCCAGATCGCCATCGCGCTGATCGCCCTTTTCGATGGTCCGCTGCCAAAAGGCGCGTTCTTCCTCATCGGCAAGCGCCACGGCCTTGATGACCGGCAGCGTCAGCTTGCGTTCGCGGAAATCGTCGCCGGTGTTCTTGCCGATGGTTTCGCTGGTGCCGCCGTAATCCAGCAGATCATCGGCGATCTGGAACGCGATCCCCAGCGCATCGCCGTAATCGTGCAGCGCCGCCACCTGATCTTGGGGCGCTCCGGCGACCACGGCCCCGGCCTCGGTCGCGGCGGAAAACAGCGCGGCGGTCTTGCCGCGCACGATTTGCAGATAGATCGGCTCGTCCGTGCGCAGGTCCTGGGCGGCGGTCAGTTGCAGCACCTCGCCTTCGGAAATCACGGCGGCGGCATTGGCCAGAATATCCAGCACGCGCAGGCTGCCGGTTTCCACCATCAACTGGAACGAGCGCCCGAACAGGTAATCCCCCACCAGAACGCTGGATTTATTGTCCCACAGCAGGTTCGCCGTGGGCCGCCCGCGCCGCTGGCGGCTTTCGTCCACCACATCATCATGCAGCAGGGTGGCAGTGTGGATAAACTCGACCGCTGTTGCCAGCAGAACATGCGCATCACCCTGATAACCCAGCATTTTCGCTGCGGCCAGCGTCAGCAGCGGGCGCAGCCGCTTGCCGCCCGCGCCGACCAGATGGGCCGTCACCTCGGGGATGCGGGCGGCGTGCTGGCTGGCCATGCGGTCGCGGATCAGCGCATCGACGGCGGCCATTTCGGGGGCCAGCGTCGCGCCAAGCCGGTCCAGCGGTTTCAGGGCGGTATCGTTCACGTCCAGACCTCTTTGCCTTTGCGGCAACCCATTGCCACGGCATCGACAATTGCGCAACCACGGCCTAACGTCGCAGCCATGATCGAACTGCTGCGCACCACCGACCCGGTTTTGCTGTCACACGCGCAGGCGCTGCTGCAAGCCGAGGACATTCCCACCTTTGAACTGGACCGGCATATGAGCGTGCTGGACGGCTCGATCGGTATCCTGCCACGGCGGCTGATGGTGGCGGATCGCGATGCGTTCATGGCCCGCGCGGTGCTGCGTGACGCCGGGCTGATTGAATGACCATGCTGCGTGAGGATGGCTTTCTGGGCGGTCGGCTGCGGATCACCCAGCCTGTGCAGGGCTATCGCGCCGGGGCGGATGCGGTGATGCTGGCGGCGGCCTGCCCGGTGCAGGCGGGCGAAACGGTGCTGGAGCTGGGCTGCGGTGCCGGTGTGGCCAGCCTGTGCATCGGCGCGCGGGTGCCGGGTGCGGTGCTGACCGGGATCGAGCGGCAGGCAGATTACGCCGCGCTGGCCGAACGCAATGCGGTGACAAATGGCATCGCGCTGCGGGTGCTGACCGGCGATCTGGCCGCCATGCCGGTCGCGTTGCGGGGGCAGAGCTTTGACCATGTGATTGCAAATCCACCATTTTTCGCCGCCGGAACCCGTGCCCCGGATACGGGCCGCGCCGATGCCCGGCACGAGGATACGCCGCTGCATCTGTGGATCGACGCGGGCTTGCGGCGATTGCGGTCAGGGGGGCGGATGGTGCTGGTGCTGCGCGCGGATCGCCTGGCCGATGTGCTGGCGGCGGTCGCCGGGCGCGCCGGGGATCTGTCGATCCTGCCGCTCAGCGCCCGTGCGGGGCGCGATGCGGGCCGGGTTCTTGTCGGAATGCGCAAGGGCGCGCGCGGCCCCTTGCGCCTGCGCGCGCCGCTGATTCTGCACGCGGCAGTGGCGCATCTGCAAGATGGCGAAGATTTTACCGATATGGCCGCCGCCATCCTGCGTGACGCCACGGAAATCAACCTTTGGTAATGTAAATGTCTGATGACAGAATCAGAGTTTTGTGTTCGACTTGATCTGCCGAACAACAGCCAAGGAGGATGGAATGTCGGTTACTTCCCATGTCGAAGAACTGCGCAAAAAACACCAGAACCTTTCTGAAGCGGTTGAAAAGGAACAGAAACGACCCGGATCGGATGATTTTGCCATCGCCCAGATGAAACGCGAAAAACTGCGCATCAAGGAAGCGATCAGTCGTCTGACCCACTGAAATCAGCACATATCGCAGGCAACGCCGCGACCTTTGGGTTGCGGCGTTTTTTGTTGCGGGATCGCCTTTTGTCGGTGCCGGCGGCCAGCGAAAAACAGGCAAAATTGGTGAAGTCCTTAACCTTTCTGCATTAAAAGTACGAATTGATTGCCGAATCATGGTCTGGTGCCTGTCGCCGGGGATGTGGATCGGTTATCCGATGACGGGGTGGCGATTCCCCGCAGAACAAGGCAGGGCAGACAGGCATGGCACGGGCACCGGGCATGTATGACGGCAGCAGGGAACTCAGGCAGGCGCGGGCCGAAGGCTGGTGGATGCTGGGCTTCGTCGGGCTTTTCTCGGTGGCGGTGAACCTGCTGATGCTGACCGGGCCGCTGTTCATGATGCAGGTCTATGACCGCGTGCTGGGGTCGCGTTCGGTGGAAACGCTGACCGCGCTGTTCGCGCTGGTGGTTTTTCTGTTTGTTCTGATGGGCTTGCTGGATGTCGCGCGCAGCCGGGTGATGAACCGCCTGGCGACGCGGTTTCAGTCGCGGCTGGAATCGCGCGTCTTTGCCGCCTCGCTGGAAGACGGGATCGCCACCGGCAGCGAGGCTGTGGCCAAGGGCGGCACCCGCGACTTGCAATCGGTGCAGCAACTGATTTCTTCGCCCGTGCTGATGGCGATGTTCGACCTGCCCTGGGCACCGATCTTTATGGGGGCTGTGTTCATTTTCCACCCGCTGCTGGGCGTGGTGGCGATGATCGGCTGCGTGATTCTGGTCTGCGCCACCTTTCTGAACCAATGGATCAACCGCGAGCCGCTGCAACGCGGCGCGGCCTCGGCGCAGGCGGCGGATCGCATGTCAGACCTGTATCGCGACGAAGGCGAACTGATCGGTTCGCTGGGGATGCGCAAGGCGGCCTTTCACCGCTGGCGCGTCGCGCGGGACGAGGCGACGGCCCATTCGCTGCGCGGCACGGATCGCGCAACCGCCTTTACCGTGTTTTCCCGCACCTTCCGCCTGTTTCTGCAAAGCGCGATGCTGGCTGCCGGTGCGTGGCTGGTGTTGCAGCAGGAACTGACGCCGGGGGCGATGATTGCCAGCTCGATCCTGATGGGCCGGGCCTTGGCCCCGATTGAACAGATCGTCGGCGGATGGGCGCTGGTTCAGCGCGCGCAAGATGGCTGGGGGCGGCTGGAAAAGCTGCTCAGCCGCCGCCCGCCGGAACCCGAACGCACGCCGCTGCCGCGCCCGCCCGCGCAGATCGACGTGCGCAACCTGACCGTGGTGCCGCCCGGCCAGAACCAGCCGACGTTGCGCGGGGTCAGCTTTTCGGTCGGGCCGGGGCAGGCGATCGGTGTTATCGGCCCCTCGGGCGCGGGCAAGACGACGCTGGCGCGCGCGCTGATTGGCGCCTGGCCGATTGCCGGCGGCTCGATCCGGCTGGGGGGCGCGACGCTGGATCAATACGATCAGGACGTGCTGGGCAACCTGATCGGTTATCTGCCGCAGACCGTGACTTTGTTCGATGGCACCATCGCCGAAAATATCGCCCGGCTTGCGCCTGAACCGAATGGTCAGCGCGTGGTGGCCGCGGCGCAGGCGGCGGCGGCGCATCAGATGATTCTGGACCTGCCCAAGGGCTATGACACGCCGGTGACGCAGGCGGGCGGGCGGCTGTCGGGCGGGCAGATTCAGCGGGTTGGACTGGCGCGCGCGCTCTATCCTGATCCGATGCTGTTCGTGCTGGATGAACCGAACTCGAACCTCGACAATCAGGGGTCCGAGGCGCTGAATCAGGCGATCCGCTCGATCAAGGCGCGGGGCGGGGCTGTTATCATCATGGCGCATCGCCCGGCGGCGATTTCGGAATGTGAACTGCTGCTGGTGCTGGATCAGGGCAACCGCCGCGCCTTTGGCCCGCGCGATGAGGTGCTGAAATCCATGGTCAAGAATGCCGATCAGATCCGGCAGGCACAAGAAGGTGGCCAAAGCGGAGGCGTGACATGAGCGGACAGGACAAGCGCCCGGCGGCCGACTATCTGTCGCGGCTGGCCCCCATTCGCGACGATCAGGCAGCGGCTCAGCCCAAGGTTGAGGCGGCGGCGCAACCGGCATCCGGCCCGGCGACATCTGCCGGGGCCAATCCGCCGTCCGCCGATGCATCGCCTGCGAACGCAGCCAATCCGGCCCCGGCGGCAGCACAGCAAACCGCCCCCGCCGCCAAGCCGGTGCAACCCGCGCCGATGCCACGCATGAACCCGCCCGGCGACCCGGCCAAACCCGACTCGCGCGAGGCGGTGGCCAAGCGGTGGCCGGTGCGTGGCCCGCTGATGCTGGGCATTATCTCGATTCTGGTGCTGTTCGTCGGCTTTGGCGGCTGGGGTGTGATGTCGCGCATCTCGGGCGCGGTGGTCGCCAGCGGGCAGGTGGAATTGCAAAGCAGCCGTCAGGTGGTGCAGCATCTGGATGGCGGTATCGTCGATGAAATTCTGGTCACAGAAGGCAAAAGCGTCGATGCGGGCGAGGCTCTGATCCGGCTGGATGGTGCCTTGCTGGAAACCGAACTGGCCATCGTCGAAAGCCAGTATTTCGAATTGCTGGCCCGCCGTGGCCGGCTCGAGGCCGAGCGCGCCGATGCGACCGAGATCGCTTTCCCCCCCGATCTGATCGCCGCCGCCGAAACCGATGCCGAGGTCGAGGCGCTCAGGGATGGGCAGCAAAGCCTGTTCCGCGCCCGCACGGATACCATCACCCAGTCGCTGGATCAGTTGACCAAGCAATCCGAACAGGTTGCCGCGCAGATTGACGGCCTGGACGCGCAAGAAGCAGCCCTGACCCGTCAACGCGAATTGCTGGAACAGGAACTGGTGGATCAGCGGTCGCTGTTGGAAAAGGGTTTGGCGCAGGCACCGCGCGTTCTGGCCTTGGAGCGTGAAGCGGCGCGGCTGGACGGTCAGATCGGTGAAATCGACGCCACGCGGGCGCAGGCGGAAACGCGCCGCACCGAAATCGGCATCGAAAGCCTGCGCCTGACCGCCGCCCGACGCGAGACGGCGGAAACCGAGCTGCGCGATCAGGGCTATCGCGAATTGGAACTGGCCGAGCGTCGCCGCAGCCTGACCGAACAGATCGCGCGTCTGGAAATCCGCGCGCCGGTGTCGGGTGTCGTGCATGAATTGCAGGTGCGCACCCCCCGTTCGGTCATCCGCCCGGCGGAACCGCTGATGTATCTGGTGCCGCAGGACCGGCCCTTGGTGATCGGCGCGCGTATCTCGCCGATCAACATCGACGAGGTGCATCCGGGGCAGCAGGTGAAACTGGTCTTTTCGGCCTTCAGTTCGCGCACCACCCCGGAAATCGACGGCGAGGTGTCGCGCGTGTCGCCCGATGCGGTCGTGGATGAGGCGACGCGCATGTCCTATTACCGCGCCGAGGTGACGATTCCGCCGGATGAGATGTCCAAGCTGGGCAGTTTGTCACTGATCCCCGGCATGCCGGTCGAGGTTTTCATTCAAACCGGCGAGCGCAGTCCGATAAGCTATCTGGTCAAGCCGCTGTCCGATTATTTCAACCGCGCTTTCCGCGAAGGGTAAACGCTGCGGCGATCCGGTTGCGTGGTTCAGAAATATAGGGCGGGCATGATTGCGCTGCCTTGGCGTCCGCTTGACGCGATTTTACAGGCATTGGGGCGGTGGCGGGCCAGAGCCGCGCTTGGAATGGGGCTATCGTGCCGGGTTTGGTGGCATGTCAGCCCATACCGGGGCGTTTGAAAAGCGGGGCTTGCTGACGTCAGGCGAATGGCAGGGCTGACAGCCTGTCAAATCAGCAAGGCCGACCGGAATGCCCTTCGTTTTGCGGCGGGTGATGCCGCCCGGCTTATTCCGGTGGCTGTCAGCCCAGGGGCGCTCCGCTTAAAACAACCCGGCCAGCCAGTTGCGGGCGTGATCTGCGATCTCGCGCCATTGATGCAGGGCTTGCCCGGCAGAGCTTTCGGGCGACACCATCGGCGCCGCCAGATAAAGCGCCAGCAAGACCGCCGCGACTGCAAGGCCGCAGATAAATCCGGCGCGCCCATGGTGGCGGGGTGCGGCTGGGTCTGTGTCATCAGCCGGTTTGCGGGCGGGGCTTTGGGGCGTGGCTGCGGTGGTGTGTGACTGCTCGGTGGTCGCTGTGGTGGGCAGGGGTGCGGCACCCTGAACCGGGGTTGACGGGGCCGGTGAAACAAGAAGTGCTTCCGCAGCTTCCGCAGCTTCCGCAGCGGGAGCGTGTGGCCGGGGTGGGGTGATGGTGACAGTTGTTGCGGGCCAGTCGGTTGGTGTCAGCGCGGGGGCGGCGGATCGTTCTGCCGCCTGGGCGGCGCGTTCGCGCGCGGCCTCTTCGGTCAGGATCGACAGCACGTCGGCGGGCAGGGGGCGGTTCAGGCGCGGCATCGGCGCGGGGGCCGGTTGCGCCGGGGGGGCGGGCCT
The DNA here is from genome assembly GCF_030538755.1 of Paracoccus sp. (in: a-proteobacteria). Taxonomy (GTDB): domain Bacteria; phylum Pseudomonadota; class Alphaproteobacteria; order Rhodobacterales; family Rhodobacteraceae; genus Paracoccus. Next base: position 145,262 of record NZ_JAUNTJ010000004.1, on the reverse strand, counting down.
GCCGGTCGGAGGCGTGGTCTTGTCATGGCCCGCCAGACGACGCGACACCACAAAGTCGATGGGGTCGCGACGACGGTAATCGTGCGTGGGCGCGGGCACCGGCATGGCAGCGGGCGGCGGCGGTTCTGCCGCGCCGCTGGCTGGCTGGCGCCAGATCCGACCGCAGGCGGAACATTCCACCTCGCGCCCGGATGCGGGAATCAGCCCCTCGTCCAACTGGTATTCGGCACCGCAACCGGGGCAGATCAACCGTAATTCACCCATCCGACCCTCGCATTCATCGTCGTGCTGTTCTATCAAGCGCAGGCCCGTCTTCCAAGCGGGCGCAAGGAGGTGCGCGTGATCGAAATGCAAGAGGCCGGTTTCGGCTATCCCGGCAAGGGCGAGCTGCTGTCGGGCATGACATTGACCCTTGCGCCGGGATCGTTTCATTTTCTGACCGGCCCGTCCGGTTCGGGGAAAACCACCTTTCTGCGGCTGTGTTATGCCGATTTGCTGCCGACCTCGGGGCAGATGACGGCCTTCGGGCAGGATATGCGCGGTTTGTCGCGCGACGGTATCGCCACGCTGCGGCGGCGCGTGGGCGTGGTGCATCAAGACCCGCAGTTTCTGGATCACCTGCCGCTGGCTGAAAATGTCGCCCTGCCGCTGACCGTTTCGGGCCAGCCGGTCGATATGCAGGCGATGAAGGATCTGCTGGGCTGGGTGCAGCTTGGCCCGCAGGCGCGGGCGCTGCCGCCGTCGCTGTCGGGGGGCGAACGGCAGCGCGCGGCGCTGGCGCGGGCGGTGATCCTGTCGCCCGATCTGGTGCTGGCGGATGAACCGACCGGCAATCTTGACTGGGATATGTCGATGCGCCTGCTGCAACTGCTGATCGAGCTGAACCACTCGGGCAAGGCGGTGCTGGTCGCGACCCATGATCTGAACCTGATCCGCGCGGCCAAGGCGCAGGTTGCGGCGCGGGTGCTGCGTATTGCCGGGGGCCGGGTCGCGCAGGCGGGGGCCGACCTATGAAAAATCCGCTGTCCCGCCCCGAATTGCGCAGCGTCAACCTGCGTGCCCTGTGGCAGACGATGACCCGTGGCGAGGGTGGCATTTCCGCCCGGATCGTGCCGCCGACCGGCTTTACCGCGCAACTGACGGTGTTTTCGGCCGGGGCGATGGCCTTTCTGGCGGTGTTTGCGCTGGCCCTTGCGCTGGCCACCGGGCGGCTGGCCGACCGCTGGTCATCCGAACTGGCCGAGTCGGTGACGGTGCGCATCAGCGCCTCGACCGCCGATATTGAACCGCGCACCGCCGCCGCGATCGAGGTGCTGCGCCAGACCCCCGGTCTGGGTGATCCGCGCATCCTGCCTGATGACGAAGTGGCGGCGCTGCTGACCCCGTGGTTCGGCCCGGATGTGCCGGTCGATGCCCTGCCGGTGCCGCGCCTGATCGACGTGCCGATCAGCGGCGGTTTCGACGCGCAGGGCCTGCGCTTGCGGTTAGAGGCCGAGGCGCCGGATGCGGTGCTGGACGATCACAGCGAATGGCGCCGGCCCTTGGTCAGCGCCGCCAGCCGCTTGAACATGCTGGGCATTCTGTCGCTGGGGCTGATCGCGGCGGCGGCGGCGGCGATGATTACGCTGGCGGCCAAGGCGGCGCTGGCGGCCAACGGGCAGGTGATCCGGGTGCTGCGGCTGATCGGGGCGCGCGACATCACCATTGCCGGGGCCTTTGTCAGCCGCTTTACCCGCCGCGCGGCCCTTGGTGCCGCGGCGGGCACCTTGCTGGGGATGATCGCCATTGCCCTGCTGCCCGACATGCAGGCATCGGGCGGGTTCCTGACCGGGCTGGGGTTCCGGGGCTGGGGCTGGCTGCTGCCGCTGCTGATCCCGGCTGTGGCGGCGGGCGTAGGCTTTTTCGCCACCCGTTGGGCGGCGCTGAAAATGCTGGCAGAGGTGCGATGAGCAACCATTCCCCCACCCCCGGCCCGCTGAGCTTTGTGCAATATCTGCGCAACGTCGCCTTTTATCTGCATATCGCGCTGGCCACGATCCTGATCGGCTTTTGGGGGCTGTTCAAGGTCGCCACCGGCGGGCGCGAGGGGGCGATCCGCGTCTCGACCGTGTGGATCGGGCATGTGGTCTGGTCGGCGCGCGTCTATCTGGGCCTGATCGCCGAGGTGCGTGGCACGCCGCCCACGCATGATTGCATCGTGGCGGCAAAGCATCAAAGCTTCTGGGACATCATGGTGATTTCCCACGCCGTCCCCCGCCGCGCCTTTATCATGAAGCGCGAGGTGATGCGCGTGCCGATCATGGGCTGGTATGCCTATAAGGTCGGCTGCATTCCCATCGACCGTTCACGCGGCAAGGATGCGATGACGGCGATTTCCGAACGGGTGTCGGAACGGATCGCCGAACGCAGTCTGGGTCAGCTTATCATCTACCCCGAGGGCACGCGCACCCTGCCGGGGCAGCGCAAGGCGTATAAGCACGGCGTCGCCTCGATCCGTGCGGCGACGGGGCTGGATGTGGTGCCGGTTGCGGTGAACACCGGGCTGTTCTGGCCACGCAAGGGCTGGGGCATCCGGCCGGGCCGCGCGGTGGTCGAGTTCCTGCCCGTCATCCCCCCCGGCACCGACAGCGTGACCTTTATGGCCGATCTGGAAAACCAGATCGAAGGCAATTCCGACCGGCTGATGGCCGAGGCCGGGTTTCGCGGATGAAGTGGCTGGCCGAGGCTGATCTGGATGCGATCTACGGCCAGCCCGGCCCGGCTTCGCTGCGCAAGGTGGCGGATCGGATGACGCCGAACTGCGCGCCAGCTTTGACCGGGGTGGTCAGGGACCGCGCGTTGTCATCGTCGTGCAGATTGCCGAGGTCTATTTCCAATGCGCCCGTGCGATGATGCGGGCGGCGATCTGGTCGGGTGCGGATGACAGCGCCGGGCTGCCGTCGCTGGGGCAGATCCTGGCGGGCATGACCGCCGGGGCGGTCGGCGGGCCGGATTACGATGCCGCCTGGCCGGGCCGGGCCGCGCAGACCATGTGGTGATACGAAAAACCCCCGCCCGAGAATGGGCAGGGGCGTGTCCTGTGTCGTGCGGAACAGGATCAGGCGGTTTTGCGGCGGCGGCGCAGCGCGCCCAATGCACCCAGACCACCCAGCAGCAGCAGGCCGGCGGCAGGGACCGGGACGGGCTGCGGCGGGTCAACCGGGGGAACGTAGGGCGGCTCAAGATCGACGATCAGATCCTGATACATGCTGTTGTGCAGATAGGTCAGTTGACGGAAACCGTCATAATCGCCCGCCTTGATCGTGGTCAGCCATTCGTTTGCCAGCGTCCGGGCTGCCTGCACGTTTGCCGCGCTGCCGGTGGCGTTGAACGAGCCGGTGGTCACGTCCAGACCGCCCGCCACGCCTTCATGGGTCAGTTCCCAGACGGCCAATTGATAGGCGGCACCGTAAACGGCCTTGTCCGTCGCCTCTTGCGCGTTGGTGGCAACCTTTTGCGTCACCTCGATCATCTGATCCCATGCCAGATGCGCCAGTTTGCCCAGATAGGACTGGGTTTCATCGTTATAAAACGTGCTGCGGACCTGATAGGTCTGGGTGTTGCGGGGGTTCCAGAAACCCTGAGCGACCTCGATGCAGATGGCGGGGATCTGCGCCAGCGTTTCGGTCGCGCTCAGCGCCACGTCGATCAGCCGGACACCGACAGCGGTCCCGGTGCGGGAACCAGACTGATTGGTCGGCAGGCCGGTGTCGGTGTTGCGCGTGTTATAGTTGATGCCCATGTTCAGATACTGGCCCGCCGCGTTGTTCACCGCATTGGCGTTTCGTCCGGCATGTTGAACCTGCACGGTGGTCACACCGGGTTCAATATAGGTGGCGGCAGCAGCCGACAGGGCAGAGGTGGCGGTCAGCAGCGTGGCTGCGGCGATGGCTCGCGTAAGCGACATGGTGGGACTCTTTCAAAACTGTGCATCAAGATAGAGGCCGGGAATAAGCAGAATTCCGCGCATGAAGGAAAGGGGCAGGCGAAAAATTCCCGCCAGACCTGTCGAAAAATACAGGTCTGTTCAGTTTAATGTGAGCGTTAACTTCAACCCTGACGGGTATTTGCAGCGCAACCCCAAGGCACCGCACCCACGCGGCCAAGATGATTCGCCGGTCTGGGGGTGGGCGCGCCGGTCGTCAGACCAGCGCAGAGCTGCCCATGTTCAGGAATTTCTGCCGCCGGTCGCGGATCAGCTCGGCCGGTTTCTTGCCTTTCAGATCGCTCAGCATCGCGGCAATTTCCTTGCCAGTGGCGGTGATCGCGGCCACCGGGTCGCGCTGCGCGCCGCCCATGGGTTCGCCGATGATGCGGTCGATCACGCCCAGCTTGTGCAGGTCTTGCGCGGTCAGGCGCAGCGCCTCGGCGGCGTCGCGCATCCGTTCGCTGTCTTTCCACAGGATCGAGGCGCAGCCCTCGGGCGAGATCACCGAATAGATCGAATGTTCCAGCATGGCGATGCGGTTGGCCGTGGCAAAGGCCACCGCCCCGCCTGATCCGCCCTCGCCGATGATGACCGAGACCAGCGGCACGCCGATTTCCAGACATTTCTGGGTGCAGCGGGCGATCGCCTCGGACTGGCCGCGTTCCTCGGCGCCCTTGCCGGGATAGGCGCCGGGGGTATCGACCAGCGTGATGACCGGCAGGCCAAAGCGGTGCGCCATGTCCATCAGCCGGATCGCCTTGCGATAGCCTTCGGGCCGGGCCATGCCGAAATTATGGGTCAGGCGCGATTTGGTGTCATTGCCCTTTTCATGGCCGATCACCACGCAGGGCGCGTCGTGGAACCGCGCCAGCCCGCCCATCACCGCATGGTCGTCGCCAAAGGTGCGGTCGCCTGCCAGCGGCGTATATTCGGTGAACAGCGCGTCGATATAGGCGCCGCAATGTGGCCGGTCGGGGTGGCGCGCCACCAGCGTTTTGCGCCAAGGGTCCAGCGATTTATACAGATCGCGCAGCATGTCGCCGGCTTTTTTGTCCAGCGCGGCGGCCTCTTTTTCCACATCGACCGCGCCTTCACCCTTGCGGGCCATTGCGCGCAATTCTTCGGCTTTGCCTTCGATGTCGGCCAGAGGTTTTTCGAAATCCAGATAGGTCATCCACCGCTCCGCTGCTGCTGCGCCATATATGCGGCGGGCTGGCCGCGATTGCAACGCAGCAGGCTGTCAGGCAGCGGTGTCGTGATCGGGCAGGTCGATCAGCGCGGCGGTGGCCTGAACCACCGGATCGGCCTGTGGTTGCCCTTTGATCGCGGCCAGAAAATCACGTCGCATCTGATAGGACCAGTAATCGTTGATATGTTCGGCCACGGCCCGTTCCGGTTGTCCCGGCTGGTAACGCCAGAAATCGGCAATCTGCGTGGCCATGCGGATCAGCTTGTCTGCCATGGGTCAGCCTTTCAGTCGTTCGGGGTGGGTGTAAAGGTCAAAGCCGGTGCCGCGCGCGCGCCCGATCAGGGTGATGCCCGCCGCCTGTGCCCAGGTGATCGCCAGCGTCGTCGGGGCCGATGCGCCGATGACCACGGCGGCCTGCATCCGCGCCGCCTTTTGCACCAGATCAACCGACAGGCGCGAGGTCATGGCGATCACCCCGCCCGCCCCGGTGCGCCCGTCGCGGGCCAGCGCGCCCGATACCTTGTCCAGCGCGTTATGGCGGCCCACGTCCTCGCGCACGGTGGGGGCGGCGGCGGGGTGCCAGAAACAGGCACCGTGGATGGCGGGGGTCTGACGCCAGCGGATCTGCCCCGCGCTCAGCGCCGCCATGGCTGCCTGAATATCGGCGGGGGTGATGCGCAAAGCGCTGGTCACGGGCAGCAGTTCGGGCAGCGCCTGTTCGATGCTGTCGATCCCGCACAGCCCGCAGCCGACCGGGCCAAGCATCTTGCGGCGTCGTTCCGACAGGGCGGCGGCGATGCCAGGGCGCAGCCACAGCCGCGCTTCGGCCCCCGGCAGGCCGCGCGTTTCCACGGCGACCTGTTCGAACGACTGCACATCGGCGGCACTGGCGATCATGCCTTCGGTCAGGGCAAAGCCTACGGCCAGATCATGCAGATCGGCGGGTGTGGCCATCAGCACCGCCTGACTTTGCCCGTCGATCACGATGGCCACCGGCGATTCCGCTGGCGGCGGCGGGGCGTCGCCGGTGATCCACGCACCATCCTGCCAGCGGCGCGGGGCCGCCGGTTGGGCGGATGCGGCGGCGTGATCCTCCATCCGTTATTCCGCCGCAGGCAGGATGCGGCGCGACAGGCGGGAATGGGCGGCATAGTCGCTCTGCCATTCCGTTGGCCCGTTCGAGGGCGACACCTGCACAGCCGTCACCTTGAACTCCGGGCAGTTGGTGGCCCAGTCGGAATTGTCGGTGGTGACGACATTGGTCTGTGCATCGGGATGGTGGAAGGTGGTATAGACCACGCCCGGCGCCACCCGGTCGGTGATCTTTGCCCGCATCGTCGTATCCCCCGCGCGCGAGGTGAGGCGCACGAAATCGCCATCCCGCACCCCGCGTGTTTCGGCGTCATGCGGGTGAATTTCCAGCATATCCTCGGGGTGCCAGGCGGTGTTGCCGGTGCGCCGCGTCTGGGCGCCGACGTTGTATTGCGTCAGCGTCCGCCCGGTGGTCAGCAGCAAGGGAAAGCGCGCGCCGGTGCGTTCCTCGGTCGCGACATATTCGGTATTGATGAACCGGCCCTTGCCGCGCACGAAACCATCGACATGCATCAAGGGCGTGCCAAGCGGCGCGGCATCATTGCAGGGCCATTGCACCGAACCCACCCGGTCCAGCAGGTCAAAGCTGACGCCCGCGAAGCTGGGCGTGGTCGCGGCGATTTCATCCATGATTTCGCGCGGGTGGGTATAGCTCCAGCCCGCGCCCATGCGGTTGGCCAGCATCTGCGTGATTTCCCAATCGGCATAGCCTTGGGCGGGCGGCATACAGCGGCGCACCATATTGATGCGGCGTTCGGCATTGGTAAACGTGCCGTCCTTTTCCAGAAAGCTGGAACCGGGCAGGAACACATGGGCATAGTTCGAGGTCTCGTTCAGGAACAGATCCTGCACGATCACGATGTCCATCGCCTTCAGCGCGCTGGTGACATGGCGGGTGTCGGGATCGGATTGCACCACGTCTTCGCCCTGACAATACAGGCCGCGGAACCGCCCGGCCAAAGCCTGATCGAACATGTTGGGGATGCGCAGGCCCGGCTCATCCGACAGGGGCACACCCCAGGCCTGTTCATAGAGCGCCCGCGTTTCCGGGTCGCTGACATGGCGATAGCCGGGGTATTCATGCGGGAACGATCCCATGTCGCACGACCCCTGCACGTTGTTCTGCCCGCGCAGAGGGTTCACGCCGGTGCCGGGGGTGCCGATATTGCCGGTCATCATCGCAATGTTGGCAATCGCGATGACGGTGGTCGATCCCTGGCTGTGTTCCGTCACGCCCAGCCCGTAATAAATGCTGGCGCGCGGGGCCGCCGCATAGGCGCGGGCAGCCTGACGGATCAGGTCTGCGGGCACGCCGGACAGCTTTTCCACTTCTTCCGGGGAATGGCGGTTGTCGCTGATAAAGGCGGCGTAGTCGCTGAATTCGTCCCAGTCGCAGCGGGTGCGGATAAAGGCTTCGTCATACAGCTGTTCCGTCACGATGACATGGGCCAGCGCGCTGATGACGGCGACATTGGTGCCGGGGCGCAGCGGCAGATGCAGGCCCGTGCCCATATGCGGCGTTTCCAGCAGGTCGATGCGGCGCGGGTCGATGACGATCAGCCCCGCCCCCTGCCGCAGACGGCGGCGCAGGCGCGACCCGAACACCGGGTGCCCGTCGGTCGGGTTCGCGCCGATGACCAGCGCCAGATCGGTCTGCTCGACCGAATCGAAATCATGCGTCCCGGCCGAGGTGCCAAAGGTGGACCGCAGCCCATAGCCCGTGGGCGAATGGCACACCCGCGCACAGGTGTCGGTGTTGTTATTGCCAAAGACCGCGCGGGTCAGCTTCTGCACCAGATAGGTTTCTTCGTTGGTGCAGCGCGACGAGGTAATGACCCCGATGGCGTTCTGCCCGTGATCGGCCTGCGCCTGCCGCAGCCGGTCGGCGGCAAAGCCCAATGCCTCGTCCCACGACACTTCGCGCCACGGATCGGTGATCTGGTCGCGGATCATCGGCGACAGGATGCGGTCGGCATGGGTGGCATAGCCCCAGGCAAAGCGGCCCTTGACGCAGCTATGGCCCCGGTTGGCCTGCCCGTCCTTGCTGGGCACCATCTTGACCACGGTTTCGCCGCGCATATGGGCGTCAAAGCTGCACCCGACACCGCAATAGGCGCAGGTGGTTTTCACCACGCGGTCGGGGGTGCCGATGTCGATCACCTTGTTTTCGATCAGCGTCGCGGTGGGGCAGACCTGCACACAGGCCCCGCAACTGACGCAATCCGAGGACAGAAAGTCATCCCCCGCAATCCCCGCCGATACCCGGCTGTCAAAGCCGCGCCCTTCGATGGTCAGGGCAAAGGTGCCCTGCACCTCTTCGCAGGCGCGGACGCAGCGGGAACAGACGATACATTTCGCCGGGTCAAAGGTGAAATAGGGGTTGGTCTGATCCTTGGGCCGGTATTCCGGGTTGGCCTCGCCGTTCTGGCGGGTGGCAAAATGGTTCTTGCCGGGGTCAAAGCGCACCTCGCGCAGGCCGACCGCGCCCGCCATATCCTGCAATTCGCAATCGCCATTGGCGGCGCAGGTCAGGCAATCCAGCGGGTGATCGGAGATATACAGCTCCATCACGCCACGACGAATGCGGGCGATTTCGTCGGTTTGGGTGTGAACGACCATGCCTTCGGCTACGGGCGTGGTGCAGGATGCGGGCGTGCCGCGCATCCCCTCGATCGCGACGACGCACAGCCGGCACGACCCGAAGGCCTCGATATTGTCGGTCGCGCACAGTTTCGGCACGGTGATCCCGGCCTCGGCGGCGGCGCGCATGACCGAGGTGCCCGCTGGCACGGTAACGGCGATGCCGTCGATCGTCAGGCTGACCGGCGCGCCATGCGCAGCGGGCGTGCCCATGTCGCGGGTCCATTCCTTGGGCGGGATGATAAAGTCTTTCATGCGGCCTCCGACGCGGCGTAATGGTTCAGCCGCTGGTCCAGCGTTCCGGTGTGCAGTTCGAACAGGTGATTGTCGTCATCATAAGAACAGATCGAGCGGCCTTCGCCCGCGACCCTTGGGCGTGGTGGACGGATCTCCAGCCCAAGCGACTGGATGCGCTGATACAGCCGATCATAATCGGCATCCTCGATCTGAAAGGCGATGCGGTTATAGCTGCATTCGGGCAGGGGATCGCCCTGCATCACCGCAATCCACAGCCCGCCCGCCACAAAAAACCGTTCGCGCGACAGCGAAAACCTGCGGTCGCCGCTGTCGTAAACCTGCTGCGCGCCCGGAACGCTGGTCAGGTTCGCGGCCATCCGGTCCAGATCGCGGCAGGCAAGGGTGATATGCGACAGGCCGGTTATCATTCCGCCGCCTCTTGCTGCGGGGCGGATCGTCCGGTGAAATCGTCGGGGAAGTGGTTCAGCGCCGACAAGACCGGATAGGGCGCGAACCCGCCAAGCGCGCAGAGGCTGCCCCATTTCATCGTGTTGCACAGGTCGCGCAGGATCGGGATGCCGGTTTCGTCGCCCGATGCGATGCGGTCCAGCGTTTCGACGCCGCGCACCGATCCGATGCGGCAGGGTGTGCATTTGCCGCAGGATTCGATGGCGCAGAACTCCATCGCGAAACGGGCCATGTCCAGCATGTCGGTCGTATCGTCGAACACCACCACGCCCGCATGGCCAACCAGACCGTCCTGCCCGGCGAATTCTTCATAACAGAAGGGCGTGTCGAACAGCGCGGGCGGGAAATAGGCGCCCAGGGGGCCGCCCGACTGCACCGCCTTGACCGGCCGCCCCGAGGCGGTGCCGCCGCCGAAATCCTCGATGATCTGGCGCAGGGAGACGCCAAAGGCGATCTCGAACAGCCCGCCGTGTTTCACGTTTCCGGCGATTTGCAGCGGGATCGTGCCCTTGGACCGCCCGATGCCATACGCCGCATAGGCCGCCGCGCCATTCGCCATGATCCACGGCACCGACCCCAGCGAGATGACGTTGTTGACCACTGTCGGCCGGCCCAGAAAGCCATGCAGCGCCGGAATGGGCGGTTTGGCGCGGACCACGCCGCGCTTGCCCTCCAGACTGTTCAGCAGGCTGGTTTCCTCGCCGCAGACATAGGCCCCTGCGCCGACGCGCACCTCCATGTCATAGGCAAAGCCGCTGCCCAGCACGCTGCCGCCCAACATGCCGCGCGCGCGGGCGGCGGCGATGGCGTCATTCATGGCGCGGATCGCGTCGGGGTATTCGCTGCGGATATAGATATAGCCCTGCGTCGCGCCCACGGCGATGCCGGCGATGGCCATGCCCTCGATCAGGCAGAAGGGGTCGCCTTCCATCAGCATCCGGTCGGCAAAGGTGCCGCTGTCGCCCTCGTCGGCGTTGCAGACGATGTATTTCTGCGGGCCGGGCGCGCCCGCGACGGTTTTCCATTTGATGCCGGTGGGGAAGCCGGCCCCGCCGCGCCCGCGCAGACCGGAATCGGTGATGGTCTGCACGATGGATTCAGGCCCGGCGCTGATCGCGGCGCGCAGACCCTTTAGCCCGCCGTGGGCGGCATAATCGTCGTAATCCACCGGGTCGATGACGCCGGTGCGGGCAAAGGTCAGCCGGGTTTGCAGCCGCATCCAGCGCAGATCGTCAACCGGGCCAAGCGCCAGATCGCCGCCATCCCAAAGCTGCGCCACCGCATCCGGGGTCATGGGGCCAAAGCCCATGCGCACCCCGTCCTGTTCCACCTCGACCAAGGGTTCCAGCCAGACCATGCCCCGGCTGCCGTTGCGGATGATCTGCACGGCTTCGCCACGGGCTTTGGCCTCGGCCGCGACGGCGCGGGCGACCTGATCGGCGCCAAGCGCGCGGGCGGCGGCGTCGATGGGAACGTAGATCTTCATGCCATGCCCCCCGTCAGATCGGCCACCCGGTCGGCGGTCAGCCGCCCGTGCAATTGCCCGTCCACCTGCCCGGCGGGCGCGCAGGCGCACAGGCCAAGGCAGAACACGGGTTCCAGCGTCACCCGCCCGTCCGGCGTGGTTTCGTGCCAGTCGATCCCCAGCGACGCGCGCACCTGATCGGCCAGCGCATCGGCGCCCATCGACTTGCACGCCTCGGCCCGGCACAGGCGCAGGGTGTGGCGGCCCGTGGGGTGGTCGCGGAAATCGTGGTAAAAGCTGACGACGCCGTAAACCTCGGCCCGCGTCAGGTTCAGGGCGACGGCGATCAGCGGCTGCGCGGCATCGGGGATCATGCCCCATTCGGCCTGAACATCATGCAGGATCGGCAGCAGCGGGCCTTCGCGCCCGCTGTGGCGGGCGATGATGGTGGTCAGGAGGTCTTGCGCATCGCTGTCAAACGGGATGCCGTCAACGTGCTGGCTCATGTGCTTGCGGTCCGGGTTGGTTCCTCGGGAATCAGATTAACAACCAACGATAGGCAATGCAATTGTAATTGCAGGTAGTTTGATAAGGTTAGTCTATCGCCTCTGAGCCATCGTCAATCGTCGCCCCTGCTTCCAGCAGCGCGGCGACGATGGGCGGCTGCGGGTCGCGGTCGGCCACGACAAGGCCGACCATCTGCCCCGCAGCGCCCGGCAGATCACGGGCATGGACCCCGGCAGGCAGCGGCAGGCCCTGCGCCAGCGCGCGGGGCAGAACCGCTGCCCATTGGCCGGTCGCCACATGCGACAGGATCGCCAGCATGGAATTGCTTTCGATGCGCGGGGCCGGGGCGGGGCCATGTGCCGCCAGATGCGCCGATACGATGCGCCGGTTCTGCATATCGGGGGTCAGCAGGCACAGGGGGCGGGCGGCGGCCTCGGCCCAGTCGGCGGGTCCGGTGCCGCTGCCCCGGTCGATCAGGCAATAGCTTTCGCGATACAGCGGGCGGACCTGCACCCGGCCCAGCGGCTCGTTTTCCAGATAGGTGACGCCTGCATCCAGTTCCAGCGCGGCGATCTGGTCGCGGATTTCGTCGGATGACCGCGACAGGATGGTGACGCCCGCATCGGGATGCGCGGACAGAAACGGCGTGGTCAGCGCGGCGATGCGCGGCATGGCGGTGGGGATCACGCCGATGCGCAGCCGCCCGGTGATGCCGCGCCGCATGGCGGCCATCTCGGCCTCTAGCGCGCGGGCATCGCCGACGATCCGCCGCGCCCAGCCCAGCACCCGTTCGCCCTCGGGCGTCAGGCCCTGAAAGCGGCTGCCGCGCCGGACCAGTTGCACGCCCAGCTGATCCTCCAGCGTTTTCAGCGCCGATGACAGCGACGGCTGCGTAATCCCCAGCGATTCGGCGGCGCGGCCAAAGTGACGCTCGCGGGCCAGAACCATGAACATGTTAAGACGGTCGATCATGGCCCGGATCATGGCTGCGTGAACGACGAAAGGAAACGCTTTCCTTTGTGGCGCGTTAAGCGTAACGCAGGTTCTTTACCACCGCAGCGATGCGCAGGAGATTTCGCCATGACCGACCAGACCCCCGAAACGCCCGATACCCCCGAAACCGGCCCCGCCAGCAATGGTGAACGCATCGCCAAGGTGATGGCCCGCGCCGGTGTCGCCAGCCGCCGCGAGGCCGAGCGGATGATCGTCGAAGGCCGCGTGGCCGTGAATGGCACCGTCATCAACAGCCCGGCGCTGGATATTCTGCCCACCGACCGGGTGACGGTCGATGGCAAAAAGCTGGACGAGCCGCAGGAAACCCGGCTGTGGATGTATTACAAACCCGTCGGGCTGGTCACATCGGAATCGGATGAAAAGGGCCGCCAGACCGTCTTTGACGCGCTGCCCCGCGATCTGCCCCGCGTGATGAGCGTGGGCCGGCTTGACCTGAACTCCGAAGGGCTGCTGCTGCTGACCAATGACGGCGAGCTGAAGCGGCGGCTGGAACTGCCCGCGACCGGCTGGCTGCGGCGCTATCGGGTGCGCGTGAACGGCCAGCCAAGCGAGCTGACCTTTGATCCCCTGCGCCGCGGTGCCACCATCGACGGCGAGGATTTCGCCCCGATGGAGATCCGCCTGGACAGCCAGCAGGGCGCGAACGCCTGGCTGACCGTCGGCATCCGCGAGGGCAGGAACCGCGAAATCCGCCGTGCGATGGCGCATGTCGGGCTGATCGTGAACCGGCTGATCCGCATCGCCTATGGTCCCTTCCGCCTGACCGGGATGGAGCCGAACGAGGTGCGCGAAATCAAGCGCCGCGTGCTGCGCGACCAGTTGGGCGGCCTGCTGACCGGCGAAGAAGACGAAGCCCCCGCCGCCCGCCGCTTTGGCGACAAACCCCGCTTTGGCGACCGCCCGCCGCGCGAGGATGGCGACCGCAAGCCCCGCTTTGGCGACCGCCCGCGCCGCGAAGACGGCGACGCCCCGCGCAAACCGCGCGCCTTTGGCGACCGCCCGCCGCGCGAGGATGGCGACCGCAAGCCCCGCTTTGGCGACCGCCCGCGCCGCGAAGACGGCGACGCCCCGCGCAAATCGCGCAGCTTTGGCGACCGCAAGCCCCGCTTTGGCGACCGCCCGCGCCGTGAAGACGGCGATGCCCCGCGCAAGCCGCGCAGCTTTGGCACCGGCCCGCGCCGTGACGGCGATGGGGCCCGCGATTTTGGCGACCGGCCGCGCAAACCGCGTCCGCTGGACAGCGACCGCAAACCCCGCGCCTATGGCGACGACCGCCCCCGCCGCGAGGATGACGACCGCCCGCGCAAGCCCCGTGATTTCGCCGGCCCGCGTAACAGCGAGGGCGACACCCCGCGCAAACCCCGCTGGAGCAAAAACGGCCCGCGCCGCGAGGATGGTGAAGGTCCGCGTAAACCGCGCGCGTTCGGCTCTGGCCCACGTCGCGAAGATGGCGATGGTCCGCGCAAGCCGCGTTTTGGTGGTCCGAAAGGGGCCGGTCCCAAGCCGGGCGGCCCCAAGGGGCGCCCTCGGGGCGAGGGGAAACCGCCGAGGGCGCCGCGGGGCTGATTACTTGGTCAGGATCAGCTTGCCCGCACGGGTGATGCGCAGGGTATAGACCTGATCGCCCAGCACGATCAGCGCCTGGTTGCCCCCGCGCGTCAGTGCGTTCGCATCGTGTTGGGGCAGCGCCGCCAGATTGGCCAGCGCAAAATCAACATTGGAATGGACAGTCATGGCAGGCTCCTTTTGCGTCTATGTGAAAGACTGACCAATTCTGTCTGGAATGTCAAAGTATTTTTGTAAGGATTTATCTGCATGGCGTTCTGCCGCCTGTCAGGGCGTGGATTCCAGGCACCCGGCCAGCGCATCTGCCAAGCCCGCCAACATCGCCGGATACAGATCTGCGCCCTGATTCTGCGCCGTGCCTTCCGGGTCCAGCGGTGCGCCGGTGCGAATCGCCGTGCCCTCGGTGATGGCGGCGATCAGGCGGGGATTGCTGATCGGCTCGGGGAAGATGCAGGCGATGTTCTGCGCGCCGATCTGTTCCCGGATCGCCGCAATCTGCGCCGCCGAGGGTGCCGCCGCATCGCCCAAAGACACCGGAATCGCGGGTGTCAGCCCATAATGCCCGGTGAAATAGCCATAAGCATCGTGCATGACGACAAAGGGCTTGCCCGCGACCGGGGCCAGTTGCGCGGTGATCCGGGCGTCCAGTTCCTCGATTCGCGCGGCTGCGGCCTGCGCATTGGCGGCATAGGCTGCGGCGTTTTCCGGGTCGGCGGCGGTCAGCGCATCGCGAATCGCTGCCAGCCAAAGCTGCGCATTATGCGGGTCCAGCCATGCGTGGGGATCGGTGCCGCTGTGATCGTGGCTGTGGTCATGGCCGTGATCGTGGGCATGGCTGTGGTCGTGGTCGTGGTCGTGGCTGTGATCGTCATGCGGGTGATCCTGCCCGCCGGCCGCAAAATCCTGCCGATGCGTGCCCTGAACCTGCAACAGGGCCAGCGAATTGCCGCGCGTGATCTGTCCGGCGGCGCGATTCAGCCATGGCGTCATCTCTGGCCCGACCCAGATCAGCAGGCCCGCCGCCTGCAAGGCCGCCGCATCCGAGGGGCGCAACTGATAGTCATGCGCATCGGCGCCCTGCGGCAGCAACACATGCGGCGCGCCCAGATCGCCCATCACCATCGCCACCAGCGATCCGGTCACGGGCAGGTCGGTCACGATGGCGGGCGGCGCGGCCAGGGCGGCGCTGGTGGTGCAGGTCAGGGCAAGGATCGCAGGAAAAAGGCGCATGGTTGTCTCGGCTTCTTGTGAGTGTGGGCCGGGTTGAATAGGTTACAAAGTAACAAGTCAAGCTGATTGTGATAATATAACGATGACGCAAGCCGACCCTTTCGCTCCGCACGATCACGCCGCCTGCGCGCGCGATACCATGCAGGCGGCCATCGCCCGCGCCGAGGATGCGGGCGCGCGGATGACCCCTGTCCGTCGCCGGACGCTGGAAATCCTGCTGGAATCACACCGTGCCATGGGCGCTTATGAGGTGCTGGACCGGCTGGCCGCCGATGGTTTCGGCAAACAGCCGCCGGTGGCCTATCGCGCGCTGGAATTTCTGGTGGAACACGGGCTGGCGCATCGGGTGCAGCGGCTGAACGCCTTTGCCGCCTGCCTGTCGCCGGGCCACGACCACGCGCCGGCCTTTCTGATCTGCCGGTCCTGCAACCGCGTGGCCGAATCGGATGCGCCGCAGGTGCGCGCCGCGCTGGCTGAGGCCGCTGCTGCGCAGGGATTCGCCATCGAACGCAGCACCATCGAGGCGCTGGGCCAGTGCAGCGCCTGCGCCGGGGCCGGGGTATGAGCGCGCCGCTGATCGCCGCCGAGGGGCTGACCGTGCTGCGCAGCGACGGCACCGGCAGCGTGCTGAGCGGCGTCGATTTCAGCATTGCTCAGGGTGAAATCGTGACCGTGGTCGGGCCGAACGGATCGGGCAAATCCTCGCTGATCCGGGCCTTGCTGGGGCATATGCCGCTGGCGGCGGGGCAGGTGCGGCGGGTGCCGGGGCTGCGCATCGGCTATGTCCCGCAGCGGGTGCATATCGACGCCGCGATCCCGATGACCGTGCGCCGGTTTCTGTCGCTGCCGCGCCGGGTCAGCGATGCGCAGGCCGAGGCCGCGCTGGCCCGCACCGGGGTCGAGGGGCTGGGGCCGCGCCCGATCACGCAACTGTCGGGCGGGCAGTTCCAGCGCGTCCTGCTGGCGCGCGCGCTGTTGGCCGACCCGCAACTGCTGGTGCTGGACGAGCCGACGCAAGGGCTGGATCAGCCGGGCATCGTCGCCTTTTACAAGCTGATCGAGGATGTGCGGCGCGACACCGGCGCGGCGGTGCTGATGGTCAGCCATGATCTGCTGGTGGTGATGCGCGCCTCGGACCGGGTGCTGTGCCTGAACGGCCATGTCTGCTGCGAGGGCACGCCGCAGGCCGTCAGCAGCGCGCCGCAATACCGCGCCCTGTTCGGCGCCGGGGCCGAGGGCACGCTGGCGCTGTATCAGCACCACCATGACCACGATCACGACCATCTGCACGATGGCCACGATCACCACCACCATCCTTATCCTCACGATCACGCGCAGGTGCCCCATGCTTGACGATTTCATGGCCCGCGCGGTGCTGGCGGGTCTGGGGTTGGTGCTGGCGACCGGGCCTTTGGGCTGTTTCGTGGTCTGGCGGCGGATGGCCTATTTTGGTGATTCGATTGCCCATGCGGCAATTCTAGGTGTGGCGATCAGTTTTGCCTTTGGTGTGTCGGTTTATCTGGGCACGCTGGGGGTGGCGCTGGCGATGGCGTTGGTGGTGACGACACTGGCCGGGCGCGGGCATTCGATGGATACGCTGCTGGGGGTGATGGCGCATTCCGCGCTGGCTTTTGGTCTGGTTACGGCCAGTTTCGTGCCGGGGCTGCGCACCGATCTGTCGGCCTTTCTGTTCGGCGATATTCTGGCCGTCGGGCGCGGTGATCTGGCGTGGATCTGGGGCGGGTCGCTGGCGGTGCTGGCGCTGCTGGTCTGGCGCTGGCAGCGGCTGGTCAGCGCCACCGTGAACGAGGAGCTGGCCATGTCGTCGGGCATCGACCCGCGTTTTGAACGGCTGGTGCTGGCGCTGGCGCTGGCGCTGGTGGTGGCACTGGCGATTCGCATCGTGGGCGCGCTGCTGATTTCGGCGCTGCTGATCGTGCCCGCGGCGGCGGCCCGTGGCCTGACCCGCACGCCCGAAGCCATGGCGCTGGCCGCATCGGCCATCGGCGCATTTTCGGTCGTGGCAGGGCTGGCCGCCAGCCTGCGGCTGGACACGCCGGCCGGCCCGTCGATCGTCGTGGCCGCCGCGATCTGCTTTGCTGTCGGATCGCTGTTGCGGCGGGGTTAAGCGCCGCAGCGGCGCTGCATGGGGTGAAAAGCGGTCTGGCTATTATGCAACAGTGGCGGAAAGCGGCTGATGCGGCGGACCAAAGTCGCTTTTCAAGCGTCCGGCTTTGTGCAAGTGTCCGCTTGATGTTGCTGGGAACGGCAGCTTTCAAAAGAAACGGAGCATGATCATGACCAAATTTGCTACTTTTGCCGTCGCCCTCGGCCTGACCGCTTCTTCGGCTCTGGCCGGTGGCTACGTTGCCCCCGTCGTTGAAGTCGAGCCGGTTATTGTTGAAGAGCGTGCTGCTTCGACCAACCCCGGCCTGGTGATCCCGGCCCTGCTGCTGCTGGGTGTCATCGCCGCCGTTGCTTCGGACGACGACGACAGCTGATAATGGGATACAGATCGGTTCGCCGATCTGGTTCCAAAGGGCTGGCCTTGTGCCAGCCCTTTTACATTTCTGCACCAGATTTCCGCCAGTCTCCCCTATGCGGGTCATTGTCCGCTGCGCACCGCTGACCAGAACTAATCCGTCACGCAGTGCCGTCTTAAGCTGGCCCGTTGCACCTGCCGCATGAAAAAACCGGCCCAAAGGCCGGTTTCTGATACGCTGTCAGGGGCGCAGGGTTTCGATGGTGATGTAACCCAGCCCCGGCCCGGCCCATTGGCGCGACACCATGATCTGGCCGTTCTGCACGATATAATTGTTCTGGAACCGCGCGCCGTGCCCGTCGCAGGTTTCGATGGTGACGCCGGGTGCCGGACCCGGCCCGACCTGACAGGTGAACTGCAACGGCCGTTCCAGCCCGTCGCCGCTGTAGATGCGCAGCACCCGCTGGCCGCTGCCCGACCGCCCGGCGCGGATCAGGGCCTCGGTCCGGGCTTCGGTCACGGACAGGTCGTTGCCCAAGCCGCGCGTGCCCGACAGCATCCCGCCGCGCAGGATCAGCGCCTGCTGCGAACTGGTCATATAGGTGCGCATGGCCCCGTTCTGGCCGGTCATCGCCATGATCTGGGTCTGGCCCAGCGATTCAAAGCCCGCGCGAATCAGCGGTGCGGGGTTGACGCGCAAGGCCTCGGCGGCGGCCTGTTGCGCCGTGCGGGCCGGGGCGGCGGGCTGTTCGGGTTCGGAGGCCCGGCGCGCGGCCACGGCCTGTGTCGCGGTGCGCGCCAGAATGCCCAGGGGGCTGGCCCCGGATTCGTCGCCGCTTTCGTTGCTGCACGCGGCGGTCAGGCCGATCAGCGCGGTCAGCACCGCGATCTTGGTTGCGCGGATCATCGCCAGAACCTCCCCCAGCCTTCATAGAGTTTCACGGAATGGCTGTCGCGGATGGTGTCATACAGCCGGTCCTGCACCTCAAGCCGGGCGCCGCCGTCGCGGGACAGCGACCGGATCGTGCTGCTGGCGCGGTTGCGTGACGGCTGGCCGGTGGCCCAGCTGATCGGGATCGACAGCGACACGCCCTTGTCGAACGAGCCTTCGCCGAATTCCTCGGCGCTCATGTCGGTTTTGGTGGCAAAGGCGCCGATCCGCCAGCCATTGGCGAACTCGCGGGTGACGGTGACGGTCGCGCCGGTGTCGCCCGCCAGATAGCGGCCCACATCCAGTTGCGCGGTATAGCCCTGTGCGAATTCGTAATAGGCCGAGACATGGCCGGTGGTGACTTCGTAATCACGAAAGCTGAACAGCCCGTCAAAGTCGCGCTTGCGCACCCGGTTCACCTCGACCCCGATGGCCAGCGGCGAATCGACCCGTTTCCACAATACTTCTGCCGACACGCCGCCATAGGCGCGTTCCAGCAGGCCGCCGGTGACGCGGGTGTAGACGTTCTGCGCCGGATGGGCGAACCAGGCCAGCGTCAGTTCCGGGATCGTGGGGCTGTCGTTGCCGGTATACATCCGCGTATCCGAGCGCACCCGCTGCACCCCCTGCGGCGTGACCTCAAGCGAGGGATCGGCTTCGTATTGGTCGGCGCTGTAATGTTCGCCGCGCTGACCGGGGATGCCCGGCCCGCGCTGGTCGGTATTGCCGATGACGCGCTGACGGATCTTGCCAGACAGCACCAGCCCCGGCGTGATTTCGTAACGCGCCCGCGCCTCGGCCCCGGCCTCATAGCGCAAGGGTTCCTGCGGATCGAACAGGCCGATGTCCAGATACGGCCCGACGCGCCAGCGCAGCCGGGGGAACAGGTCGGGCGTCTGCACCAGCCCGGCGGGATAGGGCACGGCATCGGTCAGGCTGGCCACGGCGGCGATCTGCCCGGCCTCGGTGTTTTCCAGCCGCTCGACATCGCTGCGCCGCAATGTGACGGACGAGGCGGGCATCCCGTTCGCGGATGAGGTAATCACCAGCGTTTCCACCGAGGGCGGCAGGGCGCGGGTCATCAGCCGGGCGGTGCGGCCAATCGCCTCGGCCTGCTGGATGTAACGCTGGTTGCGGATGCGCACCTCGGCCCGGTTGCCGGTCAGGACCATGGTTTCCAGCAACTGCCCCTCTTTCGACAGAGCATCGGCCAGCGCGGTCTGGATCGCGGGCTGCGCGGTCGGATCGGCGGCCCATTGCCCCGACCAGCCTTCCGGGTCGGCGGCGGGGGCCGGGCGGGCGCGGACCGGCGCGGGTGCCTTTTCCAGACCCGAAGGGTAGGGTGCCTCGCGCGGGTTCAGCGCAAAGGAAAACTGCGCGCCGATGGTGTCGCCGCCGATGGTGTAAAGCCCGGCCTGATAGCCGCGCCCGAAATTGTAATAAGCGCCAAAGTTCAGGTGGCTGCCCGGTTCCTTGTCGCCCTGCTGGATGTCCCAGCTTTGGTTGCCGCGTTTGTGGATGGCGCGATAGGTGTCGTTGGAATATTCGGCCACCAGCGTCAGCCGGTCATTGGCCTGCCACGCGACCGAGGCAAAGGGCTTGGCGCTGCCCCGGAACCAGTCATCGACGCGCGGCTTGCCGCCTTCGTCATCGACATCCAGCGTGCGCGGATTGCCCGCCAGCGTGCCCCAGCCCACCCCGACCGAGGCGCTGAGCCGTGGCGTCAGGGTTTTGGTGGCAACGATATATTCGCCGGAATAGACCCCGGTGCCCATAAAATCCTGCAAGCCGATGGCCACGGCGGGGCGCCAGCCGTCGCGGTCTTCGTCCAGCGCCTGAAAGCGCAGGTCGAAGGAACGGTCCCAGATATGGCCCAGATCGTTGTGATCGCCCACGCCCTCGATCCGGGAATAGCGCAGCACGGTGGTCAGGCGCGGCATGGCCTGAAACACCACATTGTTGCGCTGCGCATAGTCGGATTTGGAAATCGTCGCGCCAAGGGTGCCGTCGGGCAGGCGCTGTGCGGTAGGCGTATCGACACCGCCGGGCAGGCCATAGCTGTTCATGACCTGCGCGGGCTGCGCCAGCGCGATGCCCGAGGGGGTGCCGGCGATGATCGCCACAGGCAGGGTGGAGGCCATAAGGTGGCGAAACAGGCGGGATCGGGGCATGGGCTGTCCTTCGTCGGCGGCGGCGCGGGCCGGATGACCCGGTTTTATGACAGGTGGCGGCCCGTGTCAGCCCGCCCTGTATCGGTCTGCCCTGTGGCGGGCGGGCCGGATGATATGCTGCGGATCGTTATTCCGCAAAAGGCGAGGTCAGCATCGGCGGCAGTTCCGGCGTCAGCGGTGACGAGGGAGCCTGCGCCGGTGCTGGCGTGGCCGGTGCGCTGGCAGCAGCAGGTGCCGCCGGTTCCGCCGCCGGTGCCGGAGTGGCGGGCGTGGCCGGTGCCGGTGCCGCCGGGGTGGTCGGAGTGGCAGGCGTTGCCGGTTCTGCCGCGGGTGGGGTCGCCGGTGTGGTGGCTGTCGAGGGCGCGGGCGTCGCCGGGGTTTCCGCTGCTGGCGTCGTCGCCGGGCGCGATGCGGGGGCCGGGGTTGCGGCCGGGCGGGTTGCCGCAGGGCGGCTGGTGGTGGCGCGGGCAGCCGGTTGCGGAGCCGGGCGCGGCAGGGTGCGGGCCTCGGCCGGGGCGGCGCAGCCGCTCAGCGTGCGGCCACCGGCGCGCAGGCTGGCGGTCATCGGCGCATTGCCGCAGGCGGTGCCACGGATGGTCAACGCAAAGGGGGCGCCGTCCAGCACGCCGACATATTCAACGCCGCGCGCGAAAACCAGACGGTTCACCGCCACGCTGCGCGGGTTGCCGCCGCGCCGGTATTGCGCCACGTCGCCCTGAATCTCGACCGACCAGCCCTCGCCCTGCGCCATGAAGGACCGGGTGTCCACGGTGCTGGCCTCGGCTGTGGCGACGGCGCGCTGTTCGGCGCCCGCGATCTCGATCGGCTGTTGCAGGGGCGATACCTCGGGCGGGCGCGGCGGGCCTGCCGGTTCCTCGGTCGCAGCCGGGTCTTCGGCGGGTTGGCGGCTGAGGCCGGCCATGTCGCAGGCTGCCAGCGCAAAGGGCAGAACGGCCAGTGCGGCCAGACGCATCTTCATATCAATATCCCCCGAAAATCCGGTCTGTTTTGCAACAGCGTTACAAAGCCGCGCCACGCCCGTCCAGCGCAAAGCGGGGCAGGCGGCGGGGATCGGTGAATATCCGCTTCAACAGTTCGGCACATTCACCGCCAGACCACCCAGCGAGGTTTCCTTGTATTTTTCCGACATGTCCACGCCGGTCTGGCGCATGGTTTCGATGGCGGCATCCAGCGGCACGAAATGCGTGCCGTCGCCGCGCAACGCCAGCGATGCCGCCGACACCGCCTTGATCGCGCCCAGACCGTTGCGTTCGATGCAGGGCACCTGCACCAGCCCGCGCACCGGATCGCAGGTCATGCCAAGGTGATGTTCCAGCGCGATTTCGGCGGCGTTTTCGATCTGCTGCGGGGTGCCGCCCAGAACGGCGGCCAGACCGGCAGCGGCCATGGCGCTGGCCGAACCCACCTCGGCCTGACAGCCGCATTCGGCACCCGATATGCTGGCGTTGTGTTTAATCAGCCCGCCGATGGCGGCGGCGGTCAGCAGGAAATCGGGCAGGACGCGTTCGGATGCACCGGGCACATGATCCAGCCAGTAACGGATCACGGCGGGCACCACTCCCGCCGCGCCATTCGTCGGCGCGGTGACGACCTGCCCGCCGGCGGCGTTTTCCTCGTTCACGGCCATGGCATAGGTGGACATCCAGTCGTTGATGACATGTGGCGCGGTCAGGTTCATGCCGCGTTCGGCGATCAGGCTGTCGCGGATGCCCATGGCCCGGCGGCGGATCGACAGCCCGCCGGGCAGGATGCCGCCGGTGTTCAGCCCGCGCTCCATGCAGTCGCGCATCACCTGCCAGATGCGGTTCAGGCGCTGGTCGATCTCGGCCTCGCTGCGATGCACCCGCTCATTGGCGCGCTTCATCTGCGCGATGGATTTGCCCGACTGTTCGGCCATTTCCAGCATCTGCGCCGCGCTGGCAAAGGGGAACGGCACCTTGGGCGCATCGTCCGAGCGGGTGTCGTCGCCGCGTGCGGCCAGTTCTGCCTCGGTCAGAACAAAGCCGCCGCCGATGGAATAATAGGTCTGCTGATAGATGACGTCGCCCTGCGCATCGGTCGCCGCCAGAATCATGCCGTTCGCATGGCCGGGCAGGGCAGGGCCGAAATCGAAGGTCAGGTCGGTTTCGGGATCAAAGCGCAGGTCCGGCAGCCCCTCGGGCGTCAGGGTCTTGGTGTCGCGGTTGGCGGCCAGCGCGGCCTCGGCGGCATCGGCATCCAGCGTTTCGGGCACGAACCCGGCCAGCCCCAGAATGGTGGCACGGTCGGTGGCATGGCCGCGCCCGGTAAAGGCCAGCGATCCGTGCAGGCTGGCGCGCAGCCCGTGGGCGCGGAACGGCTGTTCGCGCAGCGCCGCCAGAAAGCGCGCCCCGGCAACCATCGGTCCCATCGTATGCGAGGACGAAGGGCCAACGCCCACCTTGAACAGATCGAACACGGACAGGAACATGCGGCCTCGGGTCTGGGGAAAGAGATGGCGAACAGGCGTATCAGACCATGCGCCGGGTCGTGCGGCCAGTCCGAATGCGACCTGACGGGCGGGGCGATGCGACATGGCCGCAGCGCCGATCTGTCAGCTTTTTGCCGAAAAAACCGGCAGAATGCGCGGAAAACGGGCGGTCGGGGGTTTCCTGCGCGGCGGTTCTGCCCATATCCCGGTAGTGCGCTGGACCCCGCGGCAGGGCGGGGCGATGCAATGCCAAAGGATCAAGAATGCCGCGATACGCCCCGATCACCCTTGGTGACTTTGCCCTGACCTCGCCGGTGTTTCTGGCGCCGATGGCCGGGATCACCGATCTGCCCTTTCGCCGCGCTGTGCAGCGCCATGGCGGTGCCGGGCTGATGGTCAGCGAGATGGTGGCCTCGACAGAGATGGTCACGCCCCGCCCCTCGACCCGCGCTGCCGTGCGCGCCAAGGCCCTGACCGAAGGCCACGCGCCCGTCAGCGTCCAGATCGCCGGGCGCGAGGCCGGGGCGATGGCCGAAACCGCGCGCATCGTGGCGGACATGGGCGCGCGGGTCATCGACATCAACATGGGCTGCCCGGCGAAAAAGGTGACGGGCGGCCTGTCGGGCGCGGCGCTGATGCGCGATCTGGATCTGGCGCTGTCGCTGATTGCTGCCGTCCGCGATGCGGTGACGGTGCCGGTCACGGTCAAGATGCGGCTGGGCTGGGACGGCGATTGCCTGAACGCGCCCGAACTGGCCCGGAGGGCGTGCGATGCGGGCGTGGCCATGCTGACGGTGCATGGCCGCACGCGGGCGCAGTTCTATACCGGGCAGGCCGATTGGGCGGCGATCCGCGATGTGGCGAACCTGCCGGGGCGCCCCCCCTTGGTCGCGAATGGCGACGTGGTGAATGCCGCCAGTGCCCGCGCGGCGCTGGATCAGTCGGGGGCCGAGGCGGTGATGGTCGGGCGAGGGGCGCAGGGTGCGCCCTGGCGGCTGGCGCAGATCGCGCATGAGCTGTGCGGCACGCCCGCGCCGGTCATTCCACGAGGCGCGGCGCTGGCCGATGCGGTGGCGGCGCATTACGATGACATCCTGTCGCTGTATGGGCGCGATCTGGGCCTGCGCGTCGCGCGCAAGCATCTGGGCTGGTATGCCGATGCCAACCGCGCCGATCCTGCGGGCCGCGCGGCGCTGATGCGCGCGCCGGACCCGGCGGCGGCCATGGCGCTGATCCGCTCGGTCTATGCCGATGCGGCGGGCGATCCCGATGCCGATCCCGTGACGCGGGGTGCCGCATGACGCCCGTCCCGCCCGGTTCAAGACCGCCCCCCGGCCCCGTCTTTCCCGGCGCGGAATGGGAGGCGCTGCCGCTGCCCGCGCTGATCCTCGATGCCGAGGGGCGGGTGCTGGCCATCAACGAAGCGGCCGAGGTCTGGCTGAACCTGTCGCGCCGCAGCCTGCTGGGCAAGCCGCTGGACGCGGGCGACAAGGCCGACCGGCTGCGGATCGACCCCTCGCCCGTGCCGCTGATCGCGCGGGTCTTTGCCACCGACGACGGGCAGATCCTGCCGGGGGTGCGCTTTGACATCGGCGACCGGGCCGGGCGGCATCGGTCGCGCACCGGCAGGCTGCACATCGCGCGCGCGCCGCGCGGCGTGGGGGTGACGCTGATGATCGTGCCCGAGATCGGCGCCGATCAGCGCAAGGTCAAGACAGCGGCCCGCAGCGCCATCGGCATGGCCGAAATGCTGGCGCATGAGATCAAGAACCCGCTGGCGGGTATTCGCGGCGCGGCGCAGTTGATGGCGATGAACGCCTCGCCCGAGGATCGCGAGATGGCGGAAATGATCGTCGCTGAATCGCGCCGCATCGTGTCGCTGCTGGATCAGGTGGAACGGTTCGGCGATACCTCGCCGCCGCATCAGGTGGCGGTGAATGTGCATGACGTGCTGGAACGGGTGCGCCGGTCCGCGCAGGCGGGCTTTGCGCGCGGGCTGGTGCTGGTGCCGGAATACGACCCCTCGTTGCCGCCTGCGATGATTGATGCGGATCAGATGACGCAGGTCTGCCTGAATCTGGTGAAAAACGCCGCCGAGGCGATCACCGCATCGGGCATCGGCGGCACCATCCGGCTGCGCAGCCTGTATGACGGCGGCGTCCGGCTGGCCGGGCCGGTCAGCCGCCCGCTGCCCTTGCAGATCGAGATCGAGGACGACGGCCCCGGCCTGCCGCCCGAAATCGCCGATCAGGTGTTCGAACCCTTTGTTTCCGGGCGTGAAAACGGCACCGGGCTGGGGCTGGCGCTGGTCAGCAAGATCATCACCGATCATGGTGCCGCCATCCGGGTCGAATCGCGCCCCGGCCGCACGCTTTTCCGTATTTCACTGCCCAAAGCCGTTTAGAAAGGATATGCCATGGACGGAACGGTTCTGATTGCCGACGACGACCGCACCATCCGCACCGTCTTGACGCAGGCGCTGACGCGCGCGGGATGCCGCGTTCACGCCACCGGATCGCTGACGCAGCTTGCCAAATGGGTCGAGGAAGGGCGCGGCGATCTGGTCATCACCGATGTGATGATGCCCGACGGCAATGGCATCGACCGGATACCCGCCATGCACAAGGCGCGGCCCGACCTGCCGGTGATCGTGATCTCGGCGCAGAACACCATCGTCACCGCCATCCGCGCGACCGAGGCGGCGGCGTTTGATTACCTGCCCAAGCCGTTCGACCTGCCCGAGCTGATGGCCAAGGCGGGGCAGGCGCTGTCGCGCCGTCCGCGCCGCCGGCCCGACCCTGCGCCCGATGCCGCTGCCGCCGCTGCGCTGTTGCCCGCCGATGGGGTGACGGTGATGACGGGCGAAGGTGCCGCCCCCGGCGCGCCGCTGCCGCTGATCGGGGCTGCGCCCGCCATGCAGGCGCTGTTTCGGATGGTGGCGCGGGTGCTGAACGCCGACCTGCCGGTGATGATCGCGGGCGAGGCGGGCGTCGGCAAGACCATGGTGGCGCGCTCGTTCCATGATCTGTCGGAACGCGCGGATCGCGGCTTTGCCGTGCTGACGGCGGCGGATGCGGGGGATGCCGCCATCGCTGCCGCCGCCGGGCGGGCCGCCGGGGGCACGCTGGTCATCGAAAACCCGGTCGGGTTCGACAGCGCCGCGCAGGCCCGCCTGATCGGCATGATCGAGGGCTGGGAATCCGGTCAGGGCGCGGATCGTGCGCCGCGCATCGTGTCCACCACCGGGCCTGATCCGCAGGCCGATGTCGCCGCAGGCCGGTTGCGCGCGGATCTGTATTACCGGCTGGCCGGGGTGACGGTGGCCGTGCCGCCCTTGCGCGCCCGCGTCGATGACATCCTGCCGCTGGCGCGTCACCTGCTGACCCGCGCCGCCGCGCAGGGCCTGCCCGAGCGCAGCCTGTCCGACGAAGCCGCCGCCCTGCTGCGCGCGCACCCCTTTCCCGGCAACGTGCGCGAGCTGGAAAACCTGACCCGCCGTCTGGCGCTGACCGCCAGCTCCGCCGCCATCAGCGCCGCCGAAGTGCACGAGGCGCTGGCCCAGTCCACCGCCTATGGCGTGCCTGCCGGTCTGGGCGGCGAGGGGTTGGCGCAGGGCGGGCAGGCTGCGGCCAGCGTCACCGCCTCGCCCCCGCCCGCAGGGGCGAGGCTGTCGGATTCGGTCGAGGCGCATCTGCAACGCTATTTCGACCTGCACGGCGATGCGCTGCCGCCTCCGGGGCTGTATGACCGCATTTTGCGCGAAATCGAAAAGCCGCTGTTGCAGGTGGCGCTGGATGCGACCGGCGGAAATCAACTGCGGTGCGCCGATCTTTTGGGGATCAACCGCAATACGTTGCGCAAGAAACTGACCGATCTGAATATCGAGGTGACAAGGCGCCGCAAACTGATGTAAAACCGCCACATGTGACAGCGGCACCGTATCGCCGCTGCAACAGGTAACGCCGCACAAGACGGCGGGGCGGGGCAGATGACAGGCCGTTTGGCAAGCACGACACGGAACAGGCTGGCGCGGTTGCGCCGTCACCGCCGCCTTGTGAACGCGGGGGTGTTCCTGCTGTTCGCCGTGGGTGTGGCGCTGGTCGCGGCAACGGTTCTGGTGCTTGGCCCGTTCAGCGCGCGGGCGCAGGGGCGCGTGCTGCGCTTCGTGCTGCTGCTGGACCTGCTTTACCTGATCGTGCTGATCGGCATCGTCGCCGCGCGTCTGGCGCGGCTGGTCAGCGACCGCCGCTCTCTTGCCACCGGATCGCGGCTGCATACGCGGCTGGTCGCCATCTTTACCGGCCTGACGCTGGTGCCCACGGTTCTGGTGGCGATCATGGCCGGGTTTCTGGTGAACGTCGGGCTGGAGGCGTGGTTTTCCGACCGGGTGCAACAGGTCGT
Organism: Paracoccus sp. (in: a-proteobacteria); assembly: GCF_030538755.1. Lineage (GTDB taxonomy): Bacteria > Pseudomonadota > Alphaproteobacteria > Rhodobacterales > Rhodobacteraceae > Paracoccus. The sequence continues at coordinate 117,432 of NZ_JAUNTJ010000004.1, read as the reverse complement.
CACCACCTCGCAGGCCGCGGCCGAGGCCTATCACGACGAACACCGCCGCGATCTGACCGAGGACGCGCTGGCGCTGGCCAGCGTGCTGACCCGCGCGGGCCGCGCCAACCCGCTGATCGAAGACGGCGTGCTGCGCGAATTGCTGGCGCAGGGGCAGGGGTTGATCCAGCGCGGCCTGCGTGAAGCCTATATCATCGACGGCGCGGGCACGATCCGGGCGCGCGGCGAACGCAGCTATCTGTTCTGGTATGAACAGCCTGACCCCGCCGAACTGGACAATGCGCAGGCCAACGGGCTGGTGCTGTCAGAGGACTGGCCCAACAACGAATATCGCGCGCTGGTGTCGCTGTCGCCGCTGGCCGACCGCTATCTTTATGTGACCCGCGACGTTGACGGGCGGCTGCTGGGCCTGCTGGATGATACCCGCGCCACCGTGGGCGAATACCGCCAGCTTGAACAGACGCGCGGGCGGCTGTTAGCGGAATTTTCGGCGGTTTATGTCGGCTTTGCGTTGTTGCTGGTGGCTGCGGCGATCTGGCTGGGCTTTTGGTTCGCCTCGCGCCTGTCGCGGCCCATCGGTCTGCTGGCCGAAGCCAGCGAAGAGGTCGGCGGCGGCAATTTCGATTTCCAGATCCCCGAACCCGACACCGGGGATGAAATCCAGACCCTTGGCGAGGCCTTCAACCGCATGACCCGGCAGTTGAAAACCCAGCGCGAGGAACTGATCGAAAGCTATCGCAGCAGCGATGAACAGCGGCGGCTGTTCGACAATGTGCTGTCATCGGTCACTTCGGGCGTCATCGGGCTGGATGCGGCGGGCGAGATCGACTTTCTGAACCGCTCGGCCACGCGGCTGCTGGGGCTGGATGCGGCGCGCGATATTGATGCGCTGCTGGCTGTGGCGGTGCCGGAATTTGCGCCGCTGTTCGAACGCCTGTCGTCATCCGTGGCCGAAACCGTTCAGGACGAGGTGCGCCTGAACCGGCAGGGCCGGGTCGAAAGCCTGCTGGTGCGCATGGCCGTGCGCCGGGCTGCGGGCGGCGGGGTCGAAGGCTATGTGGTGGCCTTTGACGATGTGACCGAACTGGTCAGCGCGCAGCGTATGGCGGCATGGGGCGATGTCGCCCGCCGCGTCGCGCATGAGATCAAGAACCCGCTGACGCCGATCCAGTTGTCCGCCGAACGCCTGCGCCGCAAATTCGGTGCCCTGGCGGGCGAGGCCGACCGCGCCGCGCTGGATCAATATGTCGATGTCATCATCCGCCAGACCGGCGACCTGCGCCGTATCGTGGACGAGTTCAGCCGCTTTGCCCGGATGCCCGAACCCGACCGCGCTGAAACCGACCTTGCCCGGCTGCTGCGCGATTCCGTGCTGATGCAGCAGGATGCGCTGAAAGGCGCGGTGCAGGCCGATATTCCCGATGCGCCGGTGATCGTCGATTGCGATGCGGGGATGATGACGCAGGTCTTTACCAACCTGCTGAAAAACGCCGGCGAAGCGGTCGAGGAACGCGCCGCCGACGCGCCTGAGGGCTGGCAACCGCGCATCACCGTGCATATGGACGCCGCCCCCGATGCCGTCACCATCGGCATTCAGGATAACGGCATCGGTCTGCCTCAGGACCGCACCCGCCTGTTCGAACCCTATGTGACGATGAAATCGCAGGGCACCGGCCTTGGCCTGCCGATCTGCAAAAAGATCGTCGAGGAACATGGCGGCAGCCTGACCCTTTCCGATGCCGAAGGCCAGCCCGGCGCTTTGGCCGAAATCCGCCTTCCGCGGGAACGCAACCCGGTGCGCGGAACCGCGCGCCGCCACAAACAAGAACAGACAGGCACGACATGAGCGACATCCTGATCGTCGATGACGAACGCGACATTCGCGAACTGATCGCGGATATTCTGGGCGACGAGGGCTTTCAGACCCGCACCGCCGCCAATTCAGACGAGGCGATCAGCGCGCTGAACGCCGCCGAACCGGCGCTGATGATTCTGGACATCTGGCTGAAAGACAGCCGCATGGACGGCATCGACATCCTGAAACAGGTCAAGCGCAACAACCCCGAGGTGCCGGTGGTCATCATTTCGGGCCATGGCAATATCGAAATCGCCGTCGCGGCGATCAAGCAGGGCGCCTATGACTTTATCGAAAAGCCCTTCAACATCGACCAGTTGATGGTCGTCATCAACCGCGCGATGGAAACCAGCCGTCTGCGCCGCGAAAACAGCGCGCTGAAAAGGGGCGATCCGCGCGGGGCGGAAATGCTGGGCAATTCCGCCGCCTTCCGCCGCTTGCGCGACAATCTGGACAAGGTGGCGAAATCAAATGGCCGGGTGATGCTGACCGGCGAACCCGGCGCGGGCAAGGAACTGGCCGCCCGCTATGTCCACCAGCACAGCCCGCGCGCGGATGCGCCCTTTGTCACCGTGCCCTGCGCCTCGATCGCGCCCGACCGCATGGAAGAAGTGTTGTTTGGTCGCGAAACCCCCGAACGCGGGATCGAGCCGGGCCTGCTGGAACAGGCCCATGGCGGCGTGATCTATTTCGACGAAGTGGCCGATATGCCGCTGGGAACCCAGCCCAAGATCCTGCGCGTGCTGACGGAACAGCAGTTTCAGCGGGCGGGCGGGGCTGACAAGGTGCGGGTCGATCTGCGCGTCATTTCGTCCACGCATCGCGACCTGTCCACGGAAATCGCCGCCGGGCGGTTCCGGCAGGAACTGTTCGACCGGCTGAACGTGGTGCCGGTCGTGGTGCCTGCGCTGTCCGACCGGCGCGACGACATCGGCCCGCTGGCCAGCCATTTCATCGACCGCTTTCACGAAGAACAGGGCCTGCCTGCCCGCGAACTGCCCGATGAAACCGTGGCCGCGCTGCAAGCGATGCGCTGGCCCGGCAATATCCGGCAGTTGCGCAACGTGATCGAGCGGGTGCTGATCCTGGGCGACGGCACCGGCCCGATCCAGCCCGCCGAACTGGAACCGCAGGGGGCCACGCCCGATAACAGCGAAACCCTGTCGCTTGGCCCGCAGATCACCGCCATGGCCCTGCGCGAAGCACGCGAGATGTTCGAGCGTGAATACCTGCTGGCCCAGATCAACCGCTTTGGCGGCAATATCAGCCGCACCGCGCAATTCGTCGGGATGGAGCGCAGCGCCCTGCATCGCAAGCTGAAATCGCTGGGTGTCGTCGGCGGCGTGCGCGGCGATGATGACGAGATCAGCGGCAAATAACCGCGCCGTCACGCCCGCGCCAGCCGCCCGGTTGCGCAGGGAAAAGCCCGGCCGTCAGGGCCGGGCTGATGGGGCGCGGCGGCCCCGTGTCGCGGGATGCGATCAGTTCGGCATCGCGGCGGTGATGCCCTCGACGTAGAAATTCATCCCCGCCAGTTCCTGATCCGAGGCAACCTGCCCTTCGGCCAGCCAGTCGCTGCCGTCCTGCTTTTTCAGCGGGCCGGTAAAGGGGTGATAGTCGCCCGCGGCGATCTGGTCGCGCAGCGCCTCGGCCTCGGCCTTGACCTCGGCGGGCACGGCGTCGGTGATCTCGCCGATGACGACCTCGCCATCACCGATGCCCAGCCAGACGCTTTGGCTTTCCCAGGTGCCGTCCAGAACCTGACCGACGCGCCGGATATAGTAGGGGTCCCAGTGGTCGATGATGGATGCCACACGCGGGTTGGGGGCAAAGTTCGACATGTCGGATGCCTGCCCAAAGCCCAGAACCCCGGCTTCCTGCGCCTTGGCCAGCGGCGCGGTGGAATCGGTGTGCTGCATGAACACGTCCACGCCTTCGGCGATCAGGGCGGCGGCGGCGTCGGCCTCTTTTGCGGGGTCGAACCAGCTATAGACCCAGACCACCCGCATTTCGACATCCGGGTTGACCTTTTTGGCGTGGATATAGGCCGAGTTGATGCCCTGAATCACCTCGGGGATCGGGAAGGAACCGATATAGCCGATCTTGTTCGTTTCGGTCATCCGGCCCGCCATGGTGCCGATCACCGCCCGGCCTTCGTAAAAGCGCGCGTCATAGGTGGATACGTTTTCCGCCGTCTTATAGCCGGTGGCATGTTCGAATTTCACATCCGGGAACCGCTGCGCGACGTTGATGGTGGCGTCCATGAACCCGAACGAGGTGGCAAAGATCAGCTTGTTCCCGGCCAGCGCAAGCTGGGTCAGCGCGCGTTCGGCATCGGCCCCTTCGGGAACGGATTCGATAAAGCTGGTTTCCACCCGGTCGCCATATTCCGCCTCGACCGCCTGCCGGGCCAGATCGTGCTGATAGGTCCAGCCGCCATCGCCCACCGGGCCGACATAGATAAAGCCGACCTTCAGCGGTTCGTCCTGCGCCAGCGCGGGCAGGCCCATGGCCAGCACGGCGGCGGCGATGGTGCCGGATTTCAGCATGGTTCTGCGTTTCATGTTGTTTACCCTCTCTGTTGGCGCGCTATCGCAGCGCGTGGAAATTCTGGCCCAGCGATGCGGGCGCGCCGCCACCTGCGCGGCGGCTGTATTTCTGCCGGGCTGAAATCAGCACCAGCACGATGATCGTGGCAAGATAGGGGGCCATCGACAACAGTTGCACCGGCACGGCGGCCCCGGCGGCTTGCAGCCGCAGTTGCAGCACGGTGACGCCGCCAAACAGCCACGCCCCGGCCAGCACACCCAGCGGCGTCCAGCCCGCAAAGACGACGATGGCCAGCGCGATCCAGCCCGCGCCCGCCGTCATGCCCTCGGTCCATTGCAGCACGGTTGCGATGGAAATGAACGCCCCGCCCATCCCGGCCATCGCGCCGCCGAACATGATCGCGCCCATCCGCACCCGCCGCACCGGATAGCCCAGCCCGTGCGCCGCCTCGTGGTTTTCGCCGACGGCGCGCAGGATCAGCCCGGCGCGGCTGCGCGACAGGAACCACCAGATCAGCGGCACCATCGCCAGCCCGACCCAGATCATCCAGTTCAGCCCCAGCGGGCCGGCGGCCATCGCGGGCGCCTTGACCCCTTCATAGCTGCGCCCGAACATGGCGGCCAAACCCAGCCCGAACAGCGTCAGCGCAAGGCCGGATGCGACCTGATTGGCCAGCAGATATTGCGTCACCACCCCGAACAGCACCGACACGGCCGCCCCCGCAACCGCCGCCGCGACAAAGCCGATGAACGGATTCCCGGTGACATAGGCGGCGGCGAACCCGGCCAGCGCGCCGGTAATCATCATCCCCTCGACCCCGAGGTTCAGAACGCCCGCGCGTTCGGCCACCAGCTCGCCCAGGGCGGCGAACAGGATCGGGGTGCTGGCGGCCAGCAGCATCGGCAAAAGCGTGGCAAGGTTCATCATGATGTCATCCTATCCACCCAGATTGCCGTATGCGATCATCAGGCAAGTCAGTGCAACACCGGACCAAAAGCCGGCGATCAGCGTCCAGTGCGCCCGTATGGGCGATTCGGGTTCAGGCTCGGGTTGGCGACCGATCGCTTGGTGCCACAGCCAGCGCAGGGCGTAAAACGGTCCAAGAACCAAGAGCCACCCCAGCAGATGATACAACAGGGCAAAGACGATGACCCCGGCGATGATAAGCAGCGCGTCCTGAACTGAACTCCGCAGCGCCAGCATGATAAAAATGCCCGGCGCAAAGCCGAGAAACATCCCGTAGAGCACGGCCCCGATGAACTTCAGCGGCGAGGGAAGGGGCGCATCGGTCATGCGGCCTTCCCCCAGCGGATGCGGAACCGGGTCAGCAGGTCGAAGGCCAGCAGAAAGAACAGCAGCATCCCCTGAAACACCTGCACGCTGGCGGCGGGCAGGTTCAGCATCAGTTGCGCCAACTCGCCGCCGATATAGGTCAGCGCCAGCAGCAGCCCGGCCAGCAGGATGCCGACCGGATGCAGCCGCCCCAGAAAGGCGACGATGATCGCGGTAAAACCGTAGCCGACGCCGATCTTGTCGGTGATCTGCCCGGCGGGGCCTGCGGCCTCGAACAGCCCGGCCATCCCGGCCAGCGCGCCCGACAGGCCAAGGCAAAAGGCCACCAGCACCTGCGGCCTGACCCCGGCAAAGCGGGCCGCGCGCGGGGCCAGACCGGCGGCGCGGATATGCAGCCCGCGGATGTGGCGATCCATCAGCAGCCATGTCGCCAGCACGGCAATGGCGGCGGCGATCACGCCCCAATGCGCGCCGGTGCCCGCGATCAGTTCCGGGTTTGCGGCGGCGGGGTATTGTTGCAGGTTGCGCGATCCGGGAAAGCCGAATCCTTCGGGGTTTTTCATCGGGCCAAAGGCCATCCATGCGGCCACCCGCTGCGCCACATAGACCAGCATCAGCGATACCAGAATCTCGGATGCGCCGAACCAGTTCTTCAGCAGGGCCGGAATCATGCCCCAGGCCCAGCCCCCGGCGGCACCCGCGATGACCATGGCCGGGAAAATCCACCAGCCCGGCGCGGGATACATGGCCAGCGCCACCGCCGCGCCGCAGATCGCGCCGATGATATACTGCCCCTCGGCCCCGATGTTCCAGATCCCGGCGCGAAAGCCGACCGCCAGCCCCGATGCGATCAGGATCAGCGGCGCGGCCTTTATCAGCAATTGCGGCCGGGAATAGCTGGCCGCCGCGCCGAACAGCGGGTCCCAGAAGATCGTGCGGATCGCCGCCACCGGGTCAAAGCCCATCAGCGCGAACAGCAGCCCGCCGGTCAGCATCGTGGCCAGCACGGCGGCGACCGGCGCGCCGAACTGCCACAGGCGCGAGCCTTCGCGCCGGGGTTCCAGCCGGATCATATCCGCGCCTCGGCCATGCCATGCGCCCCGCCCAGCATCAGGCCGATCTGATCCAGCGTCAGCCCCTCGGTCGGGCGGGGTTCGGACAGGCGGCCTTCGTTCAGGGCGCAAAAGCGGTCAGACAGTTCCATAAGCTCGTCCAGATCCTGAGAGATGACGATGGCGCCCGCCCCCCCGCGCGCCAGATCCAGCAGCGACTGACGGACGGCGGCGGCGGCACCGGCATCCACGCCCCATGTCGGCTGGTTCACCACCAGCACGCGGGGCTGTTGCAGAACCTCGCGCCCGATGACGAATTTTTGCAGATTGCCGCCCGACAGCGCCCGCGCGGCGGTGCCGGGGCCGGGGGTGCGCACGTCGAAATCGCGGATCACCCGTTCGGCAAAGGCGCGGGCCGCGCCCCGGTCGATCAGCCCGCCGCGCAACAGCGACTGGCGCTGCGCGGCGGTCAGGATGGCGTTGTCGGTCAGGCTGAAGTCGGGCACGGCGGCATGGCCCAGCCGGTCTTCCGGCGCGGCCAGCAGCCCGGCGCCGCGGCGTGCCTCTGGCCCGGCTTGCGACAGGTCGCGCCCCTCCAGCATGATGGTGCCGGGGCGCGCTGTGACCTCGCCCGACAGGGCGGCCAGCAGTTCCTCTTGCCCGTTTCCGGCCACGCCGCCGATGCCCAGAATCTCGCCCGCGCGAAGGGTCAGGGTGATGTCGCGCAGGGCCGTGCCCTCGGCCGTGGGGGCGGGCCGCGACAGCGCGCGCACCGCCAGCAGATCCGCGCCCGGCTGACGCCCGCTGCGGTCGATCCGGCGCATTTCCGCGCCCACCATCATCGCCGCCAGTTCCCGCGCCGAATGCTGGCGCGGATCGACCGAGCCGACCACCCGCCCGTGCCGCAGGATCGTGGCGCGGTCGCAATGGCCGCGGATTTCTTCCAGCTTGTGGCTGATATACAGAATCGCCGTGCCGCGATCGGCCAGCTTGCGCAGGGTGGAAAACAGCAGATCGGATTCCTGCGGCGTCAGCACGCTGGTCGGTTCGTCCATAATCAGCAGGCGCGGGTTTTGCAGCAGGCAGCGGATGATTTCGACCCGCTGCCGTTCGCCCGCCGACAGCGTGGCGACCAGCCGCCCCGGCACCAGCGGCAGGCCAAAGTCGCGGCTGACCTGCGCGATTCGCGCCGCCAGTTCGCGCCGGGGCGGCGGGTTTTCCATGCCAAGCGCCACGTTTTCCGCCACGCTCAGCGCATCGAACAGGCTGAAATGCTGGAACACCATGGCCACGCCAGCGGCGCGGGCGGCGCGCGGATCGGTGGGGGTATGGGGGCGGCCCGCCAGCTCCATCCGGCCATCGTCGGGGCGCACAAGGCCATAGATCATCTTGACCAGCGTCGATTTCCCGGCACCGTTTTCGCCCAGCAGCGCGTGGATTTCGCCGGGCGCGACGGTAAAGGACACGTCGTCATTCGCCCGGACACCGGGATAGGACTTGCCCAAGCCCTCTGCGCGAAAGATCGGCTGGTCCAAGCCTGCCCCCTGATGTTTGTCCGTCCGGTCAGATTAGCCCCTAACCGCTGCGACCGGCAATTGCACAGATCGCGCCCCGCGCCTAGGTTGCCGTCATGTCACAGCCCACCGAACTGCCCCGCTTTATCCACCTGCGCTGCCATTCCGAGCATTCCTTGCTGGAAGGTGCCATTCCCGTAGGCAAACTGGCCAAACTGGCCGCCGCTGCCGGGATGCCCGCCGTGGCGCTGACCGACAGCAATGCCATGTTCGCGGCGCTGGAATTTTCCGTCAAGGCGGTGGGCGAAGGCGTGCAGCCGATCATCGGTTGCCAGATCACGCTGGCCCCCGATGGCGGGCCTGCCGGGCCGGTGGTGGCCCTGGCGCAGAACCGTGCGGGCTGGCTGAACCTGATGGCGCTGTCGTCCTGCCTGTATCTGCGGCAGGGGGGCGCACCGGCGCATGTGACGGTCGAGGAACTGGAATCCCATGCCGAGGGGCTGATTCTGCTGACCGGCGGGGCAGAGGGCAGCATCGGGCAGATGATCGCCGCCGGTCACGCCGATGCGGCGCGGGCCTTGGCGCAGCGGCTGGCGGCGGGTTTTGCCGGGCGGCTGTATGTCGAATTGCAGCGCCATCACGACGCGGGCGGCAATCCCGTGCCAGCCGAGGTTGCCTCGGAACCCGGCCTGATCGCGCTGGCCTATGATCTGGCCCTGCCGCTGGTCGCCACCAATGACGTCTATTTCCCCAAGCCCGACATGTATGAGGCGCATGACGCGCTGATCTGCATCGCCGAAAAGGCTTATGTCGATCAGCCCCAGCCCCGCCGCCGCCTGACGCCGCAGCATTACTTCAAAACCCCCGAGGAAATGGCGGTGCTGTTCGCCGATCTGCCCGAGGCGCTGGAAAACACCGTCGAGATCGCCCGCCGCTGCGCCTTTGCGGTGGCCAGGCACAAGCCGATCCTGCCCCGATTCGCCGATGACGAGGTGAACGAACTGCGCCGTCAGGCCAAACAGGGGCTGGCCGACCGGCTGGCGGTGATCCCTCATGCCGTGCCGGTCGAGGAATACGAAAAGCGGCTGGCCTTTGAACTGGGCATCATCGAACAGATGGGCTTTCCCGGCTATTTCCTGATCGTGGCCGATTTCATCAAATGGGCCAAGGAACATGACATCCCCGTGGGGCCGGGCCGGGGGTCGGGGGCCGGGTCGCTGGTGGCCTATGCGCTGACCATCACCGACCTTGACCCGCTGCGCTATTCCCTGCTGTTCGAACGGTTCCTGAACCCGGAACGGGTGTCGATGCCGGATTTCGACATCGACTTTTGCATGGATCGCCGGGAAGAGGTGATCCACTATGTTCAGCAGAAATACGGTGCCGACAAGGTGGGGCAGATCATCACCTTTGGCGCGCTGCTGTCCAAGGCCGCCGTGCGCGATGTGGGCCGGGTGTTGCAGATGCCCTTCGGTCAGGTGGATCGCCTGTCCAAGATGATCCCGGTCGAGGGGGTGAAACCCGTCAGCATCACCAAGGCCCGCGCCGACGAACCCCGCCTGCGCGAAGCCGCCCGCGAAGAAGTCGTCGCCCGCCTGCTGGATTACGCCGAAAAGCTGGAGGGGCTGTATCGCAACGCCTCGACCCACGCCGCCGGGGTGGTGATCGGCGACCGCCCGCTGGATCAGCTGGTGCCGCTGTATCGCGATCCGGCCTCTGACATGCCGGCGACGCAGTTCAACATGAAATGGGTGGAACAGGCCGGGCTGGTCAAATTCGACTTTCTGGGCCTGAAAACCCTGACGGTGATCCAGAACGCCGTCGATCTGATTAACGGCGGCGGGCGGCCCCTGCATGTCGCCGCCGATGGCCGCCGCCTGTATGACCCGCCCGATGGGGCGGAAAACCAGATCAACGCCATCCCGCTAGAGGACAAACCGACCTATGACCTGTTCGCATCCGCCCGCACGGTGGCGGTGTTTCAGGTTGAAAGTTCAGGCATGATGGACGCGCTGCGGCGGATGCGCCCGACCTGTATCGAGGACATCGTGGCGCTGGTCGCCCTGTATCGCCCCGGTCCAATGGAAAACATCCCGACCTATTGCGAGGTCAAGAACGGACTGCGCGATCTGGAATCCATCCATCCCAGCATCGACCATATCCTTGCCGAAACGCAGGGCATCATCGTCTATCAGGAACAGGTGATGCAGATCGCGCAGGTGATGGCGGGTTACAGCCTTGGCGGCGCCGACCTGCTGCGCCGCGCCATGGGCAAAAAGATCGCCGAGGAAATGGCCAAGGAACGGCCGAAATTCGTCGATGGCGCGGTGGCCAACGGTGTCGATGCGAAAAAGGCCGGTGAAGTTTTCGACCTTTTAGAAAAGTTTGCCAATTACGGTTTTAACAAATCCCACGCGGCGGCCTATGCGGTGGTCAGCTATCAGACCGCATGGCTCAAGGCGAACCATCCGGTTGAATTCATGGCCGCGGTGATGAACTGCGATATTCACCTGACCGACAAGCTGGCCATCTACAAGCGCGAGGCGGACCGCATGGGCATCGAGATCGTGCCCCCCTGCGTCAACCGCTCGGCCCCCAGGTTCACCGTGGCCGAGGGACGCATCCACTATGCCCTTGGCGCGCTGAAGGGCGTGGGGCTAGAGGCGATGCGCCTGATCGTGGAGGCGCGCGGCGACACGCCCTTTGCCGATCTGACCGATTTTGCCCGCCGCGTCGATATGAAGCGCGTGGGCAAGCGTCCGCTGGAAATGCTGGCCCGCGCCGGGGCGTTCGATGTGCTGGATGCGAACCGCGCGCGGGTGCTGAAATCGCTGGATGCGCTGGTGGCGTGGTCGGCGGCGGTGCAGGAACAGGCGGCATCCAACCAGTCGTCGCTGTTCGGCGGCGGCGAGGATCTGCCCCCGCCGCGCCCGGCCACCGCCGCCATCTGGTTGCCGACCGAAAAGCTGGGCGAGGAACATACCGCCATCGGCTTTTACCTGTCGGGGCATCCGCTGGACGATTACCTGCCCGCCCTGCGCCGCAAAAAGGTGCAGACTCTGGCGGAAATCGTGGCCGATGCGGCGGGCGGCCCCCTGGTCGCCAATATCGCCGGCACGGTCGGCGCGCGGCAGGAACGCAAATCGGCCAAGGGCACGCAATATGCCTTTGTCAGCCTGTCCGATCCCACCGGGCTGTATGAGGTGACGGTGTTTTCCGATCTGCTGAACGCCAGCCGCGACAAGCTGGAACCGGGGCAGAACGTGGTCTTGCAGGTCAAGGTCGAGCCATCGGGGGATGAGGTCAAGATGCTGGCCAATTCCGTCACGCTGCTGGATCAGGTGATCGCCGATGCGGGCGCGGGTGCGCTGGCGGTCGAGATCGCCGATGCGGGCGTGGTGCCGCAACTGGCTGAAATGCTGGCCCAGATCGGTCAGGCGGTCAGCGCCAGCCCGCGCGCGCGCGGCCCGATTCTGCTGCGCCTGCCCGATGAGGGGCGGATCGTGGAAATTCAGGTCGCCGACAACCTGCCCGTCACCCCGCCCGCGCGGCAGATGCTGCGCGCCGTGCCCGGCGTGCTGGATGTGATCGAACAATAACCCGCCGCGCCCATGGGGGCAGAAGGGGTGGGGCAGGGGCACCAAGGTCGCGCCCCTGCGGCGGCGCGGTATGTGCGGCGGTCTTACAGGCCGCGCCCTTCCTCGGGCCACAGCACATCGCCGTATTCGGCCCGCAGATCGGCCTTGACCACCTTGCCGGTGGCACCCAGTGGCAGGGTCTCGACAAAGATTACCTTGTCGGGGATTTGCCAGCCCGGCACCTTGCCCTTGTAAAACTCCAGCAGTTCCGCCTCGTCCAGCCCGGATTGCGGGCGGGGCTGCACGATCACCACCGGGCGTTCATCCCATTTCGGATGCCGCGCTGCGATGGCGGCGGCATTGGCGACCTTGGGATGGGCGATGGCGATGTTTTCCAGCTCGACCGTGGAAATCCACTCGCCCCCGGATTTGATGATGTCCTTGGACCTGTCGCGGATAATCATGAAACCGTCGGCGTCGATGGTGGCAATGTCGCCGGTGTCGAACCAGCCATCCCATGTCAGCGCGGTTTTTTCCTGCGCGAAATAGGTGTCCACGATCCAGTGGCCCTTGATCTGCAATTCGCCCTGCGTCTGCCCGTCATGCGGCAGCGGCTGGCCGTCATCGCCCAGAATCCGCAACTGCACCCCCAGCAGCGGGCGACCCTGACCCTGCCGGATAAGGTCGGCCTGATCGCCGGGCAGGGCGTCGTGTTTCGCCAGCGGAAAGTTCATCGTCCCCAGCGGGCTGGTTTCCGTCATGCCCCATGCGTGGATCAGCTCAATATTGTGGCGGTCACGAAAGGCCGCGCGCATCGAGGGCGGCAGCGCCGATCCGCCCACAACCGTGCGCGTCATCGAGGATACATCCGCGCCCGTCGCCTCGATCCCGGCCAGCAGGCCCATCCAGATCGTCGGCACGCCCGCCGATACCGTAACCCGCTCGGCCTGAATCAGCCGGGCCAGATTTTCGCCGTCCAGCCGCGGGCCGGGCAGCACCAGCCGCGCGCCGGTGGCGGCGGCCATATAGGGCGTGCCCCATGCGTTGACGTGGAACATCGGCACCACCGGCATCACCGTATCGCGCGCCGTGATGCCAAAGCCTTCGGCCTGATTGCCGACCAGCGCGTGCAGCAGGGTCGAGCGGTGCGAATAGACCACCCCCTTGGGATTGCCGGTCGTCCCCGAAGTATAGCACAGCGAAGACGGCGCGGTTTCGTCGATTTCGGGCCACGGAAAGGCCGGGTCGCCTTCGGCCAGCAGGTCATCGTGGAACAGCAACCCGTCGATCTGGGCGGCGGCGGATTCATCGCGCGGGCCCATCAGCACCACGGCGCGCAGGTTCGGCAACTGGTCGCGGATCTTGGCCACCAGCGGCACGAAGGTCGCGTCGATGAACAGCATCCGGTCGGTGGCGTCGTTGATGATAAAGACCATCTGTTCGGGCGACAGGCGCGGGTTGATGGTGTGGCACACCAGCCCCGCCCCCGGAACGCCGAAATACAGTTGCAGGTGGCGCATGTTGTTCCATGCCAGCGTGCCGATACGGTCGCCCGGTTCCAGCCCCCGCGCCAGCAGGGCCGAGGCCAGACGCCGCGCGTTCTGCCCCATCTCGCCCCAGGTGGTGCGGTCGAACCCGCCCTCGGTCCGGGCCGAAACGATCTCGGTCCCGCCGTGATACAGTTCGGCATGTTCCAGCAGGCTGCTGATAAGCAGGTGTTTGTGCATCATGCGGCCAAGCAGCATATGTATCCCCCCGAATTCCTCTGGGTTCGCATGATGCGACTGCGTTGTGGCACTGTCCAGCGGCCATTCGACGCATGGCAGCCATGCGGCCCGGAACTGGCAAGACGGCGCCGGGCTGCCTATCTGTGCGGGATGAAAACCTCGATCCTTGACCTGTCCCCCGTGACCGAGGGGTCTGACCCCGCCGCGTCGTTCCGCAACTCTGTCCGTCTGGCGCAGGCCGCCGAGGGCTGGGGCTATCACCGTTTCTGGCTGGCCGAACATCATAACATGGCCGGTATCGCCAGCGCCGCCACGGCGGTGCTGATCGGGCATGTGGCGCAGCATACGAAAACCATCCGCGTCGGTGCGGGCGGGATCATGCTGCCCAACCACGCGCCGCTGGCCGTGGCCGAGGCGTTCGGCACGCTGGCCACCCTGCACGGCCCGCGCATCGACCTCGGGCTGGGGCGCGCGCCCGGCGGCGATGGCGCGGTGATGGTGGCGCTGCGCCGGGGCATGGCGCGCAACGACCAGTTCCCCGATGACGTGATCGAGCTGCTGACCTATCTGGGCGATCCGCAGCCCGGCGCGCGTGTCGCGGCCCATCCGGGGCAGGGCACGCATGTGCCGGTGTGGATTCTGGGGTCGTCGCTGTATGGTGCCTCGCTGGCGGCGGCGCTTGGCCTGCCCTACGCATTCGCCAGCCACTTTGCCCCCGGCGATCTGGATCAGGCGGTGCGGCTGTATCGGGAAAAGTTCCAGCCCGGCCCGTGGGGCGATCAGCCGCGCTTCATGCTGGCCGCCAACCTGATCGCGGCGGATACCGACGAACAGGCCGCGCGGCTGCGCACCAGCCAGCAGATCAGCTTTTACCGGCTGCGCAGCGGCAACCCCGGCCTGATGCCGCCGCCGGTCGATGATCTGGATGCGGTGGTGCCGCCCCAGCATCAGGCGGCGGTGAACGCGGCGCTGGCTGTCAGCGCCGTGGGCGGCCCCGACACCGTGCGCACCCAGCTTGACGCGCTGATCGACCGCTATCGCCCGGACGAACTGATCCTTGCCGGCCATATCTTCGACCCGCAGGCGCGGCTGCGCAGTTACCAGATCGGTGCCGAAGTGCTTGGCCTGACGCCCGTTTCCGCTTAACCGGGCGCATGGACGACAGATTCGAGATATTTCTGGCCTGCGCGCCGGGGCTGGAACCTTTGCTGCTGGACGAGGCGCGGGCCTTCTGGCCCGATGCCGCGCAGGTGGCGGGCGGGGTCACGATCACCGGCGGCTGGCCCGATGTCTGGCAGGCGAACCTGAACCTGCGCGGGGCAACACGGGTGCTGGCGCGGATCGGATCGTTCCGGGCGCTGCATCTGGCGCAACTGGACAAACGCGCCCGCAAATTCGACTGGGGCGCGGTGCTGCGCCGCGATGTGCCGGTGCGCGTCGATACCACCTGCCGCGCCTCGCGGATCTATCACGCGGGCGCGGCCAGCCAGCGCATCGCCCGCGCCATAGCCGAGGAACTGGGCGCGCCCGTGGTCGAAAAGGGCGAGGCGATCACCGTCAAGGCCCGGATCGAGGATGATTTGGTCACGATCAGCGTCGATACCAGCGGCGAATCCCTGCACAAACGTGGCCACAAGCCGGCGGTTTCCAAGGCGCCGATGCGCGAAACGCTGGCGGCGCTGTTCCTGCGCGATTGCGGCTATACCGGAGCCGAGCCGGTGCTGGACCCGATGTGCGGATCGGGTACCTTCATCATCGAAGCGGCCGAAATCGCCGCCGGTCTGCAACCGGGCCGCACGCGCGATTTCGCCTTTCAGCAACTGGCCACCGCCGATGCCGCAGCCCTTGCCTCGCTGCGCCAGCCGACCCCGGCCCACAGCCCCGCCGCGCGCTTTTACGGCAGCGACCGCGACGCAGGCGCCATCCGTGCCGCCAGCCAGAACGCGCAATCCGCAGGCGTGGGCGCGTGGTGCGATTTCCAGACCAACCCGGTGTCGGCCCTCGAACGCCCCGACGGCCCGCCCGGTCTGGTGATCGTCAACCCGCCCTACGGCACGCGGATCGGCAACAAAGGCCCGCTGTTCGGCCTGCACGCCGCGCTTGGCAAAACCCTGCTGGACAAATTCTCGGGCTGGCGCGTCGGCATCGTCACCAGCGAATCCGGCCTCGCCCGCGCCACCGCCCTGCCGCTGCTGCCCCCCGGCCCGATCGTGGACCACGGCGGCCTGAAAATCCGCCTGCACCGCACCAATCCGCTGCCCTAAGCCCCCACCACAGCAGGGCATCACGCCCCCGCAACTGCGGAATGAATGGCGCCAAAACCCCGCCTCATCTTTGGTCCCTAAATATCCCACGGGGGTCCGGGGGTGTGAAACCCCCGGCCTTCGGGCGGCACGCTAAACCCCCAACCGATCCCGCAGCGCAAACCAGCTCATCCCCGCCACCAGCAGCGGCCAGCGCAGCAGCGCGCCGCCCGGAAACGGCGGCACCGGGACAGCCGCCAGGGCATCAAAGCCCGCTGCCTGCCCGCGCACCGCCTCGGCCATCAGGCGTCCGCACAGAGTGGCCATCGCGACGCCATGGCCCGAATACCCCCCGGCCGCCAAAGTATTCGGCGCGGGGCGCATCAGGCAGGGCATCCTGTTCATGGTGATGGCCAGCGTGCCACCCCAGGCGTGGGTCAGCTCGACATCCTCCAGCCCCGGATAAACCGACAGCAGATGCGGGCGCACCTTGGCGCGGATGTCGGTGGGAAAGCGATAGCCCAGATTCTCGCCGCCGCCAAAGATCAGCCGCCCGTCATCCGACAGCCGCCAGTAATTCACCACGAACTTGCTGTCGGCCACAGCGATGTGTTCCGCCAGAACCTGTGCCGCGCGATCCCCCAGCGGCGCGGTGGCGACGATGAAGTTGTTGATCGGCATCACCCGCGCCGCCACCCGCCGGTCCAGCCCGCCCAGATAGCCGTTGCCCGCCAGAATGACGTGATCGGCCAGCACCCGGCCGTGATCGCATTGCACCACGCTGGGCCTGCCCGCCGCGTGGCGGATGTCGCGCACCAGCGAGGCTTCAAAAATCTGCGCCCCGGCATCCTGCGCCAGCCGCGCCATGCCGATGGCCAGATTCAGCGGATGCACATGCCCCGCCCCCCGGTCCAGATCGCCGCCGATATAAGCGTCCGAGGGCACCAGCGCGCGAAATGCCTCGCGGTTCAGCGGCTGAACGCGGTCATAGCCGTAATCGCGGGCCAGACGCTCGGCCATGTCATGGGCGTGGCGCAGTTCGGCGGCTGTGCGGCAGGCATGGGCCACGCCGTCATGGACCGCCACCCCGGCCTGCGCGGCCAGATCGCGGGTCAGCGCCTTGGCGTCCTCGGCCATGGCCCATAATTGACGGGCGGTGTCGCGGCCATAGCGCGACTCCAGCCAGTCCACCTCTTGCCGCTGGCCCGATCCGATCTGCCCGCCATTGCGCCCCGAAGCCCCGAATCCGACCCGGTGCGCCTCGACCACCGCGACCGACAGCCCCGCCCGCGCCAGATGCAGCGCCGCCGACAGTCCGGTGTAACCCGCGCCGATCACCGCCACATCGGCGCGCTGTTCGCCGCGCAGGGGCGGCTGCGGATCAAAGGGCAGGCGCGTTTCGGCATACAGGCTGGGCGGATATTGCCCGGCGCGGTCATTGGCGAACAGAAGGTTCATCGGATTGCTCTACGGTCCATGTTGCGGGAAAGCCGCAGGCAGGCTTGGTTTCGTTACGCCGTGCCTGACGGGTTTCCGTTCCTGCCCCAGAATAGCGCGTTGTGTCGGCCAAGGCGATCTTTGCCGCGCAAGCCCGCACCCGCTGGATGGCGGCAAAGATTTGCAAGATGTTGTGACGATGGCCGGGGTCGCGATCTGGGTGCAGACGGCCTATATTCGGCCTGCCCGCTGTTCGGGCGGCTTGTTGGTCAGGGTGTTGCCATGTCTCTTTCCCGCCGCCGCGCTGATATGGCCCGGATGAAGGCGCGGGCGCGCAAGATCTATCCCCATGATAAAAGGCCAAAGCGGCGAATCATCTGGCGCTTTGTTCCTGCTGGATGTGCGGGAACCCGCGCCGCTATCTGCACGAGGTGACGGTGCAGGAACGCAAGGCCCCCAAGGCGGTGGATTGGGAATAACTCGCCGCCGTCATCGCAGACCGGCCCGCATCACACGTTCAACAGCAGATGTTCACGTTCCCATGGGCTGATGACTTGCAGGAACTCCTTGTATTCGTTGCGCTTGACCGATTCGTAAACGGCAACAAATTCGCTGCCCAAGACGCCGCGCATCGGCTCGTTTTCGGTCATCAGGTCCAGCGCGTCGCCAAGGTTATAGGGCAGTTCGTCCTGCGACATATAGGCATCGCCCAAGCATTCCGCGCGCGGGTTTTCCGCCTCGGTCAGCCCCAGATAGCCGCAGGCCAGCGATGCGGCCAGACCCAGATAGGGGTTGCAATCCATCCCCGCCAGCCGGTTTTCCACCCGCCGCGATTCCGGGCTGGAAATCGGCACGCGCAGCCCGGTGGTGCGGTTGTCGCGGCCCCATTCCAGATTGATCGGCGCAGCAAAGTCGGGGACATAGCGGCGATAGCTGTTCACATAGGGTGCCAGCAAGGCAACGGCGGCGGGCAGGTGTTTCTGCATCCCGGCGATGAAATGCAGAAATTCCGGCGCCTCGCGGCCCTGCGCGTCGGAAAAGATGTTCTTGCCGGTTTTCGCGTCCACCACCGAATGATGGATGTGCATGGCGCTGCCCGGTTCGCCCTCGATCGGCTTGGCCATGAAGGTGGCGAAACAGTCGTGACGCAGCGCGGCCTCGCGGATGAGGCGCTTGAAATAGAAAATCTCGTCGGCCAAGGCGACCGGATCGCCGTGGTTCAGATTGATTTCGACCTGACCGGCCCCGCCTTCTTGCAGGATGCCGTCGATTTCAAAGCCCTGCGCCTCGGCAAAGTCATAGATGTCGTCGATGACGCGGCCGTATTCATCGACCGCCGACATGGAATAGGCCTGCTTTGCCGCCGCGCGCCGCCCGGTGCGGCCCATCGGAGGGATGATCGGCTGGTTGGGGTCGGTGTTGCGGGCGACCAGAAAGAATTCCATCTCGGGGGCGACGACCGGGCGCCAGCCGCGTTCGTGATACAGGCCGACGACCCGTTTCAGCACGTTGCGCGGTGCGATGGGGACCGGCTGGCCCTGCTGGTCCAGCACGTCATGGATGACCTGCATCGTATAATCGGCGGTCCATGGCGCGGCGGTGGCGGTGGTGAAATCGGGCCGCAGGATCATGTCGGGTTCGGTGAACGCGCCCTGCGGGTTATCGGCCCATTCGCCGGTGATGGTCTGCAAAAAGATCGAGTTCGGCAGATAGAATTTTTCCTGCCGCGCGAATTTGGAGGCAGGCATCGCCTTGCCGCGCGCCACCCCGGCGATGTCGGCGACGATACATTCCACCTCGTCCAGGCGCTTGCCCTCGACATAGCGGCGGGCGGCGGCGGGGGCGTGGTTCAGCCAGTCGGGCGTGGTCATAAGTCACCTGTTGCGGCGGCGGCCAGCGCCGGATGAGTGTGTGCCAGCGCAGCGGCCACATTGGCGCGGTCGGCGGCGCTGCGGTTCTGGCTGGCTTTCCATTTGCCGGCGATGTCGGTGATGGTGATCTCGACCCCGACGATGCCGCGTTTCATCGCATTGATATAGCTGGCGGGCGCGTCGGTCACGGCCCATGGGTCGGGCAGGCCGGTTTCCATCTGCCGGGTCAGCGCCTCGATCTGATCGCCCAGCCAGTCGGCATCATCGCGCAGCCGGGCGGTGCCGCGCACCTGCACCATCAGATAGTTCCACGTCGGCACCACTTTGCCGGTTTCGGCCTTGGCCTGATACAGCGCGGGGGTGATGTAAGCCTGCGGTCCCTGAAACACCACCAGCACTTCGGCCCCGTCAAGCCCGGTCAGTTGCGGGTTGGCGCGGGCCAGATGCGCGCGCAGCAGGCCATCGCCGCTCATCTGGAAGGGCAGCGCATTTGCGCTCAGCCCCCCGGTGGCCGAGATCAGCAACCCCAGCGGATGCGCCGCAATCAGGCCCGCCAGAATTTCGGGCCGGGTTTCGGCGAAATGAGCGGGGCAATACATCAGGCCGCGCCCCGGACGCTGGCGCGGGGCTGTTTGAAGAACGCCTCGATCCGGTCGGCGATCAGGCCGCTGGATTTGGGTGCATCCATGCGGGCATTGGCGCGGTCCAGCAGCGTGTCGGGCACGGTGCTGGCGCGGAACTGCATCAGGCCCTGAACAAAGCGGTCCTCGAATTCGGGGTGGGCCTGCACGGTAAAGGCGCGGTCGCCGTAAACCAGCGCCGCATTTTCGCAAAAGCCGTTGCTGCCGCAGACGGTGGCCCCCGGCGGCAGGGCCGTGACCTGATCCTGATGCCAGGCGTTCAGCGTGACCTGCTGGCCGTCAAAGTCGTAATCCTGCGCGCCGACAGCCCAGCCGCCTGCGTATTTTTCAACCGTGCCGCCCAAGGCCTGCGCGATGATCTGGTGGCCGAAACAGATGCCCACCATCGGCACGCCCGCATCATGGGCCTTGCGGATGAAATCTTCCAGCGGAGGGATGAAGGCGTGGTCTTCGTATGCGCCATGGCGCGATCCGGTCAGCAGCCAGCCATCGGCATCGTGAACCGAGGCGGGGAACTGCATGTCCTCGACATGGTAGTGGCTGAAGTCAAACCCGCGCCCGGCCAGCATCCGGGTGAACATATCGGGATAGTCGCCCATCTCTGCCCTCAGCAGATCGGGCGACTGGCCGCATTGAAGGATACCGATGCGCATGGAAACCTGTGGTGTTTATGATCTGACGCAAAGGTAATGTGTCGGGCGGGGGGCTGGCAAGGGGGCTGGGTCCGGCGGGGTGGCGGGGCCGCAACCGGGGGCGCTTCGCCCCCCGGCCCGGCAAGCCGGGCGTTCCTCGGGAAAAAGGTCCACTGGACCTTTTTCTGATCCTCGTCACCCCCGAGGATATTTAAGGACCAAAGATGGGCTGGTTCCGCAGAAGGCTGCAAGCTAGGCTGGGCCGGAGGATAGTGAAAGGATCGCCCATGCCCGGCCTGCGCCCTGATGTTGACCCCGATGGTTTGCTGGAATTTTCGGTGGTGTTTACCGACCGTTCCCTGAACCATATGTCGCACAAGTTTCAGGCGGTGATGCGCGATTTGTCGGCATCCCTGCGCGAGGTTTACCGTGCCGATCAGGTTGCCATCGTTCCGGGCGGCGGCACTTATGCGATGGAATCGGTGGCGCGGCAGTTCGGGCGCGATGCCCATGCGCTGATCGTGCGCAATGGCTGGTTCAGCTATCGCTGGAGCCAGATTTTCGAGGCGGGCGGCTGGGCGCGGGAACTGACCGTGGCCATGGCCCGCCCCGCCGGGAACGAGCCGCAGCCCGCCTATGCCCCCGCCCCGGTCGAGGACGTTGTGCAGCAGATCCGCGATGCGCGCCCTGATGTGGTGTTTGCCCCGCATGTGGAAACTTCGGCCGGGTTGATCCTGCCGGATGATTACATCGCCGCACTGGCGTCAGCCGCGCATGAGGTGGGGGCGCTGATGGTGCTGGACTGCATTGCCTCGGGGGCGATCTGGGTGGATATGGCGGCGACCGGCGTTGATGTGCTGATCTCGGCCCCGCAAAAGGGCTGGTCGGCCTCGCCCTCGGCCGGGCTGGTGATGCTGTCGGATCGGGCGGCGCAGCGGCTGGCGGAAACCGACAGCGACAGCTTTGCGCTGGATCTGAAGAAATGGCGCGCGATCATGGCTGCATATGAGGATGGTGGCCATGCCTATCACGCCACCATGCCCACCGATGCGCTGGTCGGCCTGCACGCGGCGATGGCTGAAACGCGCGCCATGGGTTGGGATGCGGCGCGTGATGCGCAATGGCGTCTGGGCCATGCCGTGCGCGAGATGCTGGCCGAACGTGGCATCCGCTCGGTCGCGGCACAGGGATTCGGCGCGCCGGGGGTGGTGGTGTCTTATACCAGTGACCCTGACATCAAATCCGGCAAGGCATTTGCCGCCCATGGGATGCAGATTGCCGCCGGGGTGCCGTTGCAGGTGGGCGAGGGGGCCGATTTCTCGACCTTCCGCCTTGGCCTGTTCGGGCTGGACAAGTTGCAGGATGTGGACGGCACCGTTGCCCGTCTGCGCGCCGTGCTGGACAAGGTGCTGTAACGCCCCGCAGCCCAACGCGCTGCCGCGTCCGAACGGCCCAAAGGTCCGGGCGCGGCCTTAATCTTCGTAATGGCCGTGTTTGTTGATATGGCCTTCAGGCAGGTGTTTGTCGGGGTTGGCGCGGTTCCACAGGATCGAGCTGACAAAGGCCATGGCGATAAAGCTGGCGCCCAGCAGGCCGGTGATCGCCTCGGGGATGTGCCACATGGTCTGGCCGAACATGATGACCGACAGGATCAGGATCGACCAGAACGCGCCATGTTCGAGATAGCGGAACTCGGCCAGCGTGCCGCGTTCGACCAGCATCACCGTCATCGAGCGCACATACATCGCGCCGATGCCCAGGCCGATGGCGATCAGGAACAGGTTCTGCGTCAGCGCGAATGCCCCGATCACGCCGTCAAAGCTGAAGCTGGCGTCCAGCACTTCGAGATACAGGAACCCGCCCAGACCGGCCTGCGCGGCCCCGCCTTTGCCCGGCGCGCCCCAGCGGTCCAGCACCGAGCCAAGCGCATCGACGGCCAGATAGGTGACGATCCCCCAGATGGCCGCGAACATGAAGGTCGGTTCGTCGCGCACCGGCAGCAGCCAGACAAAGATCAGGATGCAGCACAGCACAAAGCCGACCTCCATCCCGCGGATCGACCCGGCGGCGCGCAGGCGGCGTTCCAGCCCGCCGATCCAATCGACCTCTTTGGACTGGTCAAAGAAATAGTTCAGCGCGACCAGCATCAGGAACGCCCCGCCAAAGGCGGCAATCGGCAGATGCGCGGCACCGATCAGTTCGGCATAGCGGTCGGGCTGGGTGGCGGCCAGTTGGATCGCCGCAACCGGCCCGATCTGCGCCGCGATCACCACGATCAGCAGCGGGAACAGAACCCGCATCCCGAAGACGGCGATCAGGATGCCCCATGTCAGGAACCGCCGCTGCCAGACCGGCGTCATCTGTTGCAGCTTGTTCGCGTTCACGATCGCATTGTCGAACGACAGCGAGATTTCCAGCACCGCCAGCACCGCCGCGATGAACAGGAACGACAGCGCCCCGGCCATGGTGCCGCTGTATTGCCAGCCCAACAGCCCGGCCAGCCCGATACCGGCAAAGGTGACGATAAGGGGCCATTTCAGATAGGAAAGGGTCGAGCGCATGTTACATCCTGTGCCGGTCTCGCGGTCAGTTAGGGGCCGTGTCGGGGCACCGCAAGGGCGTGCGTCACAATTGCGCGATTTTGTTGCAGTGGGACACGGCAGGGATGCGAAAGGGGAACAAGATGGCAGGCTATCGCCGGTTTGCGGTTTATCATACGCCTGTGCCCGGAGATCTGGCGCGGTTCGGGGCGGCGTGGCTGGGCTGGGACAGTGCGGCGGGGCGGGCGGTGGATCATCCCGCGCTGGAGGGGCTGTCGCCGGCGCAGATCGCGGCGCTGACCGAGGTGCCGCGCCGCTATGGGTTTCATGCCACGCTGAGGCCTCCCTTCGCGGCGGTTCACGGGGCAGCGGCGCTGGCCGATGATCTGGCGGCGCTGGCTGCGGGGCTGGCCCCGGTGGATGCGGGCGATCTGGTGCTGGCGCGGGTCGGCGGGTTTCTGGCGCTGATTCCCAGGGCGCAGCCCGGCGCGCTGACCGATCTGGCGGCGGCGCTGGTGCGCGGGCTGGATCGTCACCGCCCGCCGCTGGCCCCGCAAGACCGCGCCCGCCGCAACCCCGATGCGCTGCCCCCGCGTGAACGCGGCCTGCTGGACCGCTGGGGCTACCCTTGGGTGATGGAGGCGTTCCGCTTTCACATGACGCTGACCGGGCCGAATGTCCCCGCCACTGTCGAGGCGGCGCTGCGCCCGGTGCTGGACCCGATCCTGCCCCGGCCGCTGGTCGTGGATGCCGTCACCCTGTCGGGCGAGGACGATCAGGGCCGGTTTCACGACATCGCCCGCTATCCGCTGCGGGGATAGCGCCGGGGCAGGGGCCGCCCGGCTTAGTGGCCGCTGCCGTCTGCGGGCTTGCCGCGCAGGGCGGCGATGGCGGGGTTGATAAGCCGCGTTGCGACCGGGATCAGCGCCAGCCCCAGCAGCAGGCCAAAGATGCCGTCAAAGAACGCCGTCACCACCCATGCCGCCGCGCCGGGGGCTGCGGGCAGGGCGTGGGCGGCGCTTTCGGCCATGTGATGCACCCACTCATAAGGCTGATGCTGGCCCAGTTCGTGCAGGCCATGCACCACGATCTGCCCGCCGACCCACAGCATCGCCGCCGTGCCAACAACCGTCAGCGTTTTCATGAAGCCCGGCATGAATTTCACGATGCCGCGCCCGATAGCGGCCCGCGCGCCACGCCCGCGCGTGGCCAGCCAGACGCCGAAATCATCGGCCTTCACCACCAGCGCAACAAAGCCGTAAACGGCGATGGTGATGCCGATGGCGACGATCATCAGGATCAGCGCCTTGGTCAGCACACTGTCATCGGTGGGAATGGTGGACAGGGCGATGGTCATGATTTCCGCCGACAGGATGAAATCGGTCTTGATCGCGCCCGCGACCCGCGCCTCTTCCAGTGCGGCGCCGTCGCCTTGGGGGTGGATATGGGCCTCGCTGTCGTGGTCGTGGCCGGGCTGGATCATGTGCCAGACCTTTTCCGCCCCCTCAAAGCACAGATAGGCCCCGCCCAGCATCAGCAGCGGCGGAATCGCCTGCGGCGCAAAGACCGACAGCAGCAGCGCCACCGGGGTCAGGATCACCAGCTTGTTGAACAGGCTGCCTCTGGCGATTTTCCACACGATGGGAATTTCGCGGCTGGCGTCAAAGCCATGCACATATTTCGGCGTCACTGCCGCATCGTCGATCACGGCCCCGGCGGCCTTGGCCCCGGCGCGGGCGGCCTGACCGGCCACGTCGTCGATTGAGGCCGCCGCGACCTTGGAGATCGCGGCCACGTCGTCCAGCAATGCGATAAGCCCGCTCATCCCGGTGATCCTTCGTGGTTCAAAAAACGATCAGTGACGCCGGATGCGGCGCGGCGCAAGGGGGGTCAGGGCGTAATCTGCGGCCACAGCACGATAGCCGCCGCGCCGATGACCAGCACGGCCAGCAGGATGATCCAGAACCAGCCACCACCGCCTTCGCTGCCTGACGAGGGGCGGCCGCGCCCGCGAATCACGATCTCGCCCATGTCCGAGGGCAGGGCGTGGCCCAAGGCCCGGTCAAGGCCCAGCCGCGCGCGGGCGGGCACCAGAACCGGCGTCACATCCCCGGCGATCACCGCGATGCGTTCCTGCCAGCCGCGCACCCGCGCCGCATCCGCGCCAGCCGCCGCCGTTGCCGCGTCGGGCAGGCCCAAGGCGATGCGCGCGGCCTGAACCTCGGCTGCGGTCTGATCGTCGGGCGGAGAGGCGATGGCCTGAATGGCGGCGTCCAGCAGCGCCGGGTCAGCCGGGGCGCGGCCCTTTTGCGCCGCCTCGATCAGCGCGGCGGCCTGCGGCACGGGCAGGCTGGCCAGCGTCTGGCGCAGCAGGCCGGGCTGGATGCTGACCGGCTGCCCGCTGGCCGGGGCAAAGGTCGCGCCCATGGCCTGCGCGCGGGTCAGCGCCACCAGCCATGCCAGCGCGCTCAGCCCGCTGGCTTCCTGCTGGCCCGCATTGTCCCAGATGTGCCGGAACACCGCCTGCAAGGCGGTTTCCGCCTTTTGGCGATCATTCAGCACCGACAGGCAGATCGCGTGCAACCAATCCGCCGTCAGCCGATAAAGCGAATCAAACGCGCCGCGATCACCCCTGGCGATCTGCGGGATCAGGTTTTCGGCCGCTGCCCGGCGGTTTTCCAGCACTCTTTGCCCCGTTTGTGATCTTTGCGGCAGGTTAGGGCGCGCCGCGGCGCGATGCAACGCCCCGCACCTTGCGGTCGGCGGATGAATGCGCGATCAAGCAAGCGACCAAGACGAAAGGGCAAGCCGATGCTGGATCAGAACGCGAAACCGACCGAGGACATCGACCTGCGCGAAGTCTTTGGCATCGACAGCGATATGAAAGTGCGCGGTTTCGCGGAACGCACCGACCGCGTGCCGGAACTGGACCCGACCTATAAATTCGACCCCGACACCACGATGGCGATCCTTGCGGGCTTTGCCTATAACCGCCGGGTGATGATCCAGGGCTATCACGGCACCGGCAAGTCGACGCATATCGAACAGGTGGCGGCGCGGCTGAACTGGCCCTGCGTGCGCGTCAACCTCGACAGCCATGTCAGCCGCATCGACCTGATCGGCAAGGACGCGATCAAGCTGGTCGATGGCAAGCAGGTGACGGTGTTCCACGAAGGCATCCTGCCCTGGGCGCTGCGCAACCCGACCGCCATCGTCTTCGACGAATATGACGCGGGCCGCGCCGATGTGATGTTCGTCATTCAGCGCGTGCTGGAGGCCGACGGCAAGCTGACCCTGCTGGACCAGAACGAGGTCATCACCCCGAACCCGTATTTCCGCCTGTTCGCCACCGCCAACACCGTGGGTCTGGGCGATACCACCGGCCTTTATCACGGCACCCAGCAGATCAACCAGGGCCAGATGGACCGCTGGTCGCTGGTCGCGACGCTGAACTATCTGTCCCATGATGCCGAGGCCGCCATCGTGCTGGCCAAGGTGCCGACCTATAACAACGAAAAGGGCCGCAAGGTCATCAGCCAGATGGTGACGCTGGCCGACCTGACCCGCACCGCCTTCATGCAGGGCGACCTGTCCACGGTGATGTCGCCGCGCACTGTCATCAGCTGGGCGCAAAACGCCCGTATCTTCGATAACGTCGGTTACGCCTTCCGCCTGACCTTCCTGAACAAATGCGACGAGCTGGAACGCCAGACCGTGGCCGAGTTCTATCAGCGCCTGTTCGACGAAGAACTGCCGGAAAGCGCGGCGGCCAAGGCGGGGTGATGCAGGCGGCCGTGTTCACTGCGGCCATGCTGACAGCCATGCCCGCAACCACCTTGGCGCAGGCAGCCGCTGATCCTGTGCCTGATGCCCTGTCGCGGGTGCTGTCGGCGGTGCAGGCCGATCTTGCGCCGGATTACATCGGTTCCGAGCGCGCATTGCTGGTTCGCTCGGAACAAGACCCGGTTGATGTCGATTTCTACCTGTTCGCGGGCGCACCCGATCATCGCGAGGGCGAATTGATCCTGCATGTTCCGGGGCTGGCCTATGCAGGTGTGATGGCGGGGCAGATACCCGAACTGGAATTGGCCGGGAATGGCAGCCTGATCCTGCACGAGCTGCAAACGGCTGTCGGTCGTCATGTGTGGGAATCTGCGCTGACCCTTGCTGTGCGCAATGGGGATCTTCTGCTCGCAGGCTGGACATATTCATCGCGGGATCGGGTGATGGCAGGTGTTCTGGCCTGTGACTGGAATCTTTTGACCGGCGATTGGACGCTGACGTGGGACAATCTGGACCCCGAGGCGTATCAGCCGGCCTCGGGTCATGCGAATGGCAAGGATCGTCAGCCTGTGCCCGTGGCCGACTGGCCTGCCCGCCGCGACAGCCTGACCGCGAAATGTGACCCCGCCCGGCATTAGGCCCGGTCTTTTGTGGCGCAGAACGGCATTTGGCTGCGGCCATCCAGATGACAACCGCAACTCTGGCTCGACAGCGGCAAGTTTGTATTGGAAAAAGGCGCTATGAACAAATCCGACAACCCCGCCGATCCGTTCAAGAAAGCCCTGACCGAGGCCACCCGTGCCTTGGCCGAGGATCACGAACTGAATGTCACCTTCACCGCCGACCCGGCTGGCGTGTCGGGCGATACGATGCGCTTGCCTCAGGTCAGCCGGCGGATGACGCGGGATGAAATCCTGCTGGCGCGGGGCACGGCGGATGCTCTGGCGATGAAACTGCGCCACCATGATGCGCCCACCCATGCCCGCTATGCCCCCGCCGGGCCGATGGCGCGTGAATTGTATGAGGCGATGGAAACCGCCCGGTGCGAGGCATTGGGCGCGCGCGACATGCCCGGCGCCTTGTCGAATATCGACGCGAAAATCGGGGCCGAGGCCGATAAAAAGGGCTGGGCGCAGATCAAGGCGGCATCCGATGCGCCCCTGTCGGTGGCGGCGGGGCTGATTTTGCGGCAGGCGGCGACGGGCCGCGATCTGCCGCCCGGCGCGCAGCATATCGCCGATCTGTGGCGGCCCTTCGTCGAACAGCAGGCGGCGGGGACGCTGGGCGATCTGTCTGCCGCACTGGCCGATCAGGCGGCTTTTGCCCGGCTGGCGCGACAGGTCATCAGCGATCTGGGCTATGGCGACCAGTTGGGCGAAGACCCCGACCAGCCCGAGGACGAGGCCGAGGACGAAGCCGAACAACAGGACCGCACCGGCGAAGAACAATCCGCCGAACCCGACGACGGCGAGGATGCCGAGGCATCGCCCGAACGCAGTCAGGAACGCCAGCAGGACGAACGGCAGGCGCAGGTCAGCCTTGACGATCAGTCGGACGAGGAAATGGCGGACGAGGCAGAGATGCCCGATGCCGACATGCCGCCCGACCTGCCCCCGCCCGTCAGCGAGGCAAGCGCCGAATACAAGGTCTTTGCCCAGACCTATGACGAGGAAATCCGGGCCGAGGATCTGGCTGAACCGGCCGAGTTGGAACGGCTGCGCGCCTATCTGGACAAACAGCTTGAACCGCTGCGCGGGGCAGTATCGCGGCTGGCCAACAAATTGCAGCGCCGCTTGCAGGCGCAGCAGAACCGCAGTTGGGAATTCGACAAAGAGGAAGGCGTGCTGGACGCGGGCCGTCTGGCGCGGGTGGTGGCGAACCCGACGACTCCGCTGTCGTTCAAGGTCGAAAAGGATACCGAGTTCCGCGATACGGTGGTGACGCTGCTGATCGACAATTCCGGTTCCATGCGCGGGCGGCCGATCAGCATCGCGGCGATCTGCGCCGATGTGCTGGCCCGCACGCTGGAACGGTGCAGCGTCAAGGTGGAAATCCTTGGCTTTACCACCCGCGCGTGGAAGGGCGGGCAATCGCGCGAACAATGGCTGAAACAGAACCGCCCCGCCGGGCCGGGCCGCCTGAACGACCTGCGCCACATCATCTATAAGGGGGCCGATGCGCCGTGGCGGCGCGTGCGCCCGAACCTTGGGCTGATGATGAAGGAAGGTCTGCTGAAAGAAAACATCGACGGCGAGGCGCTGGAATGGGCGCATCGGCGGATGGTGAAGCGGACCGAGGCGCGCAAGATCCTGATGGTGATTTCCGACGGCGCGCCGGTGGATGACAGCACCCTGTCGGTGAACCCGGCGAACTATCTGGAAAAGCACCTGCGCGATGTGATCGCCATGGTCGAACGGCGCAAACAGGTCGAGCTGCTGGCCATCGGCATCGGCCATGACGTGACGCGATACTATGACCGCGCGGTGACGATCACCGATGTAGAACAGCTTGGCGGCGCGATGACCGAACAGCTTGCCGCGCTGTTCGACACCGACCCGCGCAAACGCGCGCGGGCCTTGGGCATGGCTGCGGTGCGGCGGATGGGCTAGGCCCCGTCCGGTCAGACCAGCAGTTCCGACAGGATGTCATCCAGCGTGATGTCGCGGAAGGCGAATCCGGCGGCACTCAGCCGTTCGGTCAGCGCGGTCAGGTTTTCCGGCGCGGTGCTTTCGACACCCAGCAGGATCGACCCAAAGTTGCGGGCGGATTTCTTCAGATATTCGAACCGCGAAATATCGTCATCCGGCCCCAGCAATTGCAGAAAATCACGCAGCGCGCCGGGCCGCTGGGGCAGGCGCAGCACGAAATAGCGTTTCAGCCCGGCGAACCGCTGCGCGCGTTCCTTGACATCGGGCAGACGCTCGAAATCGAAATTGCCGCCGGAGCAGACGCAGACGACGGTCTTGCCCTGAATATCGTCCAGATCCTGCAACACGTCGATGGCCAGCGCGCCCGCAGGTTCCAGCACCACGCCTTCGGTGTTCAGCATTTCCAGCATGGTGATGCAGATGCGGTTTTCCGGCGCCAGATGCACGTCCGAGGGGGCAAAGCGCCGCAATTCGGCAAAGGGCAGCGCGCCGATGCGGGCCACCGCCGCGCCATCGACAAAGCCATCCACGGCGGGCAGGGTGACAGGCTGGCCGGTTTCCAGTGCGCCTTGCAGACTGGCCCCGCCCAAAGGTTCAGCAAAGGCCAGCCGGGTTTCCGGGGCCTGTTCACGCAGATATTTCGACACCCCCGACGACAGCCCGCCGCCGCCGACCGGCAGCACCACCAGATCGGGGGCGCGGCCCAGCTGATCCAGCATCTCCATCGCGACGGTGGCCTGCCCCTCGATCACATCGGGGGAATCGAAGGGCGGCAGGAACTGCGCGCCCTGCTGGGCGCAAAACTCCTGCGCGGCGGCCAGCGTCTGGTCGAAGTAATCGCCGGTCAGCACGATTTCCACGCAATCGCCGCCAAAGACGCGGGTCTTGTCGATCTTTTGCCGGGGCGTCGTCACCGGCATGAAGATGGTGCCGCGCGCGCCAAAATGGCGGCAGGCAAAGGCCACGCCCTGCGCATGATTGCCCGCGCTGGCGCAGACGAAATGCGCATCCGCGCCGCTGCGCCCCCTCATATGCTTGCGCATCGCGTTAAAGGCCCCGCGCAGCTTATAGCTGCGCACCGGGGTCAGATCCTCGCGCTTCAGCCAGATGTCGGCACCATAGCGGGCCGACAGAAAGTCATTGCGTTGCAGCGGCGTGGCGTCGAACAGCGACCGGATGGCAACGGCGGCCTGACGGACAGAGGGGGCAAAGGGTTCCATGCCCCGCCCATGCCGCGAAAGCGCCGCTTTGGCAAGGGTCAGCGCAGATCGCGCCCCTCGACATAGTGGCCGTAAAGCGTGGTGATGACCGACAGCGACAGAAAGGTGAACAGCCACGCCCCCGCCACGGCCAGCACGGTCAGCAAGATCGCGGCACCCGGCATGGCGCCAGCAAGAACCATATAGGCCAGCGTGTTAAAGACCCATTCGGCAACCCATTGCAGGCCATACAGAACAAGCGTCAGCACCAGCAAGGTGCCGGTGGTGCCGCGCGTCGCGGCCCATGCGGTTTTCAGCGGCGCAGCGGCCCCCACCGCCGCACCCGGCAGCGCGACCGACAGCCGCATGAACAGCAGCGCCACGACCAGGCCAAAGATTCTCATCAAAACCCGCATCAGTTGCGGGTCATCATCTGGACGCCACGCAAGGCCCATAACCATGGCCAGGACCATCGCCCCTGCAAACATGGCCGGCAGCATCAGGATGGCGATTTTCAGCATGGTCAGGATATAGCCGGACAGCGGTTGCCCCCGCAGCGCCGGGATGGCGCTTTGCGGTTCGTTCAGCAGCACATAGCGGTGCCAGTTCACCGCCATGACCGCCGTCGCCACCAACCAGATCAGCGCCAGAGCCAGAAAGGTGCCGAATCCCCCTGCCTGTGGCATTCCGCCAATAATCAATGCCGCCAGGATCAGCAAAATCTGCGCCAGGATCGGCAGCGCGGAAATGCGCAGGGCTTGCTCAAGATTGCCGGTCACTTGCCGCCACGAATGCAGCAGGATGTGCAGTGCCTTCATACAGGTCCACCAAGGTGCTGTTTAACGCTTGATATTGCCCCGCCCCACTTGTGGCAATCGCCGTTCCGTCCTATCCCGTCGAAAATTCGACAAGGGGTTAACCGCATGACTGACGCGCCGAAAAAAGTCGTTCTGGCCTATTCGGGGGGGCTTGATACCTCGATCATCCTGAAATGGCTGCAAACCGAATACGGCTGCGAGGTGATTACCTTTACCGCCGATCTGGGGCAGGGCGAAGAACTGGAACCTGCGCGCGCCAAGGCGGAACTGCTGGGCATCCGCCCGGAAAACATCCATATCGACGATCTGCGCGAGGAATTCGTGCGCGATTTTGTCTTCCCGATGTTCCGCGCCAATGCGGTCTATGAGGGGCTGTATCTGCTGGGCACCTCGATCGCGCGGCCGCTGATTTCCAAGCGGCTGGTGGAAATTGCCCATGAACACGGTGCCGATGCCGTGGCCCATGGTGCGACCGGCAAGGGCAACGATCAGGTGCGGTTCGAACTGTCCTGCTATGCGCTGGACCCGGCGATCCGCGTCATTGCGCCCTGGCGCGAATGGGATCTGACCTCGCGCACCAAGCTGATCGAGTTTGCCGAACAGAACCAGATCCCCATCGCCAAGGACAAGCGCGGCGAGGCCCCGTTCAGCGTGGACGCGAACCTGCTGCACACCTCGTCCGAGGGCAAGGCGCTGGAAAACCCCGCCGAGCAGGCCCCCGATTACGTCTATCAGCGCACGGTCAACCCCGAGGATGCGCCCGATCAGCCCGAATATATCGAGGTGACGTTTGAACGCGGCGATGCGGTGGCGATCAACGGGCAGGCCATGTCGCCGGCCACGATCCTGACGCAGTTGAACGAATATGGCGGGCGTCACGGCATCGGCCGTCTGGATTTCGTCGAAAACCGCTTTGTCGGCATGAAGTCGCGCGGCATCTATGAAACCCCCGGCGGCACCATCCTGCTGGAGGCGCATCGCGGCATCGAACAGATCACGCTGGACAGCGGCGCGGGCCACCTGAAAGACAGCATCATGCCGCGCTATGCCGAACTGATCTATAACGGCTTCTGGTTCAGCCCCGAACGCGAGATGCTGCAAGCCCTGATCGACAAATCGCAGGAGCATGTGACCGGCACCGTGCGGCTGAAACTCTATAAAGGCAGCGTGAATTGCGTAGGCCGCTGGTCGGATCATTCGCTTTACAGCGAAGCCCATGTGACCTTCGAGGACGACGCCGGCGCCTATGACCAGAAAGACGCGGCAGGCTTTATCCGCCTGAACGCCCTGCGCCTGAAACTGGTGGCGAACCGCAACGCGCGGGTGAAGTGATCGCGGCGCCCCGCCATCCCGGCGGGGCGTTTTCCATTCTGGGGCGTGCGATGATTGCGCTGGTTCTGGGCCTGATCCTGTTCCACGTCGCCATGTTGGCGCTGTGCCGCCATCTGATCCGCCGCAGGCATTTCCCGTTTTTTCAGCAACATCGCGCAGCGCGGGGAAAACCCGCAACTTATACGCATTTTCTGTTGCTGTATGTATCATGGCCCGATCCGGCGATGCTGGCCGCTGCCATGATGCAGCCGGGATACCGGCGCGATCAGTTTTTATGCGCGTTGCTGTATGTTGCGGGGCTGGTGATGGTGATTCTGCTGGCCACATAGGCGGGTCAATAGGCCGCGCAACTGTATTCCTGCGGCCCCCTGCTTGAACCTTGGCTGAAACGTCTTACCTGACAGCGCGCGGCCCCAAGCCGCCTGTTTGCCACAAAAGGAATCCCCATGTCCGCCTTGTTTCAGCCGCTGACGATCAAGGACGTCACCGCCCGCAATCGCATCGCCGTGCCGCCGATGTGTCAGTATATGGCCGAAGACGGGCTGGTGAGTGACTGGCACCGGGTGCATTACGGCGCGCTGGGGCAGGGCGGGGCCGGTGTCGTGGTGGTCGAGGCGACGGCGGTGTCGCCCGAGGGGCGCATCTCGCCCAATTGCCTAGGCATCTGGAACGATGAACAGGCCGAAAAGCTGGCCGAGATCGCGCGGCTGATCGCGGCGCATGGCGCGGTGCCGGGCATCCAGATCGCTCATGCCGGGCGCAAGGCCAGTGCCAACCGCCCGTGGGATGGCGACGATCACATTCCCAACGACGCGCCCAAGGGCTGGCAGACCATCGCGCCTTCGGCCATCGCCTTTGGTGGCCATCTGGGCAAGGTGCCGGTCGAAATGACGCAGGATGACATCGCCCGCGTCCGCGCCGATTTCGTGGCCGCCGCCACCCGCGCCCGCGATGCCGGGTTCCGCTGGCTGGAGCTGCATTTCGCCCATGGCTATCTGGCGCAGAGCTTTTACAATGACAAAAGCAACCAGCGCGGCGATGAATACGGCGGCAGCCCCGAAAACCGCGCCCGCTTTCTGATTGAAACGCTGCGCGAGGTCCGCAAGGTCTGGCCCGAAAACCTGCCGCTGACCGCGCGTCTGGGGGTGCTGGAATTCGATGGCCGGGACGAGGCGCAGATGGCCGAATCCGTCGCGCTGGCCACCCGGTTCCGGGACGAGGGGCTGGACCTGCTCAGCGTCAGCGTGGGCTTTACCACGGCGGACGGGCAAATTCCGTGGGGCACGCCGGGGTTCCTTGCGCCCTATGCCAAGCGTATCCGTCAGGAAAGCGGGCTGCTGGTGTCCTCGGCCTGGGGCTTTGACGAGCCGTCCTTTGCGCAGGCTTGCGTGGCCGATGGCGCGCTGGATCAGGTGCTGATCGGCAAGGCGCATCTGGCCGATCCGCACTGGACCTATCTGGCCGCCACGCGGCTGGGGCTGGACAGTCCGGCGGATGTGCTGCCCGATCCCTATGGACACTGGCTGCGCCGCTATCGCTTCGCCGGTTAAGCGGCTTTTCATCGGGCGGCGGTTGCGGCAGGATGCGGGCATGACACATGCCGCCTCTGCCACGCGCCCCGCCCGCATCGCCATCGTTACCGTATCCGACCGCGCCGCGCGCGGCGAATACGAAGACAAGGGCGGCCCCGGCGCCGAAGAATGGCTGCGCGGGGTCATCTCCTCGCCGATCGACATTGCGCGCCACATCATCCCCGACGGGCGCGACGGTGTGGCCGAAACCCTGCGCGCATTGGTCGAGGGCGGGGCGGACCTGATCCTTGTCACCGGCGGCACCGGCCCGGCCCCGCGCGACGAAACCCCCGAGGCGCTGGCCGATGTGATGGAAAAGGAACTGCCCGGCTTTGGCGAGGAAATGCGCCGCGCATCCTTGGCCGAGGTGCCGACGGCGATCCTGTCGCGCCAGACGGCGGGCATCCGCGACAGCAGTCTGATGATCCTGCTGCCCGGCAAGCCCGCGGCCATCGCCACCTGCCTGAACGCGGTCTTTGCGGCGGTGCCCTATTGCCTTGACCTGATCGGCGCGGCGCGGATCGAAACCGACCCGGCGCGGATCAGGGCGTTCCGCCCCAAGGGTGGCTGATCCGCCCCTGATCCTGCCCCGGTCACAGCGGTTTTTGTTGCGCATGTGCCTGAAAAGATGAAGGATCGTCCTTGTGGCGCGGGTCCGTGCCGCGCCCCGCAGCCGAAAGGAATGCCATTGATGAACCTGCCAGTTTTTCCCGACCTGAACGGGGCTTCGGTCTTTGTCACCGGCGGCGGATCGGGCATCGGCGCTGCCTTGACCGAGGGCTTTTTGCGGCAGGGCGCTAAGGTGGCCTTTTGTCAGCGCAGCGATGCCGGGGAATTTTGCGATGCGATGGAACAGGCAACCGGCAACCGCCCGCTGTTCCTGCGCTGCGACATCACCGACATGGCGGCCTTGCAGTCAACGCTCGACGCGGCGGCGGCGGCGCATGGCCCGATAACGGTGCTGGTGAACAACGCTGCCAATGACAAGCGGCACAGCCTGAGCGATGTGGACGAGGCATTTTTCGACTGGTCCATCGCCATCAACCTCAAGGCCTATGTCTTTGCGGCCAAGGCCGTGGTGCCGGGGATGCAGGCGGCGGGCGGCGGGGCGATCATCAACTTTTCCTCGATCAGCTATATGATGGGGAACGCCGGTTATCCGCTTTACACGGCGTCGAATGCCGCCATCAACGGGCTGACCCGCAGTCTGGCGCGGGAATTCGGGCCGGATCGCATCCGTGTCAATGCGCTGGCACCGGGCTGGGTGCTGACGCAAAAGCAAAAGGACATGTGGGTGACGCCCGAAGGGCTGGCCGCGCATCTGGACCGCCAATGCCTGAAAGACTCGCTGGAACCTCAGGATATCGTCGGCGGCTGCCTGTTTCTGGCCTCGCAGGCGTCGAGGGCGATGACGGGGCAGGCGCTGGTCATTGATGGCGGCGTGGTGGTGACGGGATGATCTTTGATCCGCGCCCCTGCGAACTGGGCGAAGGCCCGCTGTGGCATCCGCTGCGCGATCAGTTGTTCTGGTTCGACATCACCGGCCAGCGGATGCTGTCGCGCGACGATGCTGCGCGCGAATGGCGCTTTGCCCGGATGGTGTCGGCGGCGGGCTGGGTCAGCCGTGACGTGCTGCTGGTTGCGGATGAATGCAGCCTGTTCCTGTTTGATCTGACCAGCGAAACGGCCACGCCGCTGACCGATCTGGAGGGGGACAATCCCGTGACCCGATCCAACGATGGCCGCGCCGATCCGCAGGGCGGGTTCTGGATCAGCACCATGGGCAAGAATGCCCAGGCCGGGGCGGGGGCGATCTATCGCTGGTATCGTGGCGAATTGCGCTGTCTCTATCCCGGCCTGACCATCCCGAACGCGATCTGTTTCAGCCCCGATGGCCGAACCGCGCATTTCACCGACACCGTGACCAGCCGGGTCATGCGGGTGCGGCTGGATGCGCAAGGCTGGCCCAGCGGCACGCCAGAGCTTTATCTGGACCTGTCCCCCGAGGGGCTGAACCCGGATGGCGCGGTGGTGGATGCGCAGGGCTTGATGTGGCTGGCCGAATGGGGCGCGGCGCGGGTGGCGGCCTATGCGCCCGACGGCGGGCGGGTGCGGGTGGCGGCGTTTGATGCGCCGCATACCTCTTGCCCTGCCTTTGGCGGCGATACGCTGTTTTGCACCACCGCGCTGCAAGGGATGGATGCCGCCGCCCGTGCCGCCAGCCCCGCAGCCGGGCAGACCTTCATGGCGCCCGGCGTCGCGCAGGGGCAGGCCGAACATCAGGTGATCCTGTAGCCTGCCTTTGCGCTGGTCTTTGCCCCTGCTGCGTCAGGCGCGTCAGGCGGCGGTCTGATCCCATGCGGCGACGATGGCGGCTGCCTTGGCGGCGACGGTCTGCGCTGTAT
The DNA here is from genome assembly GCF_030538755.1 of Paracoccus sp. (in: a-proteobacteria). Lineage (GTDB taxonomy): Bacteria > Pseudomonadota > Alphaproteobacteria > Rhodobacterales > Rhodobacteraceae > Paracoccus. Next base: position 80,743 of record NZ_JAUNTJ010000004.1, on the reverse strand, counting down.
CGCCGGGCCGGTAAAGCGACGATCCGATGCCAAAGCCCGTGGCCCCTGCCGCCCGCCACTCTGCCATATTGGCCGCCGAAACGCCGCCAACCGCCCACAGCCCGGTGCCGGCCGGCAGGACGGGGCGCAGCGCGCGCAGGCCGGCCGGACCGATCAGCTCGCCCGGAAACAGCTTTAGCCCCGTTGCGCCTGCGGCCAGCGCGCCAAAGGCTTCGGTCGGGGTCATCACGCCGGGAAAGCTGTCCATCCCGGCGGCGCGGGTGGCGGCGATAACGGCGGGGTCGTAATTGGGCGACAACACCATCCGCCCCCCCGCCCCGGCCACCTGCCGGGCCTGAGCGGGCGTCAGCACCGTGCCCGCCCCGATCAGCGCCTGATCCCCGAAATCGCGCGCCAGCGTGGCGATGCTGGTCAGCGGCTCGGGCGAGTTCAGCGGCACCTCGATCCGGGTGATGCCTGCGCCGATCAGGGCGGCGGCGATGGCGGGGGCCTCGGGCGGGGTCAGGCCGCGCAGGATGGCGATCAGAGGGCGGCTCATGCGGGGGTTCCTTGTGCAAAGGCGGTGAAAAGCCCGGTCAGCGTGGCATCCTGCGCGGGCAGGATGCTGACGGGGACGCCCTGCGCCTGCAACGCGCGGGCATAAAGGTCCGACAGGCCGTCCGCGCCGATCACCGTCACATCGCAGCCCAGCCACCACGGGCGGGCGGCGGCCAGTTCCCAGCCGATCAGCGTGCCCGACAGACGCGCCCGCGCCAAGGCCGGGTCCAGCCCGGTCAGCAGCATTTCCGCCCGGATCTGGAACAGCCCGGCATAGCCCGCCGCAGGCCGCGCCATCGCATCCGACACCGCCGCGTCAAAGCCCGGCATGTCGGTATCATCCCCGACCGAGTGGCGCAGCACCGACTGCCCGGCCAGCAGGCCGAACAGCTCGCCGGTCATGAAGGTCTTGAAGTTGCAGATTTCCCCGGCAGAGATGCGCACCCATTTGGTATGCGTGCCGGGCAGGCAGGCGATGCCGTCGAAATCGGGCTTGCGCGCCAAAAGCCCCGCGATCTGGGTTTCCTCGCCGCGCATCACATCGGCGGGGCTGTCTTGGCGCACGCCGCAGACGATGCTGACCGCCCGCCCGCCCGGATCGCCCGGCACCCGCACCAGCCGGGGCGTGGCGGGGCAGGGGACGGGCACATAGGGGGCCTCGACCCAGCCCTGACGCGATCCGACCATGCCGCAGGCGATCACCGGCACCGCCGCGGGCCAGCCCTGGGTCATATCGGCCAGCACAGCCGCGAAATCGCCGGGGCGCAGCACACCCATCCCCTGATCCGAGCGGCGGCTGTCCACGATCCGCGCCCCCGCCATCGCCCAGACACGCAGGTTCGTCGTGCCCCAATCGGCGGCGATCCAGTTGATGCGGTGGTCGGTGTGATCGGTCATAGGCGCTGTCCTTCTATGACGGCGATGGTCTGGGGAAAGGCGGGCGGCAGGGCAACCCCCTGCGCCATCAGCGCCGCCCCCGACAGTGTGACCGGCCCGTCGCAGATCGCCGTTCGGGCGCGATGGTGGCCGGGCGGGCGTTCGATCATGGTCAGGCGATAGCGGGCGTCGGGGATCAGCCCGGTCAGCCGCAGCGGCGCAGGCAGGATCGGCGCGGCGGTCGTCAGGCCGGCGGCAAAGGCGACAAAGCGCGCGCCATCGGCCGCGATCTGAACCTCGGCCAGAGTGTCCGGCGCGCTGTCCAGCCGCCAGATGTCGCCCGCCAGCATCCAGTCACGGTTCGCCTTCCACCATGCGGTGATGCGGCGCAGGGTGGCGGCTTCGTCCTCGGTCAGTTCGCGCGGGTCCATTTCGAACCCCATGTGCCGTTGCGCCGCCACCCAGCCGCGAAAGGCCACCGGCAGAACCCGCCCCGAGGAATGGCAGGCGCGCGGACCGACATGGCTGCCGGTGGCGCAGGCGGGCAGAAAGGCGGCGTGATGCTGGATGCGCAGCCGCTCGGCCGCATCGTTGCTGTCGGACAGCCACAGCCGGGCGCAGCGCGCCATGATGCCGCCGTCGATCCGCCCCCCGCCCGAGGCGCAGCTTTCGATTTCCACCCCCGGATGGGCGGCGCGCAGGCGATCCATCAGGGCATAGGTTCCGCGTGTCTGCGCCGTGTCGGGAAAGGGCGGCAGGCGGTTGTGATCCCATTTCAGATACTCGATCGGCCAGTTGCGCAGCAGCGCATCAAGCCGGGCGAACAGATGGGCGCGCACGTCCTGCCGCGCCATATCCAGATGAAACTGGTTGCGCCCCCTGATCTGGCTGGCGGGGCCAAGCACCCAGTCCGGGTGCGCGCGGAAAAGATCGCTGTCTTCAGAGATCATTTCCGGTTCGACCCACAGGCCAAAGCCAAGCCCGAGGGCGTGAAGCTGTTCGATCAGCGGGGCAAAGCCCTGCGGGTATTTCGCCGGATTGATCTGCCAGTCGCCCAGGGATGTGGTGTCGTCATCGCGCTGCCCGAACCAGCCGTCATCCAGCACGAAACGCTCGGCCCCCAGATCGGCGGCGCGGCGGGCGATTTCGGCCAGTTCGGCGGGGTCGTGGCGGAAATAGATCGCCTCCCAGCTGTTGTAATGCACCGGGCGCGGCTGGCGCGCGGGGGGCAGGCGGTCGCGGATGCTGCGCTGCATCGGGATGTTGATGCTGTTCAGCCCCTGATCCCCGCGCATCAGCCAGATTTCGGCGCTGTCAAAGGCGGTCGCGGGCAGACGCGCCCCGCCCGACACATCGCCGATCTGGATCATCCGCCGCCCGTCTGGCAGCTCTGCCGCAACCATGCGATGCCCGCCCGACCACGCATAGTGCAGCGCATGGGCCGTGCCGCTGGTGTTGGTGGTGCCGGGGGCTGACAGGATCACATGCGGCACATGCTCATGCCCCGACCGGCCAGTGCGCGCATCGGTCATCTGCGTGCCGCGCAGGGGCATGGTCAGGGGCTGAAACTCGCGCAGCCAGCGGCCGGTCAGGGTGGTGATCTGGTCCAGCGGCGCGGGCACGGGCAGGGTGACGGACAGATAATGCAGGTTCAGCAGGCGTTCGCTGCGCAGATGAGCGGTGAGCGCGATCAGCCCGTGCGGGCGCGGGGTCAGACGAAATTCCAGCGTCAGCCCCTCGGCCTGATGGATCAGGTGCAGCGCATCGCCCTGCCGCGCCGCGTCGGTCAGCCGCCAGTCGGGTTCGAGTGGGCCGGTTTCATCAAAGGCCACCAGCCCCGGCTGGCCGGGAAAGCTGCGCCGTGCCTCGGGGCACAGCGACAGCGGCGGCAATTCGTCCAGCATCCCGCCGCTGACCCCGCCATCGGCGGCGGCGCTGAGGGCGGCCAGATCCTCGTCCTGAGGCAGGGGCGGCCCCCAGTAACAGCAGCGCGCCAGCCCGCCATCGGATGCCAGCACCAGCGTTTGCGGCCCGCTGTCGATGCGCCACAGGCTCATTTGACGGCCCCGAACGTCAGCCCGGCGATGAAATGGCGCTGCATCAGAAAGAACATCAGAACCGGCGGCAGCGCGGCCAGGATCGAGCCGGCGGAAACCAGATGCCACGCCGCGATCCATTGCCCGTTCAGGCTGTTCAGCCCGGCGGTGATCGGCTGCGTGCCCGCGCCCTGCGTCAGCACCATCGCCCAGAAATAATCGTTCCAGATGAAGGTGAACACCAGCACCGCCAGCGCCGCGATGGCCGGGCGCACCAGCGGCAGCACGACGAACAGGAAAATCTGCCATTCGCGCACGCCCTCGACCCGCGCGGCCTCGATCAGTTCGCGGGGCAGGGCCTTGATGAAGTTGCGCATGAACAGGGTGCAGAACCCGGTCTGAAAGGCGATATGAAACAGCGCCAGCCCGGTGATGGTGTTGTAAAGCCCCATGTTCACCGTCAGGTCGCGCACCGGCACCATCAGAATCTGGAACGGCACGAAATTGCCGGCGACAAACATGAAAAACACCAGCATCGACAGGCGGAACCGATACACCGCCAGCGCAAAGCCCGTCATGCAGGACAGGGCGACCGCGCCGATCACGGTGGGGATCGTCACCTTGAAGCTGTTCAGCAGGTAATTGGCAAAGGGCGAATTGCGGAACACATCGGCATAATTCTCGACCGCGATGCGCGAGGGCATTCCGAAATAATTCCCCGCCGCCAGATCACCCGAGGGCCGCAGCGAGGTCATCGCCACCCCCAGCAGGGGCAGCAGCCACAGGATCAGCATCACCGGCAGCGCCACCTTGTATAGCCGCTGGGCCGAGGGGGACATGGTTTGAACGGGACGCGGAAACATGGCCTATTGCCCCTTTTCGTCGCGCCACATCTTCCAGATGAAGCCCGAGATGAAGATCATCATGATCGCGAACAGCACCACCGCGATCGCGGCGCCATATCCCATGCGATAGCCATATTCCGACAGCGCCTGTTCATACATGTAATAAGACAGCACCCGAGACGACCCGAACGGCCCGCCCGAGGTCATGATCGACACCAGATCGAACGACCGCAGCGCGCCGATGACCGTGACGACCACGGCGATAAAGGTCGCGGGCCGCAGTTGCGGCAGCACCACATGCCACAGCATCCGCCAGCCGCGCGCGCCGTCCAGCCGTGCGGCCTCGATCTGGTCGGTGGCGACGGCGTTCAGGCCGGTCAGATACAGGATCATGCAATAGGCGATCTGCGGCCACAGCCCCGCCGCGATGATGCCATAGGTGACGTATCGTTCATCGGCCAGAATGGCGATGCCGCGCCCGCTGAACCACTCGATCAGGTTGTAAAGCAGGCCGAAACCGGGGGCATAGAACCACGCGAACATCAGCCCGACCACAACCTGACTGATGACGAAGGGAAAGAAGAACAGCGATTTGTAGATGCGCATCCCGCGCACGGTCTGGTTCAGAAACAGCGCGATGGCCAGCCCGGCCGGCACGGCCAGCATATACAGCACCAGCCACAGGATGTTGTTTTTCAGGCTGGTATAGAATGCCTCGTCCCACCACAGTTCCTGATAATTCGCCAGCCCGATCCAGCGCATGTCGCCAAGGCCGTTCCAGTCATGCAGGGAAATCCAGAACGACTGAAAAATCGGGATCACGACATAGACCGCGAACATCGCCATGCCGGGGGCCAGAAACAGCCACGGGGTCAGGCTGCGGCTGATCTTGCGGCGGCGGCGGGGCGTGCGGTGCGGCAGGGTGGGGGTGGCTGTCATGGCAGCTCCGGTTCGTCGGGCAGGGGCGGGCAGGGGGGCGGGCCGCGGCACGGCCCGCCCGGTTTGGCTCAGTTGGCGTAAACGCGGCTGCGCATCCGTTCCAGCCGTTCAAGGATGGCGTCCAGACGTTCGGGGCGGACCATGAATTCCTGAAAGCCTTCCATCCCGGCCTTGGCCATTTCAGCAGGCGCGTCGCGGTCAAAGAACTGGGCGATGCCGCCATCGGCGGTGGACAGCAGATCGAACCCTTCGATCAGGAAGGGGTCGTCATCCACCTCGGCGTTGACGTTGATCGGCAGTTGCCCCAGCGTCTTGTTCATCTGCGTCTGTATCTCGGGGCGGGCCATGAAGGCCAGGAACAGCTTGGCATCCTGCACGTTTCTGGCACCGGCGGGGATGTGGATGCTGTCGGTCGGGGCCTCTTCGGCGCGGGCGATGTCGGGGTTGATCGTCGGGAAGGGCATAAAGCCCAGATTGTCATTCGTCATCCCGCCATCCTTGAACGCCGCCACGGCAAAGTTGCCCATGACGAAATTCGCCGCCCGGCCCTGCACGATGTTTGACACCGCGTCCTGCCAATCGACCGCCGCGTGATTGGCGCTGGTATAGGGCACGACCTTGGCCCATTCGGCAAAGACCGCGCGCACGGCGTCATCCGTCCACGGGATTTCGCCATTGGTCAGCTGCATATGCCAGTCATAGCCATTGGTGCGCAGCGACAGATAGTCAAAGATCCCCGCCGCCGGCCACAAAGCGCGGGTGCCGGTGGTCAGGCAGTCGATGTTCGCGGCCTTGAACTGTTCGCAGGCGGCGATGAAATCATCCCATGTGCTGATCGCATCCGGGTCCACGCCGACCTGTTTGTAAACATCGGCGTTATAATAGATGCCCCACTGGTAATAGGTATAGGGGATGCCCCATTGCTTGCCGTCGATGGTCATGGACGACAGGGCCGGTGCCAGAGCGTCTTTCAGGCCGTGTTCCTCCCACACGTCTGAAACATCCTGAAACTGCCCGGCCTGCACAAAGGGGGCCATGCGGTTGCCCGCATACCAGTTGGCCAGATCGGGCGCGTCGGCGGTCAGAAAGTTGCGGATCGCGGTTTTATACCCTTCATGGTCGAACAGGTTCACCTGCACCTTGATGTCGGGGTATTCCGCCTCGAACGCGGCGATCAGTTCGTCAAAGGCGGCCTTGGGCGCGGGGTCGGATGCGTCGTGGTTGATTACCAACGTCCGTTGCTGCGCCAGGGCCGGGACAGCGGTTGCCAGCAGCAGCGCCAGAATTAGCCCGTGTTTCCGTGGGACCATGGTCCGTTTCTCCTCCCATTTGGTTTCATATGCTGAAACCTAGTTTTGAATATTGAAACTGTGCCGCGAATCACCTAGCCTGTCAACAACAACGCAGGAGAGGCAGGGTGACGGCAGGCGGGCAGGCGCATTCGGATGGAACAGTGGGGCGCGCGCTGGCCGTGCTGGATCTGGTCGCGGAATTCGACCGCCCCGTGCGCTTTGCCGAACTGCTGCCGCCATCCGGGCTGCCCAAGGCGACGCTGTATCGCTTTTTGCAGGTGCTGACGCGGCAGGACATGCTGTTCTTTGACGAAGACCGGCAGACCTATGCCCCCGGTATCCGGCTGGTGCGGCTGGCCCATGCGGCCTGGGCCTGTTCCAGCCTTGCGCCGCTTGCGCGCGATGTGCTGGACCGGCTGGCCGACGATCTGGGGCAGACCGTGCATCTGGCGCAGCTGGATAATGGCGCGGTGCTGTATGTCGATAAACGCAACGCCGCGCAGCCGGTCGAGATGTTTTCCCAGTCGGGCAAGGTTGGCCCGGCCTATTGCACCGGCGTCGGCAAGGCGATGCTGGCTTATCTGCCCGATGACCGGCTGGCCGAAGCGATCAGCCGTCAGTCGTTTCACCGGCACACCCCCAACACGCTGACCACGCCCGACGACCTGCGCGCCGATCTGGCCCGCATCCGTGAACGCGGCTATGCGCTGGACGATCAGGAACACGAGGCGGGTATCGCCTGCATCGCCGCGCCGATCCTGTCGGGCAGCGGGCGGATGCTGGGCGCGCTGTCGGTGACGACGACGACCGCCACCACGTCGCGTTCCGGCCTGCTGGCGCTGGCCGGTCCCGTGATCGCCGCCGCCCGCGACATCGGCGAGATCGCCGGGGCGTGGCGCTTTCCCGAACGGCAAGTATGAGGTTCCCATGTCCGGCGTTCAGCTAGCCCGCGTTACCAAGGATTTCGGTCAGCACCGGGTGGTCCACGGCGTTGATTTGCAGGTGGGGCAGGGCGAATTCTGCGTCTTTGTCGGCCCCTCGGGTTGCGGCAAATCCACGCTGCTGCGGATGATCGCGGGGCTTGAGGAAACCACCGATGGCCAGATCAGCATCGGCGGCGACGATGTGACCCATGCCGACCCCGCCGACCGGGGCGTGGCGATGGTGTTTCAGACCTATGCCCTGTATCCGCATATGACCGTGCGGCAGAACATGGGCTTTGGCCTGAAGATGAACGGCCATCCCCGCGCCCAGATCGCCGCCAAGGTGGCCGAGGCCGCCCGTATCCTGAAACTGGACCCGCTGCTGGATCGCAAGCCCGCCGCCCTGTCCGGCGGGCAGCGGCAGCGCGTGGCGATTGGCCGGGCCATCGTGCGCGGGCCAAAGGTCTTTCTGTTCGACGAGCCGCTGTCCAATCTGGATGCCGAATTGCGCGTCGAGATGCGCGCCGAAATTGCCCGACTGCACCGCGAGATCGCGGCCACGATGATCTATGTCACCCACGATCAGGTCGAGGCGATGACCATGGCCGACAAGATCGTGGTGCTGCGCGCGGGGCGGATCGAACAGGTCGGCGCGCCGATGGATCTGTATGACGACCCCGACAACCGCTTTGTGGCGGGGTTCATCGGCTCGCCCGCGATGAACTTTGTGCGCGGGCAGGTGCGGGGTGGGCAGGTGCAGACCGGCGCCTTTGGTCCGGTCGCCGCGGCCCCCGTCGCTGCACCTTTGCCCGAGGGGCGCGACGTCGAGATCGGCCTGCGCCCCAATGCGCTGCGCCTGACCGAGGGGGACGGCTTTCGCGTCGATATGGCCGAAAATCTGGGCGGCGTCACCTATGCCCATGTCAGCGCGCCATCGGGGGAAAAGCTGATCGTGGAAACCGACCGTCGGCTTGATCCCGCGGGCGGCGGGCTGGTCGGTCTGGATTTTGACCCGGCCTCTGCCTTTTTCTTTGACGCCACCAGCGGCCAGCGGCTGCGCTAACCGGGGAATGCGATGAAAATCACCGCGATTGAAACCTTTATCGTTCCGCCGCGCTGGTGCTTTGTGAAAATCAGCACTGACGAGGGCATCAGCGGCTGGGGCGAACCCGTGCTGGAGGGGCGCGCCGCCACCGTGGCCGCCTGCGTGGACGAGCTGTCAGACTATCTGATCGGGCGCGATCCGGGGCTGATTCAGGATCACTGGACGGTCATGTATCGCGCCGGTTTCTATCGCGGCGGCGGCATCCACATGTCGGCCATCGCCGGGATCGACCAGGCGCTGTGGGACATCAAGGGCAAGGCTCTGGGCGTGCCGGTTCACAGCCTGCTGGGCGGGCAGCAGCGCGACCGTATCCGCGTTTACAGCTGGATCGGCGGCGACCGCCCCGGCGATACCGCGCGCATGGCCCGCGACTGCGCCGAGCGCGGCTTTACCGCCGTCAAGATGAACGGCACCGAGGAAATGCAGTTCATCGACAGCCATGCCAAGGTGGATCAGGTGCTGGAACGGGTGCAGGCCATCCGCGACGAGATGGGACCGGATTTCGGCATCGGCATCGACTTTCACGGCCGCGTCCACCGCCCCATGGCCAAGGTGCTGGCGCGCGAACTGGAACCGTTCCGGCTGATGTTCATCGAAGAACCCGTGCTGTCCGAACATGCCGAGGCCCTGCGCGAGATCGCCAACCACAGCGCCACCCCGATCGCCCTTGGCGAGAGGCTGTTTTCCCGCTGGGATTTCCGCGACATTCTGACGGGGGGCTATGTGGACATCATCCAGCCCGACCCCAGCCACGCGGGCGGGATCACCGAAACCTATCGTATCGCGGCGATGGCGGAATCCCATGATGTGGCGCTGGCGCTGCATTGCCCGCTTGGCCCCATCGCGCTGGCGGCGAACCTGCAACTGGATGCGGTGTGCTATAACGCCTTCATTCAGGAACAATCGCTGGGCATCCACTATAATCAGGGGTCCGATCTGCTGGATTACCTGACCGATCCGGGCGTGTTCGATTATGCGCAGGGTTTTGTGGCCATCCCGCAGGGACCGGGGCTTGGCATCACCGTCAACGAAGACAAGGTGCGCGCCGCCGCCGCCAAGGGCCATCGCTGGCGCAACCCCGTCTGGCGCCACGCCGACGGCAGCTTTGCAGAGTGGTAATCTTGTCATGCGTCAGATCATCCGCCTGAACGACGACTGGATCTTTGCCCAAGGCTTCGACCCGGCGTGGCGTGCCGCCCCGATGACGGGGGCGGCGGTTTCCTTGCCCCATAATGCCGTCGATCTGCCGCAAAGCTATTTCGACGAGACCTGCTATCAGCGCCCCTTCACCTATCAGCGCCGCCTGCGGCGCGGCGATTGGGACGGGTGCCGGGTCGAGATGCAGTTTGACGGCGCGATGGCCGATGCCGTGGTGTGGGTCAACGGGGTGCAGGTGGTGGCGCATCCTGACGGCTATACCCCGTTCACGGCGGACCTGACGCCGCATCTGGCCGATGACAACCTGATAACCGTTCGCATCGACGGATCGGAAAACCCTGCGATTCCGCCCTTTGGCGGGCAGATCGACTATCTGACCTATGCCGGGATTTACCGCGATGTATGGCTGCGGGTGCTGCCCGCGCGGCATATCCGCGACGTGCGGGTGCTGACCCCCGACCCGCTGGCGGATGCCAGGACCGTGGTCTTTGACGCCGACCTGTCCGCCCCCGGCCCGCTGCTGGCGGTGCTGCGCGGGCCTGATGGCGCGGAAATTGCCCGCAGCGACGGCGCGCCGATGACCGGGCTGCGCGGCATCGCCCTGTGGTCGCCCGACAACCCGGCGCTGTATTCGCTGGATGTCAGCCTGCCCGACAGCGGCGACCGGATCACCCAACGCTTTGGCTTTCGCAGCGCCGAATGGCGGCCCGAGGGGTTTTTCCTGAACGGGCAGCGGGTGCAGTTGCGCGGGCTGAACCGGCATCAGGCGTTTCCTCATGCCGGCTATGCGGCGGGGCGTCATGCGCAGGAACGCGACGCTGAAATCGTGCGCTTTGACCTTGGCTGCAATCTGGTGCGCAGCTCGCACTATCCGCCCAGCCCGTGGTTTCTGGACCGCTGCGACGAAATCGGGCTGATGGTGTTTAACGAGATCCCCGGCTGGCAGCATATCGGCGGCCCCGAGTGGCAGGATGCCGCGCTGGCCAATACCGGGGCGATGATCCGCCGCGACCGCAACCACCCCTCGATCATCGTCTGGGGGGTGCGGATCAACGAAAGCCCCGATTGCCACGGGCTTTATGCCCGGACCAACGCTCTTGCGCGGCAATTGGACCCGACGCGGGCCACCACCGGCGTGCGCTGCATCACCGACAGCGAGTTGCTGGAGGATGTCTATGCGATGAACGATTTCGTGCTGGACGAATCCGAGCTGCCCGGCGTGAACCGCCCCCGCACCGCGCTGCGCCCGGTCCCCGAGGTGACGGGCCTGTCCCGCGCCGTTCCCTATATCGTGACCGAGTTCAACGGCCATATGTTCCCCACCAAGGCGGGCGACCCGGAACTGCGGCAGATGGAACATGTGATCCGCCATCTTGAGGTGATGAACGCCGCCTATGGCGATCCGGCGATTGCGGGCAGCGTGGGCTGGTGCATGTTCGATTACAACACCCACAAGGATTTCGGCGCGGGCGACCGTATCTGCCATCACGGCGTCATGGATATGTGGCGGGAACCGAAATTCGCCGCCTTTGCCTATGCCAGCCAAAAGCCGCCGTCGCAGGGTGTGGTGATGCAGCCCGTTACCTTTTGGGCGCGGGGCGAGCGTAACTTTGGCGGCATCCTGCCGCTGATCGTGCTGACCAATTGCGACGAGATCGAATTCGACTGTCTGGGGATCAGGCGTCGCGTCGGGCCAGACCGGGAACGGTTCCCGCATCTGCCGCACCCTCCGGTCATCATCGACCATCGCCATCTGAGCGCCGAGGAACTGGGCCTGTGGGGCATGGCATGGCATCCCGGCACGATAACCGGCTGGCTGGACGGCCAGCCCGTCATCCGACGAGAATATGTGGCCGACCCGCTGCCCACCCGGCTGGAAATTGCGCCGGATGCCGACCGCCTGCCTGCGGCGGCCGATACCGACCTGCGCGTGATCCTGCGGGCGCTGGATCAGGTCGGCAACCGGCTGCCGTTTCTGGCCGGCTCGGTCCGGGTTGCGATCGACGGCCCGGCCCGGCTGATCGGCCCCGAGTTGCGGCCCTTGCAGGGGGGCACCACCGGCATGTGGCTGCGCCTGACCGGCGATCCGGGCGAGATCCGCATCCGGGCCGAGCTGGCGCAATTCCCGGCGGCGCAGGCGGTTGTCACCGCAGAGCCGGGCTGACCGGCGCAATTGCCTGACCGCAATACGGTATCGCCCCGCCACTGGCGCCGGTTCCGGCCGCCGGGGAAAGGCGTGATCCCTGCTGACACCACCCGGCACGGGGCAGCGTTCCGCGCCGCCGGGCTGGTGCCGGGCTGATGTGCCTCGGGCCGCGGAGGTTTTGTTTACCAGATTGTCACGGAATCGTTGACATGTAGTAAAACTTCATTCCACTGTAGTTTTATTAGAAGCGGCCCAAGCGCCGCCTGTCGGGAGGTAAACATGACATCATCCGTGCTGAAGAATGGCGCCGCCGTGCTGGCCCTGACCGTTGCCGGGGCCGCGCTGCCCGTATCGGCGGGGGAACTGGTCTATTGGTCGATGTGGAACGAAAACGAACCGCAGGCCGAGGCGCTGAAAGAGATCATGGCGAACTATACTGCCGCCAACCCGGACACGACCTTTAACGTCGTGTGGAACGGTCGCCAGAACCAGACCAAGCTGCGTCAGGCACTGGCCGCGCGCACGCCGGTCGATCTGATGGATCAGGACAGTGACCAACTGGCGGGCGGTCTGCAATTGCAGGATCAGTTACGCGACCTCTCGGGCGATCTGACGGATGAGGTCAAGGCGGCGCTGCTGCCCGGCGTGCTGTCCCTGTATGGGCAGGGCGACACGATCGCCCAGCTTCCCTATATCTATAACACCGTCAATTTCTGGTATGACAAAGAGGCGCTGGCCGAAATCGGCGCTCCGCCCGCGACATGGGACGATCTGATCGCGCTGTGCGGTGCCGCGCGCGCGGCGGATACGCATCTGCTGGTAATCGAAGGCAATGTCGCCTTTTATAACGCGGCCTATTTCTCGCATTATCTGGCGCGCAGGAATGGCGCGGATGCGATGCTGGCGGCCTTTGCCGACAAATCCGGCGAGGGGTGGAACGACCCCGCCGTGCTTGAGGCAGCAAAGGCCGGGCGTCAGCTTTGGGACGCTGAATGTATCGCGCAGGACGCGCGCGGGTTCCAGTATCCCGCCGGGCAGCAGACCATCGCCATGGGCGAAACCGTGGGCGAGCTGGTCGGATCATGGTTGCCGACCGAGTTGTCGGCCACCACCGGGCCGGATTTCGGCTGGGGTGCGTTCAATTTCCCGGCTGTCGCCGATGGCAAGGGCAAGACCACCGATCTTGAGGTCGCGATGGTGTCGATCGCGATCCTGAAAGATGCCCCCAATGCTGATGAGGCGGCGGGTTTCCTGAACTATCTGATGGGGGCCGAGGCGCAGACCCTGCTGGCCGAAAAGGGCGGCGTTGGTGTGACGCGCGGCGGTGTGACATGGCCCGGCGCACTGGCCGAGGCCGAAACGGCGGCGGCCGAGGCAACGGCGCTGACCCCCTATGGCGGTGGTCTGAACGTGCTTTACCCGGAATTCACCTCGCAGGTGTTGCAGCCGGAATATAACCGCATGTTCCTGGGCGAAACGACGCCGGAACAGTTCGTCGAACGTCTGGTGGCCGAGACGAAGAAATACTGGGACAGCCAGAACTGATCTGGCCTTTGGCTGGCCGGGGGTTCCGGCCAGCCTGTCACCCGTCCGGTTTCGTATCGCATAAAGGGGCGCCGCATGATCCGTCGCCGCATGATCCTTGTATTTCTGGCACCTGCCCTGGTGCTGTATGTGGGGCTGATGATCCTGCCCGCCATACAGGCATTCCAGTTAAGCTTTTATTCCACCAGCGGGTTCGGCGATGATCCGGTCTGGGTCGGATGGCGCAATTACATCCGGCTGTGGGGCGACCCGATCTTTTGGCGGGCGGTGCGCAATATGCTGTTCGTGCTGGCGGTTGGCGGGGCGGCGGTCTTTGCGCTGGCCTTTTTGTTCACCATGCTGCTGAACTCTGGCATCTGGGGGAAAAAGGTTTTCCGGGCGCTGATCTTTCTGCCCAACATGATCGCGGTGGTGGCGATCACCACCTTCTGGTCCTTTGTGTTCACGCCGCGCTATGGCCTGCTGACCAGTCTGCTAAAGGCGCTGGGTCTGGACGGGCTGGCATCCACCGCCTGGACGGCACCGGAAAACGTGCTGGGTGCGATGCTGGTCGGTCTGGTCTGGGTCTCGGCTGGGTTTTTTACCATTCTGGTGCTGGCCGGTGCCGACAAGATCCCGCAAGACATGTTCGAGGCGGCGCGCCTTGAAGGGGCATCCACCTTTCAGATCTTCCGCTATGTCACGCTGCCGATGATCTGGGACATCGTGACCATTGCCGTGGTGCTGTGGTCGATACAGGCGATCAAGCTGACCGAGTTTCCCTATGCGTTCGGCGGGCCGAACATCGACCAGAACCTGTATACCCCGGCGATCTATCTTTACATCATGGGCTTTGGCCAGCGAGAGCCGGTCTATGCGCTTGGCTATGCCTCGGCCATTGGTGTGGCGCTGTTCGTCTTTACCCTTATCACCATTGTCGGGCTGCGCCTGCTGATGAAGCGCGACCGGCTGGAGTATTAAGATGGCAAACCCCGCGAATCCCTCGATCCGTTCAGCCCCCGGCGCGGCGCGTCGCGGGCTGGGCCGCGCGCTCAGCTATCTGATTGTGGCGGGCTGGTCGTTTACCTCGGTTTTCTTTGTGGTCTGGGTGATTTCGGCCTCGTTGAAAACCAACCGGCAATTGTTCCGCGAGCCGTGGTCGCTGCCGTTCGATCCGGTGTGGGGGAACTATGTCAAGACATGGGTCTCGAACCGTTTCGGCGATTACTTTCTGAATTCGGCGCTGGTGGTGTCGGCCTCGGTGCTGGGCATCCTGATCGTATCGGTGCCCGCGGCCTATATTCTGGCGCGGGCCAGGTTCCGGGGGCGCGGGGCCATGTCCAGCTTTTTCGCCTTTGGCATGGGGATTCCCTATCCGCTGCTGTTCGTGCCGATCTTTGTCATCATGAACCAGTTGCGGCTGGGCGACAGCCTGACCGGCCTGACCATCGCCTATATCGCGCTGTCGATCCCGTTTTCGATCTATGTGCTTGAGGGTTTCTTTACCTCGCTGCCCGGCGAGCTGGAAAACGCGGCCGTTATCGACGGTTGTTCGGATTTTCAGGTGTTCCGGCACATCATGCTGCCGCTGGCCATGCCGGGGGTGGCGACGGTGGCGATCCTGAATTTCGTCGGGCTGTGGAATGAATATCAATGGTCGCTGGTGCTGCTGAACAGCCCCGACAACCGCACGCTGTCGCTGGGGATCTATGCGCTGATTACCTCGATGCAATATTCGGGCGGCGATTGGGTGGCGCTGTTCGCGGGTGTGACCATCGTCATGGTGCCGACCGTGATCCTGTTCATCCTGCTGTCGGAAAAGATGATCTCGGGCATTACCATGGGCGGTGTGAAATGACGGCCAGCCTGACCGCGCGCAGCGTTCCCCTGCCGATGGCCTGGCTTGGCCCGCCCTGTCCGATGCCGCGCTATCGCTGGCAACAGCCGATCCCGCCCAGCGATGCGCCCCCCGTGGGCCTGCGCGAGGACGAGGCGGCGCATCTGTTCAACTGGGGCGCGGACAGTATCCTGCCCTATCAGGTGCAGGATCGTTACGACCGCCGTCTGCGCGATGCCGCGATCGAGGTGCTGGAGCTGGAAAACGACCGTTTCCGCGCCCGGATCGCGCCGGGGTTGGGCGGGCGGCTGACCAGCCTGTTCGACAAGGCCCAGGGGCGCGAGTTGTTGTTCGCCAATCCGGTGTTCCGCCCGGCGAATCTGGCGGCGTTGAATGCGTGGTTTTCGGGCGGGGTGGAATGGAACGGGCTGACGCCGGGGCACAGCCCCACCACATGCAGCCCGGTTTTCGCCGCGCGGGTCGATACGGAGCGCGGCCCGCTGTTGCGGCTGTATGAATTCGACCGCACCACCGAATGCGTCTGGCAGATCGACCTGTTCCTGCCGCCGGGCGATGGTCCGCTGGCCATTCATGGCCGGATCGTCAACCCCAACGACACCCCGGCGCTGGTCTATTGGTGGACGAATATCGCCGTTGCCACGCCGCCGGGCGGGCGTGTGCTGTCGCCCTGCGATGACGCCATCGAACATGTCCTGCCCGACAACCATCTGGAGCGGATGGCGTTTCCGCGCAGCCCCGATGGTTCGTATCCGGGGAACTGGCGCGGGGCGGCCTCGGTGTTTTTCCGCGCCGGGCGGGCTGTGCGCAATGTCATTGCCTGTGTCGATGACACGGGCCGGGGGCTGGCGCATATCGGCAGCGCGGTTCTGACCGGGCGCAAGTTCTTTTATTTCGGCACCGCGCCGGGCGGGCAGCACTGGATGGATTACCTCAGCCAGCCGGGGCAGGGGGATTATGTCGAGATTCAGGCGGGCATCACCCCGCATCAGAACCAGCGCCTGCCCTTGGGCGCGGGGCAGGCGCTGGACTGGACCGCCGTTCTGGCCCCGGTTCAGGTGCCGGGCGCGCAGGACCCCGACTATCGCCGCGCGACCGACGCGCTGGAATCCGTGCTGCCTGAGGCCGGGGATCTGGCCGGTCTGGACGGGTTTCTTGGTGCGGCGGCGCGGCTGCCTGCGGCTGAGATGCTGTCCAGCGGCGGGCCTTGGGGGCGGCGTCATCAGGCGCTGACCGGGCGGGTTCTGGCGGAAAACCTCGATTTCGGCACCAGTCACCCCGCCGATTTCTGGGACGATCTGGCGCAGGGGCGCGCCCCGCGCGCGGGCCTGCCCGACGGGTTTGCGCTGTCGCCGCTTTGGCAAGACCGGCTGCGCGGGCTGGGGGATGACTGGCGGGCGCTGCTGTTTTTGTCCATCGCCGCGCTGGACCGTGGCGACAGGGATCAGGGCGCGGCGCTGGCGCGTGCATCGCTGGCCGGTTGCGACCATTGGTTGAGCCACCGCCAGCTTGCACTAAGCGAACCGGCGCAGGCCACCGCACATTATCTGGCGGCATGGGCGGCTGGCGGTGCGCCTGACTCGCTGGCGGTCGAGATTGCCGATCACCTGCGGCGGCACGATCCGGCGGCGCTGGCGCGGTTCATCGCCGCCTTGCCAGCCGAGGTGCAGGATCACGAGCGTATCCATCTGGCCCGCGCCCATGTCGCCGCGCAGGCGGGGGATGCCGACCTGCTGGCCGATCTGCTGACCCGCGAATTCGCCACCATCCGCGAAGGCGAAACCGTGACGCAGGATCTGTGGCACACGCTGGTCGCCCTGCGCGGGCAGGCCCTGCGCGATAACCCTTTGCCGCCGCATCTGGATTTCAGGATGGTGGCCGACGACCATACCGAGGAGACCGCGAATGGCGCGCGTTGAACTGAACGGCATCAGCAAAAGCTTTGGCGCACACAAGGTCATCGGCTCGGTCGATCTGACCATTGAGCACGGGGAATTCATCGTCCTCGTCGGCCCCTCGGGCTGTGGCAAATCGACCTTGCTGCGGCTGATCGCCGGGCTGGAAAGCGTGACCTCGGGGCGGCTGGAAATCGACGGGCAGGATATGACGACAACCCCGCCGGTGGCGCGCGGCATCGGCATGGTGTTTCAGTCCTATGCGCTGTATCCGCATATGACCGTTGCCGAAAACATGGGCTTTGGCATGAAGATCGCCGGAAGGCCGCGCCGCGAGATCGCCCCCCGCGTGGCCGAGGTCGCCCGTCTGCTGCAACTGGATCACCTGCTGGATCGCAAGCCCAAGGCCCTGTCCGGCGGGCAGCGTCAGCGCGTCGCCATCGGGCGGACGCTGGTGCGCAACCCGCCGATCTTTCTGTTCGACGAACCGCTGTCCAACCTTGATGCGGCGCTGCGCGGCGACATGCGGGTGGAGCTGGCGCAACTGCACGCGCGGCTGGGCAATACCATGATCTATGTGACCCACGATCAGGTCGAGGCGATGACGCTGGCCGATCGTATCGTGGTGATGCGCGATGGCAATGTCGAACAGGTCGGCACCCCGCTGGAACTGTTCAACCACCCGGCCAACCGCTTTGTCGCCGGGTTTCTGGGGCAGCCGGCGATGAACTTTGTTTCGGTGCAACTGGCTGACGGGGCCGCCGTGCTGCCGGGCGGGGCGCGGCAGCCGCTGCCCGGCCCGGCGGCGGCGACCGTGGAACTGGGCATCCGCCCCGAAGATGTGCGCGTCAGCGATACCCCGGCCGATCTGGCGCTGTCGGTCGAGGTGGTGGAACAGCTTGGCGATGAAACCATCGCCCATGGCCGTCTGGCCGATGGTCAGAAATTCGTCGCCCGGCTTGGCAAGCAGCATCCGGTGCGCGCGGGCGAGGTGGTTCATCTGACGCCCGACGCCGACCGGCTGGCGGCGTTCGATGCCACGGGCCGGAACCTGTTGGCCAAGGCTCTGGCGGCGGGGGTGTAAATGACCGACGACACCCATCGCGCGGGCTCTCGCCCCGCCATGCCCCGCCCCCCGGATGAAATCACGCCTGCCGGTGCGGCGAACCTGTTGCAACGGGTGCGTGCCGCCTTGCCGGGCTTCAGCCGCGCGAACCAGCAGGTCGGCCAATATCTGATCGGCGCGCCCGAGGAATTCATGCACCTGCCCCTGAACCAGATCGCCGCCCGCGCCGGGGTCAGTGAACCCAGCGTGCTGCGCTTTTGCCGGGGGTTCGGGTTCACCGGCGTGGCCGATTTCCGCATCGCGCTGGCGATGACGCTGGCGCAGGGCGAGGGGGCCGATACCGCCCTGATCGAACCCGCGCTGGCCGACAAGGCGATGATGAACCGCCCCCGCAAAGAGGCCATCGCCGCCGAGGCGCTGCGCCATCTGGGGGGTGCGCAGTCGATCCTGCTGGATGGCGGATCGACCATGCAGGTCTTTGCCCGCCACCTGCGCGAGGCGCCCGGCCTGATCGTGATGACAACCGGGCTGAATGTCGCCGGAGTGCTGCATGGCGCGGCGCAGCACCGGCTGATGCTGCCCGGCGGCTTGCTGCGCCCTGAATCGCAGTCTCTGGTCGGGGAACTGGTGGAACATACGCTGGCCCGGCTGCGTTTTGACATCGTGTTTCTGGGGGCCGATGCCATCGACCCCGATTTCGGCCTGTCCACCTATAACGAGGCCGAGGCCCGCCAGAACGGCCAGATGATCGACGTGTCGGCGCGGGTGGTGGTTCTGGCCGACAGCACCAAATTCCGCGCGCCCCGCCTGCACCGCTGCTGCGGGCCGGATCGCATGGATCTGATCGTGACCGATGATGCGATCCCCGATGATATTTACGACAAGCTGACGGATCGCGGCGTGACCGTCGTGCGCGTCGCCACGCCCTGAAAGGAAGCCATGATGACCAATTTCGCAACCGAACGGGAAATCCGTCAGCAACCGCAGATCTGGCGCGATTTCGCGCCCGCATTGGCGCAGCAGGCCGATGCGCTGCGCGGCTGGATCGCGGCGCGCAACCATGACGAAGTGTGGTTCTGCGGGGCCGGCACCTCGGCCTTTATCGGGGAATCGCTGGCGGTTACGCTGAATGCCGGGCCGGGGTCGGTGCGGTTCCGGGCGGTGCCCTCGACCGATCTGGTCGGCACGCCGCAGAATTACCTGCGCGACGGGGTGCGGGTGCTGGTGGTGTCGTTCGGGCGGTCGGGCAACAGTTCGGAAAGCGTCGGCTCGCTTGATCTGCTGGATGCCCATGCGCCGGGCCATGACCGGCTGCACATCACCTGCAACGCCGGGTCGGTGCTGGCCACGCGGGCGATGCCGGATGGTGCGGCGGGCCAGTTCAGGGCGCTGATCCTGCCCCCCGAAACCGAGGATGCGGGCTTTGCCATGACCTCCAGCTATACGACGATGTATCTGTCGGCGCTGTCGGTTTTTGCGCCGCCTGCGGATGGCGTGGTGGCGCAATGGCGGCGGGTCGCGGATGCGGCCGAAGCCGTCATCGCGCAGGGTTTCGCGCAGGTGCCGGGCTTGCCGGAACGTGCGGTGTTTCTGGGCGCGGGGGCCTTGGCCGGGGCGGCGCGTGAATGCGCGCTGAAGGTGTTGGAGCTGACGGCGGGGCAGGTGCTGACGATGTTTGACACGCCGCTGGGGTTTCGCCACGGGCCAAAGGCCGTCGTGAACGGGAACACGCAGATTTTCGTTCTGGGATCGGCGGATGCGCAGACCGCGCGCTATGAAGCCGATCTGATCGACGAATTGGGGCGGCAATATGATGCGGGCCTCGTCACGCGCCTTGGCCCGTTCGACGGGCTGGATGATGCGTGGTCGGTGCCGCTGCATGTGATCCCGGCGCAGATCCTTGCGCTGCAATGGGCGCAGGCGCTGGGGCTGAACGCGGACGATCCCTTTGCGGGGCGCAACCTGACGCGCGTGGTGTCTGGCGTGACGCTGTATCCCTTTGACCGGGGCGCGGCATGATCGGTGCAGGCGGCATCGACGTCGGCGGCACCAAGATCGAGGCGCGGCTGTTCGATGGCGAGATGGCGGAAATCGCGCGCCACCGCGTGCCTGTGCCGCGCGGCGACTACGCCGGTATCGTCGATGCCGTTGTCACGATGAGCGGCTGGCTGCGCGACCGGGGCGGGGCCGATCTGCCGGTGGGCGTGGGCCTGCCGGGGGTGATCGACCCGGCGACAGGTCACGCCACCACCGCCAACCTGCCCGCCACAGGCCGCGCCATCACGGCGGAAATCGCGGCTCGTGCGGGTGGCGGGCGCATCGTCTTTGCCAATGATTGCAAGCTGTTCACCCTGTCCGAAGCCTTGGGCGGCGCGGCAGAGGGGGCCGCAACCGTCTTTGGGCTGGTGATCGGCACCGGGGTTGGCGGCGGCGTGGTGCATCGGGGGCAGTTGGTGACGGGCAGGGGCGGGCTGCCGGGCGAAGTGGGCCACTTTGGCCTGCCCGCGCATCTGGACCTGCCGGTTCTGCCCTGCGGCTGCGGCGCGCGCGGCTGTTACGAAACCCTGCTGTCGGGCGAGGGTATTGCCCGGCTGGCGGCCTACCTGACTGGCCAGCCTGTCCCCGCAGCGCAGGTCTTTGCCCGCGCTGCCGCCGGTGATGCCGCAATGGCCGGTGTGGCGGATCAGTGGTTCGCCCTGCTGACCGAACTGCTGCTGGTGCTGAACCTGACCATCGACCCGGACGTGGTGGTGATCGGCGGCGGCGTGTCAGCCGTGCCGGGGCTGGCCGACCGCGCGCAGGCCCTTATCGACGCGCGGGTTCTGCGCGGCACCCGCGCCCCTCACATCCGCATCGCGCGCTTTGGTGATGCCAGCGGCGCACGCGGCGCCGCCCTGTTCGCCGCCCGCCAAGACAAGGAGCCAACATGAAATTGCTGCGAGACATCATCGACCGTAACCGGGCGGGTCAGCCCGTCGCGCTGGTCTCGGTCTGTTCGGCGCATCCTTTGGTGCTGGCCGCCGCGATGCGTCTGGCCCAGTCGCAGGATCAGCCCCTGCTGATCGAGGCGACCTCGAATCAGGTGAACCAGTTCGGCGGCTATACCGGGATGCGCCCGGCCGATTTCGTGCAATGGGTGCGCGATCTGGCCCTGCGCCACAACACCGCGCCTGATCGGCTGCACTTTGGTGGCGACCACCTTGGCCCGCAGGTCTGGCGGCGTGAACCCGCCGGGGATGCGATGGCCAAGGCGCGCGACCTGATGGCGGAATTCGTCGCCGCCGGTTTCACCAAGATCCACCTCGACTGTTCCGAAGGCTGCGCGGGCGAAGCCGCACAGGTTGGCGATGCGGTTTCGGCAGAGCGCGCCGCCGATCTGGCCGCGATCTGCGAGGGGGCGGCCCCTGACCCGCAGGCGCTGTCCTATTGCTTTGGCACCGAAGTGCCCCCGCCCGGCGGTGCCCGTGCCGATGAAAACCACGACCATGTTGCGCCCACCGATCCGGCGGCGGCAGCGGCGACCATTGCCGCCCACCGCGCCGCCTTTGCCGCGCGCGGTCTGGATGCGGCATGGCCGCGCATGGTGGCGCTGGTGGTGCAGCCGGGGCTGGAATTCACCCCCGATCATGTGATCCGCTTTGACACGGATCAGCCCGATCTGCTGTCCCCGGTGCTGGACCCGCATCCCGGCATGGCGTTCGAGGCGCATTCGACCGACTATCAGGCCGATGCCGTCTATCCCGATCTGGCCCGGCGGCATTTTGCCGTTCTCAAGGTCGGCCCGGCCCTGACCTTTGCGATGCGCCGGGCGCTGTATGCGCTGGATGCGCTGGCGCGATGGCAGGGCGCGGCCATTGGTCTGCCCGGCGTGATGGAGTCTCTGATGCGCGACGATCCCGGCCCGTGGGCGGCGCATTATCAGGCGCAGGGCGACGCGCTGCGCGATCTGCTGCATTTCGGCTATGCAGATCGCATCCGCTATTACTGGACCCGCCCGCAGGCGGTTGCGGCGGTGGACCGGCTGATGGCCGCGCTGTCCGGCCCGCGCCCCGCCGCGCCGGTGCTGGATCAGTTTTTCGCCCCCGATACCATCGCGCGCGCATCGGCGATGGATGACCTGCCCTGGGCCGAGGCGCTTGTTCTGGCCGAGGTTCAGGGCATATTGCTGCCTTATTTCGCATGTCAGACGGGGGCAGCATGAGTGACGATCAGGGCGCATATTGGCTGGTTCCCGCACGGCTGTTCGATGGCGAAACCATGCGCAACGGCGTGGCGATCCGGCTGCGCGGGGCCGAGGTGCTGGAATGGGCTGCGGCTGCCGATCTGGGGGGCCGGGCCGATCTGCGCCATCACGATGGCATCGCCGCGCCGGGCCTGATCGACCTTCAGGTGAATGGCGGCGGCGGTGTCTTACTGAACACCACGCCCACGCCGCAGGGGCTGCGCGCCATCGCGGCGGCGCATCGCGGGCTTGGCTGCGCCTTTTGCCTGCCCACGCTGATAACCGACGCGCCCGAGGTGCTGGACCGCGCGACCGATGCGATGCTGGCGCTGTGGTCGGCCCCCGACCGGAGCGGCGTTGCGGGCCTGCATATCGAGGGGCCGCATATCTCGCTGGCCAAACGCGGCACCCATGATCCGCGCTTCATCCGCCCGCTGGATGACCGCACCCTGACCTGCGTCGCCCGCCTGCGCGACCGAGGGGTTCCGCTGCTGATAACCGTCGCGCCCGAAGCCTGCGCGCCGGGTCAGATCGCGCGGCTGGCGGCCATGGGCGCGGTGGTGTCCATCGGCCACTCGGCGGCCACGCCCGATCAGATCGCCCGCGCCATGGCCGAAGGCGCGCGCAAGGGCACCCATCTTTACAACGGCATGACCGGGATGGCGGGGCGTGAACCGGGGGTGGCCGGGGCGCTGATCGACAGCGATCTGTGGCTGGGGCTGATCGCCGACGGGCATCACGTCAGCGACCAGATGATCCGCTTGGCATGGCGGGCGCGGCCAGCCGCGGGGCGCATGATCCTTGTATCCGACGCGATGCCGACGGTGGGCGGGCCGGATCGCTTTACCCTTTACGGTCAGGTCATCAGCGTCACCGATGGCAAGCTGGTGAACGCCGAAGGATCGCTGGCCGGGGTGCATATGGCGCTGCCGCAGGCGCTGCCCCGCGTCACCCGCATTCTGGGCGATGACGGCACACAGGCGCTGACGGCGGCAAGCGCAACCCCGGCGGAACTGATGGGGCTGAGCGGGCTGGGCCACCTGCGCCCCGGTGCCACAGGCGGTGTGACGCTGCTTGCCCCTGACCTGACCGGGGCTGAATGGATCGGGCCTGCGTCCGCCAGCCCGCCCGAATAAACCGGCCCGCCCCATCGGCACACAGCACCCGGCTTCCTGTTTGTCTTAAATACGCATTACCCGAACAGACGCAGCATCAGTGGCGCAATGATCGCCGTCAGCACCGCGTTCAGGCCCATGCCGATGCCGGAAAAGGCGCCCGCCGTCTGATGCACCTGAAAGGCGCGGGCGGTGCCGATGCCATGCGCCGCCACACCCACGGCAAAGCCGCGCGCGCGCCAGTCGCGCACCCGCAGCAGGTTCAGCAGGGGCGTGGCCACGATCGCGCCGATCATGCCGGTCAGCAGCACCAGAACGGCGGTCAGCGTCGGCTGGCCACCGATCTGTTCGGCCACCCCGATGGCCACCGGCGCGGTGGTCGATTTCGGTGCCAGCGAGGCCAGAACCTCGTGCGGCAGGCCCATCATGCGCCCGATCAGCAGGGCCGACACCACCGCCGTCACCGATCCGGAAACCAGCGCGGCAATCATCGGCAGCGCCGCCCGACGCACCCGGCGCAGGTTGTCGAACAGCGGCAGCCCCAGTGCCACGGTCGCCGGGCCAAGCATGAAATGCACGAATTGCGCGCCCTCGAAATAGGTGGCATAGCTGGTGCCCGTCGCCATCAGCAGCGCGCCCAGAACGGCGACTGCGATCATCACCGGGTTCACCCAGCTTCGGCGGCCCGACAGGTGAAAACAGGCGTCCCCGATCAGATAGGCGACCAGCGTGGCCGTCAGCCACATCAGCGGCCCCTGCGACAGGTAAGACCAGATCAGCGCGGCGTCATTCATCGTCGGGCACCTGCGTCAGCCGCGCCACCGCCGCAAAGACCTGCGCCCCGACCGCGATGGCCAGCACCGTGGACAGGATCAGCGCCAGCGCCAGCCCGGCACCATGGGTGCGGATCAGCGGCAGATGCGCGATTACCCCCACGCCCGCCGGCACAAAGAACAGCGACAGATGCGCCAGCAGCCCCTGCACCACCGGCCGCAGCCGGTCGGCCAGTGCCGGGCGGATCAGGCAGCTTGCGACCAGCAGCAACAGCCCCACCACCGGGCCGGGCAGCGGCGCTCCGGCAAGGCGCGACAGCACCTCGCCCACCAGTTGAAAGCCAAGAATTGTCGCCAAAGCACCAAGCATGGCGGCTGATTAACGCAAAACGCCGGTTGCGCCACCCCCTCGTATCTTGTGGGGCGGCGGGGTTTTGCCCGCTATATCTTGCGGCGCTGTTGACTTGGGCGCGGGGCGGGCGGACAATCTGCGGCTGATGGCACCGATTCTGACGGACCCTAATTTTGCGTTTTGACCGCCTGCGCCTGAACGGCTTCAAAAGCTTTGTCGACCCCACGGATCTGGCCATCCGCGAGGGGCTGACCGGCGTTGTCGGCCCGAATGGCTGCGGCAAGTCGAACCTGCTCGAAGCCTTGCGCTGGGTCATGGGCGAAAACCGCCCCACCGCCATGCGCGGCGAAGGGATGGAGGACGTGATTTTCGCCGGCACCACCCGCCGCCCCGCCCGCGCGCAGGCCGAAGTCGTGCTGACCATCGACAACCGCGACCATCTGGCCCCGGCGGGCTTCAACGCCGATGACCAGATCGACATCGTGCGCCGCATCACCCGCGACGCCGGATCGGCCTATCGCATCAACGGGCGCGAGGTGCGGGCGCGCGATGTGCAGATGCTGTTCGCGGATGCCTCGACCGGGGCGCACAGCCCGGCGCTGGTCCGGCAGGGGCAGATCAGCGAATTGATTAACGCCAGGCCCAAGGCGCGGCGGCGTATTCTGGAGGAAGCGGCGGGGATCTCGGGTCTCTATCAGCGCCGGCACGAGGCGGAACTGAAACTGAACGGCGCGGAAACCAACCTGACCCGCGTCGATGACACGCTGGATCAACTGTCCACGCAGGCCGCATCGCTGGCGCGTCAGGCGCGCGCGGCGGCGAAATATCGCGACATCGGCGCGGCCTTGCGTCAGGCCGAAGGCGCGCTGCTTTACCGCCGCTGGGCCGAGGCAGAGGCCGCCCGCGCCGCCGCTGCCGATGCGCTGTCAGCGGCCACATCCGCCGCCGCCGCCGCCGAATCTGCGGCCCGCGCTGCCACCGCGCTGCGCGAACAGGCGGAAGCGGCGCTGCCCCCCTTGCGCGAAGAAGAACAGATCGCCGCCGCCGTCCTGTCGCGCCTTCTGGTCGAGGCCGAGGCGCTGGACGAGGCCGAATCCCGCGCCGCCGATGCCATTGACGCCTTGGGCAAGCGGATCGCTCAGCTTGATCGCGACATTGATCGCGAAGCGGCGCTGAACCGCGATGCCGGGCAGATGGTGGAACGTCTGGCGTGGGAAAAGGCCGAAATCGACAAGGCGCATCAGGGCCATGATACACGGCTGACCGATGCCGGAACCGTCGCCGATCAGGCGGCCGAGGCGCTGACCGCGATGGAATCGAAACTGGCTGAACTGACCGGCGCCAGCGCGCGGCTGGACGCGCAGCACCAGTCGGCGCAGCGGTTGGCGGGTGATCTGCGCGACATGCTGGCCCGTGCCACCCGCGCCGCCGATCAGGCCGAAACCGCCGCCACCCGCGCCGCCGAGGCGGGGGCCGTGGCCGAGACCGCCTTGCAGCAGGCCGAGGCGGCGCAGGCGCAGGCCCGCACCCATGCCGAGGATGCCGAAATCGCGCTGACCACCGCCGAATCCGCCCGTGCCGAGGCCGAGGCCGCCGAATCGCAGGCCCGTGCCGCCCGCGCCGGGGCCGAGGGCGAAGCCGCTGCGCTGGCCGCCGAACTGGCAACGCTGCGGCGGCTGGTGGACCGGGGCCGCGCCGGGGGCGATGCGGTGCTGGATCAGATCACCGTCGCCCCCGGCTATGAGGCGGCCTTGGGTGCGGCCTTGGGCGATGACCTGCGCGCGGCGCTGACCGAGGCGGGGACAGGCTGGCACGGCTTGCCGCCGCTTGATCCGGCGCAGCCGCTGCCGCCCGGCGTCGCGCCGCTGGCCCCGCATGTCACCGCCCCGCCTGCGTTGGCCCGGCGGCTGTCGCAGACCGGCATTGCCGATGGCGATGTCGCCGCGCTGCAAACGGCGCTGCGGCCCGGTCAGCGGCTGGTCACGCCGGGCGGCGATCTGTATCGCTGGGACGGGTTGCGGATCATGGCGGGCGATGCTTCGTCATCTGCGGTGCTGCATCTGCAAAAGGTCAATGAACTCAAGGCGATCACCACTCAGGCCGAGGCCGCTGCCCGCGCCGCCGAAACCGCCGCCGCCACGCATGAGTCCGCCCGCGCTGCCCTGACCGCCGCCGCCGGGGCCGAAAAAACTGCCCGCGACACCCGCCGCGATGCCGACCGCGCCCTGTCCGATGCCGCCCGCGCTGCGTCGCGCGCGGAATCGGACCTGTCGCTGGCCCGCTCGCGCGCGGAATCCGCCCGTGCGGAACTGGCCCGCCACCGCGCCGACGCCGCCGATGCCGGGGCGCGGCTGGCGCAGGCGGATCGCGCGCTGGCCGATCTGCCCGACCGCGCCGCAGCGGCAGAGGCCGTGGAACACGCCCGCACCGGGGTCGAGGCGGCGCGCATCGCCACCCTGTCCCGCCGCTCCGCGCTGGATGAATTGCGGCGCGAAGGGAACGCCCGGATCAAGCGCCTGCAAGAGATCGCCAAGGAAACCAGCGGCTGGCAGTTGCGCCTGACCGATGCCGGAACCCGGGCCGCCGAACTGTCCCAGCGGCGCGACGCGGCGGCGGCGGAACTGGTGACGGCGCAGGCGCAGCCGGCCGAACTGGCCGCCCGCCGCGCCTCGCTGAACGAACGGCAGACATTGGCCGACAGCCGCCAGAGCCGCGCCCGCGCTGCGCTTGACGCCGCCGACACGGCGCTGCGCGATGCCGCACAGGCCGAACGCGAGGCTGAACGCGCCGCCTCTGACGCGCGCGAAGACCGCGCCAGCCGTCAGGCCCGCAGCGATGCCGCCCGCGATGGCGAAGCCGCCGCCCGCGCCCGCATCGCCGAGGAAACCGACGGCGGCACCCCCGACGCCCTGCGCGCCACCTTGGATGATGCGGCAACCGAAACCCCGGCCACCGTGCTGGAGGATCAGATCGCCCGCCTGCGCAGCCAGCGCGACAGCCTTGGCGCGGTGAACCTGCGCGCCGATCAGGACAAGCAGGAACTGGAAACCGAACGCGAGCGTCTGGCCGGTGAAAAGGCCGATCTGGTCGAGGCGATCCACAAATTGCGCGCCGGTATCGGCAGCCTGAACCGCGAGGGGCGCGAACGGCTGCTGGCGGCCTTTGACACGGTGAACAGCAACTTCAGCACCCTGTTCACCACCCTGTTCGGCGGCGGCGAGGCGCGGCTGGTGCTGGTCGAATCCGACGACCCGCTAGAGGCCGGGCTGGAAATCATGTGCCAGCCACCGGGCAAGAAACTGGCCACGCTCAGCCTGCTGTCGGGCGGCGAACAGACGCTGACCGCGCTGGCGCTGATCTTTGCGGTCTTCCTTGCCAACCCCGCCCCGATCTGCGTTCTGGACGAAGTGGATGCCCCGCTGGACGATGCCAACGTCAGCCGCTTTTGCGACATGCTCGACGAAATGACCCGCCGCACGGACACCCGCTTTCTGATTATCACCCACCACGCCGTCACCATGTCACGCATGGACCGCCTGTTCGGCGTGACCATGGTGGAACAGGGCGTCAGCCAGCTTGTCAGCGTCGATCTGAAACACGCCGAAGCCCTGGTGGCCTGATACTTAGTCGAACGGCTGTATCTTTGGTCCCCAAATATCCTGGGGGTCCGGGGGTGAAACCCCCGGCCTTTGGGCAGTTCTCAGCCCTTTTGCGCTGATTTGGGCGCGCGCGACGGGCGACGGGCCGGGCGTTTTTGCCCGCCGGGGCCTGCCGGGCGGGCCTTGCCGCGCGATTTGGGGGCGGAGGCTGCCTCGGGCGGGCGCTCGCCGCCGATGACGGGGATCTGCGCCTTCATCGCCTTTTCGATGTCGCGCAACTCACCCAACTCACCCGGCGCGCAAAAGGCGACGGCGCGGCCATCGCGCCCGGCGCGGGCCGTGCGGCCGATGCGGTGGACATAGTTATCCGCCACATTCGGCAGGTCATAGTTATAGACATGCGCCACGTCGGGAATGTCGATGCCACGCGCGGCCACATCGGTCGCCACCAGCACCTGCGATTTGCCGGCGCGAAAATCGGACAATGCGCGTTCGCGCTGACCCTGACTTTTGTTGCCGTGGATCGCCCCAACGGAAAAGCCCCATTTCTCCAGCAGCTTGGCCAGCTTTTCGCTGCCGTGCTTGGTGCGGCCAAAGACGATGGCCAGCTCGCCCGGATGTTTCGACAGGTATTCGGCCAGCAGCGTCGCCTTGTCGCCCTGCGTTACGAAATGCACCCCCTGGTCGATCTTTTTCGCGGCCTGACCGGGCGGGTTCACCGCCACGCGGACCGGATCGTTCAGATAGGTGTCGGCCAGTTCCTCCATCAGTTTCGGCATGGTGGCCGAAAACAGCAGGGTCTGGCGGGACGCGGGCAGCAGTTTCGCAATCCGGCGCAGCGCGTGGATAAAGCCGATGTCCAGCATCTGGTCGGCCTCGTCCAGCACCAGATATTCGGTGCGGCTGAAATCGACCGCGCCACGCTCGATCAGGTCGATCAGGCGGCCCGGAGTGGCGATCACCACGTCAAGGCCGCGGCCCAGCCGGTCAACCTGCACATTGATCGAGGCGCCGCCCACCACGCGAAAGCTGCGGATCGCGGTGCCATGCGCATAGGCTTCGATGTTCTGATAGATCTGCGTCGCCAGTTCGCGCGTGGGCGCAAGGATCAGGGCGCGGCAGGTCTTGGGTTCGGGCTTGCGGCCCTGCGCCAGAATGCGGGTCAGCATCGGCAGACCAAAGGCCGCCGTCTTGCCGGTGCCGGTCTGCGCCAGCCCCATCAGATCGCGCCCCGCGACAATCTGCGGAATCGCATCGCGCTGGATCGGCGAGGGCGTTTCGATGCCCATTTCCGGCAGGTTGATCGCCACGCGCGCGTCGATACCCATCTGAGTGAAGGGTGTGTCGATGTCGGGGATCGCCCGGCGGATGAACTTTTCCTCGGGCGCGGCATGGCGCGGCTTGCCGCCACGGCGGAAACCGCCCGGTTTGCCGGGACCATTGCTGGTGTTGCTGTTGCGGTTGAAACGCGGTTTGCCCGAACGCTGCGGGCGGGTATCGGTCGTCATCATAATTCTTTCGGCCCCGCTCCCCCATCGGATGCGCGGGCATGTGGCGCCCAGTGGCGCGGTCATCGTAGGGGCGGGCCGGATAGGAACCCGCAAGAACCCTGCGTGACGTGGGAACTTGAAAAAAAATAAGCGTCGGGCCGATGCGCAAGATACGCGGCTGCTCACGCGGCAGCGGGCGGCGACTTGTGGCAGATGGGGGATAACGGGCGCAAAGTCAAGCGCGCTCTGCCGTGTCCAGCCAGATCGTGACCGGACCGTCGTTCAGCAGCGCCACCTTCATATCCGCGCCAAAGCGCCCGGTTTCCACCGGCAGGCCCAGATCGCGCAGCGCCTGCGCAAAGCGTTCATACAGCCGCTGCCCCTGCTGCGGCGGCGCGGCGGCGGAAAACCCCGGCCGGTTGCCGCTGCGGGTGTCGGCGGCCAGCGTGAACTGGCTGACCACCAGACAGGCACCGCCGATGTCCTGCACCGATCTGTTCATCCGGTCGGCCTCGTCGCGGAAAATACGCAGCCTGGCGACGCGCGCGGCCAGCTTGTCGGCTGCGATGTCATCGTCGCCCTGCATGGCGCAGACCAGCACCAGCAGGCCCGGCCCGATCTGCCCCATCACGTCACCATCCACCGTGACCGATGCGTGGCTGACACGCTGAACCAAGGCTCTCATCTGTTTCTCACCATGCTGAACAGGGCCATTCCGGCTGCATGACCCTCTCTGATCCAAAGCGCCGATTTAACATTGCGAACAGTGAATGTCAGTCAATCACCCCAGCATGATCCCGGCCACGACCAGCATCAGCCCGATGGTGGATGCGGCCAGCGCGGCCATGTTCATGGCGACCACGCGCTGCATTCCGGCGCGGATCGCATCGTCGCCGACCCCGCCCCGGCGCAGCCGCATCGCGGTCAGGATGCACCAGATCAGCCCGGCCAACCCGATCACGGTCAGCACGGTCCCCCCCCAGATCAGCGCGTCGAATATGGTCATGGTCCCCTCCTTGTCGCCCGGTCCCGGCCTCACCGATTGCGCGGCGCGGCCAGAGCGCCTATGCCTGCGCCACCAAGCAGGCACAAGGGACAACCGATGCAGGACGAACGCAACTACGCCGTAGCCGCCGAAGAGCTGCGCCAGTTCATCGAACAGTATGAGCAACTGGAAGCAGAAAAAAAGGACGTGACCGAACGGCAAAAGGAAATCATGGCCGAGGCCAAGGCGCGCGGCTATGACACCAAGGTGATGAAAAAGGTCATCGCGCTGCGCAAACGCGACCGCGACGACATCGCCGAAGAAGAAGCGATCCTTGAAATGTATAAACAGGCGCTTGGCATGGCGTGACGCCAAACCGGCGCTTCAGGTAAACAGACCACGGCTTCCTGTTTGCCCAAATACGCACCTTCGGGCGCGACGGATGGGCCGGCGCGGCGTCGCCGGCCTCAGGCAAGGATGAATTCAACGCCGGGCAGGGCCGCGATCCGGGGAATATCCTGATAATAGCGCGCGCTGACCTGATCGACGGTATCCTGCGTCCAGCCGGGCAGGGTGATCTCTTGCTCCACCATATGCGGCAGGACGTTGCGTTGCAGATGCTCGGCATACAGGTCGCGCCGCTGGCTGACCGGCAGTTCCCGCCCGGACAATGCGCCGCGCAATTCGCGCAACCCCTGATCGCCCAGCAGCTCGTGCATATACAACAGCCCGCCGGGCAGAGGCTCGGATGCAGGCAGGCCGCCGACCAGCCGCACGATGTCAGGCCAGATGATCGGCGCATCTTCGTGGCACCAGACGACCAGGCGCCGCCCCTGCGCCCCGGCGGCCATCCGCTGCATGGCGGTCAGCCATGACAGCGACAGCGGATCGACCCCGCCCATCAGGCTGGTGTAATCGCCGCCGTGCAGGGCCAGAACATCGGCAATCAGCGTTGCCGGGTTGCGGATCGCGACAAAGAACTCCGCCCCGCCGGACGGAAACAGATTGGCCAGCGCAGCGATTCGCGCGCCTGCCTGCGGATACAGCCCCTCGGGGCCGATCGCGCGCGAGGGCACGCCCAGAAAGCCGGGGCTGGTGCAGATGATGCGCTGCGGATCGTCGCTGTCCAGCACCGCGTCCAGCATGATCTGTTCCATTTCCGGCGTGGCCGGGCCGCCGTTCAGGGCGGCAAGGGCTTCCTCAAAGACGCCGCGATGGCGGTTGGGGGTGACGACCTCGGTGCCGTCGCGCAGCAGACGGCCGCGATTGTTCAGCAGCGTTTTCAGCATTCTGTCGCCGTCCGTGCCATGCACGCCGATATGATAGACCATCTGCATGGTGGCAGCCCCTTCGTCTTGTCCGGCGTGCAACTTAGCCGCGCTTCGTGGACAGGGAAACCGCTTTGCGCTAGCCATCGCGCATGAGCAGCGCCAGCATCACACCCCCTGCCATGTCCGAGGAACTGCGCCACCGTGCGGGGCCGCTGTGGTCGGTGGCGGCGGTCTTGATCGCGGCGCTGGTGCTGATGCCGGTCATTACCGTGGCGGTGATGGCGCTGAACCCGACCGAAAACATCTGGCCGCATCTGCTGGCCACGACATTGCCGCGCTATGTCACCAATACGCTGATTCTGGCGGTCGGCACCGGCATTCTGGCGGCGGCGATGGGGACGGGCGCGGCCTGGCTGGTCAGCATGTATCAGTTTCCGGGGCGGCGCGGGCTGGAATGGCTGTTGCTGCTGCCTCTGGCGGTGCCCGCCTATATCGGCGCCTATGCGCTGGCCGATTTTCTGGATTACAGCGGCCCGGTGCAGATCGCCCTGCGCGAAGCCTTTGGCTGGACCAGCAGCCGCGATTACTGGTTTCCCTCGATCCGGTCGCGCTGGGCGGCGGTGCTGGTGCTGGCGGCCTCGCTTTACCCTTATGTCTATCTGTTCACCCGAAGCGCGCTGCATGAACAATCGGGCAGCGCATACGAGGTCGCGCGCGCCCTTGGCACCGGCCCGTGGGGGCTGTTCTGGCGCGTCGGCCTGCCGCTGGCGCGCCCCGCCATCGCGGCAGGCACCACCATCGCCATGATGGAGGCGGTCGCCGATTACGGGGTGGTCAGCTATTTCGGGGTGCATACGCTGAACACCGGCATCTTTGCCACATGGCTAGAGGCGCGCAACCCCGGCGGCGCGGCGCAGATCGCCTGCGTGATGCTGATCGTGATCGCAACGCTGGCGGTGTGGGAACGCATTGCCCGCCGCGAGGCCCGCTATCATCAAAGCGCGCGCCAATCCCGCCCGATCATCCGCCAGCAACTGACCGGTGCGGGTGCCTGGGCGGCGACGGCGGCCTGCACCTTTCCCTTTGCGCTGGGGTTTGTGCTGCCGGTCGGGGTGATCCTGAACTATGCGCTGGCCTATCCGCAGGGCTGGCTGACGCCGGGGCTGGGGCGGGCGCTGTGGCATACGGTGACGGCGGGCGGGGTGGCCGCGGTGCTGACCGTCGCGCTGGCGCTGATTATGGTTTACGGAGTGCGGCTGTCGGGGCGCAGCCTGCCGCGGCTGCTGTTGCCGGTCACGACCATCGGCTATGCCGCGCCGGGTGCGGTGCTGGCGGTGGGCATCCTGTTTCCGCTGGCTGCGCTGGATCACCGGGTGGCGGATGCGGTGCTGGCCGCGACCGGCACCGATCCGGGGCTGATTCTGACGGGTTCGGCTGCGGCCATCGTGCTGGCCTATCTGGTGCGCTTTTTCGCCATCGCGCAGGGGGCGGCGGACGGGGCCTTTACCCGCATCCCGCCCTCGCTGCCGATGGCGGCGCGGTCGCTGGGGCAGAACTCGGCCGGGGTGCTGCGGCGGGTGTTTCTGCCGCTGATGAAAGGCTCGGTCGGGTCGGCGCTGCTGCTGGTTTTCGTCGATTGCGCCAAGGAGCTGCCCGCCACCCTGCTGCTGCGCCCGTTCAACTATGAGACGCTGGCCACCCGCGTCCACGAACGCGCCAGCCTCGAGGATCTGGGCAACGCCGCCCCCGCCGCGATTCTGGTCATGGGCGTGGGCATGATCGCCGTGGCGCTGCTGGCGCGGGCCAACCTTGGCTTGCGCAAAGGCTGAAGTCGCGCTATCCGGCGCAGGCAGGCTGCCGGTTTAGCTCAGTGGTAGAGCGTCTGATTTGTAATCAGGGGGTCGGGGGTTCAAATCCCTCAACCGGCACCACAAGCCCCCGGCGTTACTTTATCAGCGCGGCGATCTGGCGGAATTGCGGGTGCCGCGCGCTGCGCATCCATTCGAACAGCACCATTTCGGTTGTCACGACCTCTGCGCCCTGACGGGCCATGCGGGTCAGGGCGGCGGCCTTGTTTTCCGGGCTGCGCGACCCGGCGGCATCGGCCACCACATAGACATCCCGCCCGCTGTCCAGCAGCCCCAGCACGGTCTGAAGCACGCAGACATGGGTTTCGCAGCCGCTGACGATCACCTGCGCGTCGGTGGGGATGTGATCCAGAAATCCCGGCTCGTCACAGGCGCCAAAGCTGAACTTGGACAGCACCTGCGCCGCTGCGGTCGGGATTTCGGACACCGTCGCGCCCAGACCGGCGGGGTTTTGTTCCGTCACCACCTGCGGCACGCCCAGCATCCCGGCGGCCTGCACCAGCCGGGCGGCATTGCGCAGCACCTGCGGCGCGTCATGGATCGCGGGCATCAGCCGCGCCTGAAGGTCGATGGTCAGCAACAGCGAAGAGGTCAGGTCGATCATCGGCAGGGTGCCCCCGGTTCTGGCATGTGGCATATGGCAGGGCGCAGCCTAGCACGCCGGCCCCCCGCCACGGCAACCGTTTCGCGCCTGCGGGCGGTGTCGGTCGATGTTGCGCCCCCCTGCGGTCTGTCCTACCACAGGGCTGAACGGTCAGAGGTGCTGCATGAAGATCATCATCTGCGGGGCAGGGCAGGTCGGCTGGCAGATCGCACGGCATCTGGCCGGCGAGCGTAATGATGTCACTGTCATCGACACCAGCGCCGAACTGATCCGGCGTGCCACCGATGCGCTGGACGTGCAGGGCGTCACCGGCTTTGCCAGTCATCCCGATGTGCTGGACCGGGCGGGGGCGCGCGACGCCGATCTGATTATCGCCGCCACCCATTCCGACGAAGTGAACATGGTCACATGTCAGGTGGCGCATTCCGTGTTCCGCATCCCGCGCAAGATTGCCCGGCTGCGGTCGTCCGCTTATCTGGATGCGATCTATTCCGACCTGTATCGCATCGACCACCTGCCCATCGACGTCATCATCAGCCCGGAACGAGAGGTCGCCGCCGCCGCCATGCAGCGCCTGTCGGCCCCCTCGACCTTTGACGCCGAGAATTTCATGGACGGTCGGGTGCATCTGCTGGGTATCGTGCTGGACGACGATTGCCCGGCGCTGAATACCCCCCTGCGGCAGTTGACCGAGCTGTTTTCCAGCCTCAGTGCCGTGGTGGCCGGTGTCCGGCGCGAGGGGCGGCTGTTCGCGCCCGAACCGGGCGACCAGTTGTTCGCGGGCGACCAGATCTATGTCTTTACGCAGGCCCCCGATATTCAGCGCACGCTTGAGGTATTCGGCAAGCCGACCGCCCGGCAGGAACGCATCGTCATCATCGGCGCGGGCAATGTCGGGCTGTCGGTCGCGCGCCGGATCGAAGCCTTGCCCGAACGCATCCGCGCCAAGGTGATCGAGCGTGACCGCCCCCGCGCCGAATATGCCGCCGATGCGCTGGAACGCACCATCGTGCTGCACGGCGACGGCCTGTCCGCCGAACTGCTGGACGAAGCCGCCGTGCCGCGCGCCGATGCCGTGCTGGCGATCACCGATGACGACAAGACGAACATCCTTGCCTCGGTCCGGGCCAAGCAGGCGGGGGCGGGGATGGCGATTGCGCTGATTAACGATCCGACGCTGGTGCCGCTGATGGCGGCGCTGGACATCGACGCCTATATCAACCCGCGCGCGACCACCGTGTCCAGCATCCTGCGCCACATCCGTCGCGGACGGGTGCGCGACATCTATTCCATCGGTGATGCCGAAGCCGAGGTGATCGAGGCGCAGGTGCTGTCCACCTCGTCCATCGCCGGGCGGACGATCCGCGACATCGACTTTCCCGAAGGTGCCCTGCTGGGGGCGGTGCAAAAGGGCGGACGGGTGATGAAGCCCGCGCCCGATCTGCGCGTCGAGGAAGGCGACATCGTGCTGATCTTTGTGCTGACCAAAGACGTTCCGCAGGTCGAGGGCCTGCTGCAAGTCTCGATCGACTTTTTCTGAGGGGCGGTGATGGCTGTGCTGATCCGCCTGCCGCTGATTTTGCCGATTGCCTTTATCGGCGCGCTGGCGATGCTGGTGCCCGCCGCCTATGCGCTGACGCTGGATCAGCACGCCATCGCGCGCAATTTTTTCTATGCCTCGCTGCTGTTCATGACGCTGACGGGCATGGTCGCACTGGCGGTGCAGGGCAACCGGCGCGGGTCTGTGGCGCGGGGCAATCTGCTGACCATGGCGGCGGCCATGGCGCTGGTGCCGGTGATGCTGGCGGTGCCCTTTGCCGCCAGCCAGCCGGATACCGGCCTGTTCAACGCCTGGTGGGAAATGGTGTCCAGCCTGACCACCACCGGCGCGACGCTGTATTCCGCCGATCTGCTGCCTGCGCCGTTGCACCTGTGGCGGGCGGTGGTCGGCTGGCTGGGCGGGCTGTTCATCCTGATCGCCGCCATTGCCATTCTGGCCCCGCTGCGCCTTGGCGGGTTCGAGCTGATGGCATCGCCGCAGGATCAGGGTCTGGATGTCGATCACCGCGTCCGGTTGTCCAGCGCGGCCCTGCACGCGCCGCGCATCGACCCCTCGCTGCGGGTCTGGCGGGCGGCGGAAACGGTGGCGCCGGTCTATGCGGCGCTGACGCTGGCGCTGTGGGTGCTGTTGCTGCTGGCGGGCGACGATGCGCTGTTGGCGCTGTGCCGCGCGATGGGGACGCTGGCGACCTCGGGCATCACGCCGGTCAGCGGGCCGGTGGGGCAGACCTCGGGGATCATCGGGGAAATGCTGGTGTTCCTGTTCCTGATCCCGGCGCTGTCGCGGCGCTTTTGGCCCGGCGGGGGCGAGCTGCGCGCCAGCGAGCGGATGCACGACGACCCCGAATTGCGCATCGCCGCCGGGGTGGTGGTGGCGGTTGCCGTGGTGCTGCTGGCCCGGCACTTTATCGCCGTGATCGAAACCGGCGCGGCGGATGAGCGCTCGCTGCTGGCCGATCTGGCCCGCGCGGCGGGGGCGGCATGGGGGGCGATGTTCAACGCGCTGTCCTTTCTGACCACCACCGGCTGGAACAGCGTCCAGTGGGAAGGCGCGCGCACCTGGTCGGGGCTGACCGCGCCGGGGCTGATGCTGGCCGGGCTGGCGATGTTCGGCGGCGGCGTGGCCACGACGGCGGGCGGGGTCAAGCTGCTGCGCGTCTATGCGCTGGCCCGCCACGGCGAACGGGAAATGCAGCGGATCATCCATCCCCGTTCCGTCGCAGGGGGCGGGCGCATGGGGCGGCAGTTGCGCGGCGAAGGTGCCTATCTGGCGTTTCTGTTCTTCATGCTGTTCGCAATCAGCATCGCGGTGGTCGTGGCGCTGGTGTCGATGCAGCGGATCGAGTTCGACACAGCCACCATCCTGTCCATCGCCGCGCTGACCAACACCGGCCCGCTGGCCGGGGCGATCCCGCTGACCCCCGCCTTCGAGGGAACGGCCGGCATCGCCTCGGCCCCGTGGAGCGGCTGGTCCGGGCTGGCCCCGGCAACCAAGGCCGTGCTGGCCGGGGCGATGATTATCGGGCGGCTGGAAACGCTGGCGGTTCTGGCGCTGCTGACGCCGGATTTCTGGCGGCGGTGAAACGAAAAGGGGTGCCCGGCGGGCACCCCTCTGGTTGCAAGCTGTGCCGGACTGTTGCGGCTCAGGCGTTGTTCTTGCGGCGGCGCAGCGCGCCCATCCCGGCCAGCGCACCACCCAGCAAAAGAACGCTGGCGGGCAGCGGCACCGGGGCGACGGCGACCAGATCCTGACCATAGCCGGCCGGTGCGCTGGTCATGCTGTCCAGAAAGGTCAGCCGGTATTGCTGCGTTTCCGGGCCGGTCAGGCCAGCCAGATAGCTGTCGGCATAGGCATTGGCCTCGACCGTGCCGCGCACCTTGAAGGCGCCCGCGGTGCGGCTCAGCGCATTGCCTTCTTGTTCGGTGATGATTTCCCACAGGGCCATCTGGAACCCGGCCGCGCTGGCCGCGCTGTCCACCGTGGCATAGGCGGTGTTGAACAGCGCCTGAATGTTGGCGGTGACGGCAGGGGCAAACCAGCTGTCGCTGACCTGATATTCGCCCGGCTGGTTGGTAATCAGGCGGGTTACGTCCACGCAAAAGGCGATGATCGCCGATCCGCTGACGGTATCCATCAGGCGCATGACGCCTGCACCCACGCCCCAGCGCACACCACCATAGGTGACAAACACGTCTTCATGCAAAGACGGCTGCCCCCACAGGTCGTCGCCCTCGTGGACAAGATCCATGGTCGCGGCCTGAGCGGATACCGCCATGACCGAAGCTGTTGTAGCAATTGCCAGATATTTTACGATTCTCGACATCGTGACTACTCCTGAAACGCAAACTGAATCGACTCTCGAATGCCGTGTGCCGGTGATCCGGGTGTCATGGCCCTATGATAGCCGGGAATCGCCATAATCCCGTCATGGCTAAAAGTATAGGGAAATATTAGTCAAAAGGTTCAAAACGCTACGGCATTCATCTTTAGGGGGAAATTAATGCCTATAATGCAAGTTTTTACCTGCACGTCGTGCAGCCCGTGCCGCTTGCATGGGTCGTTCGCTTGCCCTAAATGTTAAGGAAACAGGCCAACAACACGAATGGAAAAACCAATGGCTGGCGACAAGCAAAACCTTCAGGACGCGTTCCTCAACCACGTCCGCAAGGCAAAAGTGCCGGTCACGATCTTTCTTATCAACGGCGTAAAGTTGCAGGGGGTCATAACCTGGTTTGACAACTTTTGCGTGTTGTTGCGCCGCGACGGCCAGTCGCAGCTTGTCTATAAACATGCGATCAGCACCATCATGCCCGGTCAGCCAATCAGCCTGTATGAAGGCGAGGACTGATTGGCGCAGCCCACCTCGACCGAGGCTTTGCCCACCCGCGCCTATGTGATTCACCCGGATCTGGGTCAGGCGCGCAATCAGCGCCGCACCCCCGAACATGCACTGGCCGAGGCGGTGGCGCTGGCCCATGCGCTGCCCGGCACCGAAATCGTCGGGGCCGAGGTGGCGCGGCTGCGCGCTGTCACCCCGGCCACCCTGTTCGGCAGTGGCAAGGTGGATGAACTGGGCGCCGCCCTGCGCGCGGCCGGGGCGGAACTGGTGCTGGTCGATGGCCCGGTCAGTCCGGTGCAGCAGCGCAATCTGGAAAAGGCGTGGGACGTCAAGCTGCTGGATCGCACCGGCCTGATTCTGGAAATCTTTGCCGACCGTGCCCGCACGCGCGAAGGCGTGTTGCAGGTGGAACTGGCGGCACTGGCCTATCAGCGCACGCGGCTGGTGCGGGCCTGGACCCACCTTGAGCGGCAGCGCGGCGGGCTTGGCTTTGTCGGCGGCCCCGGCGAAACCCAGATCGAGGCCGACCGCCGCGCCATCGACGAACAGATGGTCCGCCTGCGCCGCCAGTTGGAACGGGTGGTGAAAACCCGCAGCCTGCACCGCGCTGCGCGGGCCAAGGTGCCTTATCCCATCGTCGCGCTGGTCGGCTATACCAACGCCGGGAAATCGACGCTGTTCAACCGCCTGACCGGGGCCGATGTCATGGCCAAGGACATGCTGTTCGCCACGCTGGACCCGACGATGCGCGGCATCCGTCTGGCCGGGGGGCGGCAGGTGATTCTGTCGGATACGGTGGGTTTTATCAGCGATCTGCCGCATGAACTGGTCGCCGCCTTTCGCGCCACGCTGGAAGAAGTGCTCGAGGCCGATCTGATCCTGCATGTGCGCGACATCAGCCACCCCGAAACCGCCGAACAGGCCGCCGATGTGGCCGATATTCTGGGCAATCTGGGCGTGGATGACACATTCCCGCAGATCGAGGTCTGGAACAAGATCGACGCCCTGCCGCCCGACGCGCGCGAGGCGCTGCGCCGCACCGATGCAAGGACCGAGGGCGTGCAGGCCGTCAGCGCCCTGACCGGCGAGGGGCTGGACGATCTGATCGCCGCCATCGACGCCCGTCTGGCCGAGGCGCTGGACGAACCCCTGTTCGATGAAACGCTGCTTCTGCCCTTTGACGATGGCCGCCGCCGCGCGTGGCTGCATGAGGCCGGCGTGGTTCAGGCAGAACAGGCCACCGAAGACGGTCAGCGCCTGCACCTGCGCTGGTCTGACCGGCAAAAGCGGGCCTTCGGGGCGCTGTAACGCCCGCCCTTGCAATTCTTTACAGATCCAGTTCGCGCGCCCATGGCGGGTTTGCGCCCGCGCGCGATACGGTGACAGCCGCCGCACGGGCGCCAAGGCTCAACGCCGCGCGCAACTGATCGGGCGTCAGCGCGGCCAGCCCCTGTTTCGTCAGAACACCCTGCTGCGACAGGCTGGCCAGCACCCCGGCGTTAAAGGTATCGCCCGCGCCGATGGTGTCGGCCACCTGCACCTGCACCGCCGGGGCGGCAACGGTCGGGCCGTGCCAATGCGCGCGGGCACCCGCCTCGCCGCCGGTTTGCAGCACGATGCGCGGCCCCATGTCCAGCACGCTGCGGGCCGCATCCTCGGGCGGCAGATCGGGAAACAGCCAGTCCAGATCATCGGCGGATAGTTTGACAATATCCGCCATCGGCAGCAGCCGGTTCAGCCGTGCGCGATAGGCATCGGGGTCGCTGATGAAAAACGGGCGGATGTTCGGGTCCAGCATCACCGGCAGGCGGGCGTGTTCGCGCGCGATCAGCGCCTCGACCGCCGCACCGCACGGGTCGGGCACAAGGCTGATGCCGCCCGCGAACAGCGCCGTCACCTCGCCGGGCAGTGGCGGCAGGTCGGCCTGGGTCAGCATCCGGCCCGCCGAACCGTCGTCGTAAAAGGAATAGCGCGCCTCGCCCCCGGTCAGGGTGACAAAGGCCAGCGTGGTCAGCCGGTCGGTGCGTGGGCACAGGTCGGTGCTGATCCCGGCCTCGGCCAGCGGGCGCAGCAGTTGTTCGCCAAACGGATCGCGGCTGATCGGCCAGAAATAGGCGGTCGGGCAACCCAGACGGCCCAGTGCGACCGTGGTGTTATACACCGCCCCGCCCGGCAGCGGCAGAAATGCGCCCGCGCCATCCGGCACCATGTCGATCAACGATTCGCCTGCACACAGGATCATGCTCACCCCCAAATTTGCCGGATGTTAGCGGTTAACACGCCCGAGCGGTAGAGGCCCCGCACGAGAGTCGCATGATTGCGGCGGGGGGATTGCAGCGGGATGCGGGATATGTTTTGATACGTTATATCGTAACGTATATGAGGCCGGAATGCGCTATCTCAATCCCACCTTCCTGATCGCGGCTGTCACAGCCGGGCTGATGCTGACCGGGCCGGGGTTTGCCCATGGAACCCATGACCACAGCCATGACGATGCTGCGCAGCAGATCCACAAGGGCTATTTCCAAGACGGGCAGGTGCAGCACCGCGCCTTGTCGGATTGGGTGGGCGAGTGGCAGTCGGTCTATCCCTACCTGACCAGCGGCGCGCTGGACCCGGTGATGGCCGACAAGGCCGCGCATGGCGACAAGACGGCGGCGGACTACCGCGCCTATTACGACACCGGCTATCGCACCGATGTAGACCGCATCGCCATTCAGGGCGACAGTGTGACATTCCATCGCGGCGATCAGGCCGTCACCGGGCAATATGCCGATGATGGCTATGTGATTCTGGCTTATGAAAAGGGCAACCGCGGCGTGCGCTATGTCTTTGCGAAAACCGGCGGCGATGATGCCGCGCCGCGCTTTATCCAGTTCAGCGATCACCGCATCGCGCCCGAGGCATCGGATCACTATCACCTCTATTGGGGCGATGACCGCGACCAGTTGCTGACCGAGCTGAGCAACTGGCCCACCTATTACCCCGCCGATCTGACCGCCGATCAGATCGTGGCCGAGATGCTGGCGCATTGATTCGCCCGCCGCTGCCCGCCGCCCGTTGCCTTGCCCGCAGCCTTTTGAAAGGATCGGGCAAAAAGGGGGGGGCTGCATGGGTTGGCGCGCACGTCTGTTGATCCTGCCTGCGCTGCTGGGGCTGGCGGGCTGCGGGAACTGTCAGTTTTTCGACAAGGCCACCTGCACCGGGCTGGGGATCGGCGCGGTGCTGGCGGCCCCTGCGGGCATCGCAGACGAGGCCCTGCGCCGCGACCGTTAAGCGGGGTGGTCCCGCAGCGGCTGCTGTCGCGTTGCCCCAGGATGTTCGCCGCGCGGCCCGCTAATACCCCCGGATCACATAGCCGCCCGGCGCGTCGATGCTGATCCCGCTGCCGCCGCTGAACTGGACATAGCCGCTTTCTTGCGCGACGAACAGCACGGCGGCCATCACCAGCAGCGCCAGAATGACGGCCAGCGCGATCTTCCACACCGAATAGGGGCGTTCGCCCTGCACCCGCCCCGACTGGCCGTTCACCACAAAACGATAGCTGTTGCCGTTGTATTTATAGGCCGCCGTCCAGACCGGCAGCAGGATATGTTTAAAGGTTTCGTCGCGGAAATCGGTGGCGATCCGTTCGACCCGCTGTTCATCGCCGCCGATGGCGCGGCGCACGTCCATGGCGATCACCCCGGCCATTTCCTGCCGTGCGATGCCATGCCCCTCGGCCAGCGGGATCGTATAGCCCTCGGCGGTCAGCCCGGCCAGATAATCGGGGCGGTATTCGGTCAGATGCGACAGATCCCACGGCGTCAGCCCGTCGGTGAACCGGCGCGGCAGCGAGGTCGAGGCCAGCACCAGCACATCGTTGAAATCCCGCGCGACCTGACCCGAGGCGCGCGACCAGCGCACCCGTCGCACCTGCCGCGGCACCTGCTGACGGCGACCGTTGATTTCCTGCGTGACGTAAACGGTTTCGTAATAGGCATCGCCGCGCTGGCCACTGTATTGGCTGCGGGTGGCGGCGTCGAAGGTCCAGAACGGGGAATAGACCCCGGTCATCCGCCGCCCGCGCCGCGCATAGGCGGTCAGCCCCGAGGGCGCGAACCACAGGCTGCCCAGCCAGTCGTCCAGCGCGGCCTTGGCCTGTTCCTCGGTCACGACAAAGGGCAGCACGCCTTGCGGTTTGATCTGCCGGGTCGCGCCGGTGTCGGTTACGACCGGAGTGGCGCAAAAGGGGCAGGCGGTGGCGTGGCGATCCGGGTCGGCCTCGACCTTGGCGCCGCAATTGGGGCAGGACAAGGTGCGGACCTGCTGCACGATGTCGGCCCCGGCAGCATCCAGCCGCAGCCCCTTTTCCAGCGGGATTTCCCGCA
Source organism: Paracoccus sp. (in: a-proteobacteria) (assembly GCF_030538755.1). GTDB lineage: Bacteria > Pseudomonadota > Alphaproteobacteria > Rhodobacterales > Rhodobacteraceae > Paracoccus. The sequence goes on along the minus strand of NZ_JAUNTJ010000004.1, from coordinate 37,497 downwards.
GATCGGGGGCCTTGTGCTGCGCATCCCATTGCAGGGCGCGGCCCGTGGACGGGTCCAGCAGAATGGCATCTTCGCCCTCGGACCCGCCTTGCGGCTGGCGCGCGGGGGCGCGGGCCGGGCCTTCGCCGATGCTTTGGCGATGGCCGCAATGGTCGCAAATCAGATCCCGCTGGCCGGGCTGAAAGCGCAGGCTGGCGCCGCAGCTTTCACAGGGCCAGCGGTATTCGCTGCGCGGCGTCGGCACGGCTTAGTCGGCCTTGGGGGCCGAAGGCACCGGAGGCGGCAGCATGGTGAAAAGCTGCGCCAGTTCCGGCACATCATCGGCGGGCTGCCAGCCATCCTGCCCCGGCGTCCAGACCAGGGTATCGCGCCCGAACTGCCCCTCGGCGGCCATGCGACCCAGATGGCCGCGACCATACGGCCCCTCGGCCTTGCCACCGATGGCGACGTGCCAGACGGTTTCCACCGACTTGCCCGGCAGCGGCGGCGGTGCGGCCGCAGCGCCGCCGGCCTGCGGGGTGTGCTGTTGCTGCGCGGGCACGGCACCCCAAGGCCCGCGCCCGCCCATGCCAAGCGCGGCCCCCATCGCCGCACCGAACCCGGCCCCCGCCCCGCCCGCGTTCTGCGAGGCGTTCAGCATGGCCTCTGACGCGGCATATTGCCCGAAACGGTCCAGATCGCCGACGATGCCCATGCTGGTGCGCTGATCCAGCATCTTTTCCACCTGATCGGGCAGGCTGATGTTTTCGATATAGAATTCGGGGATGGTCAGGCCATAGGCCGCGACGGTGGGCGCGATCGCCTTGGCGACCATCTTGCCCAGTTGATCGGTGTTCGCCGCCATATCCAGCACCGGAATGCCCGATCCGGCGATCATGCGCGAAAATTCCTGCACGATGATGTTGCGCAACTGGAATGCGATTTCGTCACGGGTGAAATCGCCATCGGTGCCGACGATTTCACGCATGAACACGCCGGGGTCGGTCACGCGCATCGAATAGGTGCCAAAGGCGCGCAGGCGAACCGGGCCGAATTCGGGGTCGCGGGCGATGATCGGGTTGCGCGTGCCCCATTTCAGATCGTTGAACCGCGTCGTGTTGACGAAATAGATTTCCGATTTGAACGGGCTGCGAAAGCCGTGATCCCAGTGCTGCAACCGGGTCAGGATCGGCATGTTGTTGGTTTCCAGCATATACAGGCCGGGGCCGAACACATCGGCCAGCTGGCCTTCGTGGATAAAGACGGCGGCCTGCCCCTCGCGCACGGTCAGCTTGGCGCCGTATTTGATCGCCCGGCCGCGCGTTTCATAGCGCCAGACCATGGTGTCACGGGTGTTGTCCACCCATTCGATCACATCAATGAATTCGCCGGTCAGAAAGTCGAGGACCATGGGTCGCCTCCGTGGAAGGTTGGTCGGTCAGGGAAACGCCGGGGCGTGTCAGGGGCTGTCGCCGGGATGCGGGCAGGGCGCGGGTCGATCATGCACCCCCCGGCAGTTCGGCGGCAATGCGGTGAACGATGGGTTCGGCCTGCGCCTGCGTCATGCCGGGGCGCAGGCGCGGGTCATAGAGGATGCGCAGCAGCAGTTCGTCATGCCGGGTCAGGCGGGCGAATTCCTCGTCATCGTTAAAGATCGAGGGGCGCGCGCGCAGGCTGTCGGCGGCAAGGCCCATGCCCTGCGCCAGTTCCTCGTGGATGCAGGATGTGCGCAGGCGGGCGGGCAGTTCGGCGCGCAGGATGGCGACTGCGTTCACATAATTCGGCCCGCCGCTGCGCGAATAGGCAAAGGCGGCGCAGTAATTCTGCGGCGACAGGTTGCGGATCGCGGCGACATCTTCGGCAGGGATGCCGGGGATCAGCCGTTCCAGCCGGGGACCGATGGCGCGGCGTTCGCTTTCGGACAGGATCAGGACGATGAAATTCCCGCCCTCGCCGGTCAGGCTGACCGGATGGCCCGAGGCCCGCGCCAGCCGCGCGGCATAGGCACCGATTTCGGCCTGATCGCGCCGCCGGGCAGCCATATCTGACGAAGCGCCGAATTCCAGTTGCAGCCGGATCGGTTGCGACCAGCGGCGCAGCGGCGCGGGCGTTTCCTGCCCGTCCGGGTGACGGCGGCCATTGGGGGCATATTCGTTGCGCAGCGCGATCCTGAAAAAGTTCTGCGCCAGCGTGGCGGCATCAAAGCGGGCATCGCGGGGGTTGGTCTCCATCCGCAGCTTGCCGCGCGACAGCAGACCGGCCTCGGCGGTGGCCAGATAAAGCCGCATGTTGCGGCTGGCCGCCGTTGCGCCAGTGGTTGCGGCCTGATTGGTCTGGCGCGCGGCATCGGCCCGTGCCTGCATCAGTTCCGCCTGCGTGGGCCGGGCCGGCTGGTCGGGCTTGGGCGCAGGCGGGGTGGGCGCGGCCACCGGGGCAGGGGCGGGCGGTTCGCTGGCCGGTTCGGGCGCGCGCGCGCCGCATCCCGCCAGCAAAGCCGCCAGTGCCAGTCCACCCCAAAGGCCGCCGCGCCGCATCCGTTATCAGCCCTGCGCGGGGGCGGTCTGACGGGCGCGGGCCGAGGCCAGCGTGTCGCGCAGCTCGCCCTCCATCTTTTGCAGCTCGGCCTCGGCGGCGACGCGGCGGGCCTTGCCTTCGTCGGCGATGCGCAGGCTGTCTTCGATGGTGGCGATCAGTTCGGCATTGGCGGTGCGCACCGATTCAATGTCGAACACGCCGCGTTCCATTTCGGTGCGGATCGCAGTGTTGGCCTGGCGCAGGTTTTCGGCATTGCGGGTCAGCAGCTCGTTGGTCAGATCGGTGGCCCCTTTGACGGCCCGCGCTGCCTCGGCACTGCGCTGGATGGTGACGGCCTGCGCAAGCTGGGTTTCCCACAGCGGCACGGTGTTCACCAGCGTGCTGTTGATCTTTGTCACCAGCGATTTGTCGTTTTCCTGCACCAGCCGGATCGAGGGCAGCGACTGCATCGTGACCTGACGGGTCAGTTTCAGGTCGTGGACACGGCGTTCCAGATCGTCGCGCACGCTGCGCAGATCGCGCAGTTCCTGCGCCTCCATCACCTGCTGATCCTCGCCTGCGGCCTTCAACTCGGCCTCTTTGGCGGGGATAATGGCGCTGTCCATCTCGCGCAGCTTTTCTTCGCCCGCGGCGATATACAGCGCCAGTTCGTCATAGAAGGCCAGCGTGCGGTCATACAGAACGTCCAGCGACTTGATGTCCACCAGCAGGCGCTGTTCGTGGGTTTCCAGATCGGTGGTGATGCGGTCGATCTGCCCCTGCACCTGTTCGTAATTCGCCACGAATTTGGCAAAGGGCGCGGCGCGGCCCAGCAGGCGTTCCCACCACGACCGTTCGCGACGCACGTCCAGTTCGCTGACGGAAAAGCCGCGGATCGTCGTCACGATATCGCGCAGCGATTCGCCCGCGGGGCCGATGTCCTTGTTCTTGACGTCGGCCAGCATCTTTTGGCTGATTTCCTGCAAGCCCGCCTGTGCGCGGCTGCCGAAATGCACGACCGAGCCGGTGTCGTGGATGTTGATTTCGTCCATCCGCTTGCGGATTTCATCGGCCACGGGCGGCGTGGCCTGCGTCAGCGGCACAACCTCGGCTGCGGGTTCGGGCAAGACAACGGCTGTGACTTGTTCGATTTCGTCCAGCGTAGCCTGAGCGCGAAGGCGGGTTTCCTCGGTCATCCTGTCATCCTTGTTACGGGCCTGTGGTGCGGCCATGAAACATCGCCCGCAGCATAGGCGGCTTTTGCGACGGATCAACGGGATAGCGGGATGAAAGTTCCATGGCAAAGGGCGCGGAACCATGTCCGCGCCCATATTTTCGTTAAAAGGCGGTCGTTTTAGGCTGCCTTGGCCTGCGGGCCAAAGCGGTCATAGAAACTGTCGCCCTTTTCCGCCATCTCGCGCAGCAGGGCCGGGGTTTCGAATCGCGCGCCGTGACGGGCGGCCAGACCATCGGCGATTTCCGCCGCCCGCGCCGCGCCCAGCATATCCAGCCAGCTGAACGGCCCGCCGGTCCAGGGGGCAAAGCCCCAGCCAAGGATCGCGCCGACATCGCCTTCGCGAATATCTTCCAGCACGCCATCTTGCAGCGCCCGCACCGCCTCCAGCGATTGGGCGAACATCAGGCGGTGCTGCACCTCGGTCAGTTCGGGCTGGTCGGTGGCCTGCGGCCATGCGGTATCAAGGCCAGACCACAGGGCCTGACGCTTGCCCGCCTCGTCATAGTCATAGAAACCGGCCTTGGCCTTGCGCCCCATCCGGCCCTGATCGGCCAGCTTGAAGATCACCGCATCCACCGCGTCATCGGGATAGGCATCGCCCATGGCCGCGCGGGTGGCCTTGGCGATCTTGACGCCCAGATCAATCGAGGTTTCATCCACCAGTTGCAGCGGCCCCAGCGGCATCCCCATCATCTTGGCGGCGTTTTCGATCAGCGTGGGGTTCACGCCCTCGCCCACCATGCGGATGCCTTCGTTGATATAGGGGATGATGCAGCGGTTGGCATAAAAGAACCGTGCGTCGTTGACCACGATGGGCGTCTTGCGGATCTGGCGCACGAAATCCAGCGCCTTGGCCACCGCGACATCGCCGGTCTGCTTGCCCTTGATGATCTCGACCAGCAGCATCTTGTCCACCGGGGAAAAGAAGTGGATGCCGATGAACTGATCCGGGCGGCTGGAAGCCTTGGCCAGATCGGAAATCGGCAGGGTCGAGGTGTTGGTGGCAAAGATCGCATCCGCCGGGATCACCGCCTCGGCCTTTTTCGTGACCTCGGCCTTGATGGCGGGGTCTTCGAACACGGCTTCCACGATCAGATCACAGCCCGCCAGCGCGGCGTAATCGGTGGTCGGCGTGATGCGGGCCAGCACCTCGGTCTTTTTGTCCTCGGTGGCCTTTTTGCGGCTGATCGCCTTGTCCAGCAGGCCGGTGGAATAGGCCTTGCCGCGCTCGGCCGCGTCTTGCGCCGCGTCGATCAGCACGACCTGAATGCCCGCCATGGCCGACACATAGGCAATGCCCGCGCCCATCATGCCCGCGCCCAGAATGCCGACCTTGCGCACCTTCTGGTCGGGCGCATCGGGGCGGTTCGCGCCTTTTTCCAGCGCCTCTTTGTTGATGAACAGGCTGCGGATCATCGCGCTGGCCGAGGGGTTCATCAGCACCTTGGTAAACCAGCGCGCCTCAACCCGCAGGGCGGTGTCGAAATTGACCTGCGCACCTTCGTAAACCGCGCTCAGCAGCGCCTTGGCCGCCGGATAGACGCCGTTGGTCTTGCCATGCACCATGGCAGACGCGCCGACGAATGTCATAAAGCCCGCCGGGTGATAGGGTTCGCCGCCGGGCATCTTGTAACCCTTGGCGTCCCACGGCTTGACCAGATCGGCATCCTTGGCGTTCAGCACCCAGTCACGGGCGGCGGCCAGCGGATCGTCCACCACCTCGTCGATGATCCCGGCGGCCTTGGCCTTTTTCGGGTCGGACAGCTTGCCTTCCAGCAGAAAGGGAGCCGCCCCCATCGCGCCCAGCTTGCGCACCAGCCGCGTCGTGCCGCCCGCGCCGGGGAAGATGCCGACCATGATTTCGGGCAGGCCGATTTTCGCCTTGGGGTTGTCGGCGGCAAAGATGCGATGCGTGGACAGCGGCAGTTCCAGCCCGATGCCAAGCGCGGTGCCGGGCAGGGCGGCGGCAATCGGCTTGCCGCCTTTCAGGGTTTTCGGGTCCATCCCCGCACGCTCGATTTTGCGCAGCACGCCGTGCAGGGTCATGATGCCGTCGAACACGGCCTGCGCCCCGCCCTCTTTCATCTGAGCGACCACGTTCAGGTCCATCCCGGCGGCGAAATCAGGCTTGCCGCTGGTGATGACGATGCCTTTCACAGCCTCATCGGCCAGCGCGCTGTCGATCAGGCTGTTCAGCGCCTGTGCGCCGTCCAGCGACAGCACGTTCATCGACTTGCCCTGAACGTCCCAGGTGATGATGGCAACGCCGTCGTCGCCGGTTTTCATGGTGAAATCGGTCATATCCGTTGCCCCTTATACACGTTCGATAATCGTCGCCGCGCCCATGCCCGACGCGATGCACAGCGTGGCCAGCCCGGTGGACAGGTCGTGGCGTTCCAGCTCGTCCAGCAGGGTGCCGATGATGATGGCACCTGTCGCGCCCAAGGGATGCCCCATGGCCATCGCGCCGCCATTGACGTTCACCTTGGCCGCATCCACGTCAAACGCCTGCATAAAACGCAGCACGACCGAGGCGAAGGCTTCGTTCACTTCGAACAGGTCGATGTCGCCAATGCTCATGCCGCTGTCGCGCAGGATCTTTTCGGTCACGGGGACCGGGCCGGTCAGCATGATCGTGGGATCGGTGCCGATCTTGGCGGTGGCGCGGATGCGGGCGCGAGGGCGCAGGCCATGCTTTTCGCCAAACGCCTTGTTCCCGATCAGCACAGCCGCCGCCCCGTCCACGATGCCCGAGGAATTGCCCGCGTGGTGGATATGGTTGATCTGCGCCAGATGCGGATATTTCAGCATCGCCACCTTGTCGAAACCGGGCATGATCTGCCCCATCTCGGCAAAGCTGGCCTTGAGTTTGGCCAGATCCTCGACCGTGGTGCCGGGGCGCATGTATTCGTCGCGGTCCAGAATGGTCAGGCCGTTCTGGTCGATCACCGGCACGATGGATTTGGCGAAACGGTTTTCCTCCCACGCCTTTGCCGCGCGGCGCTGCGATTCGACGGCCAGAGCGTCGGCCTGTTCGCGGGTAAAGCCGTATTCGGTGGCGATGATGTCGGCGCTGATCCCCTGCGGGACGAAGTAGGTCGGAAAGGTCAGGCTGGGGTCCACGGCAATCGCCGCGCCGTCGCTGCCCATGGGGACGCGGCTCATCATTTCCACGCCGCCGGCCAGATAGGCATCGCCCGCGCCGCCCCTGATCTGGTTGGCGGCCAGATTCACCGCCTCCATCCCCGAGGCGCAGAAACGGTTGATCGACAGGCCGGGGATGCTTTCGTCAAGGTCCGATGCCAGCACCGCCGAGCGCGCCAGACAGCCGCCCTGTTCCTTGACCTGCGTGACATTGCCCCAGATCACATCCTCGACCGCGTGGCCCGACAGGCCATTGCGTTCGGCCATGGCGTTCAGCAGCCGCGCCGACAAGGCGACCGAAGTGACTTCGTGCAAGGCCCCGTCAGGGCGACCCTTGCCGCGCGGAGTGCGGGCCGCGTCATAGATATAAGCGTCTGTCATGGTTCCTCCTGTGGCGGGTCGCACAGCATCGTGCTGTGCGGGGCAGGCATTCCTGCAAATTGTGGATAAAGGGTCAGAAAGTTGGCACGGTTCACGTCATCGCCAATGTCCAGAATCCGCCAGTTCCGGCCTTCATCAAAGGCGATGGCGGTGGTCTGGGTGGTGCAGGTGCCTTGCGCGCCGGTCACGACCGTCTGCATCGGCAACAGCGCATAGTCATCGCCCCCGGTGGCTTTGTGCCACTGTGCCGAATCGGGGTCCATTGGTGCGATTTCAATGCTGATGCGCAGCGGCTCGGGCGGCGGCGCGGCCATGTCCAGCAACAGTTCGGGCAAGCTCTGGCCCCTTTCAGCCGCCATCTGCTGCAACAGCCGTTGGGGCAGAAAGGGCAACAGCGGCGCGATGCCATCGGCGGGTTTTATACGGGCATAGTCGGCCAGCGCATGGGCCAGACCGTCGCAGTCCTGCGCCATGGCCGGTGCGGTCAGTTTTAACAAGATCAGACCAATCGCCAAGAGAGAGCGGGGGAATGCGTATTTAGACAAACAGGATGCCTGCACACGGTTTCTTAAGAATTGCGCGCTAAGGTCACAGATGCGGAACAGGCTGGCGAGCCGATGACCGTCAAACGGGAAGCCGCCCCGGTCAGCGGTGAGACATCCCATTCGGATCGGAAGGTCTGGGGGCCGGGGCGCACTTCCGCCGCTTCCTGTTTGTTTAAATACGCATATCGACGGCCAAGAAAACGCCGGTCGGGCGGATCGGGGCCGGGGCGTTGTCGCTGTGTGGTGCCAGCGGCGGTGCGATTTGGTCGTTCTGCCCATCACGCGTCACCTGCCGGATAGGGCAACGGGACGCCTCGGAACTGTGGATAGGCGCGGCGCAGGGCTTCATTCGTTTGCGCGCTGGTCAGGCGCAGGAAATACCATTGCCCGTCCTGATGAAAGGCAAGGGTGACGCCCTGCACCACGGTCGATGCCCCGCTGCCGCCGGGGCGACCAAAGGCGATCAGCGTAAGGGTGGGGATCAGCGCAAAGGGCGTGCCGTCATCCGTCGTGCCGATCCCGGCCCGGTCAACCCGCATCCGCCCGACCACCAGCACCCCCGGCACCGTATCGCCAAATGCCTGATCGCTGGCCTGAATCATCCGTGCAAGCGCACGCTCATTGTCTGCGGCCAGCGCATCGGCCATCCGCGGCGGGTGGAACTGTCGCAGGGCGGGCGGATTGCCCTGCATCAGCAACTGGTCATAGGCGAAGGCGCGGCGGGCCAGCGCCTGCCGCTCATCCCCTGGCAGCGGCGAAGCTGCGATGGGATACAGCGTCGTGCTGCGGATTGCCGGGCCGGGGACACAGGCCCCCAGCAACGCAACCGCCACAAGCGCCAGCACCACACGCCCGAACCGTCGCGGCGCGCGCGCGGCAGAGGGGGGGAGGGCTGGCGCAAGGCTCATCCAACCGGCCTCAGAACTGGTCGGCGTCCAGCGCCATGACCGGATCGGCACCGCTTTCGATCCGCGCCAGCAGGGTGCGGGTCATCGGCAATTGCCGCGCCATATAGTAACGCCCGGTCGCCAGCTTGGTGTTCATGAAATCGGCGTCCCCGGTGCCCGCGTCCAGTGCCGCCTGCGCCGCCACCGCCATGCGCGCCCACATCAGGCCAAGCGCCGTGTGGCCGAACAAGTGCATGAAGTCATACGACCCGGACAGTGCCGCGTTCGGGTTCTTCATCCCGTTCTGCATAAAGAACATCGTGGCGGCTTGCAGGTCCTTGGATGCGGCCTTCAGCGGTTCGATGAAATCGGCCGCCAGCGGCCCATCGCCGTTTTCCTTGCAGAAGGCTTTGACCATTTCAAAGAACGCCAAGACATGTTTGCCGCCATCAGTGGCCAGCTTGCGCCCCACCAGATCCAGCGCCTGCACGCCATTCGCACCTTCGTAAATCATCGTAATACGGGCGTCGCGGACGAACTGGCTCATCCCGTGTTCTTCGATATAACCGTGGCCGCCGTAAACCTGCTGCGCCAGAACGGCGGTATCAAAGCCCTTGTCGGTCAGGAAACCCTTGATGACCGGGGTCAGCAGGCCAACCAGACCATCGGCATCCGCATCGCCACTATGCGCCTTGTCAATCAGATGCGCCGCCCAGAAGGCCAACATCCGTGCGCCTTCAAGGAAGGATTTCTGATCCATCAGGCTGCGGCGGATGTCGGGGTGCACGATCAGCGGATCAGCCGGACCGGACGGGTTTTCAGCCCCCGTCACCGCGCGCCCTTGCAGGCGATCTTTGGCGTATTCAACGGCGTTCTGATAGGCGGCCACGGCGACGGCATAGCCTTGCAGGCCGACACCCAGACGCGCTTCGTTCATCATGGTGAACATGGCGCGCATCCCCTTGTGCAGATCGCCCAGCAGCCAGCCCTTGGCCGCGTCATAGTTCATCACGCAGGTCGAGTTGGCATGAATGCCCATCTTGTGTTCGATATTGCCGACGCTGACGCCGTTGCGCTCGCCCAGACTGCCATCCTCGTTCACCAGAAACTTGGGCACGATGAACAGGCTGATGCCGCGCGTGCCTTCGCCGCCGCCGGGGGCTTTGGCCAGCACCAGATGGATGACGTTTTCCGACAGGTCGTGATCGCCGGCCGAGATAAAGATTTTCTGCCCGGTAATCAGATAGCTGCCGTCATCCTGCGGTTCGGCGCGCGTGCGCAGCAGGCCCAGATCGGTGCCGCAATGCGGCTCGGTCAGGTTCATGGTGCCGGTCCAGTCGCAGGACACCATCTTGGGCAGATACATCGCCTTTTGTTCGGGCGTGCCGTGAGTGTGGATGGCGGAATAGGCGCCATGGGTCAGGCCCTGATACATGTTGAAGGCCATGTTGGCCGATACGAACATCTCGCCCGTGGCCAGACCCATGATATAGGGCATCCCCTGACCGCCATATTCGGGGTCGCAATCCAGCGCCGTCCAGCCGCCGTCCTTCATCGCCTGAAACGCGGCGTCAAAGCCCTCAGGCGTGCGCACCACGCCGTTTTCCAGCACGCAGCCCTGCTGGTCGCCGGTTGCGTTCAGCGGGGTCAGCACATCCTGCGCCAGCTTGCCGGCGGCATCCAGGACGGCTTCGGTAAAGTCGCGATCCAGATCGTCATAGCCGGGCAGACCGGCCTGCGACACGTTCAGCACATCGTGCAGGATGAATTGCATGTCGCGGGTAGGGGCGTGATAGATCGGCATGGGTTTATCCTGTTGTCTTGGGCATCGCGGCCAGCCGTGCTTCGGCGTCGGCAATCTGAGCCTTCAGCTCGTCTATGGCGCTTTCCAGTTCGATATATTGCTGCTGCATGTCGATCAGCCGCTGGCGCGCGACCGGAATCGTGGCGGCGATCTGGGTGTGGTTGGCGCCGGGTTCATACAGCGCCAGCAGTTGCGCGATCTGTTCCAGCGAAAAGCCGAACCGCTTGCCGCGCAGGATCAGCGTCAGCCGGGCGCGGTCGCGGCGGTCATACAAACGGTGCTGGCCGCGCCGTTCGGGGAAAATCAGTTCCCGCGCCTCGTAGAAACGCAGGGTGCGCGGCGTTACGTTGAACGCATCACACATCTGACGGATCGTCATCAATTCGTCTGTCATGACGGGGCCTTCCTCCACCCCGATGTTGATCGGGTCCATGAAATCAGATTGCGACAAGTTGACGTTCACGTAAAGAAGAACGCAGCGTCACGCCCTGCCGGTCGTATGTTCAGACCGCTGCGGTCGCCTGCGACAGCAATTCGCGGGTTTCGTCGCGCAGCGCGACCAGATCGGCGCGCGCCGATTGCAGATCGGCCATCTGCCGGTCGATCACGTCCAACTGGTCATCGGCCAGTTTCAGGAAGTGCTGGAACTGTTCCTTGGACCCTTTAAGCTGATAGATGTCCAGCCATTGCCGGATATCTTCCAGCGAAAATCCGAATTTGCGGCCACGCAGGATCAGGGTCATGCGCGCCACCTCTCGTGGGCCATAAAATCTTGATCTGCCGACTTTTTTCGGGTTCAGCAGTTCGATATATTCGTAATAGCGCAGCGTGCGGGGGGTCACGTCAAACCGCGCGCACATATCCTTGAAAGTGATGAGTTCGCTGTCCGGCATCTTTGCATCCCGTGCATGTCTCCGCAGGGATTCTAGCGCGACGCGGCGTCAACCTCAACCAACTGCGTCGGGAAACGGGCTTGAGATTGTGCCGTGGGCAGCGATAATTCGCTAACGTGATAACGAGGTGGCCATGACGACCCCGGCAGGACCAGATCAGGGCGCGCGGGTGCGCATTGCCCGAGAGTTTTTCGAATCCATCCCCCATGTGCAGGCGCTGGACATCCGTATCGACGATCTGGGGCAGGGGCGGGCGGTTATCTCGATGCCCTGGGCCGAACATCTGGTCGGCGATCCGCGCACCGGGGTGGTGCATGGCGGCGTCGTGTCGGCGCTGATGGATACCTGTTGCGGCGCGGCGGTCATGTGTCACCCCAACCAGCCGCAATCCACCGCGACCATCGACCTGCGCATCGACTATATGCGCCCGGCCGTTCCGGGGCAGAGGCTGACGGCGCGGGCCGAGTGTTACCACATGACCCGCAGCGTCGCCTTTGTCCGCGCCTTTGCGATGGATGACGATGCCGATAACCCCGTCGCGGCCGCGACGGGGGCCTTTACCGTGGGGCAATAGGATGGCGGATCGCAACGAACCTTTGGCGCAGATCAAATCGCGGCGCGACAGTGCCCTGGCCGGGCTGGTCGGCGGGGTGCCCTATGCGAACTGGCTGGGCATCCGTTTCGACCGGCGCGGGGATGAGCTGACCGCCGTTCTGCCCTTTGACCACAAGCTGATCGGCAACCCGCTGTTGCCCGCCATTCACGGCGGCGTCACGGCGGCGTTTCTGGAGGTGACGGCCATCATCGAACTGGCCTGGACCGCCATGTGGGAGGATCTGGAATCGGGCCGGATCGCCCCTGATGCCGCCGTGCCCGACAGCCTGCCGCGCCTGCCCAAGACCATCGACTTTACCGTGGATTACCTGCGATCCGGCCTGCCGCGCGACGCCTTTGCGCGGGCGCGGGTGGTGCGGTCGGGGCGGCGCTATGCCTCGGTTCATGTCGAGGCGTGGCAGGACAACCGCTCGCGCCTGTTTGCGCAGGCGACAGGGCATTTCCTGATGCGGCAGAGTGGCTGAGATCGTGCCGCCGCCATCGCCGCCGCAGCCGTTGACCCATCGGCGGGTGCTGGCCATTGCGCTGCCCATCGTGATTGCCAACATCACCGTGCCCTTGCTGGGGCTGGTCGATACCGGCGTGATCGGGCAGTTGGGGCAGGCGGCGCCCATCGGTGCGGTGGGTCTGGGTGCGGTGATTCTGAGCACGCTGTATTGGGTGTTCGGTTTTCTGCGCATGGGCACCACCGGCCTGATCGCGCAAAGCCATGGCGCGGGCGACCGGGCCGAAACCGGCGCGCATCTGGCACGGGCGCTGGCCATCGGGCTGGGCGCGGGGCTGGTGTTTATCCTGTTGCAGATACCGCTGTTCTGGGCCGCTTTTCGTATCGCCCCCGCCCCGCCCGAGGTCGAGGCCCTTGCGCGCGACTATCTGGCGATCCGCATCTGGGGCGCGCCCGCGACCATCGCGCTGTATGCGATCACCGGCTGGCTGATCGCGGTTGAGCGGACGCGGGCGGTGCTGGCGCTGCAACTGGTGCAGAACGGGCTGAACGTGGCGCTGGATCTGTGGTTCGTGCTGGGGCTTGGCTATGGCGTCGGCGGGGTGGCCGCGGCCACGCTGATCGCAGAGTGGTCGGGGCTGCTGCTGGGGCTGTGGCTGGCCCGCCCGGTGCTGCGCCGCGTTGTGGTGCGCGGGCTGTTCGCGGCCGAGAGCATGGCGCGGCTGATGCAGGTGAACGGGAACATCATGGTCCGCTCGGTTCTGCTGCAATTCAGCTTTACCAGCTTTATGTTCCTGTCAGCCGGGCAGGGCGAGGTGGCGCTGGCGGCCAATCAGGTGCTGTTGCAGTTTCTGGCTATCACCGCCTATGCGCTGGACGGCTTTGCCTTTGCCGCCGAAAGCCTTGTCGGGCAGGCGGTCGGGGCGCGGCAGCCGGGGCGGGTGCGTCGCGCGTCGCAGATGACGGCGCAATGGGGCTTTGGCGGGGCGCTGATGCTGGGCGCGGTGTTTCTGCTGGCCGGGCCGTGGATCATCGACCTGCTGACCACTGCGCCCGATGTGCGGCAGTCGGCGCGGGCGTTTCTGCCATGGCTGGCGATTGCGCCGCTGATCGGTGTGGGCAGCTGGATGCTGGACGGCATCTTTATCGGTGCCACCCTGACGCGCGAGATGCGGGCGGCGATGGTGCAGTCGGTGGCGGTTTATGTGCCGGCGCTGATCCTGCTGCCTGCGGCATTCGGCAATCACGGGCTGTGGGCGGCGCTGATGGTGCTGAACCTGACGCGGGCGCTGGCCATGGCGCGCTATTACCCCCGCGCCGAGGCGGCGGCTGGCCTGTAACCACCGGCCTTGGTCTGGCTGGCGGGGGCGTGCCCAAAGGTGCGTATTTGGGCAAACAGGAAGCGCGTCTGGTTTTCAGAAATCGGTCGGCAAAGGCCCTGGGGCCGTTGCCGGGTTGTCTGTGGTTTGCCGGGTGATCCGGTGTGTCGGATTATTCCGATTCTGCCGCGACCTGCTGGCGGGCTGTATCCATCAGATCCTGCATTTTCGTGCGGATCGTGCGTTCGTCTGCCTTGCCGTCCAGATCGGCGGCCAGTTTGCGGTAAACGTCTTCGTCGCCCGGTTCTTCGAAATCGGCGGTCACGACGGTCATGGCATAGGTCTGTGCCTCGTCGCCGGTTTTGCCCAGCAGTTCGGCGGCCCATTCGCCCAGCAGGCGGTTGCGCCGCGCCTCTGCCTTGAAGCGCAGGTTGGCGTCATGCGCGAATTTGGTTTCATAGGCGCGTTCGCGGTCGTCGAAAGTGGTCATTGCCCTTCCCCTCGGCAGATTACACTGAGTTGATGCAGATATGCCCGCGCGGGGACGGTGCCGCAACCCCGTATTGCCCCCTTTCGCCGCATCTGCGATAAGCCGCAGGAACAGCACGGTCGAAAGGACGGGCGGCCAATGGCACCTCGGCGCAAGAAAATCTACGAAGGCAAGGCGAAAATTCTGTATGAAGGCCCGGAACCCGGCACCCTTGTGCAATATTTCAAGGATGATGCCACCGCCTTCAATGCCCAGAAAAAGGCCGTGATCGAGGGCAAGGGGGTGCTGAACAACCGCCTGTCGGAATATTTCATGCAGGGGCTGACGAATATCGGCATCCCCAACCACTTTATCCGCCGCATCAACATGCGTGAACAGCTGATCCGTCAGGTCGAGATCATCCCGCTTGAGGTGATCGTGCGCAATTTCGCCGCCGGCTCGATCGCGAAACGGCTGGGTATCGAGGAAGGCACGCCGCTGCCCCGGCCCATCGTGGAATACAGTTTCAAGAACGACGAACTGGGCGATCCGTTCGTGTCGGAAGAATACATCATCGCCTTTGGCTGGGCCGGGCAGCAGGATCTGGACGACATCGTATCGCTGGCGCTGCGGGTCAACGATTTCCTGTCGGGCGTGTTCTATGGCGTCGGTATCAAGCTGATCGACTTCAAGATCGAGGTCGGGCGCATCTGGGACGGCGATTTCATGCGCCTGATCGTCGCCGATGAAATCAGCCCCGATTCCTGCCGGCTGTGGGATGTGAAAACCAACCAAAAGCTGGACAAGGACGTGTTCCGCCGCGATCTGGGCAATCTGACCGATGCCTATACCGAGGTGGCGCGCCGTCTGGGTCTGATGCCCGCGAATGGCGCGGGGCTGACCAAACCGACGCTGATTAACTGAAAGGACGCCCCGCGATGAAAGCCCGCGTGACCATCATGTTGAAAGACGGCGTTCTTGACCCCCAGGGCGAGGCGATCCGCCATGCGCTGGCCGGTCTGGGCCACAAGGGCGTCAGCGGCGTCCGGCAGGGCAAGGTCATCGAACTGGACCTGACCGCCACCGATCCCGCCGCTGCCGAAACCGAGGTCGCCCGCATGTGCGAAAGCCTGCTGGCGAATACGGTGATCGAACGCTACCGGGTCGAGATTCTCTGACTGCCCGTCCTGCCAGCGGGGGCGGCATCGGTGCCGGGTCTGGCGGCAATTGCTGAAAATGCCGCCAGTGCGCCGTCAGGAAACCGTTGCAATCAAAATCCAAATGCCGCCACATGGCGACACGATGGATATGAATGCTGACGCCCTTTCCGATTCTCCGGTCATTGAAATCCGGGATCTTCATAAATCCTATGGCCCGCTTGAGGTAATCAAGGGGGTTTCCCTGACTGCGCGCCGGGGGCAGGTCATCAGCCTGATCGGGTCGTCCGGCTCGGGCAAATCGACCTTGCTGCGCTGTTGCAATCTGCTTGAGCTAAGCCAGCAGGGCGACATCCTGTTCAAGGGCGATGCGGTGCGCTGGCGCGGTCAGGGCGGGGATCGCACGCCTGCCGACCGTGCGCAGGTGACGCGGCTGCGCACCAATCTGTCGATGGTGTTTCAGCAGTTCAATCTGTGGTCGCACATGACCATCCTGCAAAACGTGATGGAAGCGCCTGTCACCGTGCTGCGCCAGAACCCGGCCGAGGTCGAACCGCGCGCCCGCGCCTTGCTGGCCAAGGTCGGGATCGGCGACAAGGCCGGGGCATGGCCCGCGCAACTGTCGGGCGGCCAGCAACAGCGTGCCGCCATTGCCCGCGCGTTGTGCATGCAGCCCGATGCGCTGTTGCTGGACGAACCGACCAGCGCGCTGGACCCGGAATTGCAGCAAGAGGTGGTCAAGGTCATCAAGGATCTGGCCGCCGAACATCGCACCATGATTCTTGTCACCCATGACATGCGGCTGGCGGCCGATGTGTCGGATCATGTCGTGTTTCTGCATCAGGGCCTGATCGAAGAACAAGGCCCGCCCGGCCAGCTTTTCGGCGCACCGCAATCGGAACGGCTGCGCCAGTTTCTCAGCGCCACCATGGTGGCCTGATCCCAACAGGAGAGTGAAAAATGAAAAAACTGATGTTTGCAGCCGCCGCACTGGCGCTGACCGCCGGGGGGGCGATGGCGCAGGATGTGGTTCGTATGGGCACCGAGGGCGCCTATCCCCCCTATAACTTCGTCAATGATGCCGGGCAGGTGGACGGGTTCGAGGTCGAACTGGGCAACGAGCTGTGCAAACGCGCCGAGCTGAACTGCACCTGGGTTCGCAACGACTGGGATTCGATCATTCCGAACCTCGTCTCGGGCAATTATGACACGATCATGGCCGGGATGAACATTTCGGACGAACGCGAACAGGTCATCGCCTTTTCCGAACCCTATACTCCGCCGCCTCCGTCCGCCTATGCCGCGCTGACCGCCGATGCGGATATGGGCGGGATCGTCGCGGCGCAGACCAATACCATTCAGGCGGGCTATGTCGCCGAAAGCGGTGCGACGCTGCTGGAATATGCCACGGGCGATGAAACCATCGCCGCCGTCCGCAACGGCGAGGCTGATGCCGTGTTCGCCGACAAGGACTTTCTGGCCCCCTTCGTGAACGAATCCGGCGGGCAACTGGTCTGGGTCGCAGAAGGGGAAACGGTTGTCGTGGGCAAGGGCATCGCCATCGGGATGCGCAAATCCGACACCGAGCTGAAGGCGAAATTCGACGCCGCCATCGAAACGATGAAGGCCGACGGCACGCTGAACGCGATGATTACCAAATGGTTCGGCGAAGCCGCCGGAACTTTTGAATAATCGCGCCATGGGCTGATCGCACCGCCCGGCCTGAACCGGGCGGTGTCTGCGGGGACATATGTTTCAATACTGCGCCGATCCGAAATCGCTGGATGGTCTGGTCTGGCTGTCGTGCTACCTGACTTCGGGCAAGCATCTGCTGTTCTATGCCAGCTTTGGCACGGTGCTGTTGCTGCTGGCGATCACGGCGCCGGTGGCGCTGCTGTTCGGGTTTGGGGGCGCGATGGCCAGCCGTTCAGGCTTTGCGCCGCTGCGCTGGTTCGGGCGGATCTATACCTCGATGGTGCGGGGTATCCCTGACATTGTGTTCTTTCTGTTCGTGCCGATCGCGCTGGATCAGGGCATCGAATATGTGAAAAGCCGGTTTTACTGCGATCCGTCGATCCCGGTGCGGCAGGGCAACGAATTTCTGGTCTGCGCCGCCGCCAAGGTGCCGCTGTCCAGTGCCGCCGACTGGGTGCATCAGGCGTATGGCCTGCTGCTGGCGATCATTGCCTTTTCGGTGGTGTTCGGCGCTTTTGCCGCGAATGTGCTGTATGGCGCGATGCAGGCGGTGCCGCGCGCGCAACTGGAAACCGCCGAAGCCTATGGCATGAGCCAGCGTCAGGTCACGCGCCGCATTCTGGTGCCGCAGATGTGGACCTATGCCATCCCCGGCCTGTCGAACCTGTGGATGATTCTCATCAAGGCCACGCCCTTGCTGTTCCTGCTGGGGGTCGAGGACATTGTATATTGGGCGCGTGATCTGGGCGGGGTGAAAACCAGCGCCTTTGCCTATCCGCACCCCGACTGGCGGCTGTATTATTTTCTGGCGATTCTGGTGTTCTATCTGCTGATGACCTGGGTGTCAGAGCGGGTCATCACCAGCCTGAACCGCCGCCTGTCCACCGGGCAGGCCACGATGGCGGGCGAAGCGATGCGCAAGGGGGCCGCGGCATGAGCAGTTGCACCCAGACCATCACCGATTATGCCCTGCGGTCCATCGGTATGGGCGAACGGTTGTTGCCCCGCGCTGACATTGATCTGTGTCAGCAGGTCGTGCTGATCGGGTCGGGGCTGATCTGGAACGTCTATTTCGCCTTTTTCGCGCTGCTGACCGGCTTTTTTCTGGCCAATGTCATCGCCTTGGCCAAGGCCAGCACCAGCCCGTGGCTGCGTGCCCCGGCCGAGGGCTTTATCTTTCTGTTCCGTGGCAGCCCGCTATTCATCCAGTTCTTTCTGGCCTATGAGGCGCTGGTTCTGTTGCCTCGCGCCGGAATTGATCTGTTCGGGATCACCGTTCAGACCAGTTGGATGACCAAGGCATGGGCCGGGGCGCTGATCGTGCTGATCCTGAACACCACCGCCTATTCCGCGCAGATCTTTCACGGCGCGCTGATGTCGGTGCCCAAGGGCGACATCGAGGCGGCGGATGCCTATGGCATGTCCGGCTGGACGAAATTCCGCCGCGTGCTGTGGCCGACGATGATGCGGCTGGCGTGGCCCTCTTACACGAACGAGGCGATCTTTCTGTTTCACGCCACGACGCTGGTGTTCTTTTCCGGCTTTCCGGCGTTTCAGCAACAGGGCGATGCGCTGTATTATGCGCGCTATTTCGCGGAACGCACCTTCAACCCCTTTGTCGCCTATCCGATTGTGGCGGCTTATTTCATCTTGCTGACTCTGCTGCTGATTTCGCTGTTCGGGCTGGTCAACCGGCGTCTGAACCGGCATCTTCCGGGGGCAGCACGGCGGATCAGATACCGCCCGCAACTGATAAGGTAACATCATGGACTGGCTGAGGGATCACCCCGAGGTGCGCACCATCCGCATCGCCGCCGCCGACCTGAACGGGGTGGCGCGCGGGAAACGGGTTCCGGCGCGCTTTGCCGACAAGGTTCTGGCCGAGGGGACCAAGTTTCCCTATTCGGTGCTGAACCTCGACATCTGGGGCGAAGACATCGAGGACAGCCCGCTGGTGTTTCAGTCGGGCGACCCTGACGGGGTGCTGTTGCCGACGGAACGCGGCTTTCTGCCGATGCCTTGGCTGGATGCGCCGACCGCGCTGCTGCCTTTGTGGATGTTCCACCCCGATGGCCGCCCGTATGAGGGCGATCCGCGTCAGGCGCTGGCCCGCGTGGTCGAACGATACGATGCCGCCGGTCTGGTGCCGGTGGTCGCGACCGAGCTGGAGTTCTATCTGATCGACGATTCCGGTCGGCAGTTGCGCGTGCCCCCCAGCCCGCGTTCGGGCAAGCGGCGCACCGGCGGCGAGGTGCTGTCGCTCAAGGCGCTGGATGCCTTCGATCAGTTCTTCACCCGCCTTTATGATGCCTGCGAGTCGATGGATATTCCCGCCGACACCGCCATATCCGAGGCCGGGCCGGGGCAGTTTGAAATCAACCTGATGCATCAGGGCGACGCGCTGAAGGCCGCTGATGACGCTTGGTTCTTCAAGATGCTGGTCAAGGGCATCGCGCGGGAATACGGCTTTGCCGCCAGCTTCATGGCCAAGCCCTATGACATGTGGTCCGGCAACGGGATGCACATGCATTTTTCGATCCTGACCAAAGATGGCCGCAATATCTTTGACAACGGCGGCGACGATGGCACGGCCGAGCTGCGCCATGCCGTCGCCGGTTGCCTGCGCGCCATGCCCGGATCGACGCTGCTGTTTGCGCCGCATGAAAACAGCTATGACCGGCTGGTGCCGAACGCTCATGCGCCCACCGGCATCGGCTGGGCCTATGAAAACCGCACCGGCGCGATCCGCATTCCGTCATCGGGGCCAAAGGCGCGGCGGATCGAACATCGCGTGGCGGGGGGCGACGTGAACCCCTATCTGACCATCGCGGCGGTTCTTGGCGCGGCCCTGAACGGGCTTGAGGACAAGACCGAGCCGCCCCCGGCCTTTCGTGGCAACGCCTATGACAAGCAGATGGACCAACTGCCGGAAACATGGGCCGCCGCCATCGACGCCTTTGCCGACTGCCCCGAAATGCGCCGCATCTTTTCGGCGCATCTGATCGACAATTTCGTCATGACCAAGCGGCAGGAACTGCACTATATGGCCGAACTGTCAGACGAAGAAACAGTCGAACTGTATCTGGATACGGTTTGATCCCAAGGGGCTGTCAATTAACCGCCATATGGCAGGATCGGCCTTTCCGCTGATCTGCCGGTTCTTTGTTGCTGCGATGCCTTGCGGTCCTGCCGGTGCAGGCCGGTCGCCGCCGCAGCTTGCAGATACTGGCCTTGGAATATCATACCTGCCCGTTTCCCCTTGGCAGCCTGACATCAAGAAGATCGAAAGATCGGATCGGGCGAAGATCGCGGAAAGCTCACTTAGTTTTTCTAATGCCTGACCCGTTAAACTTCTCCTTTGCGGTGCGGGCGAGGCGGACTTACCCCTGTTGCCAAGGACGATCTTTCGACAGGAGGTAGCGACATGATCCCCCGCATGAAGCTGGAAGGCATCTATACGCCGCTTATCACGCCGTTCAAACAGGATGGATCGTTCGATCTGGACGCGCTGGCCGATCTTGTCGAGCGGCTGATCGCGGCAGGGGTCCATGGGCTGATTTCGGGCGGTTCCACCGGCGAAAACTATGCCGAAACCGTCGAAGAGCGGTTGACGCTTGCCCGTTTCATCACCGAACGCAGCGCGGGGCGGTTGCCTGTCATTGTCGGCACCGGGGCTATGCGCACCCCCGATTCCATCGCTTTGGCGCAGGGCGCGCGCGAGATGGGGGCCGATGCGATTTTGCTGGGCACGCCGCCCTATTCCGTCCCGACCGAGCGCGAGAACGCATTGAATGCGCTGGCCATCGACCGTGCCGCGGATCTGCCCATCATCCTTTACAACTATCCCGGCAGGATGAGCGTCGAGATGGGGCCAGAGTTTCTGGACCGCGTCGGTCGTTCAAGGAATGTCATCGGCATCAAGGAAAGCTCGGGCGATATTAACCGTGTCCATCTGCTGGCACGCGACTATCCCCATATCCAGATGTCCTGCGGCATGGACGATCAGGCGTTAGAGTTCTTTGCATGGGGGGCGCGCAGTTGGATTTGCGCCGGCTCCAACTTTCTGCCCCACGAACATGTGGCGCTTTATCAGGCCTGCGTCGTGCGGGGCGATTTCGATATGGGCCGTCGCATCATGTCGGCAATGCTGCCGTTGATGCGGGTGCTGGAACAGGGCGGCAAGTTCATCCAGTGCGTCAAGCACGGCGTCGAGGTTTCGGGCGTGTCTGCCGGGCCGGTGCGTCCGCCGCTGCGCGGGCTGAACAAGGACGAAAAGCGCGCGCTGGAACAGGTGATCGGCACACTGAAAACAGCCATCAAGGCAATCACGGAAGGGAACTGACTATGGGCGATCTTCTGACCACTCGGGAATACAAGGCTATCGCGCAGTCGCTGGATTTGCCGCAGAATGCCTTTATCGACGGCGCTTTCCGCCCTGCCATCTCGGGCAGGACTTTTCCCACTGTGAACCCCGCCACCGGCGAGACGCTGACCGAGATCGCCGCCTGCGGGGCCGAGGATGTGGACCTTGCCGTTGCCAGGGCGCGCGAGTCCTTTGAGGATGGCCGCTGGTCGCGCATTCCCCCTGCCGAACGCAAGAAAGTGCTGTTGCGCCTTGCCAGGCTGATGGAACAAAACGCGCGCGAGTTGGCAGTTCTGGAAAGCCTTGATGCGGGCAAAACCATTTATGACTGCGAAACCGTCGATGTGCCGGAAACGATCCATGTCATCCGGTGGCATGCCGAACTGATTGACAAGATCTACGATCAGGTGGCCCCGGCCTCGGATGACCATATCGCGATGATTGTGCGCGAGCCGGTGGGCGTGGTGGGTCTGGTGCTGCCATGGAACTTTCCGTTGCTGATGCTGGCGTGGAAAATTGGCCCCGCGCTTGCCGCTGGCTGTTCCGTCGTGGTCAAACCCGCCGCCGAGACCACGCTGACCGCGTTATGCGTGGCCGAACTGGCGGCCGAGGCCGGGTTGCCGCGCGGCGTGCTGAATGTCGTTACCGGCTCTGGCGAGGACGTGGGCGAGCCGCTGGGCCGACATCCCGACGTGGATATGGTCAGCTTTACCGGCTCGACAGGGACGGGGCGGCGCTTTCTGCATTACGCGGCGGACAGCAACCTGAAAGAAGTGGTGCTGGAACTGGGGGGCAAGAACCCCTGTATCGTGCTGGACGACGCCGAGGATCTGGATGCCGTCGCCGCACATGTCGTCAACGGCGCCTTCTGGAATATGGGGCAGAACTGTTCCGCCGGGTCGCGGCTGATTGTCCACCGCGACATTCAGGACGCCTTGATCGAGCGCGTGATCGCCCATGCCCGCGAATGGATCGTTGGTGATCCGCTGGACCCGCAGGTGCGTATCGGCGCGTTGGTCAGCAAGGCGCATTTCAACAAGGTCAGCACCTATCTGAACATCGCCAAAAACGAGAAAATCCTTTTGGGTGGGCAGATCGTATCCGAGGGCTTTATCGAGCCGACCGTGGTTCAGGCGGCACGGGATTCCGCGCTGGCAGTCGAGGAAATCTTTGGCCCGATCCTGACGGTTGTTCCGGTCGGCAGTTTCGAAGAGGCGATCTCGGTTGCCAATGATACCGAATATGGCCTTGCCGCCTCGATCTTTTCGGCCAATGGCAAGCGCGCCTTAAGGGGCGCGCGGATGCTGCGCGCGGGAACGGTGACGGTGAACAGCTTTGGCGAAGGGGACATCAGCACGCCCTTTGGCGGCTATAAACAATCCGGCTTTGGCGGGCGCGACAATTCCATTCATGCGCACGATCAATATACCCAGCTTAAGACCATCTGGCTGGACCTGACCGATCATTCCGACACGTCGCTGGACTGATGGCGCGGCACAAGGCCATACGCACCCCGGTCTTCAATGGCCCGGCAGGGTGGAGCGTTATCCTGCCCCCGGTCCCGCCACGGGCGCGGCTGGAGGGGGCCACGGGGTGCGATATTGCGATCATCGGTGCCGGCTTTGCGGGCCTGTCGGCTGCGCGGCGTCTTAAACAGATCGACCCTGATCTGGACGTCGTGATTCTGGATGCCGCACAGGTGGCCGAAGGCGGCACCGGGCGCAACTCGGGCTTTATGATTGATCTTCCGCATGAGCTGACATCCAGCGATTACGCCGGTTCGGGTGACGGCTATAACCGGCAACTGACGCAACTGAACCGTCACGCTATCGACTTTGCGGCGCAGGCGGTTGCGGAATATGCTGTCCCCGCCGGTTATTTCCAACGGTCGGGAAAGATCAACGCCGCCGCTTCGGCACCGGGCATCGCAGCCAATATCAGCTATGCCGCCCATCTGCGCCAGATGGGCGAGGTGCATGAGGTTCTCGATGCCCGGCAGATGACCGAGATCACCGGCTCGACCTATTACCAGAACGGGCTTTTCACGCCTGGCACGGCCATGTTGCAACCTGCGGGCTATGTGCAGGGGATCGCCGCCGGGCTTGAGCGTGCCGGTGTGCGCATCCATGAGCGGTCGCCGGTGCTGAGCATCGAAAGCATGGCGCAAGGGTGGGAGGTGGCGACCGCGCAGGGCAGGGTGCGGGCGCAAAAGCTTGTCATGGCAAATAACGGACATCTCGAAAGCTTTGGCTTTGGGCGTGGCCGGTTGATGCACATCATGCTGAATGGCTGCATGACCGAAGAACTGTCGCCCCAAGCGTTGCGGGCACTTGGCGGGCATGAATGCTGGGGTGCCACCCCTGCCGATCCGATGGGGACCACGGTGCGCCGGATTGGCGCGGCGCAAGGCGGCCATCGCATCATTATCCGGCAAGGCGGGTATTACCGGCCCGACATGCAGACAAGCGCCAATGATCTTGCCCGGCTGGTGCGTGCCATGCGCAAAAAGTTCGACGACCGCTTTCCGATGCTGCGGGGGGTGCGCTTTGAACATGCCTGGTCGGGGCACCTGTGCCTGTCGAGGAATGCCGTTTCGGTCATGCGCGAACTGGAGCCGGGGCTTTACGCTGCCTGTGTGCAGAACGGATTGGGCACCGCACGCGGCACATTGACCGGAATCGGTGCGGCAGAACTGGCCTGTGGTCGGACAAGCGACGTGACCGATTTTTTCGCAGCCGAGACCGAGCCGGGCCGTCTGCCGCCGCACCCTTTCGATACGATCGGCGCAAACGCCTATATGCGCTGGAAAGAATGGCAGGCAAGGCTAGAATAACCCCGTTGTCAAAGGGGAAGCCATGCCGCCAAGCAAGCGTCGCTATCTGCCATCACTGGGGTCATTCGCAACATTCGAGGTGGCCGCCAAACATCTGAGCTTTACGCTGGCTGCCAAGGAATTGAACGTCACCCAAGGCGCCGTCAGTCAGCAGATCCGCCTGCTGGAACGGGCGCTGGACGTGCCGCTGTTCGTCCGCAAACACAATGCACTGGAACTGACGCCACAGGGGGCGGGCCTGTTCACTGCCGTGACGGCGGGGCTGGACACGATCAGCGCCGCCGTCACGATGCTGACCGGAGAGGAAGGGCCGCGAACCGTTACCATCTCGGCGACGGACGGGATGGCGCTGTTCTGGCTACAGCCGCTTATCGACAGTTTCCGCGCCTCTCATCCCGAAGTGGGCTTTGCGGTTCTGGCGTCTGACGCCGATGACGCGCTGCGCAATTATGCCGATGTGGATATTGCCATCCTCTGCGGTAACGAACGCTGCGAGGTTGGTGAAGAACTGCATTTCCTGTTCCCGGAAATCGCGCAGCCGGTATGCAGCCCCGAATTTCTGGACCGCCACGGCCCGTTTGATGATGCGGTCAGCCTGAACGGCGTGAACCTGTTGCATCTGGACGACCGGCATTGGAGCGCCGAGGCCATCGGCTGGCAGCCGCTGGGCTGGGCCGAGTGGTTCCGGGCGCAAGGGGCAGAATGGAACAAGGGGCCATCCAGCCTTTCGACGAACAAGGTCAGCCTGCTGATGAATGCCGCGCTGCGGGGTCAAGGGGTGATGCTGGGCTGGCATCACATGGTTCAGCGTGACATAGCGCAGGGCCATCTGGTCTTTGCCCATCCCGCACCGATCACCGCCGGGCGCGGGAATTTCCTGAATTGCAAACAGAAATCCATGGAACATCCCGCAGTGGCGGGGTTTGTAGCCCATCTTTTAGGCTCATTGCGCGCTGATGCGGGCTGATCGGGGCGTTTTGCCGCAGTTTAGCTAATGCGGCATAGAAGCAAATTCTCGTTTGCCCGGAAACGGACGAGGCTGGATAAATCCTTGTTATGGGATGTGGGGGCGTCCTGAAGCCCGGCCATCCCTTTCATTCTTTTGGAAACGGAGGCGAGCCATGCGCCAGGGCGTCAGCCGTGGCCGGGGAATGATGATGTTCGCCAGCCGGTTCGCCGGAAACCAATAAACAAACAGCGGAGGCTCTTATGCGTAAAATATTCAAGGCACTTGCTGCCGGCGCGGTCGCGCTGGGGCTTGCATCGCCGGTCCTGGCCCAGGACAGGACCATCAAGATGGGCACGATCATCTGGGAAGACCTGACCCCGATCACCGGGATCACCAGAAAGGTGCTGGAAGACAAGGGTTACACCGTCGAAGTAACCGAGTTTTCCGAATGGGGGATCGCCTATGCCGCGCTGACCAGGGGCGACATCCAGATCATGGCCTCGCAGACCGATTACGTCGCCCACGACTATTGGCAGAGAAACATGAACCGGCTGGAAAAGCTGTCGCCTGTGTCGCACGGGCTTTATCAGGGCATTGCCGTGCCCAAATATGTTCCGATCGATTCCGTCGAACAGCTGAACGAACATGCCGACAGCTTTGGCGGAAAGATCATCGGTATCGAACCGGGGGCCGGGCTGATGCGCGAGGCCGCCGATGCGGTCGATCAATACGGGCTGACGCTGCAACTGGTCGAAGGCAGCACCGCGGCCATGACTGCCGCGCTGAAATCTGCCGTGGACCGTCAGGACTGGATCGCCGTCATGCTGTGGGAACCGACATGGATGGCCCTGCAATTCGACACCAAGTTTCTTGACGATCCGAAGGGCATCTTTGCCCCGCCGCAAAGCTATTACTGGATCGGCCAGAAAGGTTTCGCCGAGGCGAACCCCGAAGCGCGGGAAATTATTGCCAGCGTCTATGTTCCGATTGCCGAGATCGCCCGGATCAATGCCGCCGTGAACGACGGCAAGACCATGGACGAGGCCGTGGCCGAATGGACCGTCGCGCATGAGGATCTGTTGAAACGCTGGGAAAACATCAAATCCTACTAAGGCTGAAAGGCGGCCCCACGGGCCGCCCCGAAACACCACGGGCAGTAACCAGAAGGTAAGGCGGCAGGGAAAGACATGG
Organism: Paracoccus sp. (in: a-proteobacteria); assembly: GCF_030538755.1. GTDB lineage: Bacteria > Pseudomonadota > Alphaproteobacteria > Rhodobacterales > Rhodobacteraceae > Paracoccus. The sequence continues at coordinate 11,077 of NZ_JAUNTJ010000004.1, read as the reverse complement.
GAAATACCGAGGTGCTTATCGACTGTCAGTCGGTCTGGAAAGTATTCGGCAACCGCAGCCAAGAGGCGATCAGGGCAATCACCCGGCGGGGCATCGGCAAGCAGGACGTTCTGAAAGAGTTCAACTGCGTGGTCGGGGTCTCTGATGCCAGCATTCAGGTGCGGCGGGGCGAGATCTTTTGCATCATGGGCTTGTCGGGGTCGGGCAAGTCCACGCTGATCCGACTGCTTAACCGGCTGATCGAGCCGAGCCTGGGCAAGGTTCTGGTCAAGGGGCGCGACATCGCCGCCATGGACGCCGCCACCCTGCGCGAAACCCGCGCCCGTCATATCGGCATGGTTTTCCAAAGCGTAGCCTTGTTGCCGCAGCGCACCGTGCTGGAAAATGCGGCCTTCGGGTTAGAGGTGCAGGGTGTGCCGCGCGACGAACGCAACCGTGCCGCCGAGGCGGCGCTGAACAAGGTCGGCCTGTCGGACTGGAAGCTGCGCTACCCTTCAGAACTGTCGGGCGGTATGCAGCAGCGGGTCGGGCTGGCGCGTGCGCTGACCTCTGATCCCGAAATCATCCTGATGGACGAGCCGTTTTCCGCGCTGGACCCGCTGATCCGGCGGCAGTTGCAGGATGAATTCCGGCAACTGACCAAGGATCTGGGCAAGTCGGCCGTATTCATCACCCACGATCTGGATGAGGCGATGCGGATCGGTGATCGCATCGCGATCATGAAGGATGGGGTCATCATCCAGACCGGCAATGCCGAAGAGATCGTGATGAATCCGGCCGACCAGTATGTTGCCGATTTCGTTGCCGGTATCTCGCGCCTGCATCTGGTCAAGGCGCATTCGGTCATGGTCCCGCACGAACAATGGCAGGGCGCCGTCGAAGGGTTGCCGCGCTGCTCGCCCGAGGCGGATATCGACACGCTGATTGGCCAGATCACCCGGACCGGCAGCGATGCGATTTGCGTCGAGGACGGCGGCAAGCCTGTTGGCATCGTCACCATACGCAATCTGTTGCTGGGTGTGCGCGGCGATGCCGCCGTCGCCGCGCATTAAGGGGGCGTCATGGAGAATTTCGTCACCACGTTTGACACCGCCGTTGACAATGCGCTGTTCTGGCTGACCGATCATGCTGCCTTTATCTTCGATGGTGCCCGCGCTGTTCTGGAAGGGTTGTATGGCGGCGTGCTGTGGTTGCTGATGCTGCCGCCGTTCTACCTTGCCGCCGTGATCGCCGGGCTGTTGGTTTGGCGCGTGCTGAGCCTTTGGGCGGGGATTGCCACCGTCATCGCGCTGGTCGCCTGCGCTGCCATGGGGCTGTGGCCCGAAACCATGGAGACGCTGGCGCTGGTCGTTGCGGCCAGCGTCATCGCACTGGCCATCAGCCTGCCGCTTGGCGTGGTGGCCGGATTGATGCCAAGGCTTGACCGGGCGCTGGTGCCGGTGCTGGATCTGATCCAGACCATGCCGCCCTATATCTACCTGCTGCCGGCCATCGCGCTTTTGGGCTTTGGTCCGGCGACGGCTTTGGTCGCGACTGTCATCGTGGCGATGCCGCCAGCAATCCGGCTGACCTCGCTGGGTATTCGCCAGACGCCCAATGAGTTCATCGAACTGGGCCATGCCAGCGGCGTGACGCCTGCACAGATGTTCTGGAAAATCCGGCTGCCCTTCGCCATGCCCTCGATCATGGCGGGCGTGAATCAAAGCCTGATGATGGCCTTTGGCATGGTGGTGATCGCGGGGATCGTCGGTTCGGGGGGCCTTGGCCAGACGATCTACGGCGCTATCCGCACCCTGGACATCGCCACTTCGATCAATGCGTCGATCGCGATTGTCGTGCTGACGATGGTGCTGGATCGCGTCACCCAAAACCTTGCGAGGGCGAAATGACCTTTAATCCCGGAGCCTTCCTCGCCCCCCTTGTCGAATGGTTGAACAGAAACTTCCATGGCTTCTTTGCATCTGTATCCCGATTGATCGAGACGGTGCTGGGCAGCATCGAGGGCGTGCTGTTGCTGCTGCCGCCCTATGCGCTGATCGCTGTGGTCGCTGTGCTGGCCTTTTTCGTCGCAGGTTATCGCGTTGCTGTGCTGTCGGCCTGCTGTTTGGGGTTCTGCTGGCTGATGGGGCTATGGACTGGCTCGATGCAGACCATCGCGCTGGTCGTCGTCGCCGTGACAGTTGCTGTGGCCATCGCTTTTCCCCTTGGCATCATGGCCGCACGACACCCCTGGGTCGAAGCGGCCCTGCGCCCGGTCCTCGATGTGATGCAGACCGTGCCGCCGTGGGTTTATCTGATTCCGGCCGTGATGATTTTCAGCTTGGGCAAGGTTCCCGCCATCATTGCCACGATTGTCTATGGCATCCCGCCGATGCTGCGCCTGACGACGCTGGCCTTTCGTGGCGTGCCGAACGACCTGAAAGAATTGGGCGAGGCGATTGGCGCCCGGCCTCGCACCATTCTGTGGAAGATCGAGCTTCCGGCCGCCATGCCCACGCTGTTGGTCGGTCTGAACCAGTGCATCCTGCTGTCGCTGGCCATGGTGGTTCTGGCAGGTCTTGTCGGTGCCGGAGGGTTGGGGGCCGAGGTGACGCGCGGTCTGACGCGGATGGAAATGGGCCTTGGCCTGCGCGCAGGTTTGGCCATCGTCGCGGTGGCGTTGCTGCTTGACCGGCTTTCCAAGGGGGCGCTGCAACGGCGGCGGCGGGCAGGCTGACAGTTTCCGTATCGCCTTGCCGTCATCTTGTGAGGGGGCGCCCCTGATTGAAGGCAACCAGTGTCGCGTTCAGGCAGGTGAAAGGTGATCCTGCCATCCGGCCCAACCCGGTTCAGCCCCCGTCCCGGCCGATGCGCTGGCCCGTTTCTGCATCGAACAGGTGCAGTGCTTCGGGGGCGGCGGACAGGTGCAGCACCGGGGGCAGCTCTGCGCCGGGGGGCAGGGTGACGGTCAGCAGCTCGCCATTGACCCGGCCATGGACCAGACGCTGCGCGCCCAGTTCCTCGACCGCTGAAATGGTCATCTCGATCGGGCCGCCGGGGGTTGGGGCCAGATCCTCGGGGCGGATGCCGATCAGGCCGGCATGGGCGCTGCCGGGCAGGTGCGGCACGGCGCGGGCGGGGATCAGGTTCATCGCCGGGCTGCCGATGAAACCGGCGACAAAGGCAGAGGCGGGGCGGCGGTAAACGTCAATCGGTGTGCCGATCTGTTCCACGCGGCCCGCGTTCAGCACCACCAGACGGTCGGCCAGCGTCATCGCCTCTAGCTGGTCATGGGTCACATACAGGCTGGTCGTGCGCAGCCGTCGCTGCAATTCGCGGATTTCCAGCCGCATCTGCACCCGCAGCTTGGCATCGAGGTTCGACAGCGGCTCGTCGAACAGAAACGCCGCCGGTTCGCGCACGATGGCGCGACCCATGGCGACGCGCTGACGCTGGCCGCCGGACAGGGCGCGGGGCTTGCGATCAAGGAAAGGGCCGATTTGCAGGATGGCGGCGGCCTCATCCACGCGGCGGTCGATTTCGGCGCGGGGCGTGCGGCGGTTTTTCAACCCATAGGCGAGGTTCTGGCGCACGGTCATATGCGGGTAAAGCGCATAGTTCTGAAACACCATCGCAATATCGCGGTCGGCGGGTTCGACGTTGTTCACCACGCGGTCGCCGATCTTCACCGTGCCTTCGCTGATGGTTTCCAGCCCCGCCACCATGCGCAGCAGCGTGGATTTGCCACAGCCCGAGGGGCCGACCAGCACGATCATCTCGCCATCGGCGATGTCGATATTCACATCGCCCACGGCGCGGGTGCCGCCGGTATAAACCTTGCCAAGATCGGTCAGGGTAATGGATGCCATGTTATTTCTCCGTCTCGACCAGACCTTTGACGAACAGCTTTTGCATCGTGACCACCACGATCACCGGCGGCAGCATGGCCAGCATCGCGGTTGCCATCACCAGATGCCATTGCGGCAACCCGTCCACCGCATCGGCCATGCGGCGGATACCGGCGACGATGGTGTAATATTTCGCATCGGTGGTAATCAGCAGCGGCCACAGATACTGGTTCCAGCCATAGATGAACAGGATCACGAACAGCGCCGCCATATTGGTGCGCGACAGCGGGATCAGGATGTCGCGAAAGAACTTCATCGGGCCTGCGCCGTCGATGCGCGCGGCCTCGGTCAGCTCGTCCGGGATGGTCAGGAACACCTGCCGGAACAGAAACGTCGCCGTGGCCGATGCGATCAGCGGGATCGACAGGCCGGCAAAGCTGTTCAGCATCCCCAGATCGGCCACCACCTTGAAGGTCGGCACGATCCGCACCTCGACCGGCAGCATCAGGGTGATGAAGATGCACCAGAATGCCAGCATCCTGAACGGAAAGCGGAAATAGACGATGGCAAAGGCCGAGGTCACGGAAATGATGATCTTGCCGATGGCAATGCACAGCGCCATCACAAGGCTGTTCCACATCATCGAGGCCACCGGCGGCGTGCCCGATGTGGATACGCCACGATCCAACATTCTGCCATAGTTTTCAGCCAGATGCGGTCCGGGCCACATCGGGATCGTGCCCGACATGAAGTCGGTCGCGGTATGGGTGGATGCGACAAAGGCGATCCATACCGGCAGCGCGACGGCGGCAACGCCAAGGATCAGCACCAGATGGGCCAGCAGGTTCAGGCCGGGGCGGTTTTCGACCATCAGTAGGCGACCTTCTTTTCGACCCAGCGGAACTGGATAATGGTCAGGGTGATGACGATCAGCATCAGGAACACCGATTGCGCGGCGCTGGACCCCATGTTCTGGCCGATGAAGCCGTCGAAATAGACCTTGTAAACCATGATATTGGTGCCCTGTGCAGGGCCGCCGCGCGTGGTGGCGTCGATCACCGCAAAGGTATCGAACATGGCATAGACGATATTGACCACCAGCAGGAAAAACGTGGTGGGTGACAGCATCGGAAAGGTGATGTCAAAGAACCGCCGCACCGGGCCTGCGCCGTCGATGGCCGCCGCCTCGCGCAGGGATGCGGGGATGGATTGCAGCCCGGCGACGAAGAACAGAAAGTTGTAGCTGACCTGTTTCCACGCGCTTGCGATCACCACAAGGATCATCGCATCGGTTTTCGAACTGACGTGGTTCCAGTTGTAACCGATGCCGCCCAGAACATAGGGCAGAATGCCGACCGTGGGGTTGAAGATGAACCACCACAGGATGCCCGCCACCGCCGGGGCCACCGCATAGGGCCAGACCAGCAGCGTCGTATAGATGCGGGTCGAGCGGATCATCCGGTCCACCGCCAGCGCCATCAGCAGCGCGGTCAGCATCGACAGCGCCGTGACCGATACCGCGAAGATCGCCGTGACTTGCAGCGAGTTCAGATATTCCGGGCTGTTCAGCAGCGCGCGGTAATTGGCCAGCCCGACAAAGGTGGTGCGGATGCCGAACGCATCCTGCCGCAGAAAGCTCTGAAAGACGGCCTGCGCGGCGGGCCACAGGAAAAACACAAAGGTAATCGCCAGTTGCGGGGCCAGCAGCAGCCACGGCAAAAGCTGGTTGTTGAAAACGGTGCGTTTCATGGCTGGTCCCGAAAGGAGGCGCCCGCATATCGCGGGCGCCGCTGTCGTGTTACTGGTTCTGGGCCTGGAATTCTTGCAGCAGCGCATCGCCGCGCGATACCACCGCGTCCAGCGCAGCCTGAGCATCCTTGCTGCCCGACAGCATCTGTTCGAATTCCTCGTCGATCACGCCGCGGATCTGAACATAATTGCCAAAGCGCAGACCTTTGGAATTTTCGGTCGGCTCGTTCAGGGTGATTTCCTCAAGGCTGACTTCCGCGCCGGGGTTGGCCTGATAATAGCCCTGTTCGCGCGACAGGTCATAGGCGGCCTGCGTGATCGGCAGATAGCCGGTGTCCTGATGCCAGCTTGCCTGCACCTCGGGGCTGGTCAGATAGGTAAAGAACCTGGCCACGCCGGTATATTCCGCCTCGGGGCGGCCGGACAGCACCCACAGGGTTGCGCCGCCGATGATGGTGTTCTGCGGCGCGCCCTCGACGTCGTCGTAATAGGGCAACATGCCAAAGCCCAGTTCGAAGTCAGTCGCATTGGCGATGACCCCGGCGCGGCTGGCGCTGGAGTTCATAATCATCGCGCATTCCTGCGAATAGAACATCGGCGGGGCGTCATTGCCGCCCACCGGGCCGCCATATTTGAAGATGCCCTCATCGGCCCAGCGTTTCAGGTTGCCCCAATGCTTGACCTGCACCGGGCCGTTCAGCGACAGCCGCGAATCCAGCCCGTCAAAGCCGTTCTGGCCGGTGCCGATGGGCTGGTTATGCCATGCGCTGAAGTTTTCGGTCTGAATCCACGACACCCAGCCGGTGGTGAAACCACAGCTTGCCGCGCCGGATTCCTTGATCTGTTTCGAGAATGCTTCGACCTCGGCCCAGGTTTTGGGCGGGGTGTCGCGATCCAGCCCGGCCTTTTCGAACACGTCCTTGTTGTAATACAGAATCGGGGTCGAGCTGTTGAACGGCAGCGACAGCATGTTGCCATCGGTATCGGTGTAATAGCCGACGACGGCGGGCAGATAGCTGGCCGGGTCAAACGGCTCGCCCGCGTTTTGCATCAGTTGGTAAACCGGAACGATGGCGCCTTCGGCGGCCATCATGGTGCCGGTGCCGACCTCGAACACCTGCACGATGGCGGGCTGTTGCTGCGCGCGGAATGCGGCGATCGCGGCGGTCATGGTTTCGGGATAGGTGCCCTTATAGGCGGGCGTGATGGTGTAATCCTGCTGGCTTTCGTTAAAGGCGGTGGCGATGGCCTCCAGCTTTTCGCCCAGCTCGCCGCCCATGGCGTGCCACCACTGAATTTCGGTCCGCGCCTCGGCGGCTGTCAGCGAAGCGATCAGCGCGATGGCCGATGCCGTAAACATCCGTGTCATCTGTTTTCCCCGTCGGAGTTGCTTTGACCTGCACGGCCTACCGGCGAGGTATGACAAAAGAATGACGCAAATGCGACAGAAATATGACAGCCGGACGCGCCGTCACAGCCAGCGCTTCCACCGCATCAACAGCCATGTCGCCAGACTGGTCAGCAGCATCAACCCAAGCGCGATGTAATAGCCCCAGCGGCTGGCCAGTTCCGGCATATGTTCAAAGTTCATCCCGTAGATGCTGGCGATCAGCGTGGGCGGCAGGAACAATGCCGCGACCACCGACAGCATCCGCACGGCGTTGTTCTGTTGCAGGTTAATCATCCCCAGCGTGGCATCCGCTGTCAGGCCGATGCGCGAGGACAGGAAGTCGGCGTGAACCTCAAGCGCCTGAATATCGCGCTGCAAGGATTTCACCACTGGTTTGATCCGCCCGCTGTCGGGCCGTCCGGGCGCGGCGACGACATAAAACGCCAGCACCCGTTCCAGCGACAGCAGCCCCAGCCGCACCTTGGCAATCAGATCCGATGTGCGCCCGACCTGCACCAGCGCGGCTTGCAACTGCTCGGTGCGCGCATGGCCGCCGTTATGGAAAACGTCGGATGTGGTCTGTTCCAGTTCTTTGCCGGCATGTTCCAGAATATCGGCCAGCCGCGCCACGATGTCTTCGATCAGGCCCAGAAACAGCCGGTCGGGGCTGGCGCAGCCCATCGTTGCCCGGCCCGCGCGGTCGGGAAAGGTCTTGAACGGGCGCGGTTCGTGGTGGCGCACGGTAATCAGCCGCTGCGGCGTCAGGATGAATGTGACTGGCATGGCGACGCGGCTGCCATCGGGCAGTTCGCCGGGCAGCACCGCCGTCATGTATTCCACGCCGTCTTCGCGATACAGCCGGTTCGAGATTTCGATTTCTTCCATATCGGCCAGCGTCGGAACGCTGATGCCCAGTTCCTCGACCTGGCGGGTCTGGCGATCCAGCGGGCGATACAGATCGACCCACAGCGCCGGGGTCAGATCCTCGCCGGTCAGCGGGCGAAGGCCGCCATTGTCGGGCAGATAGGCGTGCAGCATGGCGGACCTCTGGCTACAGTCTGCCGCCTGACTAGGGTGTGTGTCATTGATCACCTTTCTCTGGCGCCTGATACTTTTCCATTCGGACTGGGCAGAAGTACCCGCCCGTTGCGTCCTGGATTGGCGTGACGACCCCTGCGCGGTCGCACCAGAAGGCGCGGGTATCGTTCTGGATCAGCCCGATTGCGTCGTTGAAGTTTGCAGTGTCGAGGTTCTGTTTGGTGAAGTAGACGGCCCCGACCCCCGCGAGCAGGGCGGCGACGGCCATTCCTGTGGCCAGTACAGGCGCATGTTATCTGGCGGTGGCGGGGGCGGTGCTGGGCACGAACCGTGCTGTCGGAGGTGCAAGCGAAGTTATTACGGGTCAGGAACAGCTGACCCCCGCTGAATGGTCGGCTATCAAAGCCGGTATGAAGCCTGAAGACGCAAGACAGCTGATCGGCTGGGTTGAAACTGGCGTTGCAACGGTTACTATCGTCCATGGCGTTGCCATCATTACCAAAGGCGGAGCCGTCATTACCGCGAAGGAAGTGGCAACAAATAGACCAATCGGTAGCTTGGCTAACGAGAAGGTTGCTTGGGTAGATGAAGGTGCCAGTATGAGCCCGAGGGCTCGGGCTTATGATGAAGGCGCTATGGGGTCTCGTTCAAATATTGAAACCCACAAGGGTCAGGCACCGGCGCTATCAAGAACTACGTCCGACGGACAGACGACGTCTGTGCGCTTCGATGGTGTTGATGGCGACGTTTTGATCGACAGAAAGTTGTCCGTCGTCACCACGCAAAAAGCAAAAGACCAAGTTCTTCGGCAATCTGAGGCTCTACAACAAAATGGCCTAACTGGACGTTGGGAAGTACCGACGCAAGCGCAAGCGGATCGTGCGACCAGAATGTTTAACGATCTGAATGTTTCGAACATAACCGTGAGGGTGGTGCCAGAATGACAGATTCACTAGAAAGGGCTTTGACGGGAACGCTTTCCGAACTGTTGTTTCAGCTGGAAACGGCTGATGATTCACAGATAAACAGCGACTATGCTGTTGCTTTGATGGAAAGTGTTGGCGCATCCCTTCAGCAGATCGAAGGGCTTGAGTTGGCAAGGTTCGCGGCAATTATCCGAGAAATGGTGGGGGCAGAGGTCAACGATTTTCAACGCCAGTATTTATCAGATTTTCTTGATAATTTTGGTTTGTCCGATGGCTTGACGTAATTTTCACTCCCCGCCTTCCTCTGACTGATATTTTTCCATTCTGATTGCGCAGAAGTATGCGCCAGTTGCGTCCTGGACGATGCTTGCCGCTGCGCGTTTGCACCAGAATGCGTCATCGTCGTTTTGGATGCGTTGGATTGCGTCGGTGAAGCTGGCGGTATCGAGGTTTTGCTTTGTGAAGTAGACGGCCCCGGCCCCTGCAAGGATTGCGGTGATGGCCATCCCTGCGGGACGTAATCTGTGGCCACCGACGACGACTGCGGCGCGGCCAGTGCAGGCGCATGTTATCTGGCGGTGGCGGGTGCGGTGCTGGGTACGAACCGTGCTGTCGGAGGTGCAAGCGAAGTTATTACGGGTCAGGAACAGCTGACCCCCGCTGAATGGTCGGCTATCAAAGCCGGTATGAAGCCTGAAGACGCAAGACAGCTGATCGGCTGGGTTGAAACTGGCGTTGCAACGGTTACTATCGTCCAAGGCGTTGCCATCATTACCAAAGGCGGAGCCGTCATTGCCGCGAAGGAGGTGGCAACAAATAGGACAGTCAGCGTTCCAAAATCGGTTGGCGCAGACTTACCAAGTGTGCCTGTTCATAATATCAATGCGTTTTTTGATACAATAACGGGTCGTGTGTTTAAGTCCGCCTCGAGCAGGACTGCTAAGGTCTATCAGGGGCAGAGAGTTTATAAGGCTGATGCGGACATCGTTCTGCAAGATGGAAGTAAGATTCGTAAAGGCGATCAGTTCTATCTTGACGGATTACACAAGAATCATCTTGAGGTTTTTGATGCGAGGGGAAATCCCAGGATTAAAGTTGATCTTGCCGGTAAAAATCTTGGAAATCTTCCAGCGGATCGGATTCTGCCGTGAGTGATGCCTTTGGCGGGCATGCCGCAGATCTTAGGTCGTTTATGAATAACCTGTTCGATTGGGCTTCTTCAGCTGAATCTATTGGAGGTATGCCTATAAAAGAGGCGACTCCTGACTATTTTTCTTGGAAATTGCCATTCCCATATAAACTTATTGAAGATTCTTATCAAAATCGTGCCATTCGAGCATTCTGCGTCCAGTGCTTGATTTGCAAGATGGAAGCGATCAGCAATGAGGGCAGAGAAATGGTGTTTTCCTCGGGTGCTTTTCCTGAAATTGTCCGGACTTATTGTATCATTACAGAGCCAAACCTTTGGGGGTCCGAAGTCGGGATCGTCTTATCAACGGATAGGTGGAATAAATTGCTGTATCGCAACGTGGACATTTCTGGGTTTGCTGAGCGGACTGCGGAGACTGGGATAACATTATTTGAACGGTTTGGTGTATCGGAGCCATCTGGGGTCTCACATTTACACATGTCACATTTAATAGAAGATGTAGAGGAGCAGGTTTCCTATCGAGGGGGCTTTCACGCTTTGTGGATTGATCATTCTATTTGAAAACCCTCCATCCTGATGGGGTAGAAATATCCGACTGTTGCGTCCTGTATGGGTTTGGGGCCTCCTGGCGGCTGCACCAATAGCTGGTGCGGTCGTTTTTGATAAGCTGGACGGTATCTTGGAATCCGATCTTTCCGAGGTTCTGCTTGGTGAAGTAGACGGCCTCGGCCCCTGCGAGGATTGCGGTGATGGCCATCCCTGCGGGACGTAATCTGTGGCCACCGACGACGACTGCGGCGCGGCCAGTGCAGGCGCATGTTATCTGGCGGTGGCGGGTGCGGTGCTGGGTACGAACCGTGCTGTCGGAGGTGCAAGCGAAGTTATTACGGGTCAGGAACAGCTGACCCCCGCTGAATGGTCGGCCATCAAAGCCGGTATGAAGTAACCGCCCGGTTTCTACCGCTTTGGATTTCGTTGATCAGGCGGCTTCGTGCTG
>NZ_JAUNTJ010000003.1 GCF_030538755.1 Paracoccus sp. (in: a-proteobacteria) | reverse complement strand
TAGCTTAAGATCTGAGACCAGGATCAAAAGGCGGTCCCAATCGGGCCGTTACGTTCCTCGGGCGTGACCTGACCGGCATCCAGCTTGCGAATAAAGCCGCGCGTCAGGAAAATACGGCCATCCGGGGCGGCAAGGCCGTTGATCGGCTCGATCTCATAGATGTGGGCGCGGATCGGCGGCATGTCCATCGCGTGCCCCAGACGATCCAGCAGAGGGTTCAGCTGCGGATGGTCCAGCGGCGTTGACCGCTCGTTCAGCTCGGCCCGCAGCCGCCAGGCGGAAAAGAACCACATCACGGCGGCATAGGCGAGGATCAGCAGGATCGGTGTCAGTTTCAGCATATCTGCAAATTGGGCAGGGCCGGCGGCGGCGTCAACGGTGACAGGCAAAAAAACGCGCAGGATGGTCTGTTTCGTAACGGTCCCGCCATTCTGTTGCGAAATATTTACAAACCGGTGCCATCCGGCAATCCGGGGTTCAGGATGCGGCAGGGGGCTGGCATGGCAAGATATACGGTCCAGATCAGCAATACGATTTCCGGCCAATTAAAGGCGGGGGGCATCAGCGGTCAGGTTACGCTGCCGCTGTGGAAGGGGCTTGGCACGGTCAATTCCGCCAGCGTCCAGCGCGAGATCGGATTTGTCGCCATGGCCCATGTGCCCAATATTCCCGGTGGCGCGACATTGGCGACGATTGACACGCAGATGAAGGTTGATTTTCGACCTGCGGCGTCTGCGCCCAAGGGGTTGCGGGGGCAGATGGTGGCAGCCGACTCGGGCGCTTATCCGATTATGGGCAGTTTTTTCACCGGCTATCCGATGTCCGAGGCGTCGGTTTTGTCCAAGCCAATCGAACTGACCGGCCAGCAGATTGCACGGGGCTTTTCGGTGCAGGTCAGTATTACTGGCAGCCACAGCGTCAAAAGCGGCAGTGCTCTGGTAGATCCGGCATTTATTCCGATGGATAATGCCTATGCCGGATTGAAAGCCAGCTATAAGGTGTCGGCCTTTCAGTATAACGACCGGGCCAATTCGGCGCGCGGAACGAACTATGCCGATGTCGTGGAACTACTGGCGGGGAATGACACATTTCGCGGGCTTGGTGGGGATGATATTATTATCGGCGGCGATGGCAATGACCTGCTGTATGGCGGGGCGGGGCATGACCTGCTGCGCGGCGGTCAGGGCCATGACAGGCTCAAGGGTGGCCTGGGGAATGACACGCTGGACGGCGGGCGCGGCAACGATTTCTTGGACGGCGGCAGCGGCAATGACCGGCTGATCGGCGGGCTGGGCAACGACACTCTGATCGGCGGGGATGGGCGCGACAGCCTGTTCGGCGGTGACGAAAACGATCTGCTGCAAGGCGATAACGGCGACGATCGGCTAGAGGGCGGCAAAGGCGCAGACACGCTGCGCGGCGGTGCGGGGAACGATACTTTGCTGGGTGGTGCGGGCGATGACAGCCTGTCGGGCGGAACCGGCAGCGACCGTCTTGCCGGCGGTGCGGGCAATGACGTGCTGAGCGGTAATGCGGGCAAGGACACGCTGTTTGGCGGCGATGGCAACGACACTCTGGACGGCGGCGCGGATGATGACGTGCTGCACGGTGGCGGCGGGAACGACCTGTTGCGCGGCGGCCGGGGCGACGACACGCTGCATGGCAATGCCGGGAATGATACGCTGATCGGCGGTGCGGGCGTTAACAACCTATATGGCGGCGCGGGTAATGACAGGCTGGTGGCGGGCGATTCAGACAGTTTCACGAAGAACAGCCTTTACGGCGGGGCCGGAAATGACACGCTGATCGGTGGTAAAGGGGGCGCGCTGTTCGTGGGCGGCTCGGGCCGCGATATTATGACCGGCGGCCCTGTTGGTGAATCTGCCGATCTGTTTTTGTTTCACTTCGCCTCGGACAGTCGGGCGGGCGCGGCGCGGGATATTATTCGCAACTTCGATATTGATGAAGACAGGGTTTCCATCGAGATGGATGCCGATATAAACCAGCCCGGCAAGCAGCTTTTCGGCAGCCTGACCCAAGACGGGCCGTCTGCAAATGCAATCTGGTATCACTACGAGGCGGGCAACACCATCATTGCCGCCGATGTGGATGGCGATGCCGTAGCCGACTTCGAACTGCTGATCGAGGGGGTGACGGATATCCCCTATATTGATATTGTTATCCTGCTGCCATTTTATTGAGGAACTCGGGCGGTTCAATAATTTATCACGGTTTCCTTTTGCCGTCGCAGTCTAAACTGAACTTGCTTCGGCCTTCGCATAAGTCCCCACATTTGCATGAGGAAACGGCTGCATTGGCACCGGCTTACCCAAAAAGGCACATAGAGGTTCCCAGCCGGGGTTGGTGGTGAAATCAATCGTCAGCAACCGATCCGATGGAACGGTTTTACGCACCATTTCATCATGGCGCAGATAAGCCTGACGGAAAGGTTCGGGGTCGGTAAAGCTGTGATGGCCATAGACAGCTGCCGACAGATCCGTCATCCATTGATTGCCCTGCTGCACCCGCATCGCGCGCAGTTTGGGCGAAAAATGGCTCTTGCAGCTTTTCAGCCATGGCTCCATCGCGCGCGTCGTATAAATAAAGCGTGCGTTTGGAAATTTCTCGACAAGCTTGGGCATTACTGCCGCCACGGGTAGGTCGGTCATGGCGTCACAGTCACGCAGCCACCATGGCCAATCCATTACGATGCGCCCGTCCTTGACCTTTGCGATCGGCGGATTATCCTGCACCTTGTAACCAAGAATATTCAGCGCTTCGGCCAGCGTGGTGGTTGCCGTTTTAGACAGGCCGACCCCGAATACGAAGGGTCGATCATAGGGCATCCGGTTCAACAATTGATACGCCAGACGTTTGTAAATTTTCGCGCCGATTGAGGACATCTTGTTTCCCTGCCTGTCACCGAACCAGACAATACGTTAAGCATATTGGGGGTGCAGCCGCAAGTGCTATGTCGTTTCTACAGCACCCGCATGGCGCGTGTCAGCCCGTCCAGAGTCATGGGCATCATGCGATTTTCAAAAATATGCCCGATCATATTGATGGATTGAGTGCGCGGCCAGTGCGCCTCGGGCACGGGGTTCAACCAAACGTGATCGGGCCATGCCTCGGTGGCACGGCGTAGCCAGGTTTCGCCCGCTTCGGGATTCCAGTGTTCGTTCGCGCCGCCCGGAATGGCGATCTCGTAAGGGGACATGCTGGCATCGCCGACGAAAATGCACTTATAATCGCGGCCAAAACGGTGCAGAATATCCCATGTCGGGATTTGTTCGTTCCAGCGCCGGTGATTGTCTTTCCATACAGCTTCATAAAGGCAGTTATGGAAATAGAAATGCTCCATATGCTTGAATTCGGCGCGGGCGGCGCTGAACAATTCATCGACGATGCGGATATGGTCATCCATTGACCCGCCCACATCCAGAAACAGCAGCACTTTCACGGCATTGCGCCGCTCGGGCCGGGTTTTTACGTCGATATAGCCGTGATCGGCGGTGGCGCGGATTGTCTCGGGCAGGTCCAGCTCATCGGCGGCACCATGGCGTGCCCATTGCCGCAACCGTTTCAGCGCCACTTTGATATTGCGGGTGCCCAGTTCAACATTATCATCAAAATCCCGAAACTCGCGCTTGTCCCAGACCTTGACGGCGCGGCGATGACGCGATTCATGCTGGCCAATACGGACACCTTCGGGATTATAACCATAAGCGCCAAAGGGGCTGGTGCCTGCGGTGCCGATCCATTTATTCCCGCCCTGATGACGGCTCTGCTGTTCGCGCAGCCGTTCGGCCAGCCGCTTCATCAATTCGTCGAAGCTGCCTGCGGCCTGAACCTCGGCCTTTTCGGCATCGGTCAGCAGTTTTTCGGCCAGTTTTTCCAGCCATTCACGCGGCAGATCGCGCGATTCCAGCAATTGTTCCACCGCAACCGTTTCCATGCCGGAAAAGGTTTCGGAAAAAGCGCGGTCAAAGCGGTCGATATGGCGTTCGTCCTTGACCGTGGCCGCGCGGGCAAAATGATAAAACTCGTCCACCGACCAGCCGCTGACGCCCGCTTGCAGGCCGCCCAACAGATCCA
Source organism: Paracoccus sp. (in: a-proteobacteria) (assembly GCF_030538755.1). GTDB lineage: Bacteria > Pseudomonadota > Alphaproteobacteria > Rhodobacterales > Rhodobacteraceae > Paracoccus. The sequence goes on along the minus strand of NZ_JAUNTJ010000003.1, from coordinate 215,511 downwards.
GATATTCCCGCAGGCTGACCGGCACGCCATTGCGGCGCAGACTGTCAAGAAAGCGGGTGAACATCTATAGCGACCGTTCGATAAAGACCGTGGCGAACAGGCCAAGAATGGCAAATGCAATGGCAAAAACCGCTGCATATTGGGCGCGGTCGCGCAGAGCGCCGCCCATTTGCGCGGCGCGGCGCCAGCCCAACAGCGCACCGATCACGATGGCGGCGATAACGATCATGCTTTGCCCTTGCTCTGCCTGTCAGGCAGGGATAGCGGCGCGGCCCGGTGCGTGCAACCGGCGCGGCCAAAGGAAAAGGCCGCGCGGGTGGCGCGGCCTTGGCGGTGATGCAGCGGATCAGTTGCCCGCCGGTGCGGCCTCGGCGGGGGCTTCGGCTGCGGGGGCGGCGGCGTTGGCTGCTTCGGCGGCACTGGCGTTTTCGGCCAGTTCGTTGATCGCGGCGGTAAAGCCCGACAGCGACATGTTCAGGCTGACCGGGTTGCGCGGGTCGCCGCCAAAGGGCACCAGGCTGATCGTCGCGGCGCGGCCACGGCGCAGCTGATCCAGTTCCGCCTGCGTAAAGCCGATGCGCGACACGCAGCCGATCGAGGTGCAGAGGTTGAACGGATAGCTTCGCGCCTGGCCCTGATCGACGCGCACCGTCAGCCCGGCGATCAGGTCGGTTTCCAGCGGTGCAACCATGGTCGCGCCCGCGGCAACCTGCCCGCCCTGGGGCAGCGGAATCATGGTGACTTCGGCCACGGAATTGCCGCCTTCGTCGCGCAGCAGTTGATACATTTCGCAGGGATCGACCGGGTTTTCGGTGTTGATGCAGCGCACCGTCCAGTCGGTCTGGGTCGATTTCACATAATAGGCGCCCAGTTGCGGTTCAGCCGGGGCGGCCTCGGGTGCGGGGGCGGCAGCTTGATCGGTCTCGGCCGGGGCGGCGGGTTCTGCCGTTTCCGCCGGGGTGGTTTCGGCTTGGGGTGCGGCACCCGACTGAGTGCCCGCCGCGCCTTCGGCGCCTGCGGCAGCATCGCCCGCCGGGGCGGTTTCTGCCGGAGTTTCTGCCGGGGTTTTTGCGGCGGCATCGGCGGGCGCGTCTGTTGCGGCGCCCGATTGCGTGCCCTCGGCACCCTGAACGTCCGCCGCGCTGGTCGATTCGCTGGCCTGATCGGTGTCGGTCGTTGCGGTGTCCTGTGCGACGGCGGGCGCTGCGATCAGCAGCATGGCCGCGACGAGGGCCGGGGAAGCCTTGATAACCATGATCTCTCTTTCCTTTCGGTTCAGACCTTTGGGGTGGAATATCACGCCGCGCGGCTGTTGTCAGCGCGCAACCGCGCCCGGCCCTGCGCATTCGCGTGAACCGGCGATGACACGCCGTGAAAGGGGCGGGCGATCCGGAAAAAGGCCGTGAAAAAGGGGCCGCAACCAAGGCTGCGACCCCGTTTCGCGCGGGCGGCACAGCGACCCGCGACTCTCCCTGCCGGACTGGCCGGTCATCATTAGGCCGCACGCTAGTATCGGGCTTTTTATCCGTCAACAGTCCTGACGCAAAAATGCGATCACTTTGAAATATCTGACCGGATGATAAAAAAGCCGCGCCCGAAGGCGCGGCCAGTTCAACAGGGAGGAAGGTCCGGGATCACAGGCAGTGGACCCCGGATGAAACTGATACTGGCATGACAAAGTTAAAATAGTATTGTCGCAACGCGCGAACAGGGCGCAACGAACAGGTTTTCCGGGCGAAGGGGGCAAACATGGCAGAGGCGCTGGATCTGGCGGCAGGCACGGTCATCGTGGGCGGCGGCGGGGCGAATCATGCCGAGCCGCAGCACTTGCTGTTGAAATATGCCAACCGTCACGGGCTGATCGCGGGGGCCACCGGCACCGGCAAAACCGTCACCCTGCAAGTGCTGGCCGAAAGTTTCTCGGCTGCCGGGGTTCCGGTATTTCTGGCCGATGTCAAAGGCGATCTGGCCGGGCTGGCCAAACCCGGCAGCGAATCTGCGAAACTGCACCAGGCCTTTGCCTCACGCGCTGAACAGATCGGTGTGACGCTGCGTTATGACCAGTTTCCGGTCACATTCTGGGACATCTGGGGCGAGCAGGGCCACCCCGTGCGCACCACCCCCGCCGATATGGGGCCGCTGCTGCTGTCGCGTCTGCTGGGGCTGACCGATGTGCAGGAAGGGGTGATGAACATCGCCTTTCGCGTGGCCGATGAACAGGGGCTGGCGCTGTATGATCTGAAGGATTTGCAGGCCATGCTGCGGTGGGTCGGTGAAAATTCCTCGGAACTGTCGCTGCGTTACGGCAATGTCAGCACCGCCAGCGTCGGCGCGATTCAGCGCGCTTTGCTGGTGCTGGAAAACGAAGGTGGCGACCGGCTGTTCGGGGAGCCGGCGCTGGATCTGGCCGACATCATCCGGCTGGATGCGTCGGGCAAGGGCGTCATCAACATCATCGCCGCCGAACGGCTGATGCACGCGCCGCGCCTGTATGCGACCTTTTTGCTGTGGCTGCTGTCGGAACTGTTCGAGCAACTGCCCGAGGTGGGCGACCCCGACAAACCCAAGGTCGCCTTCTTTTTCGACGAAGCGCATCTGCTGTTCAACGATGCCCCGCGCGCGCTGATCGCCAAGGTGGAACAGGTGGCGCGGCTGATCCGGTCCAAGGGGGTCAGCGTCTGGTTCATCACCCAGAACCCCGCCGATGTGCCCGAGGCCGTGCTGGGGCAGCTTGGCAACCGGGTGCAGCACGCGCTGCGCGCCTTTACCGCCAAGGATCAGCGGGCACTGCGGCAGGCGGCGGAAAATTACCGGGCGAATCCCGATTTCGACACCGCCACCGCGATCACCGAACTGGCCACGGGCGAGGCGATGACCTCGTTTCTGGAACTCAAGGGCGTGCCGGGTGTCGTGCAGCGGACGCTGGTGCGCCCGCCCTTCAGCCAGCTTGGCCCGATCACCGATGCCGAACGCAGCGCGGTGATGGCCGCGTCGCCGATGGCGCTGAAATACGACAAGCTGACCGACCGCGAATCGGCATATGAAATTCTGGCCGCCCGCACCGAACAGGCCGCACAGCAAAGCGCGGCAGCCGGGGCCGAGGGGCAGGATGACGATCTGTGGAAAATGGACCGCGAATTTACCCGTGCCCGCCGCTATGATGCGAATCTTCAGATTCCGGCACCAAAACAGCAGACCAGCAGGGCAGGTTCGCGGTCCTCAGCATCGCGCAGCGATTCCGTGGTGGACGCTTTTGGCAAAAGCCTTGCGCGGCAGTTGGGGACCAAGACCGGGCAGGCTTTGGTCAGAGGCGTGCTTGGATCGCTGTTCCGCGGACGCTGACACCCATGTTCATCGCGGCGGCGGCCACGCGCGGGCGGACCGGGGCGGTCTGGGTCTGACCGGCTGCCGGTGTCGCCGTCACCGCCGCACGCATTTCCGCCAGAATCGCGATCATCAGCATGACGTGACGGCGCATATCGTATTCTGCCGCGCCTGACAGGCGGGCGGTGTTCTGTTGTTCTTCCTCGGCCCGCAGGCGCAGCAGGGCGACGCCGGGGGCAGGGCAGTGATCGCTGCGCAGCAGCTTGGGCAGGTCGCGGTCGCGCTTCCAGCCCGACTGGCCTTCGCGGGCGGCGCGGATCAACACGCGCGGCCGCCGCAGGCCGGTTGCGGCGCGGGGAGGAAAAGCAATGACGTTGGTGGTGGTGTGCATGGTGGCCTCCTGGCTCTGGTCTGATCCGTGGACACAACATCACACAATCAAGGCGGGTGTTGCCGACCACCGAACTGCGCCGCGCGCAACACTTAAGAACCTTTAAGGATTATTAGGGAATGTTGCGCCTATCTGACGAGGTTCCGGTTAACGAGACCTCAATTCGCAACCCCAGGGGGAACTGCCATTCCCCGATAACTGACTGATAGGAAAAAGAATGACCATGCTGTCTGGTGACTTTCCCCACGACTCTGCCGTCGCAGGTCACTGCCCGGACACCGATGCCGACCGCCGTCCGGCCGACATGCCGGACGATGCGCGCCTGTATCTGCGCCATGTGGAAAAGGGCGAATCCATCCGCTCACTGGCGCGGGAACTGGGCTGTCACGCCTCGACCATCCTGCGCCGTATCCGCAAATTCGAGGCCCGACGCGACGATCCGCTGATCGACCGTGCGCTGGACCGCGGGCACGACGGATCGCGGCTGGACGAAGCGCAGATTCTGCGCGCGCTGCGCCGTCTGGCGGAATCGGGTGCGGTGCTGGCCGTGGCCGAGGGGATGGACAAGGCCATCGTCACCCGCGACGGAATGCGCACCGCCATCATCGAACGCCGTCTGGCCGAAAGCATGGCGCTGAACGGCTGGGTGGCCCAGATCGGCAGCGGCCGGATCATGAGCTATGCCATCGTCCCCGCCGGGCGCGAGGCGCTGCGATCCATGCTGAACCGCGCGCCGGGCCGCGCCCTGCCGCGCGAGGATGATTTCGACGATGCCCAGCCGGTGGGTGATGCCCCCCATGGCGACCAGGGCCCCCGCGCGGCTCAGAGCCACCGCATCTGGGAAGATCGCGTCATCCGCGACCCCGAGGACGACCGCCGCCGCCGCGCCCGCGTGAACATCGCCGAAAGCCCGCTGCTGGTGCTGGCCCGGCGTCGTGATGCCGGTGGCCAGCCGTTCCTGACCCCCGGTCAGGTCGCGGCGGGCGAACGGCTGCGCGAAGATTTCGAACTGGCCCAGATGGGGCCGCGTGTGACCCAGAACTGGGACGGTTTCATGACTTCGGGCATTGATGTCAGCCACAGCGCGGGCGGCTATCGCGGCGGGTCGGAATCGGCGCGCGACCGGGTGGCCGGGGCGCTGCGCGATCTGGGGCCGGGCATGGGCGACATCGTGCTGCGCGTCTGCTGCTTTCTGGAAGGGATCGAACAGACCGAGCGCCGCCTTGGCTGGTCGGCGCGGTCGGGCAAGATCGTGCTGCGGCTGGCTCTGCTGCGGCTGGAACGGCACTATCTGGAAACCTACGGCAAGGGATCGCCGCTGATCGGCTGATGGGCTGATCGGATGGTCCAGCCATGACGGGGCGCCCATGGGGCGCCCTTTCCATTTGCGGCCTCTGCGGGCGCGGGCTAGACCACATGGGCAGCGATGGCCCGCGTGGGATAGCCGATGAACATTACCTTGCGACAGCTTCGCTATCTGATGGCCCTTGCCCGCCACGGCCATTTCGGCAACGCGGCCGAGGCGGTGCATGTGACTCAGCCCGCCTTGTCGATGCAGATCAAGGCGTTAGAGGCCGAGGTCGGGGCGGTGCTGGTCGAACGCACATCCGGCGGCGTTCACCTGACGCCGCAGGGCCGCACCTTTGCCGATCAGGCCGCGCGGGTCCTGGCGGAAATGGCGACGCTGGAACGTATCGCGCGCCAGCCGGGGCAGGGCGGACGCCTGCGGCTGGGGATGATTCCCACCGTCGCGCCCTATCTGCTGCCCGTCGCGCTGCCGGAACTGCGCAGCGGCGACATCAGCCGCGACCTGCACCTGCGTGAGGCGACGACCGACCGTTTGCTGACCGAACTGCTGCAAGGCCATCTGGACGCCGCCGTGATCGCCAGCCCGCCCGACAACCCCGATCTGGCGGCGCTGACGCTGTTCACCGACCCGTTCCTGCTGGGCGGCAGCGCCGCCCGCATCGCCGATCTGGCCGACCGGGCCGAGGCTCTGCGCCCCCGCTCGCTGGACCCCGGCCAGTTGCTGCTGCTGGACGAAGGCCATTGCCTTGGCGATCAGGCGCTTGAGGTCTGCGGGCTGACCCGCCACAGCGGGCGGCTGGATCTGGGGGCGGCCTCGCTGGCGACTCTGTGCCGGCTGGCGGCGCAGGGCATGGGGCTGACCTTCGTGCCGCAGATCGCCGTGGCGCAGGAAACGGCGGCGGCACCGGGGCTGAGGCTGATCCGCTTTGCCGAACCGCAGCCCGCGCGCGACATCGTTCTGGTGCGCCGCATTTCCACCCCGGCGGGCGGGTGGTTCCACGAACTGGCCGCGATCCTGCGCCGGGCAGGGGGCGCGGCATAAGAAAAGGGCCGCCCGGCGGGGGCGGCCCTGACGGGTCATGCCGGTTCGGCAACCTGCGCGTTTTGCAGATATTTCAGCAGATTTTCGGGCGAGGTTTCGCCATAAGGGTCATCCGCGCAATCGTCGCAGCGGCCCGGCTCTTCGAACCACGCTTCGACCACGCCATCGTTCACCACGGCGGCATAGCGCCACGACCGGGCACCAAAGCCCAGGTTATCCTTGCGCACCAGCATCCCTGCCTGTTCCGTGAACGCGCCCGAACCATCGGGGATCACGGAAACGTTTTGCAGGTTCTGCGATTTCGCCCATTGGTTCATCACAAAGCTGTCATTGACCGACATGCAATAGATGACATCAATGCCCAGATCGCGGAACTGCTGGAACGACTTTTCAAAGCCGGGCAGCTGATAGGTCGAGCAGGTCGGCGTGAACGCACCGGGCAGCGAAAACAGGATCACCCGTTTCCCTTTGAAATAATCGTCCGAGGTCATTTCCTGCCAGCGGAACGGGTTCGGCCCGCCGACCGATTCGTCGCGGACGCGGGTCTGAAACGTGACCTGAGGGATTTTGTCGCCAATTTTCATGGACTTGCTCCTGTTCTTTGGTGATACATCATCTCCTCCGCGCGGGGACTATAACGTATCGCTGCGCTGCGGCATAGGGTTGCACCCCGGACATGGCAGCAGGTCGTTGATTGCAGGGCGGTTTGGCATTACCTAGGGAAAAACCAGCGAAAGCACGTCGATGACCGAAATGCCCCCGCCCCCCGCCGGCCACAATCAGCCGCCGCGCCTGCGCCATCCCGAAAAGGCGCACCGCGCCGATCAGGCGCAGCCGAAAAAGCCCTCGTGGATCAGGGTCAAGGCGCCAACCTCGCAGGGGTACAAGGACACGCGCGACATCCTGCGCAAGAACCGCCTGTCCACCGTCTGCGAAGAGGCGGGCTGCCCCAACGTCGGCGAATGCTGGTCGCAGGGCCACGCGACCATGATGATTATGGGCGAAATCTGCACCCGCGGCTGTTCCTTCTGCAACGTCATCACCGGCAAGCCCAACGCGCTGGACGTGTTCGAACCCGGCCGCGTCGCCCATGCGGTGCAGAAACTGGGGCTGCGCCACGTCGTCATCACCTCGGTCGATCGCGACGATCTGGATGATGGCGGTGCCGATCACTTCGCCCAGACCATCCGCGCCATCCGCCACCGCAGCCCGGATTCCACCATCGAGGTGCTGACCCCCGATTTCCTGAAATGCGGCCCCAGGGCGCTGGAAACCGTGGTCGAGGCGCGCCCGGATGTGTTCAACCACAACCTTGAAACCGTCCCCGGCCTTTACCCGACCGTGCGCCCCGGCGCGCGCTATTTCCACAGCCTGCGCCTGCTTCAGCGGGTCAAGGAACTGGACCCGACCCTGTTCACCAAATCCGGCATCATGGTCGGCCTGGGCGAAGATCGTCAGGGCGTGTTGCAGGTGATGGACGACATGCGCGCCGCCGACATCGACTTCATCACCATCGGCCAATATCTGCAACCGACGCCGAAACACCACCGCGTTGACCGCTTTGTCACGCCCGAAGAATTCGGCAGCTACGAAAAGGCGGCCTACGGCAAGGGCTTCCTGATGGTGTCCGCCACGCCGCTGACCCGGTCCAGCTATCACGCCGGCGACGATTTCGCCCAATTGCGCGCCGCACGGCTGGAAAAGCTGGGGCAAGCCTGATTTTCAGGCAGCGTCGGGTGTCCAGCCCTCAGCGGCCCAGCGTTGCGCAATATCGCCCAGCATTTTCATGGCTTTGTGCAATTCCTCGCCGCGCGGGGTCAGGGAATAGGTGACTTGCGGCGGGATCGTCGCGGCCTGTTCACGATGCACCAACCCGCTGCGTTCCAGCATTCGCAGCCGGTCGGTCAGCACCTTGGTCGAGATGCGCGGCATATGCCGCTGCAACGCGCCGAATCGCTGCGGCCCTTGTGTCGCCAGCGAAAAAATCAGGTAGGGCGTCCAGCGCCCAGCCACCACCGAGAACAGATTTTCAACCGGACAAATCTTGTGATCGTGCGTTTCTGCGCTCATGGCACGTTACTTTCCTTTAGGTAACTACTTTGCTTTGGAAAGCGGCTGTAGTTTATACGCCGCATCTCAGAGTTGAAAAGGACTGCCTCATGAGCAAAATCGCTATCGTTTACTTTTCCGGTTATGGCCACACCGTTTTCGCCGCCGATGCCATCGCCGCCGGCGCGCGCGAGGCGGGGGCGCAGGTCGATGTGATCCGCATTTCCGAAGACGGCCAGATCGGTGATGCCGATTGGGCGGCTCTCGATGCCGCAGATGCCATCGTTTACGGCAGCCCCACCTACATGGGCGGCCCGGCATGGCAGTTCAAACGCTTTGCCGATGCCAGCTCGAAAGCGTGGTTCGAGCGGAAATGGGCCGACAAGCTGGCCGGTGGTTTTACCGTTTCGGCCTCGACCATGGGCGACAAGGGCGAGACGCTGAACTATTTCCAGACGCTGGCCAATCAGCAAGGCCAGATCTGGATCAGCCTTGGCCTGCCCCCGTCGAGCACGCTGGCCAATACCGATGCCGACATCAACTGGACCGGCAATTTCTCTGCCCTTGCCGCGATCAAGCGGGCTGATTCCCCGGCTGACGCACTGGCCGCCGGTGACGAAGCCGCCGCGCGCCACTATGGCACCCGCATCGCTAAACTAGCAGGCAAGCTGTAAACACATCGACGGGCAGAGAGGCGTCAATCCTCCTTGCCCAACCCGCCGAAGGCCGCTATCAGCACCGAACGGCGCCCGAGTGGCGGAATGGTAGACGCAGCGGATTCAAAATCCGCCGCCGCAAGGCATGTCGGTTCGAGTCCGACCTCGGGTACCAGCGCCGAACCCCATCTTTGGTCTGATAAATATCCTCTGGGGGTCCGGGGGGCGAAGCGCCCCCGGTTGCGGCCTTACCGATAACCCGCCGCCTGCAATTCGAACAACTCCCGGTAACGCCCCGGCTGGTCCAGCAATTCCACATGCGTGCCCTGCGCCTCGATCCGGCCCAGATGCAGCACCAGAATCCGGTCGGCCATCCGCACCGACGAAAAACGGTGCGAGATCAGCACGGCGGTGCGCCCGGCCATCAGCTCGCGAAAGCGCTGGAACACCTCGAATTCGGAACGCGCGTCCAGCGCGGCGGTGGGTTCATCCAGAATCAGCACCTGCGCATCGCGCATATAGGCGCGGGCGATGGCCAGCTTTTGCCACTCGCCCCCCGACAGATCGACGCCCTGCACGAACCGTTTGCCGACCATCTGGTCGTATCCGGCGGGCAGGCGGGCGATGACCTGATCGGCCAGCGCGCTATGGGCGGCGGCCTCGATGCGCCCGCGATCCTCGCGCGCCTCGATCCGGCCCACGGCGATATTATCGGCCGCCGTCATGGCATAGCGCACAAAGTCCTGAAAGATCACGCCAATCGCCGCGCGCAGATCGTCCAGATCATAATCGCGCAGATCGCGCCCATCCAGCAGGATGCGCCCCTCGTCCGGGTCGTAAAGCCGCGCCAGCAGCTTGACCAGCGTGGTCTTGCCGGCGCCGTTTTCCCCCACCAAAGCCAGCGTTTCCCCGGCGTGCAGCGTGAACGACAACCCGCGCACCGCCCATTTTTCCGTATTCGGGTAACGAAACCCGACGTTTTCGAACACAAAGCCCTGACGGATCGGGCGCGGCACCGGGATCGCATCTGGCCGCGAGGCGATCTCGGGCACCTCGCGGAAAAAGTCGAACAGATCCTCCAGATACAGCGCCTGCGCGGCGGTCGAGCCAAAGGACGACAGCAGCCGTTCGATGATGCCCTTCACCCGCATGAACGACCCGGCCAGAAAGGTCAGGTCGCCGATAGACAGATCGCCGGTCAGCGTCTGCACCACGATCCACGCATAGGCGGCGTAATAGGCCAGCGACCCAAGCGCCGAAAACAGCGCCCCCCAAGCCGCGCGGGCCTGCGCAATGCGCCGCGCCTCGGCATAGAATTTGCGCGACAGGTCCAGATACCGCCCCGACAGGAAACGGTGCAGGTCGAATATCTTGATTTCCTTGGCGGTTTCCGCACTGGCGGCGGTCTGGCGCAGATAGTCTGTCTCGCGCCGTTCGGCCGTGCGGCGGAAATCGAGGTTATACGACCGGGCGTTGAAATGCGCCTCGGCCAGAAAGGCGGGGATCAGCCCGACCAGCAGGATCAGGATCAGCCACGGGTTATAGACGATCAGCCCTGCGCCAAGCGTCGCAATGGTCAGGCTGTCCTGCAATTGTTCAAAGATGGTGCCCATCAGGCTCATCCGGCCGGCGGCCTGACGGCGCGCGCGCTCCAGCTTGTCCTGAAAGCCGGCGTCCTCGAAATCTTCAAGGTCAAGCGCGGCGGCGTGATCCATCAGCCGCATCGACAGGTCGATGACCAGCCGTTCCTGCAACAGCGAATCGACCAGCCGCAACAGCCGCCCGATGATGTCGGATGCGATCCCGATGCCCAGTTCCAGCGCGACCAGCGTTATCAGATGATCGGCCAGCCCCGAATGCCACCAGCCCGCCAGCCCGTCCGGCGTATCGGGCAGGGCGGCCAGCCGCACCACCTCGTCCAGGATCAGCTTGGCGATCCACAATATCGCCACCGGCACAAAGGCCCCGATGGCGCGCAGAACCATGGTGGCAATGGTCAGATGCGGCGCGGCGCGCCAGACCATCACCAGAAACGGCGGGATATTCTTCAGCGCGGCCCAACGGGCGGTAAAGCTGCGCGGCGGTTCTTTTTGTGGGGGAGGTGGCATTCAGCGGGAGTTGGCAGCAATTTCAGCCGCCGTCAAGGGACCGGGGAAATGACAGGCCCAGCGATGCCCGCCGTCACCCGCCTGATCGCCCGTCAGCACCGGCACCTGCCGGGCGCACAGATCCTGCACGCGCGGGCAGCGGGTGCGGAACACACAGCCCGAGGGCGGCGCCATCGGCGAGGGCAGATCGCCGGTCAGCGGGATCACCTGCTTTTCCGCCTCGATCCGCGGGTCGGGCACCGGTACGGCCGACAGCAGCGCCTGCGTATAGGGATGCTGCGGGTTGGCATACAGATCATCCGCGCCCGCGATCTCCATCACGCGGCCCAGATACAGCACCATCACCCGGTCGCTGATATGTTTCACCACCGACAGGTCATGCGCGATAAAGATCAGCGCCAGCCCCAGATCGCGTTGCAGATCGCCCAGCAGGTTGATGATCTGCGCCTGAATCGACACGTCCAGCGCCGATACGGGTTCGTCGCAGATAATCAGCCGGGGTTCCACGATCAGCGCGCGGGCGATGCCGATGCGCTGACACTGGCCGCCGGAAAATTCGTGCGGATAGCGGTTGATCTGGTTGGGCAGCAGGCCCACCCGCTCCATCATGTCCTTGACGCGGGTTTTCACCTCGGCCCGGCTCAGCCCCGGATGATGCGTGACCAGCGGTTCGGCGATGATCTGGCCGACGGTCATGCGCGGGTTCAGGCTGGCCAGCGGGTCTTGAAACACCATCTGGATGTCGCGGCGGTATTTCATCATCTGGCGGGGCGACAGGCCGATCAGGTCGGCACCGTCGATCCATTCTGCCCGGCCAGAGGCAGGCACCAGCCCGATCAGCGCACGGGCCAGCGTCGATTTTCCGCAGCCCGATTCACCGACGACCCCCAGCGTTTCGCCGGGACGCAAGGTGAAATCGACCCCGCCCACGGCGTGCAATTGCCGGGGCGCGGTCCAGGGCATGTCGCCCTCGCGGCGGATGTGAAAGGTGACGCGCAGATCGCGCACGTCCAGCAGGGGCTTGGTCATGGGCGGCCTCGCTCGGTCGGGGTTCCGGCCATACCGGCACCGGCAACGGCGCCGCGCGGGATGGGTTGCAGGGCAGGGCTGTCGCCAGAGGCAACCGGATCGCCACCGGGATCAGCCTGTTTGCGATGCGCCGTCACATCCTCCAGCGCGGCAAAGCAGGCGCGGCGGCGGTCGGGCGCGAATTCGACCAGTTCCGGCCCCTCGGACGCGCAGCGGTCCATGCGATAGGTGCAGCGCGGCTCGAAGGCGCAGCCTTGGGGCGGGCGCGACATGTTGGGCGGGCTGCCGGGGATAGCCGACAGGCGGTCGCCCTTTTGGTCAACGCGCGGGATCGCCGACAGCAGCCCCTGTGTATAGGGATGCGCGGGCATATCGAACAGCGGCAGCACCGGCCCGGTTTCGCGGATGCGCCCGCCATACATCACCACCACATCGCGGCACGACCCGGCCACCACACCCAGATCATGGGTAATCAGGATCATCGCCATGCCCAGATCGCGTTGCAGATCGGCCAGCAACTGCATGATCTGCGCCTGAACCGTCACGTCCAGCGCCGTCGTCGGCTCATCCGCGATCAGCAGGCGCGGCTTGCACAGCAGCGCCATGGCGATCATCACCCGCTGCCGCATCCCGCCGGAAAATTCGTGCGGATACAGGCGGATGCGGCCCCGGGCGTCGGGGATCTTCACCGCATCCAGCATCCGCACCGATTCCGCCACCGCATCGCGCCGCGACAGGCCCTTGTGCAGCACCAGCACCTCGGCCATCTGGTCGCTGACCCGCATATAGGGGTTGAGGCTGGTCATCGGGTCTTGAAAGATCATCGCGATCTGTTCGGCGCGCACCTTGTTCAGCACCTTGGGCGGCGCGTTCAGGATTTCCTGCCCGTCAAAGATCACGCTGCCGCTTGCCCTGCCATTGCGCGCCAGCAGACCCATGATCGAAAACGCCAGTTGCGACTTGCCCGAGCCGGATTCGCCCACGATCCCCAGCGTATCGCCCGCGTTCATGGTCAGATCGACGCCGTTCACCGCGTGAACCGTGCCGTCATTGGTGGCAAAGTTCACGTTCAGATCGCGAATTTCCAGTAAAGCCATCTCAGCGATCCTTGGGGTCAAGGGCATCACGCAGCCCGTCGCCTACGAAAAAGAAACCGAACAGCGTGATGACAAAGAAAAACAGCGGAAAGGCCAGTTGCCACAGCGTGCCATAGTTCATCGTGCCCGCGCCTTCGGAAATCAGCGCGCCCCATGATGTCAGCGGCTCTTGCACGCCAAGGCCCAGAAAGCTGATGAAGGATTCCGTCAGGATCATCAGCGGCACCAGCAGCGTGGCATAGACGGCAACGACGCCCAGCAGGTTGGGGACGATATGGCGCAGGATGATCTTCCACGCCGGAACGCCGGTGGCGCGGGCGGCCTCGATGAATTCGCGGTTCTTCAGGGACAGGGTCTGGCCGCGGACGATGCGCGACATGTCCAGCCACGAAATCAGCCCGATGCCCAGAAACAGCATCGACATGGATCGCCCGAACATCACCAGCAGCAGGATCAGCACGAACATGTAGGGAATCGACATCAGAATATCGACCGTGCGCATCATGATCTGATCGGTGCGCCCGCCGACATAGCCCGCCGTCGCGCCGTAAAGCGTGCCGACGATCACCGCGATGCCCGCGCCGACGATGCCGACCATCAGCGAAATCTGCGTGCCTTGCACCGTGCGGGCGAACAGGTCGCGGCCCAGATCGTCGGTGCCGAAGTAATGCCCGTTCTGCAACGAGGGGCGGCCCAGTTCGCGCACCTGCCCCATGACCGCGAAATCCAGATCCTGATTGGACCACACGGCGAAATAATTGCCCAAAGCCGCGAACAGCGCGACAAGGATCAGGATCAGCAGCCCCGCCATCGCCGCCTTGTTGCGAAAGAACCGCTTGCGGGCATCGGCCCAGGGGCTGCGGCCTTTCACTTCGTCCTGCACCAGCCGGTCGGCCAGGGCGCGCATCTTGTCTTGTTCGATGACCATGGCGCGCCCCTCAATACCGGATTTTCGGGTCGATCCATGCGTAAAGCACATCGACCACCAGGTTGAACAGGATCGTCAGCGCGCCCACCAGAATGGTGACGCCCATCATCACCGCATAGTCGCGGTTCAGCGCGCTATCGACAAAGGCTTTGCCGATGCCGCCGGTGGAAAAATAGATGTCCACCACGACCGAGCCGGTAATCATGCTGACAAAGGCCGGGCCAAGATAGCTGATGACCGGCAGCATCGCAGGCCGCAGCGCGTGGCGCAGGATAACCTTGGATTCCGGCAACCCCTTGGCGCGGGCCGTGCGGATGTGGTTCGAGCCTAACACCTCCAGCATGGATGACCGGGTGATCCGCGCGATGGATGCCATATAGCTGGTGGACAGCGCGATCACCGGCATGATCCAGAATTTCGGATCGTTGAACGACCAGCCGCCGCCCGGCAACAGCCCCCATGTCAGCGTGAACAGCAACACAAGGATCGGCGCCATCACGAAATTCGGCAGCACCTGCGCGCCGATGGAGATGCCGACGGCCAGATAATCCAGCCAGGAATTATGCCGGATCGCCGCCACCACGCCCAGGCCGACGCCCACGACCACCGCCACCAGAAACGACAGCCCGCCATAGGTCAGCGTCACAGGAAAGCCCGCCGCGATCAGCTGATTCACCGTCCGGTCGGGATAGACAAAGCTGGGGCCGAAATCGAAATGCAGCACCACGCTGGTCAGATAGTTCCAGATTTGCAGCCACAGCGGGTCGTTCAGCCCGTATTTGGCATTCAGATTCGCCAGAACCTGCGGCGGCAGGGCGCGTTCCTGCGTGAACGGGCCGCCCGGTGCCATATGCATCAGCAGGAAGGAAAACACGATCAGCAACAGCAGGGTGGGCACCGCCACAGCCAGCCGCCGCAGAATATAACCGAACATCCGACACCCTTTTGTGAAGACGGGTGGGCATTTCGACGAAATGCCGGGGCAGGTCAAGCCCGCCCCGGCGATATGGATCAATCGGCCAGGCGATACAGATCCTTGGCATACCAGGTGTTCAGCACGTTATCGGTGGGCAAGCCTTTGATTTTAGGGCTGACCATATCCACCTTGGCATAGTGATAGACGTTGATCGCCGGCACCTCGGCCGCCAGAATTTCCTCGGCTCGGGTATAAAGCGGCGCGGCGTCATCCGCCGTTTTGGAATCGGCCATCAGCTGATCGTATTCCGCGTTCGACCATTTGCCCGAGTTGTAACCACCCGTCTGGAACCAGTCGAGGAAGGTGGACGCCTCGTTATAATCACCGCACCACGCATAGCGGGCGATCTCGAAATCCTGATTTTGCAGCCGGTCGGTGTGAACCTTCCATTCGACGTTGTTCAGGGTGATTTCCACGCCAAGCGGACGCCAGAACTGTTGCGCGGCGATGGCCAGTTTGCGGTGGTTTTCGTCGGTGTTGTATTGCAGCGTCAGCCGCACGGGATTGTCGGGACCATAGCCCGCCTCGGTCAGCAGGCGCTGCGCCTCGGCGGTGCGTTCCTGCTGGGTCATGTGCATGATCGGCAGGTCGGGCGCGGCAAAGCCCTCGATCGCGGCATGGGTCCAGAAATAGGCGGCGGACTGGCCGCCTTGCAGCACCTGATCCACGATCACATCGCGGTTCAGACCCAGGTGCAGCGCCTGCCGCACACGCACGTCCTTAAGCGGCTCGGGGCCTTTGTCGGACAGGTTCATCACATAGGCGTATGAACAGGCATAGGGCAGCGAAATCGCCTGATCGGGATATTCCGCCGACAGGCGCGGATATTGCCCGGCGGGGATCTGCACCCGGTCCAGCTCGCCCGCCAGATAGCGGGTCAGCGCCACGTTGTTGTCGTTCACCGTCACGCCGCGCACGGTTTCCATCACCACATTGCCGGCATCCCAATACTGGGGATTCTTGACCAGCGTGATGTCAACGCCAAGGTTGTGGCTTTGCAGCGTATAGGCACCATTGCCGACCAGCTTGCCCGGCTGGGTCCAGTTGTCGCCCTCGGCCTCGATCACGGCCTGCGGCACCGGGAAGGTGGTCGCGTGCGACAGCATCTTGATGAAATAGGGGGTCGCCGTGGTCAGCGTGACCTCAAGCGTCTTGTCGTCGATGGCGCGCACGCCCAGCGTATCGGGGGCGGCCTCGCCCTTGACGATCTCGGACGCGTTGGCGACGTTCATCAGCTCGATGAACCACGCATATTCGGATGCCGTTTCCGGGTTCACCACCCGCTGCCACGCATAGACGAAATCGCCTGCCGTCACGGGTTCGCCGTTCGACCATTTGGCGTCGCGCAGGTGGAACGTATAGGTCAGCTTGTCATCCGATTCGTCAAAGCGTTCGGCGACGCCGGGCACCATCGCGCCATGCACGTCTTCGTTCATCAGCCCTTCGAACAGGTTGCGCAGCGCGTCCGAGCCTTCGACATCGGTGTTCTTGCCCGGATCCAGCGTCTTGATCGCGTCCAGCAGCCAGAAGGTATAGTTCTGGTTCGCGGCAAGATTGGTGCCCTCGGGCACCTCGACCGCCAATGCGGGCAGAGCAAGCGCGGTGACAAGCGCGGTGGACAGAAACAGGCGGGTCATGGTCAACCTCTGGTTAGTGTGGGTCGGTTTGTTACCGAAATGTCGTGGATGCTTATTCCATTATGTCGCAGCGTCCAGCATATTTCACACTTTCCCCTGCGGCACGGCCATGAAATGATCCCCCGGCATGAGGGACAGCGCGCGGATCATTCTGGTAACTGGCGGCGCCCGGTCGGGCAAATCCGCCCTGGCCGAGCGTCTGACCCTGCGCCATTCCGGCCCGCTTTTGTATATCGCGACGGCATGGGCGGGGGATGGCGAAATGTCGGCGCGAATCGCTGCCCATCAGGCCCGGCGCGGCGACCGCTGGCACACGGTCGAGGAACCGCGCGATCTGGACGGCGCTTTGGCGCGGGCGGATGACAGCGGCCGCTTTGGCGCGGTGCTGGTCGATTGCCTGACGCTGTGGCTGGCCAATTGCGACGGCGTGCCGCCGCTGGATGCGCTGTGTGCGCGGCTGGCGGCGATGCGCAGGCCGGTTGTGCTGGTCACGAACGAGATCGGCGGCGGCATCGTGCCTGCCGATGCGGCGGTGCGTGCGTTCCGCGATGCGCATGGGGCGATGAATCAGGCGGTGGCCGATGTGGCGGATCAGGTCTGGCTGGCGGTCTGCGGCCAGCCGCTGCGGATCAAACCGGGAAGGGAAAGCGATGAGCTTTGACAAGGACAGCGCGGCGCTGGCCCGCGCGCGGCAGGACAGCCTGACCAAACCGCCCGGATCGCTGGGCCGGCTCGAAGATCTGGCCGTGTTCATGGCCGGCTGGCAGGGCCGCGACCGCCCCCGGATTGATCGTGCGCAGGCCATCGTCTTTGCCGGGAACCACGGCGTTTGCGCGCAGGGCGTGAACCCGTTTCCGGCCGCCGTCACCGCGCTGATGGTGCAGAATTTCAACGCAGGCGGCGCAGCGATCAACCAGCTTGCGCGGCAGGCGGGGGCCGATCTGTCGGTCGTGCCGCTGGAACTGGACCGCCCGACCGCCGATTTCACCCAAGGCCCCGCCATGGGCGCCGGGCAGGTGATCGAGGCGATGGCCGCCGGGGCAGGGGCCGTCAGCCGGGATGCCGACATTCTGATCCTGGGTGAAATGGGGATCGGCAATTCCACCGTGGCGGCGGCCTTGGCGGCGGCGCGCTTTGGCGGGGCGGCGGCGGATTGGGTCGGCCCCGGTACCGGCGCGGCGGGCGAGACGCTGGCGGCCAAGATCCGCGCGGTCGATGCCGGGCTGGCCTTGCACAAGGACGCCCACAGCACCGAACAACTGCTGCGCTGTTACGGCGGGCGCGAACAGGCGGCGATCTGCGGCGCGATCCGTCAGGCGCGCGAATGGGGGATTCCGGTGATCCTCGACGGGTTCATCTGCACCGCCGCCGCCGCCGTGCTGACCGCCGATGATCCCGCCGCGCTGGACCATTGCCTGATCGGCCACGAAAGCGCCGAGCCGGGCCACCGCCGCCTGATCGCCGCGCTTGGCAAGACGCCGGTGCTGTCGCTGGACATGCGGCTGGGCGAGGGAAGCGGCGCCGCCGTGGCGCTGCTGGTGCTGCGCGCGGCGCTGGAATGCCACAACGGCATGGCCACCTTTGCCGAGGCAGGCATTGGCTGACCCGCGCACACGCCTTGGCGGTTGGTGGCATCAGGCCCTGCTGGCCGTCGCCTTCCTGACCCGGCTGCCGGTGGCGCGCTGGCTGCCCGCGCAGATCATCCCGCTGTCTTCGGCGGCATGGGCGTTTCCGCTGGCCGGGGCGCTGGTGGGCGGGGCAGGGGCCTTGGCGCTGACGCTGGCGGTGGCCGCCGGGGTGTCGCCTCTGGCGGCGGCGCTGCTGGCGCTGGCGGCGATGATCCTGACCACCGGCGGCCTGCACGAAGACGGGCTGGCCGATTACGCCGATGCAACCGGCGGCACCACGCGCGAACGCCGGTTGGAAATCATGCGCGATTCGCGGATCGGCAGCTATGGCGTGCTGGCGCTGCTGATCTCGGTCGGGCTGCGGGTTGCGGCGATGGCCGTGGTCGCGCCGCTGGCGCTGATCGGCGTGGCGATGATTTCGCGCGCGGGCATGGTGGTTGCCATGCGCGCCCTGCCGCCCGCCCGCGCCGACGGGCTGGGCCATGCCGCCCGCCGCCCGCCGCGCGGGGCCGTCGCGGCGGCGCTGCTGCTGGGGCTGGCCGGGCTGTTGCTGACCACGGGCGGGCAGGGCGCGCTGCTGGCGCTGATCTGTCTGGCCATGCAGGCGCTGACCGCATGGCGGGCCGTCCGGCTGATCGGCGGACAGACCGGCGACGTGCTGGGCACCATCCAGCAGACCGGCGAAATCGCAGCCCTGATCGCGCTGATGGCCCTGACCAGCCCCGCGCTGACCTAAGGCAGGGCGGCATTTTTCTTGACCGGAATTGACCGTTCCTTCATATCCGTTTGATACGAATTGGTCAGGAAAGCTGACCGGGCATTGCCGATGGCAAGCCAGCCTGAGGGGGGAGACGAAAATGGGTGGCCTTCTGGCCCTTTCCAGCGGCATAGACCGCATCAACACGGTGATCGGGCGCATGGTTTCGTGGCTGATCCTGATCGCCGTTCTGGTCAGCGCCGGCAACGCGATCATTCGCAAGATGTATAACATCTCGTCGAATGCGTGGCTTGAGCTTCAGTGGTATCTGTATGGCGGCGCCTTTCTGCTGGCGGCGGCCTATGCGCTGAAGGAAAACGAACATATCCGCATCGACATCCTTTACGGACGGTGGAGCAGGCGCACCCAGCACTGGATCGACCTGATCGGCCACACGCTGTTCCTGACGCCTTTCGTCATCGTGTCGCTGTATTTCATCATCCCGTGGTTCCAGCGCTCCTATCGCTATCAGGAAATGTCGATGAACTCGGGCGGGCTGATCCTGTGGCCGGCCAAGGCGCTGCTGCTGGCCGGGTTCATCCTGCTGCTGGCGCAGGGCATTTCGGAAATCATCAAGAAAATCGCAGTAATGCGCGGCCTGATCGAAGATCCAACCCCCTTCGTCAGCCATCACGAAGCCGCCCTGGCCGAGGGCGAGGCACTGGCCGCAGACATGGCCAGCCCGAACCATCCGGCTGCCGATCTGAACATCGACAACCCGCTGCACGACCCGCAAGGAGACACGCGCAAATGATGGAACTTATTGCGCAGAACATGGCGCCGATCATGTTCGTCTCGCTGATCGTGTTTCTGCTGTTCGGCTATCCGGTGGCCTTTGCACTGGCGGCGAATGGCCTGCTGTTCTTTGTCATCGGGGTCGAGTTGGCACCGCTGTCGGGCGGCAATATCTCGCTGGACTGGAACCTGCTGCGGGCCTTGCCGGATCGCTTTTTCAACGGCGTCGTCTCGAACGAGACATTACTTGCGGTGCCCTTCTTTACCTTTATGGGCATCGTGCTGGAAAAATCCGGCATGGCCGAGGATTTGCTGGACACCATCGGCCAGCTGTTCGGCCCGGTGCGCGGGGGGCTGGCCTATGCGGTGGTGATCGTGGGCGCGCTGCTGGCGGCGACTACGGGCGTTGTCGCGGCTTCGGTGATCGCGATGGGGATGATCTCGCTGCCGATCATGCTGCGCTATGGCTATGACCGCAAGATCGCCTCGGGCGTGATCGCGGCGTCGGGCACGCTGGCGCAGATCATCCCGCCGTCGCTGGTGCTGATTATCATGGCCGACCAGTTGGGCCGGTCGGTCGGCGATATGTACAAGGGCGCGATGGTCCCCGGTCTGGTGCTGGCCGGGCTGTATATGGGCTATGTCTTTCTGCTGTCGATCATTCGCCCCAACGACGTGCCCGCCCTGCCGAAAGAGGCGCGGACTCTGGGGTCGGGCGTCACCTCGCTGATTCTGGCCTTGGCTGCGGGAGCGGGCATCATGTATGCCGCGCATCATTACCTGTATCCGACGCAGGGCAACAACGCCGATATTCTGGGCGGCGCGGTTGCGGTGATGGCGCTGTATCTGGTCGCCATGACCGAGCGCGAGGGCTGGCGCTTTATCGTCAAGGCCGTCATCGCCGGTATTGCCGCCTATGCGGGCTGGGTGCTGTTTGGCAGCAACCTGATCGGGCGCATGGTCGAACCGCTGTTCGGCGGTCACGGCACCGGATCGCTGCTTGTCAGCCTTTACCTGTCGGCAGGCGTCGCCGCTGCGGTGTTCTGGGCGCTGTTCCGTGCCGTGTCGGGCTTTATCGACTTTTCCTTCGTCCCGGAACGCGGTCTTGGCGTCATGAGCCGTCTGGCACAGCAGGTCATCATCGTTCTGGTGCCGCCGCTGGCGCTGATCTTTTTCGTGCTGGGCACGATCTTTCTTGGCTGGGCCACCCCGACCGAGGGCGGGGCCATGGGCGCGCTTGGCGCGCTGGTGCTGGCTGCGGCCAAGGGGCGGCTGACCTTTGATGTGGTCTCGCAGGCGCTGACCTCGACGACGCGGCTGGCGGCCTTCGTGATGTTCATCCTGATCGGGGCGCGGGTGTTCTCGCTGACCTTTTACGGCGTGAACGGGCATATCTGGGTCGAACATCTGCTGGTGTCGCTGCCCGGCGGGGAATACGGGTTCCTGATCGTCGTCTCGATCCTTGTGTTCTTTCTGTCGTTCTTTCTGGATTACTTCGAACTGGCCTTCATCATCGTTCCCCTGCTGGCCCCTGCGGCGCAGGCGGTGGGGATCGACCTGATCTGGTTCGGCGTCATTCTGGCCGTGAACATGCAGACCAGCTTTATGCACCCGCCATTCGGCTTTGCGCTGTTCTATCTGCGATCCGTGGCCCCAAGGGTGCCCTACAAGGATCGCGTCACCGGCCGGATGATGGCGCCGGTAACATCGGCGCAGATCTATTGGGGGGCGGTGCCGTTTGTGGTGATTCAGGTCATCATGATCGGCGTGGTGATCGCCTTTCCGGGCATGGTCATGCACTACAAGGGCAAGCCGGTCGAAAGACCCGCCGCCCAGATGGAGATCCCCGGCGCATTTCCCAGCGGCAGCGGCGGATTGTCGTCACCGTTTGGCGCACCAGCGGGGGGCACATCGGGCGGTGGCATCGGCTTTGAGGGCGCATCGCCCTTTGGTGCGCCGGCAACACCCGCAGCCCCCGGCGGCGATTCTGGCGCAACCGCGCCAACCGCTCCGGCCCCCGGCGGCCTGTCGCCCTTTGGCGCGCCGCCGCCCGGCCTGACTGGCAATTGACACATGCAAGGGGGCAGAGAGGTGACTTTCCGCCCCCTTTTGCTGCGACGAAACGCCTAATCCGCAGATCGCCCCGACCTGCGCCCCGAAAACGCCGGGCGTAGCGGCGGGCCGTGCAAGGCCGGGGCCAGGGCGGTCAGATAAGCGGCCCATCCGGCACACCAGACCGCATATGCCGCGCCAAGCGGCACCTGACCTGCCGCTGCGGCCAACCGCAAGCAGGCCGAGGCCATCAGCAGCGTGACCGAGGTCATGGCGGCAGGGCTGGCGACGGGCGCTCTACCGCTGCGCCGCATCCCCGCGCGGGTCGAGATCGCGGCGATCATCGGGGCGATGGCGCCCATGGTCAGCAGATGCAGGGCGGCGGTGGTCAGGCCGAACCCGTGCGCCGCCAATCCTGCCGCAAGCCCGATCCATGCCGCAACCAGCATCGCACCTGCCGGGCGTTGCACGGCTGACAAGGACCACGCGCGCATCTGCGCCAGCACGCAGCCTGCGGCAGCAAGGGCCGCGGGCGGGCAGGGGATCGCCGCCGCCACCAGCAGCGCCGTAGAAATCGGCCAAATCCGGGGCATATCAGCCGCCCGTTGACCGGTGATCCCGGCCAGAAATGCCGGAACCGCGCGGGCACCGATGCCTGCCACCAATGCGGCGGCAATCAGCACCGCATCCGCCGGTTGCCCGGCCACGATCAGCGCGCTGATGGTCATCGCCGCGCCTGAAACCACCCACCGCTTGGCGCTGCCACGCCTGCGGCGCAGCAACAACAGCGACAGGCCGACCGGCAGCGCCCAGATCAGCCACAGCACCCCCGCCGCCGCCCCGGCCAGCGTCAGCAGCCACAGCACCAGCAGCGCCGCCGTTACCGCAGGCGACGGCACCGGCCCGCCATCCCAACCGGGCAGAGCCGAGGGCGCATAGCCGCAGATCGCGCCCAGAACCATGACCAGCAGCATCAGCCCTCCGTGCCCGGCCGGGGCCTGCCAGCCGTGCAGCACAGCCAGCGGCACGGCTGCCGACAGGATCGCCATGACCGGCAGAAATGCTCGCCATGGCGTTGCCAGCAGGGCAAAGGAAGTCATCCGACCCAGCCTGCGGCGCGCGGCGGGCCAAGGCGCAGCAGGTCCACCGTGCGGGCGGCGATCTGGCCGATGATCTCGTCCACGCTGGCGGGGCGCAGGTAAAAGGCGGGGACGGGGGGCAGGATCACCGCGCCCATTTCGGTTGCGGCGGTCATGTTGCGCAGATGGGCCAGCGTCAGCGGCGCCTCACGCGTCAGCAGGATCAGCGGGCGGCGTTCCTTAAGCTGCACAGCGGCGGCGCGGGTCAGCAGGGTGTCGTCCAGCCCATGCGCGATCGCCGCAAGGCTGCGCATCGAACAGGGCGCGACGATCATGCCGCGCACCGGGTGCGAGCCTGACGCGATGGTCGCCCCCAGATTGGCGACGGGATGGATGCGGTCGGCCAGATCGCGCAGTTCACTCAGCGCATCCGGGCCAACTTCATCCGTCAGGGTGCGTTCGGCCATGCGCGACACGACCAGATCGACCCGCGCCCCCGCATCGCGCAGATGCCGCGCGCAGGCCAGCCCAAGCGCCGCGCCGGATGCGCCCGATACCCCCAGAACCACTCTCATCGCGCCAGTCCCGCGCGTGACAGGATTTCAGCCGCGCGCGTCTGATGGTCGGGGTTCAGCGCCATCACCTTGCCCCATTCGCGGTTGGTTTCGGCCCCGATCTTGGTGGTGGCGTCGATGCCCAGCTTGCCCGCCAGCCCCTCCTCGGGAGAGGCGAAATCCAGATAGTCCATCGGTGTGCGCTCCAGCACCATCAGGTCGCGCGACGGGTCCATCCGCGTGGCCAAGGCCCATGCGATGTCATCCCAGTTGCGCGGGTCGATGTCGTCATCCACCACGATCAGCAGCTTGGTATAGCTGAACTGCGGCAGCATCCCCCAGACGCCCATCATCACGCGCCGCGCCTGACCGGGATAACGCTTGTCGATGGCGATGACCGCGATGCGATAGGAACAGCCGGCGGGCGGCAGCCACAGATCGCGGATTTCGGGGATCTGCGCCCGGATCACCGGCAGGGCCAGATCGTTGAACACCTCGCCGATGACCGAGGGTTCGTCGGGCGGGCGGCCCGTGACGGTGGTCAGATAGATCGGATCGTCGCGATGGGTCAGGGCGCTGACGCGCATCACCGGGAACGGCTCGACCGCGTTATAATACCCGGTATGGTCGCCAAAGGGGCCTTCGGGCGCGGTTTCGCCGGGGTGAATCCAGCCCTCGATCACCATTTCGGCGCGGGCGGGAACCATCAGCGGCACGGTGCGGGCGGGGATCAGTTCGGTTCGCGCGCCGCGCAGTACGCCGGAAAAGGTCATCTCGGACACGGTTTCCGGCAGGGGCAGGGCGGCGGCCAGCAGCGTCGCCGGGTCGGCCCCCAGCACCACGGCCACCGGCATCGGCTCGCCTGCCCGCGCCCATGTCCGGGCATGAGCCGCTCCGCCGCGATGTGCCAGCCACCGCATGATAAGCCGGTCGGGGCCAGGCACCTGCGCGCGATAGACGCCAAGGTTATAGCGCATCACATCTTCGGCCCGGCTGTCATGCGGGCGGGTAACGACGACCGGCCAAGTTATCAGCGGCCCGCCATCACCGGGCCACGGCACCTGCACGGGCAGGGCGGTCAGGTCGGGCGTTTCGGTCACGTTCTGCTGCACCGGGCCGTGGCGCGACATGCGGGGCCGGGTGGACAGCGCCGCGCGCAGCATCGGCCAGCGGGACAGGGCGTCGCGCATCCCTTCAAGCGGGGGCGGGCTGCGCAGGGCGGCCAGAAAAGCGCCGAAATCGGGCACCTGATCCAGCGTCAGCCCCATGCCCGCCGCAACCCGTTCCGAGGTGGCAAACAGGTTGGTGACGACCGGCATTCCGGCGGGGCGACCATCGGGCAGGGTGGCTGCGTCAAATTGCAGCACCGGCCCGCCGGCGCGCAGCGCGGCCAGTTGCACCGCCGTCATCTCGTGCCGGACCGACACGGGGTCAGGCAGGCGCAAAACCTGTCCGCACCGCTGATTCCATTCAAGAAATGCCCGCAGATCGGTG
This sequence comes from Paracoccus sp. (in: a-proteobacteria), assembly GCF_030538755.1. Lineage (GTDB taxonomy): Bacteria > Pseudomonadota > Alphaproteobacteria > Rhodobacterales > Rhodobacteraceae > Paracoccus. The sequence goes on along the minus strand of NZ_JAUNTJ010000003.1, from coordinate 190,667 downwards.
AATATGGGTAAACTCCGCACGCCGGTTATCCTGTGTCAGCCTGCCTCATGGCTAACATGCGGGCGGGGGATGAAGATTTGCCTTCGGTCAAGTTCCGCCCCGCGCCGGGCGGCTAGCCTGACCCAGACGCTCAGCCAGTCCACCGCGACGATGGCCCACCACATTGACGCATTGCGTCAGGCCGGAGTTGCCGCGCTGCGCCTGTCGCCACAAAGCCGCGATTTCGTCGGGGTGGTGCGCGGCTATGACGACCTGCTGGCCGGGCAGACCGATGCGCAGACGCTGACAGAACACCTGCGCGGCTCGGTCCCGCTGGGGCGGCTGTCCGACGGCTTTCTGACCGGCGCCAGCGGGGCCGAGTTCACGCCACATGTGGGGCGATGACCTGCGCCGCAGATGCGACAGGCATGGCGGGGCGATGGGGCAGGGCGTTTACAGCGGGCGCTTGGTGCCACCACCGTCACCCGGCCACGGCCGCCGCCACTTTGGACGATCATGGCCACACAGTGTTTCGCGCCATGTGCAGCGCAAATCCTGGTCATCAAGCCAATCTCCACGCGGCTACAGCTCCACAACCAACGCTGCGCGTCAACTGGACATTGTATTTAAGTGATAATCCGTATTATGGAACATAAATGCATTGCAATCCCCAAAATCTGCTACTTTTGACCATCTTGCCGAAGCTTGCGCCCTGCGGCACATCTGGCACAAGCAGGAGATTCTGATGGCCGTATCACCCCCCGTCTGCGACTTTGGCGCGCCGCTGCCTGATTTCGCGCTGCCCGGAACCGATGGGCGCAGCTACAGCTTGGCCGATGTTCGCGGTGCGCGCGGCACCTTGGTCATGTTTATCTGCAATCACTGTCCTTATGTGCAGGCGGTGATGGACCGGATCGTGCGCGATGCGCGTGACCTGATGGCGGCGGGCGTTGGCGTTGTGGCGATTTCGTCGAATGATGTGGCCAGCTATCCGCAGGATGGCCCCGAACAGATGCAGGCAGAGGCGCGGAGGCACGGCTTTCCTTTCCCGTATCTTTACGATGAAAATCAGGATGTTGCACGGGCTTTCGGGGCGGAGTGCACGCCTGATTTCTTTGGATATAACGCCGAAGGCGCGTTGCAGTATCGCGGGCGGCTGGATGCGTCGGGCCGCACTGCCGGCGCGCCTGATGCCCGCCGCGATCTGTTTCAGGCGATGATGCAAATCGCGGAAACGGGCCAAGGGCCGCAGGATCAGGTGCCCTCGATGGGCTGTTCGATCAAATGGAAAACCGCATGAGCGTTTATTTTGCCCCTTGTCCGGTGGTGTTCGATCTGGATGGCACCCTGATTGACAGCGTGCCCGATATTCACGGCGCCGCCAATGCCGTCCTGCGCGAGAACGGCCTGCGTCCGCTGCCGCTGGACACGATCCGCAGCTTTGTCGGCGGCGGTGTTGACCTGCTGTGGACACGCATCATTGCGGCAGTTGGTGCCCGCGCGGATCTGCACCGCGATCTGGTTGCGGCCTTTATGACCCGCTATCATCACGCAACGGCGCTGACCCGGCTGTATCCCGGCGTCCTTGAAACATTGGGCGTTCTGGCGGATCGCGGTCATCCCTTGGGGATTTGCACCAACAAGCCCGCACAACCGACGCAGGCCATCTTGCAGCATTTTGGCATAGATGCGCTGTTCCGCGTTGTTATTGCAGGCGATTCCCTGCCGCAAAAGAAACCTGACCCGGCGCCCCTGCGCGCAGCCTTTGCCGCCCTGGGTGCCGGTCCGGTCCGGCCCAAGGGGCTCTATGTCGGTGACAGCGAATTTGATGCCGATTGCGCCGCCGCCGTGCCGGTGCCCTTGCTGCTGTTCACCCGCGGCTATCGGCAAAAGCCCGTGGGCGAGCTGCCTCATGCCGCCGCATTCGACGATTTCGCCGCCCTGCCCGCCTTGGTCGAGGGGCTGTCAGCATGATCGGCGCGCTGATCTGGGATGTCGATGGCACCCTGTCCGAGACCGAGGAAACCCAGCGTTGCGCCTTTAACGAGACGTTTCGCGCCTTTGCCATCGACTGGAACTGGGATCGCCTGACCTATAAACGCCTGCTGCTGGCCCCCGGTGGCATTGATCGCCTGCGAACCTATGCCGATGAAACCGGCAACACCCTGCCGGATGACCTGCTGCGGCGTATTTATGCTGATAAAACACATCGTTATGTGCGATTACTGGAACGCGGCGGGGCGCCGTTGCGGCCCGGCGTGGCGGCGTTGATCGCGGCCGCGCAGCGCCACGGTGTGCGGCAGGCGATCGCCACCACCACCAGCCGCGCCAATGTCGAGGCCCTGATCGCCGCCACGCTGGAACGCCCCGCAGCCGAGGTATTTCAGGTCATCGCCGCCGGGGACGAGGTGCGGGTTCCTAAGCCCGCGCCCGATGTGTTTCTGCTGGCGCTTGAACGGCTGGGCCTGCCCGCCAGCGACTGCATCGTGATCGAGGACAGTCAGGCCGGGATGACAGCCGCGCGGGCTGCCGGGCTGCGGGTGCTGATAACGCCGTCGGAATATGCGCGCGACACCGATTTTTCAGCAGCAGACTGGGTTCTGCCCGATCTGACCGCCCCCCTGCCCGATCCGCTGGCCTGCCTGACGGCGCGGCATCGTGTGGCTTGACAGCGCCACCCCGGATGCACGAAATCCCCTTAGCCAAAGGAGAGTGCGATGGACCTGCGCCAACTGACCCCGGATCTTGCGGTATCGCCCCAGATCATGCCCCACGAAGTGCCGGCACTGGCCGCTGCGGGGTTCAAGGTGCTGGTGAACAATCGCCCTGATGCCGAAACCGCGCCGGATCACGACAGCCATACCATGCGCGCGGCGGCCGAGGCGGCCGGGATGCAGTATCACGAGATCCCCTTTACGCCCGGCCGGATCACCCCCGACATGATCGCCGATTACGAGGTGGCCATTTCCGGGGCCAAGCCGGTGATCGCCTATTGCCGCTCTGGCAACCGCTCGACGACACTGTGGGCGCTGACGCAGGCGGGGCGGTTGCCCGAAGCCGAGATCGTCGAAACGGCCTTGCGCGCCGGTTACGATCTGACCCCGGTGCGCCCGCTGATCGCCTCGCTGGCCGGAAACAGGCGTTGAGGGTTGGTCAGGAATCGCCCTTAACCCGTTGATTTCACTCTGCCCCCAGGGCGCGCTTGACGTTGGCAGTCCAGCCCAAAAGCCGCAGGTCATCAGCGGCGATGGCCGGGCGCTTCATCACGCTGGGTTTTTCGCCCATCATCTGAACCGGCGGCAAATCCCGTTCCGCATCAGACATGCCACGCCATGTCAGGCTGGCGCGATTGATGATCTTTTCGCCCCATTCATCGGCCAACCGCTGACGCTCAACCTCGGACAGCGGGTCTTTCTGCACGTCGCGGAAGGCAACCTGCCAGCCCGCAGCCTCTAGCGCGGCCTGCGCTTTTTGACAGGTAGAGCAATGCGCAAGACCAAACATTTCAAGTTTTTTCGACATTTTCAGCCTTTAGATAAGGGGCACGAACGGCACGCCGCAACCGGCCAGGGCCAGCACGGCGGCAAGGGACAGGATCAGCTTCATCATGGCTCCTTTCAGATCAGGGCCAGTATCGCCCGACAGGCCACGCTTGCGCAATCAGGGATCGTCATGGTGCAGCCCCGCCTTGATCCGCCGCAGGCTAAGCCAGACGGCACCGACCACCAGCGGCACCAGCAGCGCCAGCAGCGCCGCCTTGTCCAGCCCGACCGCACCCGCCAGCGGTGCCAGCGCATAGGCCGCCAGCCCCACCGCGTAATAGCTGATGGCCACCACCGACAGCCCCTCGACCGTGTGTTGCAGCCGCAATTGCAGATCGGCGCGGCGGTCCATACTGTTCAGCACCGCCTGATTTTGCGCCGACCGTTCCACATCGACGCGGGTGCGCAGCAGATCCCCTGCCCGCGTCGCCCGCTCCAGCGCGGCGTTCAGGCGATGTTCGGCGGATTTCACCGTTCGCATGGCGGGTAAATAGCGGCGGGTCATGAACTCGCTTAACGTCTGCCGCCCCTGAAAGCGGGTCTCGCGCAGCGACTTCACCCTTTCAGCCACGATGGCCTCATAGGCGGCGGTTGCGCCAAAGCGAAAGAAGTTCTGCGTGGCCTGCGTTTCCAGCTGGTTCGAGACCTTGAGCAGTTCGTGCAGCAAGGCGTCCGCGGGCTGGTCGGCGGACATGTGATCGACGATCTCGCTTAACCGCGCCTCGATCCCGTTCAACTGCCGCATCAGGCTGCGGCTGCGCGACAGGCCCAGCATGGACATGGCGCGATAGGTTTCCAGCTCGGTCAGGCGCTGCACGATGCGGCCGACGCGGGCATCGCTTTCGCCGGGGCGGACGAAAACGGCAAAGCGCATCCATCCGGTTGAATCGATGCGGAAATCGCTGGCGACAACGGCGGCTTCTTCCAGGATCCACGACATGGCCAGACTGTCGGGGGCGAACCATTCCGCCGCGCGGGCGGTCAGTTCAGAGATGTCATCGGGCAGCCACTGAACCTGCACCAGAACCGCCGCCACCCGCTTGCCCGGCGCACCCGCCTGCCAGTCGGCGGGAAAGACCGCCCCCGCCTTGGGGTCAAAGGGATGCGGCGGCAGGCCCGGCGTAAAGGCGGCATAGGTCACGAACTCCGCATGGCTTTCCCATCGCAGATGATGGCGGCCAAGCTGCCCGGCATAATGGCTGCCGTCCGGGTCGGGGCGCGGCCCGCCATGGCGCGCGACCAGCGCCGACAGGTGATCGTAATCGCGCGCCCGGTTGCGGCCCACGGCATCGCGCGGCTCTTTGATGGCCAGATAGGCCACCGTCGCCGGCGGCATTACCCGAGGCGAAGGCCGCGCGTGCAGTTCATTAACCAGCGCATAGCGCAGCGGGTGATCGTCATCGGGTTTCATGGCGGCATCATGGCCAACAAGCGCGCGCCGCGCCATCGGCCAGAGGTCGCATCAGACGAATATTCCGCCACGCCGACAGAAAAAGGGCGGACCCAGCGGCCCGCCCCCGTCTTGCGCCCTGCCCTGCGATCAGTCGATCAGCGGCAGCAGCTTGTTGATGCTGTCCTTGGCATCGCCATAGAACATCCGCGTGTTTTCCTTGTAGAACAGCGGGTTTTCGATGCCGGAATAGCCGGTCCCCTGCCCGCGCTTGGACACGAACACGTTCTTGGCCTTCCACACCTCCAGCACCGGCATCCCGGCGATGGGGCTGTTGGGGTCTTCCTGCGCGGCAGGGTTCACGATGTCGTTCGAGCCGATGACGATCACCACGTCGGTGGACGGGAAATCGTCGTTGATCTCGTCCATTTCCATCACGATGTCATAGGGCACCTTGGCTTCGGCCAGCAGCACGTTCATGTGCCCCGGCAGACGGCCCGCGACCGGGTGGATGGCGAAACGCACGTTCTTGCCGCGCGCGCGCAGCTTGCGGGTCAGTTCGCTGACCGCGCCCTGCGCCTGCGCCACCGCCATGCCGTAACCGGGGACGATGATAACCTCGTCCGCGTCGTTCAGCGCCGCGGCCACGCCATCGGCGTCGATGGCGATCTGCTCGCCCTCGATCTCCATCGCGGGGCCAGCCTCGCCGCCGAACCCGCCAAGGATCACGCTGACAAAGTGCCGGTTCATCGCCTTGCACATGATATAGGACAGGATCGCACCCGACGACCCGACCAGCGCGCCGACCACGATCAGCAGGTCGTTCGACAGGGTAAAGCCGATCATCGCCGCCGCCCAGCCGGAATAGCTGTTCAGCATCGACACCACCACCGGCATATCGGCGCCGCCGATGCCCATGATCAGGTGATAGCCGATGAAGAACGCCGCCAGCGCGATCACCAGCAGCCACAGCGTGCCCGGCCCGACCGAGGCGCAATACAGCACCACCATCAGCAGCGACAGCGCCGCCGCACCCGCGTTCAGCATGTGACCGCCGGGCAGCTTTTTCGGCTTGCCGTCGATCTTGCCCGCCAGCTTGCCATAGGCGACGACCGATCCGGTAAAGGTCACGGCACCGATAAAGATGCCCAGAGCGACCTCGATTTTCAGCATGGTCAGCTCGGCCGGGGTTTTGTGCGCCAGAACGGCGGCAAAGCCGGTGAATTCGGTCAGCAGCCCTTCGGCGCGGGCGCGCAGCACGCGCATCATTTCGAAATGCGCGTTAAAGCCCACGAACACCGCCGCCAGACCGACAAGGCTGTGCATGGCGGCGACCAGTTGCGGCATTTCCGTCATCTGCACGCGCTTGGCGACATAGACGCCGCCCACGCCGCCGATGGCCATCATCACCAGCGACAACAGCCAGTTGCCATAGCCCGGCCCCATCAGCGTGGCGACCACGGCCAGCGCCATACCGGCGATGCCATACCAGACGGCGCGCTTGGCGCTTTCCTGCCCGGACAGGCCGCCCAGCGACAGGATGAACAGCACCGCCGCCACCACATAAGCGGCGGTGGTAAAGCCATAGGCCGGCAGCGCGGCCAGTGCGCCATGCGTGTCGGACACAATCACGGGCGGGGTGAAATTCGAATGTTCCATGTCGCCCTCTTACGATTTCTGGAACATGGCCAGCATCCGCCGCGTGACCATGAAGCCGCCAAAGATGTTCACGCCCGCCATCAGCACCGACAGCGACGCCAGAATGACGATCAGCGCCGAGCCGGACCCGATCTGCAGCAAAGCGCCGACGATGATGATCGAGGAAATGGCGTTGGTGATCGCCATCAGGGGCGTGTGCAGCGAGTGGCTGACGTTCCAGATCACCTGGAAGCCGACAAACACCGCCAGCACAAAGACGATGAAGTGCTGAAGGAAGCTGGCCGGTGCGATCCAGCCGACCAGCAGCATCAGCAGCGCGCCCACGGCCAGCAGCGTGACCTGCGATTTCGTCTGCGCCCTGAAGTCGGCCAGTTCCTGCGCCCGGCGTTCTTCGGGCGTCAGTTCCTTTTTCTTTTCCTTGGGCTTTTGCGCCGCGATGGCGGCGATCTTGGGCGGCGGTGGTGGCCATGTCACGTCGCCGTCATGGGTGACGGTGGCGCCGCGGATCACGTCGTCTTCCATGTTGTGAACGACGACACCATCCTTGCCCGGCGTCAGGTCGGCCATAAAGTGGCGGATATTGTTGCCATACAGTTCCGACGCCTGCGTGCCCATGCGCGAGGGGAAATCGGTGTAGCCGATGATGACCACGCCGTTTTCGGTGACGATACGCTGATCCGGCACGGTCAGTTCGCAGTTGCCGCCTTTTTCGGCGGCAAGGTCCACGATCACGCTGCCCGGCTTCATCGCCTGCACCATGTCGGCGGTCCACAGCACCGGCGCATCGCGGCCCGGAATCAGCGCGGTGGTGATAACCACGTCGATTTCCGGGGCCAGTTCGCGGAACTTGGCCAGTTGTTTTTCGCGGAACTCGGGCGACGAGGGCGCAGCATAGCCGCCGGTCGCCGCGCCGTCCTGCGCGGGCTGGTCGAATTCGAGGAACACGAATTCCGCGCCCATGGATTCGATCTGTTCGGCCACCTCGGGGCGCACGTCAAAGGCATAGACCTGCGCGCCCAGTGACACGGCGGCACCGATGGCGGCCAGACCGGCCACACCCGCGCCGATGACCAGCACCTTGGCCGGCGGCACCTTGCCCGCCGCCGTCACCTGCCCGGTGAAAAAGCGGCCAAAGTTGCCCGCTGCCTCGATCACGGCGCGATAACCGGCGATATTCGCCATCGAGGACAGCGCGTCCATCTTTTGCGCCCGGCTGATGCGCGGAACCATGTCCATCGCAATCGCGGTCACACCCTGCTGCCGGGTTTTTTCCAGCAGATCCGGGTTCTGCGCCGGGTAAAAGAACGAAATCAGCGTCTGGCCCTGACGCATCCGGTCCACTTCGGCATCAGACGGCTGACGCACCTTGGCGACCACATCGACCGCATCGGTCAGTTGTGCTGCGGTCTGTTCGACCGTTACGCCAGCGGCGCGATAATCCTCATCGGAAAAGCCTGCCTGCGATCCGGCACCGGATTCGACAAAGACCTGATGGCCCAGCTTTTGCAGATGACCTGCGGATGACGGCGTGATCGCGACCCGCGCCTCGCCGCTCTGAGTTTCCTTCAACGCGCCGATCTTCATGGGCACCCCCTGTTCAACGTCGGCAAATGTCTAGCACCGCGAATCGACATTTCACAAGGCTGCGAGGGCCTGCCGCGACTATCTGTTCCTTGGCAAATGGTCGTAGTCGCCGACCAAAAGGTGCCGGGGCGGCATGTCCTCGGCGATGGTCAGGGGCGCGCCGGGCGGGATCGCGAACAGCGTATCGGTCTGATCGTCGGCCACGCTGGACACCTCGCCGATCAGGCAGGTGCCGCCCTCGGCGCGGAATTCGTGCCAGTCGCCGGGGCGCAGCGTGACGGATTCGCCGGGTTCCAGCCGGATCACGCCGCCCGGTTCCACCCAGCGTGCGATGCCGTCGCATTCCACGGTCACGCCCTTGCGGGTGTCGATGCCGCCCTGCGCATCCGATCCGCACAGCCGCAGGGCCAGCGTGGCGCCCCAGCGGTTCACCAGATCCTTGGTTTTCAACAGATGCGTGTGCAGCGGCACAAGCTGGGCGTCCTGCACAACCAACAGCTTTTCGGCATAGACGCGCCCTGCCCCGCCCGCCAGTTCGGCAAGGCTGCCATTGCGCAGGGTAAACAGAAACAGCCCGCTGCGGTCGAAATCGCCGCCGCCGAAATCGGTTATATCCCAGCCCAGACGGCCCGCGACGATGGCCGGGGTGGCGCGGTCGATGAATTCGCGCGGCGTCCACCACGCAAAGGGCGGCAGTTGCTGGCCAGACCGCGCGATCACCTCGATCGCGTCGCCCATGATGTCATTGATCCGTGACCGTTTCATCCGCGCCCCCTGTTTCCGGCCCCATGAAACGCCAAGGCCGCGCGGGGGCAAGCCCTCGCGCGGCCGGATTGTGGCAGATCGCCGGATCAGTTGGTCGGCGCGGGGGTGGTCGGCTCGACCGTCACGGCATCGCCGATGGCATCCGCAGCTTCGCCAGCGGCACGGGCCGCTTCGTCGGCGGCGCGGGCGGCGGCATCAGCGGCATCGCTGGCCGCGCCTTCAGCGGCGGTCGCGGCGCTCGAAGCGGCGTCCTGCGCGGCACTGGCCGCATCCTGCGCCGCATCGGCAGCGGCACCGGCCGCGGCTTCGGTTTCGGTCGCGGCGGCATCGGCGGCGCGATCAGCGGCGGCGGCGGCCTCATCGGCTGCGGCCTCTGCCTCGGCGGCGGCACCTTCGACGGCGCTTTCAACCTCGGTTGCGGCACCTTCGACAGCGGTTTCCGCCTCGGTCACGGGCGAAACAGGTTCGGCCGTCGCCACCGGATCGGTCGCGGCGGGGGCCTCGGTCGTGGTGGTGACGGTGGTGGTGTCGCCTTCGACGACAACTTCGTCACTGGCCATGAACCGGGTCAGAACGAAATAGGCCAGCGCAAGCGCCAGCAGCACGCCGATAATCAGCGGCATGGCCGAGGCGCGGCGTTCCACCGGCTCGACATAGGCTTCACGGCGCGGTTCCTCGGCAGGGGCCGAGCGGTTCGGATCGTTCGGATCATAGGTCATGTTTCATTGCCCTCCTGGCTAATATTCTGGTCTGGCCCCATTGCCCTGCATATGCAGGGCCGATGACCTTGCGGCCCGACACTCTCCCGAATAACACTTGCCGGATGTGAAGGTTCCCCACGCCCGCTGGCTTTTTCAGGCAGGTCTGCTTATGACGCAAAATTCCGCACAAACAACCCGTTATCTGGCAGATTATCGCCCATACCCGTTTCACCTGCGCGAAACCCGGCTGGTGTTCGACCTGTCGCCCGATGCGACGCGGGTGCAATCGGAACTGGATTTCACCCCACTCGCCCAGGGGGCCGATCTGGTGCTGGACGGGGGCAGCGCGCTGATCCTGCACCGGCTGTCCATCGACGGCCGCGACCTGTCGCCCGCCGATTACGACCGCAAGGACGAGACGCTGACCATCCCCGCCGCCACCCTGCCCGACGGTCCGTTCACCCTGTCGGCGGATGTGCAGATCAACCCCGCCGCCAACACCACCTGCGAAGGGCTGTATCTGTCGGGCGGCATCTATTGCACCCAATGCGAGGCCGAGGGCTTCCGCCACATCACCTTTTACCCCGACCGCCCCGATGTGATGGCGCCCTTTCAGGTCACGATCCATTCCGATCAGCCGGTCGAGCTGTCAAACGGCGACCGCGCCGTGCCAAGCGAGGAGCGGCACGGTGCGATAACGCGAATCGGCGCGCTGTGGATCGACCCATGGCCCAAGCCCGCCTATCTGTTCGCGCTGGTCGCCGGCGATCTGCGCGCGGTCAGCGGCAGGTTCACCACCATGTCGGGCCGCGAGGTGGCGCTGAACGTCTGGGTTCGTCCGGGTGACGAGGATCGCGCCGGTTTCGCCCTGGAATCGCTGGTGAAATCCATGCAGTGGGATGAGCAGGTCTATGGCCGCGAATATGACCTGAGCGAGTTCAACATCGTTGCCATCGACGATTTCAACATGGGCGCGATGGAAAACAAGGGGCTGAACATCTTCAACTCGAAACTGGTGCTGGCCAGCCCCGACACCGCCACCGACACCGATTACGAACGGATCGAGGCGGTGATCGCGCATGAATATTTCCACAACTGGACCGGCAACCGCATCACCTGCCGCGACTGGTTTCAGCTTTGCCTGAAGGAAGGGCTGACGGTGTTCCGCGACCAGCAGTTCACCTCGGACCTGCGCTCGGCCCCGGTCAAGCGAATCGAGGATGTGAAAACCCTGCGCGACCGCCAGTTCCGCGAAGACGCCGGGCCGCTGGCGCATCCGCCCCGGCCCGACCGCTATCAGGAAATTAACAATTTCTACACCGCTACCGTTTATGAAAAAGGGGCCGAGGTGATCGGCATGTTGAAACGGCTTGTGGGGGATGATGGTTACAAGGCCGCGCTGGATCTGTATTTCACCCGCCACGATGGCGACGCCGCCACGATCGAGGATTGGCTGGCGGTGTTTCAGGATGCAACCGGCCGCGATCTGACGCAGTTCAAACGCTGGTATACCGACGCGGGCACGCCGCATCTGACCATGGCCGAGGATTGGGCTGCCGATGATGGCCGCCTGACCCTGACCTTTACGCAGGAAACCGCACCGACGCCCGGTCAGCCGGACAAGCCGCCGCGTGTCATCCCCATCGCCGTCGGCCTGATCGGCCAGAACGGCGACGAGCTGCGCGAAACGCAGGTGCTGGAAATGACGCAGGCGCAGCAGGCGTTCCGTTTCGACGGGCTTGGCGCGCGGCCCGTGGTTTCGGTCCTGCGCGGCTTTTCCGCGCCCGTCACGCTGTCGCGCGATCTGGATGACGCGGGCCGGGCCTTTCTGCTGGCCCATGACCGCGACCCCTTTGCCCGGTGGGAGGCGGGGCACGGCCTTGCCCTGTCATCGCTGACCGCGATGGCGCAGGGCGGGACGGCGGCGGCGGGGCATCTGGACGCCATCGGCCGCCTGATCGCGGACCAGACGGCAGAGCCGGCCTTTCGCGCGCTGTGCCTGACCCTGCCCGGCGAGGATGAGGTGGCCAGCCTGCTGGCCGCGCGCGGGGTGACGCCCGATCCCGACGCGATCCACGCGGCGCGCGAATCGCTGGCCGCTGATCTGGCACAGGCGCATCAGGCGGCCCTGGCCGCGCTGTATGACGCGATGGAGACCGGCGGTCCTTATACCCCCGATGCCGAACCGGCGGGGCGGCGCGCGCTGCGGCTGGCGGCGCTTGGGCTGCTGTCGCGGCTGGACGGCGGCGCGCGGGCAGCGGCGCTGTTCGACAAGGCGGGGAACATGACAGAGCAGATGGGCGCGCTGACCGCTCTTGTCCGCGCAGATCGCGCCGATGCGGCGCTTGACCGGATGCTGGGCCTGTTCAGCGGCAACCGGCTGGTGATGGACAAATGGTTCGCCGTTCAGCCGATGGCCGCGCCGCCCGCCCGCGCCGCCTCAATCGCCCGCGCTCTGGCTGCGCGCGACGATTTCGACTGGAAAAACCCCAACCGCTTCCGCGCGCTGATCGGCGGGCTGGCGGCCAACCATGCCGCGTTCCATGCCGCCGATGGCTCGGGCTATGATTTCATTGCCGACTGGCTGATCCGGCTGGACCCGGTGAACCCGCAGATCGCTGCCCGCATATCGGCCGTGTTCGACACCTGGCACCGCTATGACCCCGACCGGCGGGCGCGCGCCCGCGCTGCGCTGAACCGGATCGCGGCGCTGCCGGGCCTTTCGCGCAACAGTTCTGAAATGGTCACGCGGATCATTGCCGCAGGTGATTGATGCCTATTGGCCCGGCGACACGAAACGGTGATAGTGCTGTCATGAACGCCAAGACTGACATGCAGGCCCGGCTGGACCCGCTGATCGCGGAACGCGCGCCATGGTTCTTTTCGGGCCGCCCGCATCATGCGCTGGCCCGCAGCGTGATGATGCGTTTGCTGCGCTATCCCGAAACGATCCGGCTGGCGGCGGAATTCCGCGATCTGCCCACGCCCGAAATCGTGCGCCGGATGGAATCGCTGATCGTGCGCGACGTCACGGTGCAGGGGCTGGAACACATTCCCGCCACCGGCCCGGCGCTGATCGTGGCCAACCACCCCACCGGCATCGCCGACGGGCTGGTGCTGCACGCGGTCATCAGCCAGTTGCGCGGCGATCTGTTCATCTATGCCAATCAGGACATGATCCGGGTGCTGCCGCAGATGGTCAGCCTGATCGCTCCGGTCGAGTGGCGTCAGGACAAGCGCAGTCACGCCAAAACCCGCGCCACCATGGACTACACGCGCGAGGCGTTGGGGGCCGGGCGCATCGGGCTGATCTTTCCGTCCGGGCGACTGGCCAAGCGGCGCGGGCTGACGCTGCACGAACGGCCGTGGATGGCCAGTGCCGCCATGATCGCGCGCAAATTCGGCGCGCCGGTCATTCCGCTGCGCATCCGGGCGCGAAACTCGGCGCTGTTTTACCTGCTGGACGCGATCCACCCGACCCTGCGCGACGTGACCCTGTTCAACGAGGTGCTGAACAAGGCCAGCCAGCCCTATCGCCTGACCATCGGCGCGCCGATTGACCCGGCCACCCTGCCCCGCAACAGCGACGACGGGATCGAGGTTCTGCGGCAGGCGGTTCTGTCGCTGCCCGAACCGGGGCAAGGCGCGCAGCGGCTGGCCCGTGGCGGCGTGCGCCCGGTCGTATCGCCGCAGCGGCAGGGCATCGCCTGACCGGACGGGCCGCGCCCCGGCCTATACCACCATATCGTCGCGGTGAACGATGACCGCCCGCCCCGGATAGCCAAGGATCGTTTCGATCTCGGCGGTGCGATGCCCGGCGATGGCGCGCGATTCCGCCGCGGTATAGCGCGCCAGCCCGTGGGCCAGCGTTTCGCCCAAGGGGCCGGTGATCGCCACCGGATCGCCGCGTCCAAACTCGCCCGTCACGGCGCGGACCCCCGCTGGCAGCAGCGATTTTCCCGTGGCCAGCGCCGCCGCCGCACCCGCATCGACCGCCAGCGTGCCACGCGGCTTCATCGCCGCGATCCAGCGTTTGCGCGCGGCCTGCGGATCGCCTTCGGGCAGGAACCAGCTGCACCGCGCGCCCCCGGCCACGGCACGCAAGGGATGCAGCACCGAGCCTTCGGCAATCGCCATCGCACAGCCGCCCGCCACCGCCGTCCGGGCCGCCAGCAGCTTGGTTTTCATCCCGCCCCTGGACAGCCCGCTGACCGGATCGCCGCCCATGGATTCGATTTCGGGCGTGATCCGCTCGATCACGGGCAGATGCACGGCGGCGGGGTCGGTTTTGGGGTTCGCGGTATAAAGCCCGTCCACATCCGACAGCAGCAGCAACTGATCCGCGCCGCAGGTCACGGCAATCTGCGCCGCCAGCCGGTCATTGTCGCCAAAGCGGATCTCGTCCGTGGCGACGGTATCGTTTTCATTCACGATCGGCACCGCGCCAAGGCCCAGCAGAGTCTGCATCGTCGCCCGGCTGTTCAGGTAACGGCGGCGATCCTGCGTGTCCTCCAGCGTGACCAGCACCTGCGCCGTGGTGACGCCATGCGGAGCCAAGGCCTCTTCATAGGCACGGGCCAGCCGGATCTGCCCGACCGCCGCCGCCGCCTGCGCCTGTTCCAGCGGCAGCGCAGTATCCGGCAGGCCCAGAACCCGGCGGCCAAGCGCGATGGACCCCGATGACACCAGCACCACATCGGCCCCGCGCCGCCGCCAGTCGGCAACGTCATCGCACAGCGCCCGCAGCCAGTCGCCGCGCAGGCCATCCGGCCCGACCAGCAAGGCCGAGCCGATTTTCACCACCAGACGACGCGCTGCCGCCAGATCCGGGCTTAGGGTTGCCATGTGTCGGGTGCCTGTTTCGGGGCCTGATCGGCGCGATGCGTGGCGACTTGCGCCCACAGCGCGCGCAGCACCTCGGTCACGCCGGTTTTCGACACGCCCGACATCAGCATCACCGGCCCGCCGATTTCGGCCTCCAGTGCGGCGCGGCGCTCGGCCAGCGTGTCGTCATCCAGCGCGTCGATCTTGTTCAGGGCGGTGACGCGCGGTTTCGCCATCAGGATGGGCGAGTATTTTTCCAGTTCCGTCAGGACTGTGCGCGCATCCGTCGCCACATCCTCGGAGGTGCCATCGACCAGATGCAGCAGAACGGCGCAGCGTTCGATATGGCCAAGGAAACGGTCGCCGATGCCGCGCCCCTCGGATGCGCCTTCGATCAGGCCGGGAATGTCGGCGACCACGAATTCGCGCCCATCGACCCCGACAACACCCAGATTGGGGTGCAGCGTGGTGAACGGGTAATCGGCGATCTTGGGCCGCGCGTTGGATGTGGCGGCCAGAAATGTCGATTTCCCGGCATTGGGCAGGCCGACCAGCCCGGCATCGGCGATCAGTTTCAGCCGCAGCCAGATGGTGCGCTCGATCCCCGGCAGGCCGGGGTTGGCATTGCGCGGGGCGCGGTTGGTCGAGGTCTTGAAATGCAGGTTCCCGAACCCGCCGTTGCCGCCGCGCGCCAGCAGAACCCGCTGCCCCACCTCGGTCAGGTCGGCGATGACGGTTTCCTCGTCTTCCTCAAGGATTTCGGTGCCGACCGGCACGCGCAGCACGATGTCGTCGCCGGATTTCCCGGTCATCTGGCTGCCCATGCCGTGCTGGCCGGATTTGGCAAAGAAGTGCTGCTGATAGCGAAAGTCGATCAGCGTGTTCAGCCCCTCGACCGCCTCGGCCCAGACATCACCGCCGCGCCCGCCGTCGCCGCCATCCGGCCCGCCGTATTCGATGAATTTTTCCCGCCGGAACGAGACGCAGCCCGCCCCACCCCCGCCCGAGCGGATATAGACTTTGGCAAGGTCGAGGAATTTCATGGCATCGTCCTGTTTTGCAGGCTTTCGCGATACGTCAGCGCGCCGCCCGGTTCAAGTCCGCCCCGTCACGGAAAGGTTGAGCGTGACAGGCCATCATTCCGATCATAGACCGAAACCAGTCCCAAGCAGGAGAGCTTTATGCCCGGCATCCTTACCTACGGCATCCTTGCCGCCGCCATCGTCAGCGAAATTTTTGCCACCAGCATGTTGCAGCGGTCGGAACAGTTCACCCGGCTGCTGCCCACGGTGCTGATGGGGCTTGGCTATGCGCTGTCGTTCTATCTGCTGTCGCATGTGCTGCGGGTTATTCCCCTTGGGGTTGCCTATGCGATCTGGTCGGGGCTTGGCGTGATCTGCGTGGCGCTGATCGGACGATTTGTCTTTGGCCAACAGATAGATACCGCGGGCATGATCGGCATCACGCTGATCGTTGCCGGGGTGGTGGTTCTGAACCTGTTTTCCGGCAGCGCCACGCATTGACGCTGGGTCACATTTGGCGATTTGCGGTGAAAATGATTGACTTATGTCAATCCAAAGCGTTCTGAGGCAGCACAACCATATCGGGAGAATCCCATGTCCTCCAAGGCAATTGCCGAATTTCTCGGCACGTTCATCCTCGTGTTCTTTGGTGTCGGCTCGGCCGTGCTGATGGGCGCGCATATCGGATTCCACGGCATCGCCATGGCCTTTGGCCTGTCCATCGTCGCCGCCGCCTATGGCTTTGGCGCGATTTCGGGCGCGCAGCTGAACCCGGCGGTGTCGCTGGGCTTTCTGCTGTCGGGCCGGCAAGAGATGGGTGATTTCATCACCTATGTCATCGCGCAGGTCGCGGGTGCGATTGCGGCGGCTTTTGTCATCTATGTGATCGCCTCGGGCAAGGCCGACTATTCGGTGGCCACCAACGGTCTGGGCCAGAACGGCTTTGGCCCCGGCTATAACGGCGGCTACAGCCTGACGGCGGCGCTGGTGTTCGAATTCGTCGCGACCTTTTTGTTCGTGACGGTCATTCTGGGCGCGACGCAATCCGACGCGCCGCTGGGCTTTGCCGGGCTGGCCATCGGTCTGACGCTGGCGGGCATCCATCTGGTCGGCATCGACGTGACCGGCGTTTCGGTGAACCCGGCACGCTCGATCGGTCCGGCGCTGTTCGCGGGCGGTCAGGCGCTGTCGCAACTGTGGCTGTTCATCGCCGCCCCGCTGGCAGGCGGTGCGCTGGCCGGCATTCTGCATGGCGCGGGTATCACCCGTTCGCCCCACGCCGCACCGCGCAAATCGCGCTGAGCCGCATTGAATTGACGCCTTGGGCCGTGCCGGATTCCGGCGCGGCCCTTTTTATTGGTGCCGCGCCCCCCTAGATCGACAGAGAACAGGAGGCACCATGATCCGTTTCGACAACAGCTATGCCCGCCTGCCCGCGCGGTTCTTTGCCAGCCAGCCACCGGTTCCGGTGCGCGATCCGGCCCTGTTCGCGCTGAACCGTCCCCTGGCCGAGCGGCTGGGGCTGGATGCCGACTGGCTGGCCGGGGCCGATGGCGTGGCGATGCTGGCTGGCAATGCGGTGCCCGATGGGGCCGCGCCGCTGGCCATGGCCTATGCCGGGCACCAGTTCGGCGGCTTTGTCCCGCAGCTTGGCGATGGCCGCGCGCTGTTGCTGGGCGAGGTGCTGGCCCCGGACGGCGCGCGCTTTGACCTGCAACTGAAGGGCGCGGGCCAGACACCGTTTTCGCGCCGGGGCGACGGGCGGGCGTGGCTTGGCCCGGTGCTGCGTGAATATCTGGTCAGCGAGTTCATGGCCGCCGCCGGGGTGCCGACCACCCGCGCGCTGGCCGCCGTCACCACGGGCGAGCGGGTGATCCGTGAGACGGTCTATCCCGGCGCGGTGCTGACCCGCGTGGCGGCCAGCCATATCCGGGTGGGGACGTTCGAATATTTCGCGGTGCGCGGCGATACCGAGGCTCTGGCCGCGCTGACCGATCATGTCATCGCGCGGCACTATCCCGGTGCGGAGGGTCCGCTGGGGCTGCTGGATGCGGTCATCGCGGCGCAGGCGGGCACGATTGCGCGCTGGATGGCGCTGGGGTTCATTCATGGGGTGATGAACACCGACAACATGGCGGTGTCGGGCGAGACGATTGATTACGGTCCCTGCGCCTTCATGGACGGCTTTCACCCCGACACGGTGTTTTCCTCCATCGACCAGAGGGGCCGCTATCGCTGGTCGGAACAGCCACAGATCGCGGTGTGGAATCTGGCGCAGCTTGCCACTTGTCTGATCCCGCTGATGGGCGAACAGGATGCCGCCGTGGCTGCGGCCACGACCTCGGTGCATCGGTTCCCGGCGCTGTATCAGGCAGAGTGGCTGGCCCGCTTTGGCGACAAGCTGGGGATCGACGCCACCCCCGAGGATCAGCCGCTGATCGAGGATCTGCTGCGGCTGATGGCGGCACAGCGCGCCGATTTCACCCGCGTTTTTGCCGGGCTGACCGAGGATCGCGCCCGCGATGAATTCACCGACCGCGCCGCCTTTGACGGCTGGGCGCACCGCTGGCAGGCGCGCCATCCCGATCCGGCGCGGATGGCTGTGGCCAATCCGCGCCGCATCCCGCGCAATCACCGGATCGAGCAGGCGATTCAGGCCGCGGTTGCCGGCGATCGCGCCCCGTTCGAGCGGCTGGCGGATGCCGTGGTTCACCCGTTCGAGGATCGCCCGGAATGGGACGATCTGGCCCGCCCGCCCTTGCCAGATGAGGTTGTTCCCCGCACATTCTGCGGGACATAACGGCGCGGGCAGCACCGGGGGCGCTTCGCCCCCCGGACCCCCAGAGGATATTTTCAGACCAAAGATGCGACTGGCCAGTTACAATCTGCATAAATGCCGCGGGATGACCGGACCTCATGCGCCGGAGCGGAATCTGGCGGTGATTGCGGGGTTGCAGGCCGATGTCGTGGCGCTGCAAGAGGTGGATTTCCGCTATGGCGCCCGGCCCGAGGCCTTGCCGCGTGCGCTGGTGCAAGAGGCGACCGGGCTGGTGCCGGCGGATTTTACCGGCACCGGCGAGAACTCTTTGGGCTGGCATGGGCAGACGCTGTTGCTGCGGCCCGATCTGGCGGCAGCGGCGCAGGTGCGGCGGCTGCCTTTGCCGGGGATCGAGCCGCGCGGCGCGATTGCGCTGCGTCTGCCGGGGCTGACCGTGGTGGCGGTGCATCTGGGGCTGGCGCGTTCATCCCGGCGGGCGCAACTGGCGCGGCTGGTGGCGCAGGCCGGGCGACTGGGGGCCGGGCCGGTGGCGCTGATGGGGGATTTCAACGAATGGCATGACGAACGCGGGTTAGAGCCGTTGTCGGGCTGGCAGGTCGTCGCACCGGGGCCGACATGGCCCGCCCCCCTGCCCCGGCTGCGGCTGGATCGCTTTGCCCTGACCCGCGACCTGCATTTGCGCGACAGCGGCGTGTTTCACGACATGCCCGCGCGGCAGGCCTCGGATCATTTGCCGATCTGGGCGGATATCGCCCTGCCCTGAGCGGGTATTTTTCCGTTTCGCCTGCTGTGCGATCCGGCTAAAAGGCGGCAAGCCAAAGGGAGCGTATCATGACCGCTATCATCGACATTTTCGCCCGTGAGATTCTGGACAGCCGCGGCAACCCGACCGTCGAGGTCGATGTGATGCTGGAGGACGGCACCATGGGCCGCGCCGCCGTGCCCTCGGGCGCATCCACCGGCGCGCATGAGGCCGTGGAAAAGCGGGACGGCGACAAGGGCCGATATCTGGGCAAGGGCGTGCTGGAGGCCGTGGCCGCCGTCAATGGCGAGATCGCCGAAAACCTGATCGGCGAGGATGCGGCCGAACAGCAGGCCATCGACGCGATGATGATCGACCTTGACGGCACGCCCAACAAGGGCCGTCTGGGGGCCAATGCCATTCTGGGCGTGTCGCTGGCCGTGGCCAAGGCGGCGGCGGCGGCGGCTGAACTGCCGCTGTATCGCTATGTCGGCGGCACGGGCGCGCGGCTGCTGCCGGTGCCGATGATGAACATCATCAATGGCGGCGAACATGCCGATAACCCCATCGATATTCAGGAATTCATGATTATGCCGGTCAACGCGGAAAACATCCGTGACGCCGTGCGCATGGGGTCCGAGGTGTTCCACACCCTGAAAAAGGAGCTGTCGGCGGCAGGTCTGGCGACCGGCGTGGGCGACGAGGGCGGCTTTGCCCCCAACCTGTCCAGCACCCGCGATGCGCTGGATTTCATTCTGCGCGCGGTGGAAAAGGCCGGTTACAAGCCGGGCGATGACATCATGCTGGCGCTGGATTGCGCCTCGACCGAATATTTCAAGGATGGCCGCTATGTGCTGTCGGGCGAGGGCAAAACCCTGACCGCCGCCGAAAACGTCGATTATCTGGCCGCGCTGTGCGCCGATTATCCGATTCTGTCGATCGAGGACGGTTGCGCCGAAGACGACTGGGACGGCTGGGCGCTGCTGACCGAACGTCTGGGCGGCAAGGTGCAACTGGTCGGCGACGATCTGTTCGTCACCAACCCCGACCGTCTGGCCGAAGGCATCGCGCGCGGTTGCGGCAACAGCCTGCTGGTCAAGGTGAACCAGATCGGCACCCTTTCGGAAACGCTGGACGCCGTGCGCATGGCCGACCGCGCCGGTTATACCAGCGTGATGAGCCACCGCTCGGGCGAGACCGAGGATGCGACCATCGCCGATCTGGCGGTTGCGACCAACTGCGGCCAGATCAAGACCGGCTCGCTGGCGCGCTCGGACCGGCTGGCCAAGTATAACCAGTTGATCCGCATCGAGGAAATGCTGGGTGAAACCGCCGAATATGCGGGGCGCTCGATCCTGCGCTGACAGATCAAGGGGGGGCGCAACGCCCCCCTTTCCCCTATACCGGCAGATCGCCCGGCGGGGTGTGATACAGCCGCGCGACGGTTTTCAGGCCGTCAGACAGCAATGCCCGGTCGATCTTGCACGGCAGCGCGATCCGCACCGCATTGGGCATTGCCGGGGCCGCCCCGCCGCGATCCCCCAGGGCTGAAAATTCGTCCGCCGATCGCACCAGAACGCCGCTTTCGGCGGTGCGGGTGGCAAAGGTCGAGCCGCGCCACCCCATCGGCAAATTCAGCCACAGAAACGGCACCCCCGGCTGACTGACGAACGAGGTGCCGGCCAGCACCTGCTGGGCCAGCGCGACGCGATCATCAAAGACCGCCTGCACCTTTTGCGCCAGATCGCAGGCGGTGCCGGATTCGATCAGTTCCGTCACCAGCCCCACCAGCGGCAGCGACAGGCCAAAGTGGCTGTGCTGCGCGGCCAGACGCCCGGCTGCGCCCATCCCCTCGGGGCAGATGACAAAGCCAAAGCGCAGCCCTGCGGACAGGATCTTGGACAGGCTGGACACTTGCCAGACCCGTTCCGGCGCCAGCGATCGCAGGCTGGGCAAGGCTTCGTGGCTGGCGCGCGGGGTCAGCGGGCCGGAAAAGCAGTCGTCCTCGATGATTTGCAGATCGTGGCGGCGGGCGACGGCGATCAGTTCGTGCCGACGGGCCGCCCCCATCCGCGCAACCGTCGGGTTCTGCGCCGAGGGCGTCAGGCAAACCAGTTGCGCGCCGCTGCTGCGGGCAGCGTGGTCCAGATCGTCCGGCACCATGCCCTGTTCATCCAGCGCGACGGGCTGAATATCGGCCCTTAACAGGCGCGCGGCGTGGCGCAGGCCGGGATAGGCCAGCGATTCACACAAGACGCGCGGACGCTCGCCCGACAGGCACAGCGACATGACCAGAACGATGGCGTTCTGCCCGCCATGCGTCAGCACAAGATCATCAGGGCCAAAGCTGCCGGGGCCGCGTTCCGACAGCCACCGGCAAAGCGCGGCGCGGCAAGTGCGATCACGGGTCAGCGACGGATAATCCAGCACCTCATCACCGATTCGCTGCGCCGCGCGGATCATTGCGCTGCGGATCGCCTCGGTCTGGCCGCAGTCGGGCAGTTGCGGGATACGCAGGTCAACGGTCGCCCGGCCATGAGCCGGTGAATCGACGCGATCCGTCAGCATCGGTTGCAGCGGCCCGATCCGGGGGCGCGGCTGCGCGATAAAGCTGCCACGCCCGACATGACTGTCCAGCACCCCTTCGGCGGCGGCGATCTGATAGGCGCGCGCGACGGTGCCCGGTGTGATCCCCAGCCGCCATGCCAGATCGCGCACCGCAGGCAGGCGCGTGCCAGGCGGCAGCTCGCCCGAGCGCGCCGCGTCACGCAGCGCATTGGCCAATGCGCGGAATTTCGGCCCTGCCACGTCAGATAATGTCGGCAGCCACTTTGTATCGGTCACAATGTTTTTCTTTCACGGCGCATGGCGCAATTGTATCGTTCCGCCTGTCTAGCAGCGGATTTGTAGCGATACAATCTGTGCTGGTCTGATCGCCATTGTGCGGTCATCCATTGGCCGGTTCCCCCCGGCACCACCTGGCCGGGGCATCGCCCCGGCATTTTTCAACGTCATTTGATTTCAACGTCATTTGACCCTTCTGCCTACTGGACGGGCCGATCCCGCGCACTAAACTGCGCGGCATACAGGGCGGTCACTTGCGGGTCGGAACGACTCACCCGATCCTGTTCTTAGGGAGAAAACATGAAAGATTCGAAATCGTTGGACCGCCGCAGCTTTCTGACCCGCGCGTCAGTCGGTGGCGCTGCCGCAGCCGCAGGCACCGTGCTGGCCGCCCCCGCCATCGCACAGGAACAACCCAGCATCACCTGGCGCGTGGCCTCGTCCTTCCCCAAATCGCTGGACACCATCTATGGCGGCGGCGAAGAACTGTCCAAGCGCATCAGCGAGGCGACCGACGGCAAGTTCACCCTGCAAGTGCTGGCCGCCGGTGAGATCGTCCCCGGTCTGGACGCCATCAACGCCGCAGGCGACGGCACGGTCGAGGTGGCACATTCGGTCGGCTATTACAACTGGGGCCGCGATCCGGCCTTTGCCTGCGGCGCGGACCTGCCGTTCACCTTCAGCGCGCGGTCGAAATCGGCCTATGCCTATATTGGCGGCGGCATCGAACTGTATAACGAATTCCTCGACCAATATAACCTTGTCTCGTTCCCCGGCGGTAATACCGGCGTTCAGATGGGCGGCTGGTATCGCCGTGAAATCAACACGCTGGCCGATCTTCAGGGGCTGAAGATGCGCATCTCGGGCCTTGCGGGCCGGGTGGTCGAAAAGCTGGGCGTCGTGCCGCAGCAGATCGCCGGTGGCGACATCTACCCATCGCTGGAACGCGGCACCATCGACGCTGCCGAGTGGGTCGGCCCTTACGACGACGCCAAGCTGGGGTTCCAGCAGGTCGCGCCGTATTATTATTATCCCGGTTTTTGGGAAGGCGGGCCGACGGTCAGCTTTTTCTTTAACAAGGCCAAGTTCAATGAACTGCCCTCCTCGTATCAGTCGCTGCTGCGCACGGCCTGCCAGGCCGTCGATCAAAGCATGTTGGCGAACTACGACTACAAGAACCCGACCGCGCTGCAAGAACTGGCTGCATCCGGCGCACAACTGCGCCCGTTCAGCGAAGAAATCATGTCCGCCGCATTTGACGCCTCGCGTCAGGTCTATGACGAGATTTCGGCCCAGAACGAATGGTTCAAGCGCCAGTGGGATGCGCAAAAAACCTTCCTGAACAACTGGTATCAATACGCCCAAACGGCCGAGTTCACCTATGACTATTTCATGATGCTGCAACAGCGTAATGGCAAGCTGAACCCGACCTGATCGCAGGTTTAGCCATGAAATTCAGCCGCCGCCTGTGTTTCGGGCGGCGGCTTTATTGGGGCAGTTACATATCCCCTCTGATTTTTCCTATCATTTTTCAGCGGCAATTACCGCCTACGCCCAGGTATCCCCCACGGTAAACCCTTCCGTAAATGGATCGTCGTGATCCAGCACCAAAGTGTTCAGCCCGTAAATCCAGCTTTTCCCCGATATTTCCGGCACCACGGCGGGACGGTCTGCTATCGTGGTTTCCTCGACCAGCCGACCGGTATAGACGTTACCAAGGATGCTTTGATGGCGGAAATCCCTGTGCAGGGGTAATTCGCCCTTGGCATGCAGCACGGCCATTTTGGCGCAGGTGCCGGTTCCGCAGGGGCAGCGGTCGATTGCGCCGGTCCAGCTTGCCGGATTATCCCATGAAAATTCGCCCGAGGCCATGGTGACGGCATTCTTCCAGTCTGCCTTTGGGTCATCCGCCGGTCCCGACAATTGCGATATGGTGATGCCCACGCCGGGATAATCGGGATGTGCAACCGGCAATTGCTCGATCGCGGCCTGCCGGATCATCGAGGAAATGCGGGTGATTTCGCGGCCATGTTCGGGGATTAACGCAAGGCCCG
Source organism: Paracoccus sp. (in: a-proteobacteria) (assembly GCF_030538755.1). Taxonomy (GTDB): domain Bacteria; phylum Pseudomonadota; class Alphaproteobacteria; order Rhodobacterales; family Rhodobacteraceae; genus Paracoccus. The sequence goes on along the minus strand of NZ_JAUNTJ010000003.1, from coordinate 166,782 downwards.
GAAATTGCCGCACATCCGCGATGACATAAAACATGCCGCCCCAACCGACATCGACCCGGACCTTGCCCAGATGCGGCACCTCGATTTCGGCGTCCAGATGGGCCGCAAAGGCCGGCACGTTGCGAAAGGTCACGCTGTTCACCTTGCCGTTGCAGCATTCGGCGCGAACCCGGATCAACCCTGCCGGTGCCTCCAGCACCAGTTCGGTGACAGGCTCTTTCATCGGCAGCAGGCCCATTTCCAGCAGCACGGTGACAACGGAAATAGTATTGCCGCCGGACATGACCGGATATTCGATCTGCTCCATAATGATATATCCGGCGTCCGCCTCGGGATGCGAGGGCGGCACGATCAGGTTGCAGCAATGCGCCGGATAGCCGCGCGGTTCACGCAGCATCAGCTTGCGCAGCTGATCGTCATTTGCCTCTAGCCATTTCATCTTTTCATAGACCGAGCCGCCCGGAATATGCGGCACCCCGCCGGTAATGACCCGCATCGGCGTTCCGGCGTGGGTATCGACGGCGTGGATCATGCGCTTGAAGGCCATGGCGATGTCTCCTGTTTATACGATATGGGTGGGCAAGGTGGCCCCTGCCCTTTACAAATCCTTTACCAGCCTGAGCGCGTCGTAGATCGCGGCATGGGTGTTTCGTGCGGCAACGGCATCGCCGATGCGGTAAAGGCGGAAGTTGCCATTGGCATTGGCCCGCACGGCTTGCGCCGCGCCGGTGGTCAGCGCCTGATAATCAACCTCGCCCAGGTTCGAGGACAGCGGCTTCAGGTCGAAATACAGCTCATCCAGCGGCCGGGTGCCATGGTTCACCACCACCTGATCGACCAGCCGATCCCGCGTCATATCACCGTAATCGCTGCCCAATGTCGCGCGCAGTTGATTGCCGTCACGCGCCACCGATTTCAGCCGCCATGTCACCGTAAAGGTCGCATCGCGCCCTTGCAGGTTGCGCATATAGGGCACCAGATTCATCGCCATCACCTCGGGCGAAAAACTGCGGTCAGGGGTGACGATTTCAACCGCGGCGCCGGTGGCCGAGATCAGGTCGGCGGCCTGCAAGGCGGCGTGATCGCCCGCGTCGTCGAATATCAGCACATTCCGGCCCGGCTTGACGTCGCCCGACAGGATGTCCCATGCCGAACAGACCAGATCATCGCCCTGCCCCAGCACCTCGGTATGCGGCAGGCCGCCGGTGGCGATAATCACCTCGTCCGGGGTGGTGGCCAGCACGTCATCCGCCTCGGCGAAGGTGTTAAAGCGGAAATCGACCCCGCGCGCCTGACATTGCGCCATCCGCCAGGCGATGATCGAGATCATCTCGCGCCGCCGCTCGTCCAGCGCGGTCAGGCGGATCTGGCCGCCGGGCTGGTCTGCGGCCTCGAACACGGTGACGGCATGGCCACGGTCGGCGGCGACACGCGCCGCCTCCATCCCGGCGGGACCGGCACCGACGATGGTGACGCGCTTTTTCACCCCGGCGGCAGGGATCGAGTGCGGCATCGTTTCCTCGCGCCCGGTGGCGGCATTGTGCAGGCAAAAGGCCATGCCGCCCTGATAGATACGGTCGAGGCAGTAATTCGCGCCGACGCAGGGGCGGATGTCATCCTCGCGCCGCTCGATCACCTTGCGCACCAGATGCGGGTCGGCCATATGCGCCCGCGTCATGCCGACCATATCCACCAGCCCCGCCGCAATGGCGTGGCGCGCAGTCGGCACATCGGGGATCTTGGCGGCGTGGAAGGTGGGAAAGCCGGTCGCCTTGCGGATTTCGCCCGCGAAATCCAGATGCGGCGCGCCCCGCATCCCCTGCACCGGAATCACGTCGGTCAGCCCGGCGTCGGTGTCGATATGGCCGCGCACCACATTCAGGAAATCGACCAGCCCGCTGTCTTTCAGCTTTTGCGAGATGGTCAGCCCCTCGCCCTCGGTGATGCCGCCCGGCAGGGTTTCGTCGCCGGTATAGCGCACGCCGACGATGAAATCCTCGCCGCAGCGTTTGCGGATCTCGCGCAGGATGTCGAAGGTGAACCGCAGCCGGTTGTCCAGATCGCCGCCATACGGCCCGTCCAGATCATTGGTCAGCGGCGACCAGAACTGGTCCATCAGATGGCCGTAAGCCTGCAATTCCAGCCCGTCCAGCCCCGCCGCCTTCATCCGTTCGGCTGCATCGGCATAGTCGGTGATGATGCGGGCAATGTCCCAGTCTTCCAGCTTTTTCGGGAACGAGCGATGCGCCGCCTCGCGCTCAAAACTAGGCGAAACGACGGGCAGCCAGTCGGCCTTGTCCCAGCGTGTGCGGCGTCCCAGATGGGTCAGCTGGATCATCACCGCGCAGCCGTGGTCGTGGCATTCATCGGCCAGCTTTTTCATCCAGCCGACCACTTCATCCTTCCATGCCAGGATATTGTTGAACACCGGCGGGCTGTCGCGCGACACCGAGGCCGATCCGGCGGTCATCGTCAGCGCCACGCCGGCCTTGGCCCGCTCGACATGATAGGCGCGGTAACGATCCTTGGGCATCCCGTCCTCAGGGTAGGCCGGTTCGTGGCTGGTAATCATGATACGGTTGCGCAGCGTCAGATGTTTCAACTGGTAAGGCTGCAAGAGGGGATCGTTCGACATCGGATCTGCCTGTGAAAGGTGGAGAGTCGCGTCTCAAAATCAGAGGAATGTTCACCTGTGTCAATTAAAAAAATCGCCAGTGCACATTATAGGGGCATTACAGGACATTTTTCTTGCCCTGCCCCCGGCTGGCGGCTAGGGCTGGTGTATGGAAAGCCCGCAGGACACATCAGAGACAGGATGGCGTGGATCGCGCGACGGCTGGCTGGAGGCCGGCTACCACGCGCTGATCGAGGGCGGTGTCGATGCCGTCAAAATCCAGCCGCTGGCCAAGCGGCTGAACCTGTCGCGCACCAGCTTTTACTGGTTTTTCGATGACCGCGATGCCTTGCTGGGGGCGCTGATCGACGGCTGGGACGCCCGCACCACCGACCCGCTGATCCGCGCCGCGCAGGACTATGCCGAAACGCTGGCCGAGGCGATGCTGAACGTGCTGGCCGCCTTTCTGTCGGGCAGCTTTGACGCGCCACTGGAATTCGCCGTCCGCAGCTGGGCCTTGCAGGATGCCAGCGTGGCCGACCGCGTGCAGGCCGCCGACCAGGCCCGCCTGACCACGCTGCGCAACATGCTGACCCGCTGGGGCCAACCCGCCCCCCAAGCCGACATCCGCGCCCGCACGATCTATCTGACGCAAATCGGCTATATCTCGATGCGCGCCAAGGAAGACATGCCCACCCGCCTGGCCCGCATCCCGACCTATGTCGAAATCTACACCGGCACCCCACCCGAACCACGCGAAATCGCCAGATTTATGGCGAAGGTTCAGGGCGGGATGGCGGGGTGAATGCGGCCCGGCTGGTGTTTAGAGGCACGTTTTAAGGGGATGGTGCCGACAAAGCCCTTTAGTATACAAAGGGGAAACCCCTTCAAGGGAAAATATCTTCGAACTTGTAATGAATAATGGCGGACGGTGAGGGATTCGAACCCCCGAGACGGTTCCCCGCCTACACACTTTCCAGGCGTGCGCCTTCGACCACTCGGCCAACCGTCCGTGGGCGTCACCTGTAACCTGCGCGGCGGGGCTGTGCAAGACCGGGTGCGGGGGTTACAGGCGGGAAATGCGCTTTTGCAGCTCGGCAAGCTGGCGGCGGATTTCGGCCATGTCTTTTTCATCCTCGGGCGAGGTGGCGGGGCGGCGTTCGGCGCGTTTGGGCTTGGCGGGGGCGGCGTCGGTGGTGCCTTCGTCGGCGGGTTGCGCGCCGGGCGGCACCCAGCCGCCCATCATCGCCTTGAGGAACATCTGCTGCTGGCGCTGCATCGCCTCGAAGCCCGGCATCGAGGCCATGGGGTTGGGCACGCGCGCCATGTTTTCCATCATCTTCGACTGCCCCTCGCGCAGCATTTCAAAGCTGGCGGCCAGAAAATGCGGCACGACGGACTGCGCCTGCGTGGTATAGCTGCGCACCAGATCGGTCAGCACGTCGATCGGCAGCACATTTTCACCGCGGCTTTCGTGTTCGGCGATGATTTGCAGCAGATACTGGCGGGTCAGGTCGTCGCCGGATTTCAGATCGACGATCTTCACCTCGCGGCCCTGACGGATAAAGGCGGCAATGTCGTCCAGCGTTACATAGTCGCTGGTTTCGGTATTATACAACCGTCGGCTGGCATAGCGTTTAATCAGCAGTGGCGCTTTGGCGTCGGTCATGGGGCAGCCCCTGTTGAAATGATGCAGTTGCGGCATTCTGCGACCTTGACCTGCAAAACGCAAAGGAAAAGCGCCCCAAGGCGCAGTCGCGGGCAATATACAACCGATGCGCGAGCGCGCGGCCGGTGCCGCAGCGCAGTATCGGCGGCGCGCACATGAAAAAGGGACGGTCGCCCGCCCCTTTTCCGTCAGTTCACCGATGCGGTGCGATCAGGCTTTGGTCGCGTTGGTCGCAGCGGTGGTGGCTTTCTTGACAGCGGCCTGCGCGTCTTTGGTCGCTTTTTCAGCGGCTTTCTGCGCGTCCGAGGCGATGTCTTTGCCAGCGGTCAGCATCAGGTCAACGGTGTCCATTTGCAGTTTCTTGGCGACTTCTGCAAAGGCGGACATGTGTTCAGCGGCCAGTTCAGCGGAAGCCGAAGCAAAGTCCGAAACGGCTTTGGCGTATTCGGTCGGCTCTTCTTTGGCGGTCGACAGCTCACCCACGCGGGCCAGAGCGTCTTTGGTCCACTGGGCCGAAATCTCGGTCGAACGCTCGGCCGCGGTCAGGGCGACGCGGGCCAGTTTTTCGCCCAGAGCGGTTTGCGATTTGAAGGCTTCGGTCACCGACGAGGTGTCAACCGGGAATTGCGCCATCATGTCCTGGAAGGTTTTGGTGTAGTCAGGGGCCTTGGCCATGTCTCTATCTCCATCAAGGGGGCAGGTGAGGTCATGTCCCCGTTACCCTGCCGTGGTAATCTGTTTCCGTAGGGCCAAGATGGATGCTGCGCCGCAGCATTTCAAGTATTTTTTCTGCAGTGCAGCAAAAATTTATGAACCGCCCGGTTTGCCAGACCGGGCGGCTGCATGTCAGCCGTTGGCGCGCTGGTGAACATAGGTTCCCGGTGCCGGGCCAAGCCCCTGCCCCGGATCGCGCGCAGCCACCATCGGCCCCGCCGATTCCTCCAGCCACTTGCCCCAGACCGGCCACCAACTGCCCTGATGAAAGCTGGCGTCGTGTTTCCAGTCCTGCCAGGTGCCGCCGAAACCGGCATTGCTCAGGTAATGGCCATATTTCTTTTTGCTGGGCGGGTTGATGATGCCCGCGATATGGCCCGATTCCGACAGGATAAAGCGTTTGTCCGTGGACGCCGTTTGCGCAAAGCCGCGCCAGCAATCCTTCCACGGCGCGATATGGTCGGTTTCACAGGCCACCGCGCACAGCGGCACGGTTACATCGGCCAGCGTGACCTTTTCGCCCAGAACCTCGAACCCTTGCGACACCAGATAGTTCTGGCGGCACAGCTCGTTCAGATATTCCAGCGTCATCCGCCCCGGCAGGTTCGTGGAATCGCCGTTCCAATACAGCAGGTCAAAGGCGGGCGGCGTTTCGCCCAGCATATAGTTGCGGATCGCCGGTCCCCAGACCAGATCGTTGGCGCGCAGGAACGACATGGTGCGCGACATCAGAACCGCGCCGAACACGCCTTTGCGGGCGACCTCTTCTTCGATGCCGGTGATGAAATCGTCCTGCAAGAAGGTGGTGAATTCGCCCAGTTCGGAAAAATCGGTCAGCGTGGTAAAGAAGGTCGCGGTGTTGACCCGATCATCGCCGCGCTTTTTCAGCACCCCAAGCGTAGCGGTCAGGGTGGTGCCGCCGATGCAATAGCCGACGGCGTTCAGCTTTTTCTGGCCGGTCAGTTCCAGCACCTTGTCCATCGCCTCGATATAGGCCGAGACGTAATCGCCCATGCCCTTGTCGGCATAGCTGGCATCGGGGTTTTTCCACGACACCACGAACAGCGTGTGCCCCTGTTCCACAACCCAGCGGATCAGGCTGTTTTGTGGTTTCAGATCAAGGATATAGAACTTGTTGATCCACGGCGGGAACATGACGATGGGCATGGCGTGAACCTTGTCCGTCGCCGGGTGATACTGGATCAGTTCGAACAGGTCGCTGCGGTGAACCACGGTGCCGGGCGTGGTGCCGATGTTTTCGCCGACCGTAAAGGCATCGCGATCGGCCAGCGACACCAGAAATTCGCCGCCGTTCTGTTCCACGTCGCGGACAAGGTTCTCCAGCCCGCGAACCAGACTTTCACCCTCGGTCTCAAGGGCTTTTTCCAGCGCGTCGGGGTTGGTGGCCAGAAAATTCGTGGGCGCCATCATGTCGATGATCTGGCTGGTCAGCCAGCTCATCCGGCGCTTGGCCACGTCATCGGGCATATCCAGATCCGAGGCCGCCGCGCGCATGGCGTCGGCGTTGATCTGATACTGCCGCTTGACATAGTTAAAGAACGGATGCGTCTGCCACAGCGGATTGGCAAAGCGCCGGTCCTGCGGGCCGTCATCCTCGGGCGCGGCGATCTTGCCCTGCGCCAGCACCTGACTGGCGCGGGCGTAGTGTTTCAGCGTCTCGCCCCAGAAATTCACCTGCTGTTCGATCACCCGCGCGGGCTGTTCGGCCAGCATCTTCATCCATGCCCCGGCGGTGGCCATGAAAAATTCCGGTCCCGGCCCGTCAACCGCAGGGTTGGGCATGGCGCGGCTGGCCAGAGCGGCCATCAGGCGATGGCTCAGCACCTCGATCCGGTCGATGTTTTCAGCCATCTGCTGCGGCACCGGCAGGGTGTGCGCGACTGACAAAGCCTTGTCCGCGACAGGCTCCGGCGCAACCGCTGCGGGTGAAGGCTGGCTTTTTTCCGCCACAGCGGCTTTCGCAGCAGGCTTGGCCGCCGGTTTGCGCCGTGCCGCAGGTTTCGGGGCCGCCGGTTTTGGCGGCGCCGCTGCGGCAGGTTCGGCCTTGGCGGCGGCTGGTTTTGCGCTGCTGCGGCGCGGCTTTTTCGGCGGCACCGACGCCTCTCCCCCCGTGCTGTCAGCCTTTGCGGATGTTGCGCGAACACCCCTGCCGCGCGCAACTTTGCGACCCGGCGCTTCAGGATTGCTTGCCATGACGTGATTTCCCCCCTATTACAATACGATCATACGCGCATCGTTGCCGATGGGTAAAGCCGGGTTTTCCCTTTCGCCACAGTGGCGCACTTGCTTGTCTGCCGTGCTGCGGCGCAGAAAAAGGCTGAAGAAAATGGCGTATAAAGGGGTCAAGGGCATCATTTCCTATGATGCGATGGAATCGATTCGGAACAGCTATGAATGGATGGGGGCCAGTGCCCGCGCGCTTGCGTCTTACCCGGCCTTTGCGCTGATCCCGCACCCCATGTTCAAACTGATGAGCGCGTGGGGCCGCGTCACCGAACGCAGCTTTGCCCGCATGGTCATCAAGCCCGACTGGAACATCCCCCCGATCCCCGGCGACGACGGGCAGGACCACATGGTCTATGTCGATAAGGAAGTGCAGCGTCCCTTCGGCGATCTGATCCATTTCCGCGTCGCCCGCCGCGCCGTCAAGCCGCGCAAGGTTCTGCTGGTCGCGCCGATGTCGGGCCATTACGCCACGCTGATGCGGTCCACCGTCACCTCGCTGCTGCCCGACTGCGAGGTTTATGTGACCGACTGGCACAACGCCCGCGACATCCCCGTGTCCGAGGGCAAGTTCGACGTCGAGGATTACACCACCTATCTGGTCGATTTCATCCGCCACCTTGGCCCCGATCTGAACGTGATCGCGGTCTGCCAGCCCGCCCCGCTGACGCTGGCCGCAACCGCCATCCTGGCCGAGGACGACCCCAAGGCACAGCCGCGCACCCTGACCCTGATCGGCGGCCCGGTCGATCCCGACGCCGCCGCGACCGAGGTGACGGATTTTGGCAACCGCATCACCATGGGCGAGCTGGAACACCTGATGATCCAGTCGGTCGGCTTCAAATATCGCGGCGCGGGGCGGATGGTCTATCCGGGGCTGGCGCAACTGTCGTCCTTCATCGCGATGAACAGCGAAACCCACGCCAAGGCCTTCATCGACAAGATCTTTGCCGAGGCGCGGGGCGAGGCCAGCGAAGGCGACAAGCACAACAAATTCTACGATGAATATCTGGCCGTGCTGGATATGACGGCGGAATTTTACCTGTCCACCGTCGAACGCATTTTCAAGAATCTGGAAATCGCCCGGAACGAATTTACCGTGAACGGCCGCGCCGTGGACATCGGCAAGATCACCGATGTGGCCGTGATGACGGTCGAAGGGGCCAATGACGACATCTCGGCCCCCGGCCAATGCGTCGCCGCGCTGCGCCTTTGCACCGGCGTGCCGGACAGCAAAAAGGCACAGCATCTTGAACCCTTCGCGGGCCATTACGGCATCTTCGCCGGGAAAAGCTGGCGCCTGAACATTCGCCCGCTGGTGCTGGATTTCATCGACGAACACAGCAGCCTCCAGCCCGAGGTCGGCCGCAAGAAACGTCGCGGCATGGGCGACAAAGCCGCCGATGTCGGCGACCGCCACGCGCTGGACGACGACGGCAAGATCGCCGTCTGACCAGACCGCAACAGACACAACACGAAACAGGGCGCGGCAAAACCGCGCCCTTGCTTTTGCGCCCAAGGCCCCTGCCCTGCGCCCGATCAGCCGATCCGGGCCAGAACCTCGGCCACCGATTGCTCGATCAGCCGCAGACAGTCATCGCTGGAAAAGCGGTGATCTGCCCCCTTGACCAGCACCAGCCGCAGATCCTCGCCCTCGGCATGATCCAGCAGATCCAGCGCCCATTGCATCGGCACATCCGCATCCGCCGTCCCTTGCAGAAACCGCACCGGAAACGGCAAGGCCAGCGGCTGACGCATCACCAGATGATCGCGCCCGTCCACAATCAAGCGGCGCGTGATGACATAAGGATCGTCGGAATAGCCGCTGGGCAGCGCCACCTTGCCATCCTGCATCAGCCGCGCCCGCTGCGCCTCGTCAAAGCTGGCCCAGAACCCCTGCTCGGTGAAATCGGGCGCCGCCGCAATCGTCACCATCCCGGCAATCCGCCCCGGCATCCGCCGCGCCAGCAGCAACGCGATCCAGCCCCCCATGGATGAGCCGACCAGAACCTGCGGCCCCTCGGTCACAGCCTCGATCAGCGCCGCCGCATCCTCGAACCAGTCGCCGATACTGCCATCCTCGAACACCCCCGACGACTGACCATGACCGGAATAATCCAGCCGCAGGAACGCCCGCCCCTCACGCCGCGCCCATGCCTCCAGCGCCACGGCCTTGGTCCCGGTCATATCCGAGCGGAACCCGCCCAGAAACACCACGCCCGGCCCCTGCCCGTCCAGCCGCTGATACGCAATCCGCCGCCCCTGCGGCCCCTCGAAAAACTCAGCCATCCATCTTTGGTCCTCAAATATCCTCTGGGGGTCCGGGGGGCGAAGCGCCCCCGGCTTTGGGCACCCATGTTGACTTTCCCCGCAGCAGCCCGCAAGAGGCAAGCACATACCCGCAACCGGGCGTTCCGTGGGCGCCAAACCGACGAGGAGCCGATGATGGCCGACCAGATTTCCCTCACCTTTCCCGATGGCAATGCGCGCGATTACCCCGTCGGCACCACGGCGGCGCAGGTCGCGGCCTCGATCGCACCCAGCCTGGCCAAGAACGCCATCAGCGCCAGCCTGAACGGCCGGCACATCGACCTGGCCTGGCCTATTGCCGAAAACGGCAGCATCGCCATCAACACCATGAAAGACGCCGAACCGGCGCTGGAACTGATCCGGCACGATCTGGCCCATATCATGGCCCGCGCGGTGCAGGACATCTGGCCCGATGTCAAAGTCACCATCGGCCCGGTGCGCGATTTCGGCTGGTTCTACGATTTCGACCGCGCCGAGCCCTTCACCCCCGAAGACCTCGGCCAGATCGAGGCGCGGATGAAACAGATCATCGCCGCCCGCGATCCCGTCCGCACCGAGGTCTGGGACCGCGACCGGGCCATCGCCCATTACACCGACCGGGGCGAGCCGTTCAAAGTCGAACTCATCAACCGCATCCCCGAGGGCGAGGATCTGCGGATGTATTGGCACGGCGACTGGCAGGATCTGTGCCGCGGCCCGCATCTGCAACACACCGGGCAGGTGCCCGCCGATGCCTTCCGCCTGACCCATGTGGCGGGTGCCTATTGGCTGGGCGATGCCTCGCGCCCGATGCTGCAACGCATCTACGGCGTCGCCTTCCGCAACCGCGACGACCTCAAGGCGCATCTGACCATGCTGGAAGAGGCCGCCAAACGCGACCACCGCAAGCTGGGCCGCGAAATGGAACTGTTCCACTTTCAGGAAGAAGCGCCGGGCATGGTGTTCTGGCACCCGAACGGCTGGTCCATCTATCGCGAACTGGAATCCTACATGCGCCGCCGCCTGACGCGCGCGGGCTACAAGGAAATCAAGACGCCGCAGGTGGTGGACCGCATCCTGTGGGAAAAATCCGGCCACTGGGAGGCGTATCGCGAAAACATGTTCCTCGTCGAAGTCGATGAGGAAGGTGCGCGCGAAAAACGCACCAACGCGCTGAAACCGATGAACTGCCCCTGCCATGTGCAGGTCTATAATCAGGGCCTAAAATCCTACCGCGAACTGCCGCTGCGGCTGGCCGAGTTTGGTTCGTGCCACCGTTACGAATCCTCGGGGTCGATGCACGGGCTGATGCGGGTGCGCGGGTTCGTGCAGGACGACGCGCATATTTTCTGCACCGAGGATCAGATCGAATCCGAAACAGCGGGCTTTCTGGCGCTGCTGTCCTCGGTCTATCGCGATCTGGGGTTCGAGAAATTCGACATCAAACTGTCCACCCGCCCCGAAGTGCGCGTCGGCTCGGACGAGGTATGGGACAAGGCCGAAACCGCACTGGCCGCCGCCATCGAAAGCGCGGGCTATCCCTACGAGGTGAACCCCGGCGATGGCGCGTTCTATGGTCCCAAGCTGGATTTCAAACTGACCGACGCCATCGGCCGCGAATGGCAATGCGGCACGCTTCAGGCCGATTTCAACCTGCCCGTGCGTCTGGATGCCGAATATATCGGCGAGGATGGCGCGAAACACCGCCCGGTGATGATGCACCGCGCGGTTCTGGGGTCGTTCGAACGCTTTATCGGCATCCTGATCGAAAACTATGCCGGCAAGCTGCCCCTGTGGCTGGCTCCGCGTCAGGTGGTGGTGGCCTCGATCGTGTCGGGGGCGGATGACTATGTGCAGGAAATCGTCACCGCGCTGCGCGCCGCCGGCATCCGGGCCGAGGCGGATACGCGCAACGAAAAGATCAACTACAAGGTGCGTGAACATTCCGTCGGCAAGGTGCCCGCGATCATGGCCATCGGCATGAAAGAGGTCGAGGAGCGCAGCGTTTCCATCCGTCGCCTTGACCAGCAGGGCAGCCGCACATTGCCGCTGGATCAGGCCATCGCCGAGCTCGTGGCCGAGGCGACGCCGCCAGATCTGCGCTGAATGGTGCCTAAAACGTGACAGATGGGTGCCCGCAGACGGTGCGGGCACCGTTTTCGCTTGCCTTTATTAACGAATCGTTCATGCTTCTGTGGCGTGAGCAAACTTTCTACCGCCTCCTCCGATACGGGGCAGCCGGACGACCGAAAGACAGGCTGCACGGCCCCGTGCATGACGCAAGGGGATGATTTGAAGGAGAGACGGACATGGCCACCGGAACGGTCAAATGGTTCAACACGACGAAGGGCTATGGTTTCATCGCCCCTGATGATGGCGGCAAAGATGTGTTCGTTCACATTTCTGCGGTCGAGCGCGCCGGTCTGACCGGCCTGAAAGACAACCAGAAGATCGAGTACGAACTGCAGTCGGGCCGCGATGGCCGCGCCTCGGCTTCGGACCTGAAACTGCTCTGATCCTGGCCGTCAGGCCAACGGGAACGGCCTGCGTTTGCGGGCCGTTTTTCATTTGGGAACCCCTGTTTCGGGCATCATCGGATGAAAGACATCGACCGGCATAACCCCCTGAATTTGGCTGAATATGTGCTGCGGGCGGGGCTGGACTGCCCAGATAAGCTGGCCATGTCGGTGATCGGCCCCACGCGCGCGGATCGCTGGTCGCACGGGCGGTTGCGGGCCGCTGTGCTGGGCTGCGCCACCGGCCTGCTCAGCGCGGGGCTGGTGCCGGGGGACCGGCTGCTGATGCGGCTTGGCAACACGCCCGCCTTTCCCGTGGTCTATCTGGGCGCGATTGCCGCCGGGATCGTGCCCGTGCCGACCTCGGCCATGCTGACCATGCGCGAGGTGACGCGGATCGCCGATCAGATCGCCCCGGCAATGGTGGTGATGGGCGACGGCGTGGCGCTGCCTGAACGCGATCTGCCAGTGCTGCACGAATCACAGATCACCCAATTCGCCACCCTGCCCCCTGCCGATTTCGCACAAGGCGACCCGAATCGGCTGGCTTATATCGTTTACACCTCGGGTTCGTCCGGCCAGCCGCGCGCCGTTGCCCATGCGCATCGTGCAATTCTGGCGCGGCAGATGATGTTCGAGGGCTGGTATGGGCTGCGCCCGGCCGACCGGCTGCTGCACGCCGGAGCCTTTAACTGGACCTTTACGCTGGGCACCGGCCTGATGGACCCGTGGACGATAGGCGCCACCGCGCTGATCCCGGCGCAGGGCGTGGCGCTGGAACAGATCCCGCTGCTGGCGCGGCGGCATGGGGCCAGCATTCTGGCCGCAGCGCCCGGCGTGTTCCGGCGCATGTTGCGCGCCGACTGGTCCGCATGGCCCGATCTGCGTCACGGGCTGGCCGCGGGCGAGCGGCTGGCCCCGGCGCTGCGCCTTGCATGGGCCAATCGCACCGGCACCGACCTGCACGAAGCCATGGGCATGTCGGAATGTTCCACCTTTCTGTCGGGCAGCCCGGCGCGCCCGGCCCCGACGGGCACCGCGGGCTATCCGCAGCCGGGCCGTCATGTCGCGGTGCTGGGGGATGACGGCACGCCTCTGCCGCCCGGTCAGGCCGGTGCGCTGGCGGTGCGGCGCGACGATCCGGGGCTGTTTCTGGGATACCTTGGGCAACCCGATGAAACGGCGTCGAAATTTCGTGGCGACTGGTTTCTGACCGGCGATCAGGCGGTGATCGGCCCGGATGGTGCCATCACGCTGGACGGGCGCGCCGATGACATCATGAACGCCGGCGGCTATCGCGTCGCCCCCGCCGAGGTTGAAGAGCTTCTGGCCACCCATCCCGGCGCGGGCGATGTGGCGGCGGCGGAAATTGCCACGCCTTCGGGGTCCAGCTTTATCGCCGCCTTCTGGACCGGCCCGGCGACCGAAGGCGAGCTGCGCGCTCTGGCCGAAACCGGGCTGGCGCGCTACAAACAGCCGCGCGCCTTTGTCGGCATTCCGGCGCTGCCGCGCACCCCGACCGGCAAGATCAACCGCCGCGCCCTGCGCGAGAACTGGCCTCAACTGTCGAAAGAAACCCCATGATCCGTCTTGATATTTTTGCTGACCCGGTGTGCCCGTGGTGCTGGATCGGGCTGGCCGAGCTGTCGCGCGCGCTGGACAGCCGCCCGGATCATCCGTTCAGCATCGCCTATCACCCGTTCCGGCTGAACCCGCAGATGCCGCGCGGCGGCATGGACCGGGCCGATTACCTGCGCGCCAAATTCGGCGACCGCGTGGCCGAGATCGAGGCCCCGATGGCCGCCCGCGCCGCCGACATCGGGCTGCACCTGAACCCCTCGCCGCGCGAACCCGACACGACCGACGCCCACCGGCTGATGCACTGGGCCGGGGTCGAGGGCGCGCAATCCGCCGTCATGTCGGGGCTGCTGCGCGCCCATTGGGAACAGGCGCGCGACATCGGCGACCCTGGCGTGCTGGCCGAAATCGCCGCCGATGCCGGAATGAACCGCGACCTGATCGCCCGCCTGCTGGCATCCGACGCCGACCGCGACACCGTGGCCGCGCGCGAAGCCCACGCGCGCGAGCGGGGCATTTCCTCGGTTCCGACCTTTATCGTCGCCGATCAGCACGCGGTCGCGGGGGCGCAGCCCGCCGATCTGTGGCTGCGGGTGATCGACGACCTTGGTCAGGAAGTCTGACCGAATCCAGCGGATATTCGACGACACCCTGCAACGGCTGGTCGCCCTTTTGGCTGAAGATGAACACATGCAGGCTTTCGCCCGACAGGGTAACACGGCAGAAATGCCCTTCGCGCGCGATGGCGGGCATTTCGGCCAGATCGGCATGGGCAAAAGCAGCGCGCAGCAAGGGTCAGCGCAAAGGGCAAATCGTATGGAATGATCCTTTTTCAGAGCGCCAAAAATCCCTGACTTTTTCAATTTGTTACCGCAAAAACCATCTGCCCCTTGAAACTTGGTCGCAATCGGCTCAAGTCCGGGGCCACAACGCGAATGATGACGCGAAAGATCCCGACATGACCCAAGCCCCGACGCCGCGCCTGCCGCTGCCTGAATTCATTGCGATGCTGGCTTTTCTGTTTGCCACCGTCGCCTTTTCCATCGACGCGATGCTGCCCGCCCTGCCCGAGATCGCGCAGGCGGTGACGCCCGATAACATCAACCGCGCGCAACTGATCCTGACCGCTTTCGTCGGCGGGATGGGGCTTGGCACGCTGTTCGCCGGGCCGATTTCGGACGCCATCGGCCGCAAGCGCGCCATGACGCTGGGGTTCGCGATCTATGCGGCGGCGGCGATTGCGGCGATCTTTGCCAACTCGCTAGAGGCATTGCTGGCCGCGCGGTTCATTCAGGGTCTGGGCGCGGCTGCCCCGCGCATCGTCGGGCTGGCGCTGGTGCGCGACCTGTATGAAGGGCGTGAAATGGCGCGGATTTCGTCTTTCGTGATGATGATCTTCATCATCATCCCGGCGATGGCCCCGGCGCTTGGTCAGGGGATCATCTGGCTGGCGGGCTGGCATGGCGTGTTCGGCGCCTTTGTGCTGTTCGCGCTGATCGGCAGCCTGTGGCTGAACATCCGCCAGCCCGAGACCCTGCCCCCCGCGCAGCGCCGCCCCTTGCGGCTGAAAACACTGGTGGCTGGCGCGCGCGAGGTGCTGACCGACCGGCAGGTGATGCTGTGCACCGTCGTTCTGACGCTGGGGTTTGCGCAAATGTTCGGCCTGCTCAGTTCGGCGCAGCAACTGTTCGGCGAGACCTATGGCAAAGGCGATCAGTTTCCGATGTGGTTCGCGGCCATGGCGCTGCTGGCGGGGTCGGGCACGATCCTGAACGCGCGCTTTGTCATGCGTTACGGGATGCGGCGGATCGCGACATGGGCCTATGCGATGCAGATCGGGTCATCGCTGCTGGCGCTGATTCTGCTGCTGTCGGGCGGGCTGACCTTTCCGCTGTTCTTTGCCTGGGCGGTCAGCGTGTTCTTTATGGCGGGGGTGACGTTCGGCAACCTGAACGCACTGGCCTTGCAGCGGATGGGGCATATCGCGGGGATGGCGGCCTCGATCGTGGCGGCGGTTTCGACGCTGGCCTCGGTCGCGATCGCCGCGCCGGTCGGGCTGCTGTATGACGGCACGCCGCTGCCGGTTGTGGCGGCCACGCTGATCTGCTCGACGCTGGCGCTGATCCTGATGCGCCGCCTGCATGACTGATCGCGGTTGACAGCGCGGCTGACGCAGCTATAAGCGCGGCTTCTTTGGTGTTGGCGGCCCCCGCAAGGGGATGCCTGTCGCCTGCGGCCCCTGCGGCCAAGGGAAAGGACAACGCCCTTCTGTAACCGCAATGAAGGAGATCAGCGATGACCAAACGCACCGCTGCCAAATACAAAATCGACCGCCGCATGGGCGAAAACATCTGGGGCCGCGCCAAATCCCCGGTGAACCGCCGCGAATACGGCCCCGGCCAGCACGGTCAGCGCCGCAAGAACAAACTGTCGGATTTCGGCACCCAGCTGCGCGCCAAGCAAAAGCTGAAGGGTCATTACGGCGACCTGACCGAAAAACAGTTCCGCCGCATCTATGCCGAGGCCGAGCGTGTGCGCGGTGACACCGGCGAAAACCTGATCGGCCTGCTGGAGCGTCGTCTGGACGCCGTGGTCTATCGCGCGAAATTCGTGCCGACCATCTTTGCCGCCCGTCAGTTCGTGAACCACGGCCATGTCGAGGTGAACGGCAAGAAAGTGAACATCGCGTCCTATCGCGTCAAGGAAGGCGACGTTGTGTCCGTGCGCGAGCGCTCGCGCCAGATGGCGCTGGTGCTGGAAGCCGTCGCCTCGGGCGAGCGTGACGTGCCGGATTATCTGGACGTTGACACCAACAAGCTGACCGCCACCTTCGTGCGCACCCCCGCCCTGGGCGATGTGCCCTTCGCCGTGGTGATGGAGCCGAACCTGGTCGTCGAATATTACGCGAAAAACTGATCCCTCTGGATCGCGTTTTGCGGGCCGTCCCTTATGGGGCGGCCTTTTTATTTGGCGCGGTTGCAAAGGGGGCGCTCGCGCCCCCTCTTGGCCTGACGGCCAATTCACCCCCTGAGGATATTTTCAGACCAAAGATGAGGCCGGTGCGTCAGGCCGGTTTGCCCCAGTTGGCATCCTGCATTTCCCGCAGGCGGCTGGCTGTGCGTTCAAATTCAAAGCTGCCCTCGCCTTCGATATACAGGCGTTCGGGTTCGTCGGCGGCACTGGCGATCAGGCGGACGCGGGCTTCGTAGAGCGTGTCGATCAGGGTGACGAAGCGTTTCGCCTCGTTATAGTTCGACTGGCCAAGGCGCGGGATGGCGTCGATCATCAGCACGTCGAGCGCGGCGGCGATGGCAAGGTAATCGGCGGGGCCAAGCGGTTTGCCGCAGAGATCCCAGAAGCCTGCCCGCGCCACCCCGTCGGCATGGGCGGGCAGTTCCACCTGACGGCCCTGCACCGGCAGGATCAGCGGCTGGCCTTCGGCGTGGCCGGTCAGGTCGTTCCAGATTTCATCCATTTCAGTGGTGGCCTGCGCGTTCACCGGCGCGAACCAGACCTGTCCGCCGCCGACGCGGCCCTGCCGCCAGTCGTTTTCGCTGACCAGTTCGACCACCTCCATCCTGTCGCGGATCAGGGTGATGAAGGGCAGGAAAAGCTGGCGGTTCAGGCCGTGCTTATACAGATCCTCGGGCACGCGGTTCGAGGTGGTGACGATGGTCACGCCCTGCTCGAACAGGATCTGGAACAGCCGCCCCACGATCATCGCATCGGCGATGTCGGTGATCTGCATTTCGTCAAAGCACAGCAGGCGCGTTTCGGCGGCGACCCTGGTCGCGACCGGGCGCACGGCATCGGATTCGCCGTTTTTGCGGGCTTCGTTCAGCCCTGTGTGGATTTCCTGCATGAATTCGTGGAAATGTACGCGGCGTTTGGTGACGGTATCGGCGGCATCGACGATCAGATCCATCAGCATGGATTTGCCACGCCCTACGCCGCCCCACAGATACAGCCCCTTGGCGGCGGTGGGTGCAGCGGCCGGGGCGCGACCCAGCCAACTGCGCCAGCCGCTGGCAGCGGCGGGTGGTGGCGGAGCCTTGCTGGCGGCATCCACCACGCGGTCGAGCTGTGGCAGAACGGCAGCTTGGGCCGGGTCGGCGGTGATGCGGCCCTGGGCGATACGCTGGCGGTAAAGATCGGAAACGCGGCTCATGTTTTGCCGATGCCACAGGCGGCCAGAGGGGTGCAAGGGCGGATCAGCATCTGGCCCGCCCCTGCCCGTTCGGATCAGCGGCCGGTGCGGTTAAAGGCGCCGCGCGGATCGGTGGCAGGCAGGCCCAGCCAATGGCGGGTCACAGCGGCCAGATGCTGGGTGATTTCAACCTTTTGGGTAAAGCCGCGCGCATCGGCATCGGCTGCGGCAGAGCCGACCAGCGCCGCCTTGTCGGCGCGGATGTCCTGCGCGGGGGCCAGCGTTTCGCCGGTGCGGGCGTCGGTCACGGTGACGGTATAGCGGATGTCGTGAACGCCGACATTGCCTTCCATCCCGCGGGCCTTGGGGGTCAGCGCGTGGAACTGGCTGATGGTCGCGTTGATGACCACCGGCCGAGCGCCGCGCAGCCCCGAAGCGCCATCGCGAATCCCCTGCGCCACGATGGCGGCGGCCTGCGCCCGGCGATCGCCCTGCGGATCGCCGTGCCACACGACATCGGCATCAGGGACATAGCTGTTGACCTCGGTCGTGGTCAGGGTCTGCGGCGCGCTGACGCGAACATCGGCGACCCGCCAGTTGGCTGTCGTCACCGGGTTCAGTTGTTCATATTGGGTTTCCCAACTGTTATGGGCGCAGCCAGCAACACCCAGCGTCAGGGCAAGGGCAAGGGCAACAGGTTTCAGCATTGGCATATTCCTTTCTGGTCGCCCTGATCCGGGCGTTTGCCCGATCAGGAAAACCACATAAGATCAATATGCACAAGACGTTAGCGCATATCAGGCGGTTACATCATTCCCGGCACGACCAGATCCGGAGGACGGTGGCCATCGGCAAAGGTCTTGATGTTGATGATGACCTTTTCGCCCATTTCGGCCCGCCCCTCGACCGTGGCCGACCCCATATGCGGCAGCAGCACCACGTTGGGCAGTTCGCGCAGGCGAGGGTTGATTTCATGCCCGTGTTCGAACACATCCAGCCCTGCCCCGGCGATTTCGCCTGCGCGCAGCATCCGGGTCAGCGCGTTTTCGTCGATCACCTCGCCGCGCGAGGTGTTGACGATCACCGCCGAGGGCTTCAGCAGTTTCAGCCGCCGGGCGTTCAGCAGGTGAAAGGTGCTGGGGGTATGCGGAGCGTTGATGCTGATGATGTCCATCCGCGCCAGCATCTGGTCAAGGCTTTCCCAATAGGTCGCCTGCAATTCCGCCTCGGTTTCGGAGCGCAGGCGCTTGCGGTTGTGGTAATGCACCTGCATCCCAAAGGCATTGGCCCGGCGCGCGACGGCCTGCCCGATGCGGCCCATGCCCAGAATGCCCAGCCTGCGCCCGCCAACCCGGCCGCCAAGATGCGAGACCGGCGACCAGCCCTTCCAGCGGCCAGCCTGCATTTCGGCCAGCCCTTCGGGGATGCGGCGGGTGACGGCCAGAATCAGCGCCATGGTCATGTCGGCGGTGTCCTCGGTCACGACGCCGGGGGTGTTCGACACCAGCACGCCGCGCTGACGTGCGCTGGCCACGTCGATATGATCCACCCCCGCGCCATAGTTGGCGATCAGTTTCAGCCGCTCGCCGCCTTGGGCCAGCATATTGGCGTCGATCCGGTCGGTGATCGTGGGCACCAGCACGTCGCTGTCGCGCATCGCGGCAACCAGTTCGTCGCGCGACATCCGGCTGTCGTCGGGGCGCAGGGAAACGTCGAACAGTTCCTTCATCCGGGTTTCCACCGCTTCGGGCAGACGACGGGTGACGGCGACCTTCAGCCGGGGGCGGGAACTGGGGGCAGAGGCGATCATCATGACCTCACTTTCTGGTGGACGGGCGGGCCGCACCCTTTTCAAGCGCAGCAGCTTTTGGCAAACTGCCCGCGTTAAGCCAAAGGCACAAGACCCCCGGCACAAGGGGCGGGCAGGATCGCGGCAGATCGTCGCAAGAAGGACAGGAAAAAGATGCGCACAGGGCTGATGGCCGGGCTGGCCGCAATCGGATTTGCGGTGATGGGAACGATGGTCTGGGCCGAGGATGCGGCACAGCCGCTGGTTCTGGCGCAGGCGGTCAGTGCCGATGCGCAGATCTCGCGCAATGCCGCGCCCGACCGGGGGGCGGTCACGAACCTGCCGCTGCCGCGCTATGTCAGCCTGAAAGGGTCCGAGGGGAACGCCCGGCGCGGCCCCAGCCTGTCGCATCGCATCGACTGGGTGTTCCGCCATGCCGGGATGCCGCTGCGCGTGGTGGCCGAATTCGGTCACTGGCGCCGGGTCGAGGATCGTGACGGCGCCGGCGGCTGGGTGCATTACGCGCTGTTGTCGGGCGTGCGCACGGCGCTGATCGAAACCGACATGGCCGCGCTGCATTCCCGCCCCGACGAAAACGCCGAGGTCGTCGCGCGGGCCGAGGCGGGGGCCATCGTCCGCCTGGGTGAATGCAACCCCGACTGGTGCCGCGTCACCGGCGGCGGCCAGCGTGGCTGGATCAGCAAGGCCAACATCTGGGGCGTGGACCCGGACGAGGTGCGCGACTGACCGGCAGCCGACCGCCCTATAGGGCCGCCGGGCGACATCCGGCTTGAATACGGTCTGTTTGCAGCCGCCATCAGGGCTGCGGCTGATCTTTGTTTCAGCGGTAATTCGATATGTTTATCTAAACACATCCATTTATTCTGCGCACACCCTCGTCAACGGAATGGTTTTGCTATAATATAGGGCAATCCATATATCCGGTCGCGCAGCCAATGTCAGCCACGCCATCCGCCCGTCGCAATTTCCTGAGAGGTCGTTTTCAGCGGCTGGATGATGACGCGATGCGCCCGCCATGGGCGGTGGCCGGGATGGCGGATTTATGTTCGGGCTGCGGCGATTGCGCACGGGCCTGCCCGCAGGCGATCATTGTGCCCGACGATGACCGGCGGCCCGTGGTCGATTTCCGCCGCGACGCCTGCACCTTTTGCCGCGCCTGCGCCGATGCCTGCGAAACCGGCGCGCTTGACCCCGAACAACCGCTGGACTGGCCGTGGCGCGCGACGGTTTCGGATGCCTGCCTGTCGGCGCAAGGCGTCTATTGCCGCGCCTGCGAGGATAGCTGCGATCCGCTGGCCATCCGCTTTCGGCTGCAAACCGGCGGGCGTTCTTTTCCTGTAATTGACTTCGGTCAATGCACGGGCTGCGGCGCTTGCTCTAGCATCTGTCCAAGTCTGGCTATCAGCTTTATTCGCCACCAGCCTGAAAAGGACACTGTTTCAGCATGAATATCTGTGGCTGCCTTGTCCATGTCGCCCCGCGCCTGATCGATTCGGCCAAAGCCGAAATTGCGGCCATGAATGGCGTGGAAATTCATGGCGCCAGCGATGATGGCCGTCTGGTCGTGGTGGTCGAGGATACGGCCGACAAACGCGCCTCTGACATCATTATGGCCGTCCATCAGGTGCCGGGCGTTTTGTCGCTGACCCTGAATTATCACCATTTCGAAGACCTGACCCAAGCTCAAGCTAAGGCTGCGCCGACGCCAGCCCCCGAAAGCCAGAGGACCGACGCATGACCATCTCGCAATCCCGCCGCACGTTCATCAAGGCAACCGCCGCCGCCAGCACCGCCGCAGCGGCTGGTATTCCGCTGGCGACCGGCCCGGCCATGGCGCAGGTGCGCACCCCCGACATCCGCTGGGACAAGGCGCCCTGCCGGTTCTGCGGCACCGGCTGTTCGGTGCTGGTCGGCACCAAGGATGGCCGCGTCGTCGCCACGCAGGGCGACCCGGATGCGCCGGTGAACCGTGGCCTGAACTGCATCAAGGGCTATTTCCTGTCCAAGATCATGTATGGTCAGGACCGGCTGACCATGCCGCTGCTGCGCAAGCGCAATGGCGTCTATGACAAGAACGGCGATTTCACCCCGGTCAGCTGGGACGAAGCCTTTGACATTATGGCCGAAAAATGGAAACAGGCGCTGAGCACCAAAGGCCCCGAAGCGGTCGGCATGTTCGGTTCCGGCCAGTGGACCATCTGGGAAGGTTACGCCGCATCGAAACTGATGAAGGCGGGCTTCCGCAGCAACAACCTTGACCCGAATGCGCGGCACTGCATGGCCTCTGCCGTGGTCGGCTTCATGCGCAGCTTTGGCATCGACGAACCGATGGGCTGCTATGACGATTTCGAGGCGGCGGATACCTTTGTCCTGTGGGGCAGCAACATGGCCGAGATGCACCCGATCCTGTGGTCGCGTCTGACCGACACCCGCCTGACCAAGCCGGGCGCGCAGGTGCATGTGCTGTCTACCTATGAACACCGTTCGTTCGAACTGGCCGATAACGGTATGGTGTTCAAACCGCAGACCGACCTGGCGATCCTGAACTATATCGCCAATTACATCATCCAGAACGACGCGGTGAACTGGGATTTCCTGAACAACCACGTCAACCTGATGAAGACCGCGACCGACATCGGTTATGGCCTGCGCGACGAGGTGCCGCTGCAACAAGAGGCGGCGAATCCCAATGACGGCACGATGACGCCGATTGATTTCGACGAATATGCCGCATCCGTGGCGGAATATACTGTCGATAAGGTCGCCGAACTGTCCGGCGTGCCTGCGCATCAGTTGGAACGTCTGGCCCAGCAATATGCCGACCCGAACCGCAAGGTCATGTCGCTGTGGACCATGGGCTTTAACCAGCATACGCGCGGATCGTGGGTGAACTCGCTGTGCTATAACGTCCACCTGCTGACCGGCAAGATTTCCGAGCCGGGCAACTCGCCCTTCTCGCTGACCGGCCAGCCCTCGGCCTGCGGCACCGCGCGCGAGGTGGGGACGTTCTCGCACCGTCTGCCCGCCGATATGGTCGTGACCAACCCCGAACACCGCCGCCATACCGAAGAACTGTGGCAGCTCCCCGAAGGCACGATCCCGGAAAAGCCAGGTTTCCACGCCGTCGAACAGCATCGCAAGCTGAAAGACGGGGTGCTGAACGCCTATTGGGTGCAATGCACCAACAACATGCAGGCCGCCGCCAACATGAACGAGGAAGGTCTGCCCGGCTATCGCAACCCGGACAACTTCATCGTCGTGTCGGACCCCTACCCGACCGTCACCACCATGACCGCCGACCTGATCCTGCCCACCGCCATGTGGGTGGAAAAAGAGGGCGCCTATGGCAACGCCGAACGCCGCACCCAGTTCTGGCGCCAGCAGGTTTCGGCTCCGGGCGAGGCGCGCTCGGACGTGTGGCAGGTGATGGAGTTTTCCAAACGCTTCACCGTCGAAGAGGTCTGGCCCGCCGATCTGATCGCCAAGAAACCCGAACTGGCCGGCAAGACGCTGTTCGAGGTGCTGTTCGCCAATGGCACCGTGAACAAATACCCCGTGACCGAGGTGGCCGAGGGCTTTGACAACCAGGAAAGCGCGGATTTCGGCTTTTATGTGCAAAAGGGCCTGTTCGAGGAATACGCCCAGTTCGGTCGTGGCCATGCGCATGATCTGGCGCCCTTTGAAACCTACCATCAGGCGCGCGGTCTGCGTTGGCCGGTCGTGGATGGTCAGGAAACGCTGTATCGTTTCCGCGAAGGCTATGACCCCTATGTCGAGGCCGGCTCGGGCGTGCAGTTCTATGGCTACCCCGACAAAAAGGCCAAGCTGATCTTTGCCCCCTACGAACCCGCGGCCGAGGAACCGAACGAAGAATTCGACCTGTGGCTGTGCACCGGGCGGGTGCTGGAACACTGGCATTCCGGCTCGATGACGCGGCGTGTGCCGGAACTGCACCGGGCCTTCCCGTCGGCAGTCGTGTTCATGCACCCCGACGATGCCGCCGACCGTGGCCTGCGTCGCGGGCAGGACATCCGCATCTCGTCTCCGCGCGGGGAAATGCTCAGCCGTCTGGAAACGCGGGGGCGGAACAAACCGCCGCGCGGGCTGGTGTTCGTGCCGTTCTTTGACGAAAGCCAGCTTATCAACATGCTGACGCTGGACGCGACTTGTCCTCTGTCGAAAGAGACAGACTTCAAGAAATGCGCCTGCAAGGTCGAACGCGCCTGATCCGTGGCCAGCCATTGAAAGACGCCAGCCATGCGACCCGCCGCCAAGCAAGCCCACCCCGACCGCCGCCGGTTCCTGATGGACACCGCGCGGATGGCGGGCGGCTGTCTGGTGGCGGGGGCCGGGCTGGCGTGGCTGGCGCGCGATGCCCGCGCCCTGCCCGCCGAAGCGCTGCGCCCCCCCGGCGCATTGGCCGAGCGTGACTTTCTGGCCGCCTGCATCCGCTGCGGGCTGTGCGTGCGCGACTGCCCCTATGACACGCTGAAGCTGGCCGAACTGGGCAGCGACGGCCCCGCCACCGGCACCCCTTATTTCACCGCCCGCGATGTCCCGTGCGAGATGTGCGACGACATCCCCTGCGTCGTCGCCTGCCCCACCGGCGCGCTTGACCCGGCGCTGACCAATATCGACGACGCCCGCATGGGCACCGCCGTTCTGGTCGATCAGGAAAATTGCCTGAACTTTCTGGGGCTTCGCTGTGATGTCTGCTATCGCGTCTGCCCGGTCATCGACAAGGCGATCACGCTGGAAATGTCGCATAACCCGCGTTCGGGGCATCACGCGATCTTTGCCCCCACCGTCCATGCCGACCATTGCACCGGCTGCGGCGTCTGCGAAAAAGCCTGCGTCCTGCCCGAAGCCGCGATCAAGGTGCTGCCGGTCCGGCTGGCGCGCGGATCTTCGGCGGAACATTACCTGAAAGGCTGGGAAGAACAGGAACGCCTTGGCGGCCCCGTGGTCGAGGGTATTCGCGGCCTGCCTGCCCGCCTGCCCGAAGGCGCACCCGCGCTGCCCTCGCTGGACCCGGCGCTGAACCCCGTGGACGGCGGCGCGTTTGTGCCCAGCTTTCAACTGCCGGGCGGAGGTGGCCAATGAAACCGGCCACCAAAGCCCCCGTCGGCGCCGAAGCGATCGAGGCGAAAGGCTGGATCGGCGCGCATCGCTTTCTGATCCTGCGGCGGATCAGCCAGGCGTTCTTTTTGCTGCTGTTCCTGCTGGGGCCGTGGTTCGGCATCTGGTGGGTCGCGGGCAATCTGGCCGGGTCGCGCACGCTGGACGTGCTGCCGCTGACCGACCCGCTGATCCTGCTGCAAGCCATCGTCGCGGGGCATTGGCCCGAACTGACCGCGCTGGTCGGCGGGGTGATCGTGCTGGCGGCCTATGCGCTGATCGGCGGGCGGGTTTATTGTTCATGGGTCTGCCCGATCAACCCGGTGACGGATGCGGCGCATTGGCTGCACGACCGGCTTGGCCTGCAAAAAGGCTGGCAACCCAAGCGCAGCACGCGGTTCTGGCTGCTTGGCACGGTGCTGGCGGTCTCTGCGCTGACGGGCGCTATCGCATGGGAAATCGTGAACCCCGTGACCATGCTGCATCGCGGGCTGGTGTTTGGCATGGGCTTTGTCTGGGCCATGGTCGCCGCCGTGTTCCTGTTCGATCTGCTGGTATCGCGGCGCGGCTGGTGCGGCCATATCTGCCCCGTCGGCGCGTTTTACAGCCTTGTCGGCAGCAAAAGCCTGTTGCGCGTCAGCGCCCGCAACCGCGTGGCCTGCGACGATTGCATGGATTGCTTTGCCGTCTGCCCGGAAAATCAGGTGATCTCGCCCGCGCTGCGCGGCAAGGGCGATGACTCGCCGCTGATCCTGTCGCCCGACTGCACCAATTGCGGACGCTGCATCGACGTCTGTTCGGTCAATGTCTTTAACTTCACCCATCGTTTCGATCACCGCGTCAGCCCAACGGCCGATGCCCCCGCCCCAAAAGCCGCCTGATATGCAACGGAGAACCAAGATGAAGCCCGTGGTCCTTGCCGGAATTTCCGCAACCGCCCTGCTGCTGTCCCTGACGGGTCTGGCGACCGCCCAATCCTCGGGCGAGGTTCGCACCCTGCGCGGCGCCGATGTTCAGCAGGTGCTGCCTGCCGACGAAACTCACCGCCAGATGGAAGGGCGGATGTCGCGCAATTATCGTCAGCAGCCGCCGCTGGTGCCCCATACCATCGACCAGTATCAGATCGACATGCGCACCAACCAGTGCCTTGCCTGCCACGACTGGACCAATGCCGGCGAACGTGGCGCGCCCACGCTGTCGATGACGCATTATCAGGACCGCGAAGGCAATCAGCTGGACCAGATCCCCGGCACGCGCTGGTTCTGCAACGCCTGCCACGTTCCGCAGGTGAACGCGCCCGATCTGGTGCGCAACGTATTCCAGCCGTCCACCGGCAACTGAAAGGCAGAGGTTTCCCATGTCTGAACCCAATGGCGCACCCCGGCGCAGCTTTCTGCGCAGACTGTGGGACGGTTTTTTCAGCCCGACTTCGGTTCTCAGCGTCGGCTTTTTGCTGATAGCGGGCTTTATCGGCGGCATCCTGTTCTGGGGCGGATTCCACTGGTCGCTGGAAATGACCAACACCGAGGAATTCTGCACCTCGTGTCACACGATGGAGGTGAACCTGGGCGAATACCGGGACACCATCCACTATAACAACCGTTCCGGCGCGCGCGCGATCTGTTCGGATTGCCACGTCCCGCATGAGTGGAGCCACAAGATCAAGGCCAAGATCATGGCGGTCAAGGACGTCTATCACGAAGTGGCCGGCACCATTTCCACCCCCGAAAAATACGAGGAACATCGTCTGGCCATGGCATCCGCCGTATGGCGCAAGATGAAGGCATCCGACAGCCGCGAATGCCGCAACTGCCATGCCTTTGATTACATGGATTTCACCATGCAGGAACGCCGCGCAGGCGATTCACACCAGCGCGCCATCGACGAAAACATGACCTGCATCGACTGCCATCAGGGCATCGCGCACAGGCTGGCACCCGGCTCGCAAGAGGAATACCGCCGCGTTGTCAACGAACTGACCGAACAGGGCGTGATTGCCGCATCCGGCAGCGATGTCGCCGCGGTCGAATCCTGGATCAGCACCGCCTCGCATTAACCGCTTATGCGGACCATGCGGGGCGACCGCAGCGGTCTGCCAACAGGAAAGGGCTTTGAGATGCTCAGCTTTCTTGATTTTCTTGGCACTCTGGGCAGCAATGTCATCGGCTTTCCGGGTATCCTTGGCTTTGCCTTTGGCATGATGACCCGCAACTGGATCATTGCCGCGCTGGCCGGGGCCGTGGTCGGCGTGATCCAGACCTTTCTTTTCACCGACCGGACGGTTCTGTTCACCTATGAAATGAGCATCGCCATCGCCGTCGGCATCGTCTTTGGCCTGATGGGCTGCGCGCTGCGTCACAAGGGCGCGACGATCTGAAACCGGGGCGTTTCCGGGCGGGAAACAGCGGCGGCCCTGGTATCGGCGGGCAGGTCGGCCCGCCGTTTCTTTGCGTATTTATCACAAACAGGAAGCCGGGCGCGCCTTGGTTTCAGATCAGACCGCGCCCGCGCAGCAGGGGTTCAACGCCCGGCATCTTGCCGCGAAAGGCCAGCCACAGGTCTTCGGCCGGGGCTGATCCGCCGCGTGACAGGATCGTGTCTTCCAGACGTTTGGCCGTCGCCGGATCGAACACATCGCCGGTTTCCTCGAATGCGGCAAAGGCGTCGGCGTCCATCACCTCGGACCACAGATAGCTGTAATATCCGGCAGAATAGCCGTCGCCCGAAAATACATGGCTGAAATGCGGCGTGGCGTGGCGCATGGGGATGGCGGGCGGCGCGTCCAGCTCGGCCAGCAATTGCGCCTGACGCGCCATCGGATCATCTGTCGGGGGGCCGCTGTGGAAATCCAGATCGACCAGCGCGGATTGCAGATACTCCATCGAGGCAAAGCCCTGCCCGGCGCGGTCGGCATCCAGAATGCGCTGTCGCAGCGCATCGGGCATCGGCGCGCCGGTTTCAAAATGCCGGGCGTGGGCTTGCAGCACCTGCGGCTGATCCAGCCAATGTTCGTAAAGCTGGCTGGGCAGTTCCACAAAGTCACGCGCGACCGAGGTTCCCGCCAGCGAAGGCCAGGTCACATCCGACAGGATATGGTGGGTTGCATGGCCGAATTCGTGGAACAGCGTCTTGGCATCGTCCCACGACAGAAAGGCGGGCGCGCCGTCGCTGGCGGGCGGAGTAAAGTTGCAGACGTTTACCACGATGGGCCGCTGGCCGTCGTCCATCTTGTGCTGCATCTGCATGGCCGAGCACCATGCGCCCGACCGCTTGCCGGGCCGGGCATAATAGTCGCCGATGAACACCGCCATCAGCTGCCCGTCGCGCATCACCCGCCATGCCCGTGCCGATTTATCCCACAAGGGGGCGTCAAACGGCTGAAACTCCAGCCCGAACAGGCGGTTGGCGGTGTCGAACACGGCCCCCAGCATTGCGTCCAGCGTCAGATAGGGCTTGATCTCGGCCTCATCCAGATCGTGATCGGCGCGGCGGCGGCGTTCGGCATAGTGGCGCCAGTCCCACGGTTCTAACGCGCCGTTGACGCCATCGGCGTGCAGCATGTCCGTCAGCGCGGCCTGATCCTGTTCGGCGCGGACGCGGGCGGGGTGCCAGACCTGCATCAGCAGATCGCGCACCCGGCCCGCCGACCCGGCCATTTCCGGTTCCAGCTTGTAGGCCGCGAAATCGTCATAGCCCAGCAGTTGCGCGCGTTCGTGGCGCAGCGCCAGAATTTCGGCCACAATCGCGCCGTTATCGGTATCCGCGCCGCCCGCGCCCTGCCCCGACCCACGCGCCACCCATGCGCGGAAGGCTGTTTCCCGCAGCGCGCGGTCGGTTGCATATTCCAGAAACGGCACAATCAGAGACCGCGACAGCGTGACGACATGGCCATCCAGCCCGCGTTCGCGCGCCGCCGCCGCCATTGACCGCAGCAGCCAGTCGGGCAAGCCCGCCAGCCCGGCATCCGGCACGGGCAAGATGTAATCCCGTTCATCCGTCAGCACGTTTTGCGAAAACTGCGTCGTCAGCACGGCCAGCCGGCTGCGGATCGCGGCCATGCGGTCGCGCGCCGCGCCTTGCAGCCCCGCGCCCGAGCGGCGGAACCCGCGCAGGCCAAGATCGACCAGCCGCGCATCCTCGGGCGACAGGCCACCCGCATCGGCCACCGCCTGCACCCGCTGATACAGCCGCGCATCCATGCTGATCCTGCTGCCATAGGCGGCCAGTTTGGGGGCAAGATCGCGCTGCAATGCCTCGCGCGCGGGGTTCGAATCGACGCCCGCCAGCGTGTAGAAAACCGCCAGCACACGGTTCAGCCCATCCTCGGCCCGCTCCATCGCGGCCATCGTATTGACGAAATCCGGCGGGGCGGGATTGGTGGCGATGGCCTCGTGCGCGGCCTGGGCAGCGGCCAGTTCGGCATCGACCACGGCGGCGAAATCACCATCCGCGATCAGGTCGAAACGCGGCAGCCCCTGAGGGCCGGACCATTGCACCAGTTCTCGGTTCATCGCACACCTCTTGCCAGCGAAAGGCACAGGCTAGCGCCGCCTCTGCGCCGGTGCAACCAGCGGTTACGCCTTGTCACGCTCCATCGCTGGATGCGCGATGATATTGGCATCCTCGATCAGGCGGCGGTGTTTCCTGGCCTCTTCCAGCACATCCTCGAACCGGTCCAGCCCCTTGGCGGACAGGGCTTCGATCAGGCGCAGAAATGCCTGAGCGGTGGCCACCGTGTCGCCCATGGCTGTGTGGCGGTCTTCGGGTGGAATGACGATGCCCAGCCGGTCGGTCAGCGCGTCCAGCGTATGCACCGCCGATTGCCCGTAAACCATTGCCGACAGCAGCACCGTATCCAGCACGCGGTTGTCGAAATGCGCGCCGGTTTCCGGTGCCGCCGACCGCAGAAAGCCCATGTCGAACGGCGCATTATGCGCCACCAGCACCGCGCCTTCGGCAAAGTGGTGAAAGGCGTTCAGCGCCGCCGTCATATCGGGGGCATCGGCCACCATTTCATCGGTGACGTGATGCACCGCAGTCGAAGCGGGCGGGATCGCGCGGCCCGGATTGACCAGCGTATCAAAGCGTTCGCCGGTCAGGCGCCCGCGCGCGATCCGCACCCCGGCGATCTGCACGATGCGGTCAGAGGGCGACAGGCCGGTGGTTTCGGTATCGAACACAACGCAGGTCAGATCCGCCAGCCGGGTTGATGCCGCCCCGCGCCCGGCCAGCGCAAAGTCATAGGTCAGCCCGCCGCCGCCACCTCCGGCCCGCGCCACCGGCAGGGGCAGGATCAGGCGGCCATCGCCGTTCAGCGCCTCGGCCCAGATGCCGGTGCCCTGCGCCGACAGCATTTCCGCGCCGGTGCGTTCGGGCAGGTCGGGGTCGGGTGGCGTTTCCAGCCACGCCTCCAGCCGGTCCATCGGCAGCGCCTTGCCTTGCCAATGCAGCACCAGATACGCTTCGTCCGCGCCGGTTTCGCCGGGTTCGACAGTCAGGCGCGGATCATGCCCCTCGGCCCGCAGGCGGTCGTTCAGCATCACCAGCAGCGCATTCATCGCCCCGGCGTCGGCCAGAAAATCGACGGCGGGGGTGTCATCCGCCAGATCCAGCCCGGTGGCCAGTTCCCGCAGCGAGGCACGCGCCACCGGGGCCGCCTCGGCCATGGCTTGCGACAGATCGCGCATGGCACGGGCCAGCCCCTGCCCTTCGGCCCGCAAGGCACTGGCCAGAGCGGGCGGGATCGGCCCGTCCAGCGATTCCAGCATCGGCACCAAGGTCGCCGAATGCCGCCGCAGCGATTCCAGCGCCGAACGCGACAAGGGCCGGTCGGCAGGACGGTCGCGCAGGATCAGCAGCATCGCCCCGTCCAGCGCCCGCATCCGCCCGGTCAGGCTGTCGCCCCGCGTGGTGATGCAGGTCAGATCGGTCGCCTCGGCCCCCGCCGCCAGCCGCGCCCGCGCCGCATCGACCGCGCCCGAGCGGACAAAGCGGTCCAGCGGGCGATCCAGCCCCAGACCGGGCAGCAGCCGCGCCGCCGATGCGTTATAGAACAGCACCCGCCCGGCGGCATCGGTCATCAGCGCGCCCGCGCCGAAATCGGACAGGATCGCCTCGAGCGTGGTCTTTTCGCGTGCCAGATCAGAGGCATGTTCCTGAATCGCCGCCGCCAGCCGCTCGGCCTGTTGGGCGCGCGCCTCGGCGGCATCGCGGGCGGCGGGGCCAAGATCGGCCAGATAGCGCGAATCCTCAAGATCGGGGGCGGCGCCGGTGCGAAGGCCCCCGGCCAGAGCTTCGATCGGCTTGGCGACGTTGCGATCGAACAGATACCAGACCCCGACGATCAGCACCGCCGCGCCAAAGACGCCAACCACGCCCGCCGCCGTCAGCGCCGCCGAGGCCCCCGGCACCTTTTGCCCCAGATAACCAAGGTTGGCCTCGGCCAGCCGCCTCCCGGCCAGCATCAGCCCAAGGGCAAACATCGCCGCAACGCCCGCCGACAGGCCCAGAAAGATCAGCAGAACGCGCAGCCGCAGCGACAGGCGCGTCAGCATCAGGCGGCCCCCTGTTCCAGCAGCCGGGTCATTTCGGCGCGCAGTTCTGACAGCTCGAACGGTTTGGCGATGAACCCGTCGGCCCCAAGCGCCAGCCCCTTGCGCCGTTCCACCACCGACCCGCGCGCGGTCATCATCAGCACCCGCACCGATTTCAGATCGGGATCGGCCCGCAAATCCTGCACGATCTGATAGCCCGAGACCTCGGGCAGCATCACATCCAGCAGCACCAGATCGGGGCGTTCGGCACGGATGGCATCGACCGCGCCCGCCCCGGTCGCCAGCCGGGAATGGTCATACCCCTCGCGGCTGAGCAGATAATCCAGCGCGATGGCGATGTTATCCTCATCCTCGATCACCATGATGCGCGCCATGGTTTTTCCCTATCCCCCCTTGCATACGGCGGCAAAAGCCGGGTCTTCCGGCGCAGCCGCCTGCCATTCCCCCTGCGGCAGACGCATCCGCCCGCCCGCGCAATCGAAATCCTGCCGGATGACATATCCCGGCCCGCGCCGTTCGATCAGCGTGATCTGCGCGTGGCGCACGCCATCATCGCCGGTGGTCACGCTGCCCCGGTCCAGCGTCGCATAGCGCACCGTCATCGGCACCACATAGGACCACGGCGCCCAGGGAAAGCTGGTCTTGCCGCTGACCAGAACTTCGCTTTCGGGCGGCAAACGGTCCACCATGCGGCCATACCAGGCGTAATCGTTCCAGACGGAATACAGGATCATCGCCGCGCCGATCCCGGCGGGCAGCAGCCAGCGCGGCAGATCGACCCCGGCCTTGCGCAGCCCGTGCATCAGTGCAAACAGCAGCGCCGCCGTGCCGATGGCGATTCCGATCACGCCCAGAATATCGGCGGCAATGCCGTCAGCCGCACTGTTCATCCCAGCATCCCCTTGCCGTGGCCAATGGCCGATTGCATCCCGCGCACCACCACAAAGGCATCGCGCAGATGGCTGCGTTCGAAATCGGGCAGCGCCGCCGGGGCCAGATAGTTGTCGGGCTTTTTGCCCGCGCGCACCTCGGCCGCCTGCCCTTCCAGCCGCATGGTCTGGATCAGGTCATAGGCCGCGATCAGATCGCGCCCGCCGGTCTGCGACACCACCCCGGATTCGGTCGCGGCCTCCAGCCGGGCGCGGGTGTTCACCGCCGTCAGCCGCCCCTGCAAGGCATAGACCCGCGCCAGATCGGTAATCGGCACGACGCCGTTCATCTTCATGTCGATTTCGTTGCGATGCTCGCCGGACCGGACGGTGGCAAAGCCGCCGATCAGCCCCAGCGGCGGGCGATGTTTCAGCGAGTTCGACACCATATGCGCCACAAAGATCGAGTTGCGCGCCGCCATATCCAGCGTTTCCGTGTGCAGCCCGTCCAGCAGGCTGGCATCGCCGCCGATGGCGCGCAGATCGAACATGACCGAGGCCAGCATCTGCGCCTCGGGCGAGGGCTTGTCGATCCAGCCGCGGAAATAGCTGCGCCACACCGGCAAGGGCTGACGCCAGCGCGGGTTCGTGGCCATCATATCGCCGGGGCAATAGACATAGCCGCATTCATGCAACCCGTCGCTGACGATCCGCGCCAGTTCGGCGAAATAGGGATCATCGGCATCGGCCCCCTCGGCCAGAATCAGGCAATTATCCTGATCCGAAACGCCGGTCTGTTCCTGCCGCCCCTGCGACCCGCAGGCCGCCCACAGCCAGGCGGCGGGCGGCGGGCCAAGCCGGTCTTCGGCCAGCCGCAGCAGGCGGCGCGTCACCGCATCGGCGATGTCGGTTATCATCCGGGTGATGACTTCGTGCCGCTGATGGCTGGCGACCAGCGACAGCAGCAATTCGGGGATGCGCCGCGTGACCGAAGCCATCTCGGCCACGTTGCGGGCATCCGCTACCTCGCGGATCAGGACCGAGGCCGACACCGCCTGCACCCGCATCAGATCGGTCTGGGTAATCATCCCGACAAAGCGGCCGCTTTCCACCACCGGCAGATGCCCGATGCGCCGTTCCAGCATCAGGTTCAGCACGTCATAGCCCAGCGACGCGGGCGACAGCGTGATCGGATTGGCGGTCATCACCGCATGAACCGGCGTATCGCCCGCCATCCCGTCGGCAACCACCCGGTTCGACATGTCGCGGATCGTGACGATCCCGATCAGCGCCCCGCCCGCATCGGTCACGCCAAGGCTGCTGACATGAGCATCGCGCATCTGCTGCGCCGCCTGAACCACCGTGGTATCGGGCGAACAGGACAGCCCGCCCTCGCCCTGACCCAGCAGTTCCGACACTTTCAGCGTGGCAATCGGCGCGCCGCGATCGGCAGGCCCCTTGCCCCGGTCAAAGAACCGCGCCACCGCCGGGGTGCTGGCGATCAGTTCCAGCACCGTGTCGCGCGGCAGCATCAGAACCGTGCTGGCCGTCGCCGCCGTCGCATTCGTCACCGCCACCCCGTCACGCAGCAGGCCGCGTTCGCCAAAAGAGTTGCGCGGCCCCAGTTCCGACACGGAATCGCCATTTGCATCGGTCACGGCGATCTGCCCGCTTTCGATCAGATACAGGCCGGGCAGCAGATCGCCCTGCGCATAAATCGGTTCGCCGGCGGCATAATCCCTGCGGCTGAAGGAACCGGCGACGCGCGCCAGCTCGTCCCGCGACAGGCTGTCATAGGGGTGGACCGTTCCGATAAAGGCTGTGATCTGTTCCATCGCTTGCCCCTTCGCAAACACGGGTCGGTTCCCGTTTCGGATGCCGCGCCCCTGCACCGGGGCGCGGCGGTTGTCAGATCAGTGCGACTGCGCCGCACCCGCGCCGCGCGGCACGCGGACCGAGTCGATCAGGTCTTGCACATCCTGCGGCACCGGCTTGTCAGACTTCGAGATCAGATAAGCGACCACAAAGTTCAGCAGCGCGCCGATGGCACCAAAGGACTGCGGACCGACGCCCATGATCCAGTTGGCCGGAATATCCTCAAGCTGGTTGGTGCCGGGGATAAAGAACCAGCCCTTGTAGATGAAGATATAGACGCAGGTCGAAACCAGACCGACGATCATGCCCCAGACCGCACCCTTGCCGGTGATGGTCTTGCTGAAGATACCCATCATCAGCGCCGGGAAGATCGTAGCCGCCGCGATCCCGAAGGCCAGCGCCACGGTCTGCGCCGCAAAGCCCGGCGGGTTCAGACCCAGCAGCGTGGCGATCAGAATGGCCACCGCCATCGAGATCCGCGCATACAGCAGTTCCTGCTTTTCCGAGATGTTCGGATTCAGCGTCTTTTTGATCAGGTCATGCGACACCGCCGACGAAATCGCCAGCAGCAGACCCGCCGCCGTGGACAGCGCCGCCGCCAGCGCACCGGCCGCCACGATGGCGATGACCCAGCCCGGCAGGTTGGCGATTTCCGGGTTGGCCAGAACCATGATGTCGTTGTTGACGGTGGTCAGTTCGTTGCCGACCAGACCCTGTTCCTCGATCACACGCTGCAACTCGGGCGAATTGGCCACGCCTGCCTCGTTGTAATACTGGATCATGCCGTCGCCGTTCTTGTCTTCCCACGCCAGCAGGCCGGTGGTCTGCCAGGTGCGCATCCATTGCAGATGCGGCGCGGTTTCGATGTCGGCCAGCGACACGGCGGGCTGGCTGAAGGTCTGACCCGTTTCCGCGCCCGGCCACATGGTCGAGGACAGGTTCAGGCGCGCCATGGAACCGACCGCCGGGGCGACCGTATACAGCAGCGCGATGAACACCAGCGCCCAACCAGCCGACGAACGCGCGTCAGACACTTTCGGCACGGTGAAAAAGCGGATGATGACATGCGGCAGACCCGCGGTGCCGATCATCAGCGACAGCGTGAACAGCAGCATGTTCAGCGTGCCCAGATGGTGCCCGGTATAGGACCGGAAGCCCAGATCCGTCACCACCTGATCCAGCTTTTGCAGGAACAGCATGTCCGACCCGGTATGCGTGCCGATCAGGCCCAGCTGCGGCAGCAGATTGCCGGTCAGTTGCAGCGAGATGAACGCCGCCGGGATGGTGTAGGCGATAATCAGCACGACATATTGCGCCACCTGCGTATAGGTGATGCCTTTCATGCCGCCCAGCACCGCATAGGCGAACACCAGCCCCGCACCGATCCACAGACCCGTGGCGTTCGACACTTCAAGATAGCGCGAAAAGGTCACGCCCACGCCGGTCATCTGGCCGATGACGTAGGTGGTCGAAATGGTAATCAGACAGATCACCCCGACCAGACGCGCGGTCTGCGAATAGAAACGATCCGCGATGAATTCCGGCACGGTGAACTTGCCGAACTTGCGCAGGTAAGGCGCCAGCAGCAGCGCCAACAGCACATAGCCGCCGGTCCAGCCCATCAGATAGGACGAGTTGTCATAGCCCACAAAGGCAATCAGACCCGCCATCGAGATGAACGAGGCCGCCGACATCCAGTCCGCGCCCGTCGCCATGCCGTTCATCACCGGATGAACGCCCTGGTTTGCGGCATAGAATTCGGCGGTAGAACCGGCCCGCGCCCACAGGGCGATGCCGATATAGATCGCAAAGGTAATCCCGATGACGATCAGGTTAAGCGTAAATTGGTCCATGATCCGCCCCTTATTCGTCCACGCCGTGTTCACGGTCGAGACGGTTCATCCGCCACGCATACCAGAAGATCAGGATGATAAAGACCAGGATCGAGCCTTGCTGCGCGAACCAGAAGCCAAGATCACTGCCTCCCACAGGAATACCTGACAACACCGGCCGCAGGAGAATCCCGAAGCCGAACGAAACCAGTGCCCAGATGGCAAGGCAGACCCAGATGATCCGCACGTTTGCCTGCCAATAGGCATTTGATGAATGCTTGTCGCTCATGTCTTTATGGTTCCCTCCCTTTTAGACATGTCCCACCCTGCCGCGCTGGTCAGTCGCACCCGGTGCGCGGCGGTTTGCCGGGTGCGTTTGCCGGGGCAAAAAGGGGCGCACGATGGCGCCCCGTCTTGCTTCAGCCCCGGTTCATCCGGTTTTCGATCAGCTCGTCCACGACACCGGGTTCAGCCAGCGTCGAGGTATCGCCAAGGCTGCCGAAATCATTCTCGGCGATCTTGCGCAGGATGCGGCGCATGATCTTGCCGGAACGGGTCTTGGGCAGGCCCGGCGACCACTGGATCAGGTCCGGGCTGGCGATGGGGCCGATTTCGGTGCGCACCCATTTCACCAGTTCGGCGCGCAGTTCCTCGGACGGTTCCACATCGTTCATCAGCGTGACATAGGCATAGATGCCCTGCCCCTTCATCGGATGCGGATAGCCGACCACAGCCGCCTCGGCGACCTTGGCATGGGCGACCAGCGCCGATTCCACCTCGGCCGTGCCCATGCGGTGGCCGCTGACGTTGATGACGTCATCCACCCGCCCGGTGATCCAGTAATAGCCGTCACTGTCGCGCCGACAGCCGTCGCCGCTGAAGTAATAGCCCTTGTATTGCTGGAAATACGCCTCTTGAAAGCGGTCGTGATCGCCCCACAGTGTGCGCATCTGTCCAGGCCAGCTGTCGCTGAAACACAGCACGCCCTCGGCTTCGGTTTCCTGCAACTTGCGGCCCGTCTGCGCATCCAGCACCACCGGCTTGACCCCGAAATAGGGGTTGGTCGCGGACCCCGGCTTGGCTTCGGTCGCGCCGGGCAGCGCGGTAATCATGTGCCCGCCGGTTTCGGTCTGCCAGAAGGTATCGACGATAGGGCATTTGCCCTTGCCGATGTGCTTGTCATACCAGACCCAGGCCTCGGGGTTGATCGGCTCGCCCACCGAACCCAGCACGCGCAGCCTGGACAGGTCGTATTTGGCGGGCCATTCCTCGCCCTTGCCCATAAGCGAGCGGATGGCGGTCGGCGCGGTATAGAACTGGGTGACGCCGTGCTTTTCGCAAACCTCCCAAAAGCGGCCCGCATCGGGGAAGGTCGGCACGCCCTCGAACATCACCGTGGTTGCGCCATTGGCCAGCGGACCATAGACGATATAGCTGTGCCCCGTGACCCAGCCCACATCCGCCGTGCACCAGAACACATCGCCGTCCTTGTAATCAAAGACATGCTGATGCGTCATCGAGGCATAGACCAGATAGCCGCCGGTGGTATGCACCACGCCCTTGGGCTTGCCGGTGGAACCGCTGGTGTAAAGGATGAACAGCGGGTCTTCGGCCCCCATCGGGCGCGGCGGGCATTCGGGGCTGACCTGCTCCATCAGGGACAGCACGTCCACGTCGCGGCCCTGCACCCATGTCGTCTGATCGCCGGTGTGTTTGACCACCAGACAGCGCACCTTGTCGCTGCAATGCAGCAAGGCGGCGTCGGTGTTGGATTTCAGCGGCGTGCGGCGGCCCCCGCGCGGGGCGGTGTCGGCGGTGATGACCAGCTTGGCCCCGGAATCGTTGATCCGGTTCGCCAGCGCATCGGGCGAGAACCCGGCAAAGACGATCGAGTGGATCGCCCCGATCCGCGCGCAGGCCAGCATGGCATAGGCCGCCTCGGGGATCATCGGCAGATAGATCACCACCCGGTCGCCGCGCATCACGCCCTGCGACAGCAGCACGTTGGCCATCCGGTTCACCTTTTCGGACAGTTCCTTATAGGTGATATGCTGCGCCGGGGTCGCGGGATCATCGGGTTCGAAAATGATCGCCGTTTGCAGCGCGCGGTCGGCCAGATGCCGGTCCACGCAGTTATAGCAGGCGTTCAGAACGCCATCCTCGAACCACTTGATCTTGACCTTGCCAAAGGTGAAATCGGTGTCCTTGACCTTGGTATAAGGCTCGATCCAGTCCAGCCGCCTGCCTTCGCGGCCCCAGAACCCTTCGGGATCTTCAATCGATTCGTCATACATCGCGCGGTATTTCTCGGGCGAGATATGCGCGTTTTCAAAACCCGGCGGAATCGGATGCTTTTCAGTAGCTTGATCGGTCACGAGACCCCCTCCTCTCGTCTGAAACTCCTTCCATTGTTTCCGATCCGGCGCAGATCGCAATCGGAAACAACATCCCTCGCACCATGTTAATCACACCGGGGCGGCGCGCGTAAACACTTTTTTTGAAAGGAAAATTTTGTAAATTTATTGACGAAAACCAGCGACGACCTGTAAATTATTCACAACCCCGTCATCGCCCGCGCCTCGTCGGGGGTGGCGGCAAAGGTCAGATCGCCGCTCAGCGTGGCGCGCACCCGTGGCGATGCGCCCGTTACCACCAGCGCGGTTTTGCGCTGCGACAGGCGGCGGCTGAAATCGGCGATCATCTGCGC
Source organism: Paracoccus sp. (in: a-proteobacteria) (assembly GCF_030538755.1). Lineage (GTDB taxonomy): Bacteria > Pseudomonadota > Alphaproteobacteria > Rhodobacterales > Rhodobacteraceae > Paracoccus. The sequence continues at coordinate 128,246 of NZ_JAUNTJ010000003.1, read as the reverse complement.
GCCGGTCGTGTCCAGAAAGGTGACGCCGCTCATATCCAGCACCACCAGACGCGGCCGCGCCACGATCCGGTGCAGCAGGGATTCCATCCGCGCGACCGAGCCAAAGAACACCGGCCCGCCCAGATGGCAGGTGACAATATCGGGATCGCGCGCGCTGAACCCCTCGCCCGGCACGGCCTGCGACAGTTGCGCCATGCGGGCGATGAACACGGCCCCCCCCAGGGCCATGCCGATGATGATGCCCTCGGTCACGTCGCGGAAGATGGTCACGAGGAATGTCACCGCCATGGTGATCGCATCGCCGCGGCTGATCCGGGCAAGGGCGGTGATGGCGTGGATCTCGACCATGTTCCACGCCACGACGGTCAGCAGCCCCGCCAAGCCCGCCAGCGGAATCGCCCCGGCCAAAGGCGCAGCAATCATCAGCGTTATCAGCAAGATAGCGGCGTGGATCATCCCCGACCCCGGCCCCGCCGATCCCGCGCGCACATTCGTCGCGGTGCGGGCGATGGTGCCGGTGGTGCAGAACCCGCCGAACAGCCCCACGCCGATATTGGCGATCCCCTGCCCGATCAGTTCATCATCCGCGCGCATCCGCGTGCCGGCCATCTGATCCGCAACGATCCCCGACAGCAGCGATTCGATCGCGCCCAGCAGGGTAAAGCTGATCGCAAAGGGCAGCGCCGCCCGCATCGTTTCAGGCGACAGCATGGGCAGTTCGGGCATCGGCAGCCCGGCAGGCAGCGCGCCGAACCTGTCGGCCACGGTTTCCACCGGCAACGCCAGCCCGGCCAGCGTCGCCACGGCCACCGCGATCAGCAGCGACGGCAGGCGCGGCGCCCATCTTTGACAGCCAAGGATCGTCGCGATGGTCAGCAGCGCAATGGCAAGGCTGGCCCAACTGGCCGTATCCCGCACCGCCAGCAGCGCCGGGATTTTCTCGATCAGAGGCCCCGGCTCGGCGCCCGGCAATTGCAGGCCGAACAGGTCTTTCATCTGGCTGGTCAGGATGATGACGCCGATGGCGGCGGTAAAGCCAAGGATGACCGGATAGGGCACATAGCGGATCGTCCCGCCCATGCGGAACAGCCCCAGCAGCGCCAGCATCACCCCCGACATCATCGTGGCCAGAATCAGCCCCTGCACGCCGATGGCCGCCACGCAGGCCGACACCAGCACGATGAACGCCCCCGCCGGCCCGCCGATCTGATGCCGCGTGCCGCCCATGGCGCTGACCAGAAACCCGCCGACGATGGCCGTCACCAGTCCGCGATCCGGCCCGACGCCGCTGGCAATGGCAATCGCCATCGACAAAGGCAGCGCGACGATGGCAACGGTCAGGCCCGCCGACAGGTCGGCCCGGCGAAAGCGGAGGTCCAGAATGGCGGGGCGATAGAACATCGGGCTGTCACAGGGCTTGGAATGCCGCCACAGTTTCGCGCGCGCCCCGTCTTGTCAACGCCCCGACTTGCGCGCAGGATCGCGCCATGAACCCGATCCGCCAGACCGACGACAGCGCCCGCGACCTTGCCCGCAACCTGCTGGCCGATATGCGCCACGCAACTCTGGCCGTGCTGGACCCGGACAGCGGCCATCCGCATCTGTCGCGCATCGCCTGCCAGATCGGGCCGGATGGCGCGCCGCTGGCGCTGTTGTCCGGCCTTGCCGTGCATAGCCGCGCGCTAGGCACCGATCCCCGCGCCGCCCTGCTGGTCGAGGCACCGCCGGGCAAGGGCGATCCGTTAACCCATCCGCGCCTGTCGGTTCAGGTGATCGCCCGCCGCCTTGACGATGCCGCGCCCGAGATGCGCGCCCGCTGGCTGGCGGCGCATCCGCGCGCGGCGGTGTTCATCGACCTGCCCGACTTTCGCTTTTGGCACCTGACGCCGCAATCGGCGCTGCTGAACGCGGGCTTTGGCGCGGCGTTCCGGCTGACACCCGCCGATATGGCAACACCGCCGCAAGGATAACCCTGCGGCGGCGCTTGTTTTGGCAATAAGAACAGATCAGTGCGGCGAATCCATCCGCGCCAGAACCGCAACCCGCCCCTTGACCGCCGAACGCCAGTTCAGCTGAATACGGCGGTTGTTGTTACCCGCGCGGCTGCGCACCCATGGCATTTCCGCCACCTGCACATTGCTGGCATTGGTGATCGCGGTTTCCGCCGTCACCGACTCGACCGTCTTGGTCCAGCCCTGGAACGGCAGGCCGGTCGCGGCGGGCAAGGTCCATGTCGCCGATGCGGTGCTTTGGGTATACCGGATCAGCAGCGGGTTGGCGACATAGGTGTTGATGCCGTTGAACATGTTGCCGGTGAAATGCACGTTGCGCGCCTGATTGTGATCCAGATCGGCAAAGGTGGTGTCCACCCGGTCCACCCGTTCCACATTGCCGTCCAGCGCCTTGAACACGTTGCTGGAAACCGTCAGCCCGTGGATAAAGTGGTTCTTGCCATAGGGCTTGATCGTCAGCCAGGTGAACCACGACGCGGTGTTGCTGCACAAGAATGTGTTGCCGGTAATGGTCAGCCCGCCAAAGCTGAACTGGTTGCCGGTGAAATCGGGCGTGGCCGAATGTTCGTTCGTCCACTCGATGGACGAGTTATCGACATAATTCCCGGTGATCGTCGTCTGCACGTTTTCCAGCGTCAGCACCAGCCCGGCATAGCGCAGCCCGTTCGCCGCGCCGTCGCCCTGAAACCAGTGGTTGCCGGTGATGATATGGCCGCCGCCATTCGCCACCATGAAATGCCCAAAGCGCACAAAGCGGTTGTCGCGGATCTTGACGTCATTGGCGTTGACGTTGATCGCAACCGAGCTGCGGTTCTGCGCCAGCTTGTCCATCTCGTTCGACAGGAACTGGCAGCGGTCCACCAGCAGATCCTGACAACCGCGCCCGATCGAGGTGATGCCCCGGTCGCGCGGGCGGGTCATATAGCAGTCGCGGATGGCGAACATCGACCCGGTAGGGGCCAGCATGATGCCGCTGGACAGACCGTTGCACTGGAATTCGATGTCGGTGAAATTCACCCGGTCAAAGCCCTGCATCCCCGAAAAATCCAGCAGATAGCGATAGCGTTCAAAGCGATAGCTGCGCGTGCCCGCCCCGCCATACAGCGGCTGCGACAGCGTCAGCGTGCGGCGCGCGACGTCCTTGGCCTGAACATAGACCTCGCGGCCCACGCCGTTGCCGCTCACACGGCTGCCCACCTCGATGGCGGCGACATTCGCCACGTTGCTCAGCCGATAGGGCGCGTTGACGTTATAGGTCGCCTGACTGGTGGCCACGCCGGTCGTCCACTTGCCCCCTTCGGCGGCCATGATCTGACCGTTGCAGATCACCCGGCGGTTCGACCACGCGGTCAGGCCCGGCATGATTTCGTGCATCAGCATCGGTTCGGTCAGGTCCACGCGGCGGCCGCACAGGTCCAGCGACACATGGTCGGTATAGCCGAACAGCGCCTGCAACGCCTTTTTGAACCCCAGCGTTTCGCTGCCAAAGGCATCGGCATAGGTCGGGAAATCAAAGTTCTGCATGAACACGATGCGCGCCCGCACCGGCGCCTTCAGCCGCCCCTTGAACCGGATGGGCGAGCCGATCGACAGGTCACTGTTAATCAGATACGTCCCCTCGGGCACCAGAATCGAGCCGCCCTGCGTCGCCCGGTCCGCCGCCACAAAGGCCGCGCGGTCGTTCGTCACCCCGTCGCCGCGCGCGCCATAGTCGCGCACGTCCACCCAGTCGATCATGCTGGGCACAAAGGCCGCCGTCACATCCTCGACCCGGATCGATTCGATGCGCACCGCGCCGCCGTTCGCGCCGGTCAGGTCGATGCCGAAATGGCCAAAGACGGCGTTGGTGCCCCAGCTCATGTCAACGCCGGGGCGGGTGCCCACGCCGACAATCGCGCTGACCTCGACCACGCGGCCATAGCCGGTCAGCGCGCGCGCCGGGCCGACCTGCGTGACGCTGCTGATATTCGCGCGCGACCCGTTCCCCGCCCATGCGCCGATGCGCACACTGGGCAGCGGCCCGGCCACCGCCTTGACCCGCGCGGAAATGCGCAGATAAACCCCCGGAATCATGGGGGTTTCCCCGACAAAGCGCAGCCGCGTCACCGATTCCGTCTTGATGATTTCCATGCAGGTGCCGAAATCCTGATCGGCTGGCACGATGGCCGCATTCGTCGCCGCCGACCACAGCGGCGTTCCGGGGCGGCCGGTCGTGCGCGACCAGACATTCAGCCCCGCGCTGAAATCCGGTGGCATCAGGGTCAGGCCGTTGGTGATGGCAATGTTCATCCGTCTCTCTCCACGCAGCAAAGGGACCGCGGCCCCCGCAATGCGTGAAGAAATAGTTGCCAAAAGGTTAACAACCGCTGAATGCAGCGCGCGCCCTGCAACACAAGGCGGCGCAACAGCCAGTTTTCGCCTGTCAGATCAGCCCTTTACCAGATCACCCGCCAAAGCCTTGGCAATCAACGCCTGCGTTTCATCCACGCCATACAGCGCGATGAAGCCGCCAAAGCGCGGCCCCTGATCCGCCCCCAGCAGCACCTGATACAGCGCCCCGAACCAGTCGCGCAGCGGCTCGAACCCGTGGTCCTTGCCGACGGCAAAGACCATCGACTGCAATGCCTCGGGGTCGGCCGGGCCATCCCAGACCGCCAGCCGCGCCGCCAGATCCTGAATGGCCGCGCGTTCCTGATCGTCCGGCAGACGGAACTGCCGCGTCGGCGCGACGAAATCGTTGAAATAGCGCAGCGCAAAGCCCGCCGCCTGATCCAGATCGGGATGCGTTTCCGGGCTGGCCTCGGGCGCATAGCGGCGGATAAAGCCCCACAGCCCGTCCTTGTCCTTGGCCCCCGCGACCGAGGCCAGATTCAGCAGCATCTGGAACGGCACCACCAGATTGCTGGCCGGCACATTGCCGCCGTGAATATGCCAGACCGGGTTCGCCAGTTGCTGTTCTGGCGTCTGATCCGGGTAGGCGCGCAGTTGCTGATGGTATTCATCCACCGCCTTGGGGATGACATCGAAATACATCCGCTTGGCCGTTTTCGGCTTTTGATACATGAAATAGGACAGGCTTTCGGTGGCCGCATAGGTCAGCCATTCGTCGATGCTCAGCCCGTTGCCCTTGGATTTGCTGATCTTTTGCCCGTGCTGGTCAAGGAACAGCTCATAGGTGAAATGTTCCGGCGCCCGCCCGCCCAGGATGCGGCAGATGCCGTCATAGATCGGCGTGTTGGTGCTGTGATCCTTGCCATACATCTCGAAATCGACGTCCAGCGCGGCCCAACGCGCGCCGAAATCCGGCTTCCATTGCAGCTTGACGTTGCCACCCGTGACCGGCAGCACCCATTCGCGCCCGGTTTCGTCGTCAAAGGTGATCTCGCCGGTTTTGGCGTTCACATGCTTGATCGGCACATACAGCACCCGCCCGGTTTCCGGGTGAATCGGCAGGAAACAGGAATAGGTCTGCTGCCGTTCCTCGCGCAGCGAGGCCAGCATCACCGCCATGATCTCGTCATATTTTTCCGCCGCCTTCAGCAGCGTTTCATCGAACTGGCCGGAACGGTAAAATTCGGTCGCGCTGAAGAATTCATATTCGAACCCGAACGTATCCAGAAACCGCCGCAGCATGGCGTTGTTGTGATCGCCAAAGCTGGGGTATTCGCCAAAGGGATCGGGCACCGAGGTCAGCGGTTCCTGCAAATGCTGGCGCAACATGTCCTGCTGCGGGACATTGTCGGGCACCTTGCGCATCCCGTCCAGATCGTCGGAAAAACAGAACAGCCGGGTCGGAATGTCGCTGATGATCTGGAAGGCGCGGCGGATCATGGTGGTGCGCGCCACCTCGCCAAAGGTGCCGATATGCGGCAACCCCGACGGACCATAGCCGGTTTCGAACAGCACATAACCCTTGTCCGGGTCTTTCTTTTCATAGCGTTTCAGCACCCGGCGCGCCTCCTCGAACGGCCAGGCCTTCGACTTCATCGCAGCATCGCGCAGGGTGGTCATCACGTTTCTCCTTGGGTGTTGCGGCGCGGCTTATTGAAACGGCGCGCAATGGTCAATAATTTCACACCAAACGCAGGAGCGATTGATGACCCTCGAACACCCCGGTTTTTCCGAATGCGACGCGCTGGTGGCCGTCATGGTCGCCGTTTCCTTTTCGGATGAGACGATGCGCACATCCGAAATGGTGGCGATTCAGCGCATGGTCGATCATGCGCCGGTCTTTGCCAGCTATGATACCGACCGCATCCGCGCCGTCAGCCAGACCGTTCTGACCCTGTTCGAAGAGGAAGACGGCCTTGACGCCCTGTTCGGCCTGATCCGCGATGCCCTGCCGCAACGGCTGTATGAAACCGCCTATGCGCTGGCCTGCGACGTTGCCGCCGCCGATGGTCTTTTGGGCGAGACCGAGGCCGAAATGCTGCTGGAAATCCGGCACGAGCTGGACATCCCGCGCCTCCACGCCGCCGCGATCGAGCTGTCGGCGCAGGTCCGTCACCGCGTGCTATAGCCGCGCCATCCAGCCCGCGATCAGGTCGCGTTGCAGCCGTTTCGCGGAACGGGTCCACGCCGCCACGCCCGGCACCTGTTCACGCCCGGCGGCACTGGCACGCCGCGCCGGATCGGCGCAGGCAATGGCGAACACCACCCGGCCCCGCTGCGACACATCGGCATAACCCGCCAGATTCGAGATGAAATTCAGCGTCCCGGTTTTGGCGCGCAGCGCGGCGGGCAGATCGGCCTCGCGCCCCAGATCGTCGGCCAGCGGCCGGTCGCGCAACAGATCGGGCAAGCCCAACCGCAGGCCCGGCCCGGCCAAGGCCCGCGCCATGGTCAGCGGCGCGATGCGGCTGACATCCGACAGGCCGGAATGATCCGCAAACCGCAGATCGCCCGTAACCCCCTGCCCGCGCAGCCATTCGGCCATCGCCGCCCCGCTGGCCTCGGGCGATTGCGCCCCGCTGGCCGCCAGCCCGATGGCCTCGGCAGTGATATTGGTGGAAAAGCGCAGCATATCCCGCACGATCCCGACCAGGGGCGCGCTGTCGAGACCCGCCACCTCGGCCCCCCCGGCAGGCAGGTCGTCGATCACCTCGGGCGCGGGCAGCACCAGCCCGCGCGCCCGGCACAGCGTCTGAAACACGTCGCCCGCATACAGTTCCGGCAAGCGCACCGGCAACCAGCGGCTGCCCTGCTGCCCAAGGGCGGCGCGCGACACCTGCCACCGCTCGGGCGGGCCTTCACCAAGATAGCGGAACACCGACTGCTGCTCCGCCACCTCGGCCCGGATGGTATAGGCGCGGGGCGAATGCCGCGCGGCGCGGGCCTGCACCTGCATGTCATACCCGGCCCCGCTGCGCCGCCATCCCAGATGCACGCGGTTAAAGTTCAGCATCACCCCCGACAGCGCCGGGTTATAGGGCAGATGCGGCGCCTGCCCCGGCGCGATCTGCGCCAGCCGCGGCAATCCCCCGCCCCAGACAGCAAAGCGCGCCGGGCTGTCCACACCCGCCGCCACCAGATCGGCGGCCAGCGCATCCAGCCCGTCCGTATCCAGATGCGGATCACCGCCGCCCGCCAGCACCAGCATATCCCCCGCACGAATGACCCGCGTGCGGAACCGATGCTGCGCCCCCAGCCGATCCAGCGCATACATCGCCGTCAACGATTTCAGCGTGCTGGCCGGCGGCACAGCGCCCTGCTGACCGCTGCTGTCCAGAAGCTCGCCGCTGATGGCATCCAGCACGGCATATTCCACCACACCGGCCAGCCCCGCGCGCCCGATGATCGCCGCGCTGCCCGGCAGCGGACGCGGCAAGGGACGCATCGCCAACCCCTCGGCCCGCGCGGCCAAAGGCAGCAGAGCCGCCCCCAGCAGGAAACCCCGCCGCCCCAGCCTCATGTCACGACCCCGCGCCGCTGCGCCCGAATGGCGGTCGAGGACAGATTCGACATCGGCACATTCACCAACACCCAGGCCGGCGCCTTGGCCGACCCCAGCCGCCGCGCCTGCGATTCGGGCAGCCGCCAGCGCGCCATGATCTGCGCCGCAGGCGACAGACGCGCCCGCAAACGCGATCCGGGGCGCGCAATCACCCCAATCGGCACCCGCGCCGCAATCTCGCGCCAGCGATCCCAGCGGCTGAACTGCACCAGATTGTCAGCCCCCATCAGCCACACGAAACGCACCCCCGGATAACGCGCCTGCAAGGCGGCAATGGTATCCGCCGTCATCTGCGTGCCCAAAGCAGCCTCGATCCCCGTCACCGTCACCCGCGGATTGCGCATGATCGCCCGCGCCGCCGCCACCCGCTGCGGCAAGGGCGCCGGCCCGCGCTGCTTTAGCGGATTGCCGGGGCTGACCAGCCACCAGACCCGATCCAGCCCAAAACGGCGCAGGGCTTCTTCGGTGATCCGCACATGCCCGTCATGCGCGGGATCGAACGACCCGCCCAGCAAACCGATCCGCTGCCCGCGCAGCGCAAAAGGAAAATCCCTGTCCATGCCGCCGGGTCTAAAACAGCCGCAGCGCCAAGGAAAGCTCAGGCTTCCTGTTTGCCCAAATACGCACCTTCGGGCACCAAAGCCCGCATCGCATCGAACTGACACAGGAACACACGGCCCGACAGTTCCCCCAGAAATTGCGAGCGGCGCAGCTTGTCCATGACCGGGCCTTTCACCTCGGACAAATGCAGCGTCACGCCCATTTCAACCAGCCGCGCATTCAGCGCCTCAAGGCTTTCCAGCGCCGACAGGTCGATGGCGTTCACCGCCGAACACATCAACACCACATGCCGGATGCCGCAATCGGCGGTCACTCGATCCAGCAGGTAATCCTCAAGAAAACGGGCATTGGCGAAATACAGGCTTTCGTCGATGCGAATGGTCAGCAGATGCGCGCTGGTCAGCACCTCGTGGCGCAGCGTATTGCGGAAATGCTGGGTGCCGGGAACCAGCCCCACCTCGGCGATATGCGGGCGCGAGGTCTTGAACAGATGCAGCGCCATCGACAGCCCCACACCGGCCATCACCCCGGTTTCCACGCCCAGCATCAGCGTCACCACAATCGTTCCGGCAACGGCGGCAAAATCGGCGCGGCTGTAATGCCACGCCCGGCGCAGAATGCCGAAATCCACCAGCGCCAGCACCGCAACAATGATCGTCGCCGCCAGAACCGCCACCGGCAGATCGGCGATCAGCGGCGTCAGCAGCAGCGCCGCAATCGCCAGCCCCACAGCAGCAAAGCCCCCCGCCGCCGGCGTTTCCGCCCCCGCATCATCATTCACCACCGAGCGCGCAAAGCCCCCCGTCACCGGATAGCCGCCGGTGAATCCCGCGCCGATATTGGCCATGCCAAGGCCGATCAGCTCCTGATCCGGGTCGATCCTCTCGCGCCGCCGCGCCGCCAGCGTCTGCGCAACCGAGATCGACTCGACAAAGCCCACCACCGAAATCAGCGCCGCAGGCAGCAGCAGCGACCCCAGCAGGGCGGGCGACAGATCCGGCAGGGTCAGCGGCGGCAGGCCCTGCGGCACCGCGCCAACCACCGCAACCCCGCGCGCACCCAGATCGAACAGCACCACCGCCAGCGTGCCAAGCGCCACCGCCACAACCGGCACAGCGCGGGCCAGCACACGCGCCGGAACCTCGGGCAGACCGATGCGGCGCAGCGCGGGGCGCGCCCCCTTGCGCGCCCAGCCCAGAAACAGCAGCGCCAGCAGGCCGATGGCCGCCGTCCACGGGTTCGCCTGCCCCAGATTGGCCCACAGCGGCGGCAGCATCTCGGGCAGGGTCTGGCCTCCGCCCGCGATCCCCAGCAGATGCCGCACCTGCCCCACCGCGATCAGAATGCCCGAAGCCGTGATGAACCCCGCAATCACCGGATGCGACAGAAAGCTTGCCAGAAAACCCAGCCGGAACAGACCCATAGCCAGCAGCATCAGCCCCGACAACAGCGCCAGCGTCAGTGCGGCGGCGGCATAGCCCATGGTCCCGGCCTGCGCCACCTGCCCCACCGCCGCCGCCGTCATCAGCGACACCACCGCCACCGGCCCCACGGCCAGCGCCCGGCTGGTGCCAAACAGCGCATACAGCATGATCGGCAGGATCGAGGCATAGATCCCCGCCTGCGGCGGCAGCCCCGCCAGCATCGCATAGGCCAGCGACTGCGGGATCAGCATGATCGTCACGATCAGCGCCGCCAGCAGATCGCCCGCCAGCTTGCGCCGGTCATAGCGCCGCCCCCATTCCAGCACCGGCAGATAGCGCGACAGCCCCCGCATTACCGCCTACAGCCCGTTCACCGGCACCTTGAGCATGGGCCGCCCGTCCGCATCCGTCGGCACCTCACCCGCGCGCATGTTCACCTGCAACGAGGGCAGGATCAGCCGCGGCATGTCCAGCGTGGCATCCCGCGACTGACGCAATTGCACGAAATCCGCGCGGGCGCGGCCACCGCCGACATGGATGTTATGGGCCTTTTGCGCAGCAACGGTGGTTTCCCATGCGAAATCGCGCCCCTCGGGGCCATAATCGTGGCACATGAACAGCCGCATGTCGTCGGGCAGCGCCAGCACCTTTTGAATGCTGTCATACAGCACCCCGGCATCGCCGCCCGGAAAATCGGCCCGCGCGCTGCCGCCATCGGGCATGAACAGCGTATCGCCCACAAAGGCCGCGTCCCCCATGACATGAGTCATACAGGCCGGCGTATGGCCGGGCGTGTGAATAACGAAACAGCTCATCCCGCCGATCTGATAGCTGTCTCCATCGGCGAACAGCCGGTCGAACTGGCTGCCGTCGCGCTGAAACCCGGTCCCTTCGTTAAAGATTTTGCCAAAAGTTTCCTGCACGATCAGGATGTTCTCGCCAATACCGATCCGGCCGCCCAGCCGATCCTGAAGATAGGGCGCGGCGGACAGGTGGTCGGCGTGGACATGGGTCTCGATGATCCACTCGACCCGCAGGCCGCGTTCCTGAATCTCCGCGATCAACTGGTCGGCATGGTCATGGGTGATCCGCCCGGCGGCATAGTCGATGTCCATGACCGAATCGACAATCGCACAAGCGTCCGAGCCGGGGTCTTTGACGATATAGCTGATGGTATTGGTCGCCTGATCGAAAAAGCCGCTGACCTCGGGGTGAAGATTCATGTTCACGGGATAGCGGCTCATCCTGACCTCTTGTTCCTGAATGCCCCGGTTTTTCGGAATATTTATCCTCGGCTTTTCTATACCATATTCAAAATTCAATATGTCAACCCTGCCAGCGGGCCAAGGCCCGCGCGGCGTCAATCGCCTGCCCCTGCCGCAGCACCGCCGGGCTGGCCGACAGGCGTGGCGCGGGCGCGGGTTCGGCCCCGGCAAAGCTGCCGCGCGCGGCCATATGCGGGTGATGCGGCGCCTCGTCCATCGACAGAACCGGGGCGGCGCAGGCATCGGTGCCCTCGAACAGCGCGGCCCAGTCGTCGCGCGGGCGGGTGGCGATGACCCCGGCCAGACGCGCACGGATCGCGGGCCAGTTGCCCGCGTCGGCGCGGTCCGGCAGGCTGGCGGGGTCGATTTCCAGATAGCGCAGCAACTCGGCCCAGAACTGCGGCTCGATCGCGCCGATGGCCAGATGCCGCCCGTCGGCGCATTCATAGACGGTATAATAGGGCGCGGCCCCGTCCAGCAGGTTCGCGCCGCGCCGGTCGTGCCACGCACCCGCCGCCCTCATACCGGAAATCATCGCCATCAGATGCGCCACGCCATCGCTGATCGCCGCATCCACCACCTGCCCCTGCCCGGTCCGCTGCGCGCGCCAGATCGCCGCCAGCATCCCCGCGACCAGATACATCGAGCCGCCCGCGAAATCGCCCAGCAGGTTCAGCGGCGGCACCGGATGATCCGCCGGGCCGATAGCGTGCAGCGCACCAGTGATGGCGATATAGGTCAGGTCATGCCCGGCGGAATGCGCCAAAGGCCCGTGCTGCCCCCAGCCGGTCATCCGCCCGTAAACCAGCCGGGGATTGTCGGGAAAATCCCCCGGCCCAAGGCCCAGCCGTTCCATCACGCCGGGGCGCATCCCCTCGATCACGGCATCGGCGCGGGCGATCAGGTCGCGGGCGGTGGACAAGCCTGCCGGGGATTTGAGGTCCAGCTCCAGCCAGTCGCGGCCCCGGTCCAGCACATCCCGGTCCAGCCCCAGAACATGCCGGGCGCCGGGGCGGGTGATGCGGATCACATCGGCCCCGTGATCAGCCAGCCACATCGCCGCGAATGGCGTCGGGCCAAGGCCCGCGATTTCCACCACGCGCAAACCATCCAGAACCGTCATCTGCCCCCCTTACCGGCGGCGGTTCGCCGTGCTCCGCAGCGCCGCTGCCAGTTTGGGGGCAGAGGCAGGCCGGGCGCAAGGCCCCGGTCAGTGCAGCCAGCGGCGCAGCCCCGGCACCAGCGCACGCCTGCGCGGGCGCACGCGCGGCAAAATGACAGGCACCAGCAACAGGCCAGCGGTGGCAAGAACAGAAATCATCAGCATATCAGCCCTCCGTTTGGGTTAGCCTGACATGAAAATGTTACGATAGATTTAACAGAGGTCAATCTGCCCGTTCAGCCAGTTCCAGCCATTCTTCTTCGGCAGCGGCCAGCGCGGCCTGCCGTTCGGCCAAAGCCTCGGATGCTTTGGCGAATTTCGCCGGGGCCGAGGTGAACAACTCGGGGTCGGACAAAAATTCCGACAATTTTGCGATTTCTGCCTCAAGCCGTTCCATGATCGCCGGCAGCGCGTCGAGCCGGTGCTTTTCGGTAAAGCTCAACCCCTCGCGCGCGGGTTTGGGGCGCGCGGGGGGGGCGGTCGGGGTCGCGCCTGCCGGGGCGGGTGCGGCAACGGGCGTGGCCGCATCGGCAGGGCGTTGGGCGCGGTAATCGCTCCACCCGCCGGGATAGATGACGGCGCGGCCATCGCCTTCCATCGCGACGGTGGTATCGGCCACCCGGTCGATAAAGTCGCGGTCGTGGCTGACCAGCAGCACGGTGCCTTGGTATTCGCCCAGAATATCTTGCAGCAGATCAAGGGTTTCCACGTCCAGATCGTTGGTCGGTTCGTCCAGCACCAGCAGGTTCGAGGGGCGCGCCATGATCCGCGCCAGCAGCAGCCGCGCCTTTTCGCCGCCCGACAGGCTGCCGACAGGCGCGCGGGCCTGCGCCTCGTCGAACAGAAAATCTTTCAGATAACCAACGACATGGCGGGGATTGCCGCGCACCATCACCTGATCCGCCCGCCCCGACACCCGCATCGAGGGATCGCCGGTCAGCGCATCCCACAGGCTGACCGAGGGATCAATCGCCGCGCGGGCCTGATCGAAGACCGCGATTTCAAGGTTTGTGCCATGCACGACCGAGCCGGTATCGGGCGCAACTTCGCCCGTCAACATCTTGATAAGCGTGGTCTTTCCTGCCCCGTTCGGGCCGACGAAGGCCACCCGGTCGCCGCGCAGCACGCGCAGGTCAAAGGGGCGCAGGATCACCCGGTCGCCGAATGCCTTGCTGATACCCTTGGCCTCGATCACGCGCTTGCCCGATTGCGGCCCGGCGTCCAGCGCCATCGCCGCAGCGCCCTGCCGCCGGATCTGGCTGGCGCGTTCGGCCCGCAACGCCGCCAGAGCGCGGACGCGGCCCTGATTGCGCTTGCGCCGGGCGCTGATGCCCTCGACCGCCCAGCGGGCCTCGGCCTTGATCTTGCGGTCCAGCTTGTGCCGGGCCTCGTCCTCGGCGGCCCATGTTTCTTCGCGCCAGTCCTCGAACCCGTCGAACCCCTTGTCCTGACGCCGCACCTCGCCGCGGTCGATCCACAGCGTCGCGCGGGTCAGCGCCCGCAGAAAGGCACGGTCGTGGCTGATAAGCACAAAGGCGGCGCGGGTTTCGGCCAGATGCGATTCCAGCCAGCCGATGGCCTGAATGTCCAGATGGTTGGTCGGTTCGTCCAGCAGCATCAGGTCGGGCGCCTCGGCCAGCAGCCGCGCCAGTGCGGCGCGGCGCCGTTCGCCGCCCGATGCCGTGGCAACCGGAGCAGACGGGTCGAACCCCAGCCCTTCCGCCGCCATTTCAACGCGATAGCCTTCACCCTCGGGCAAAGCGGCACGGGCGAAATCGCCCAGCGTGGCAAAGCCCGACAGGTCGGGTTCCTGTTCCATATAGCCGACGCTGGTGCCCGCAGGCGTCACCACCGCGCCGCTGTCGGGTTCGACCAGCCCGGCCATCACCTTCATCAGCGTCGATTTGCCCGAGCCGTTGCGCCCGACCAAAGCCACCCGGTCGCCCTGCTGAACGGTCAAGGACAGGTCATCGAAAACCGGATTGCCGCCGAAGGTCAGCGAAATGCCGGTCAGTTGTAACAAGGGAGCGCGCGCCATGGCCGGGCGTTAGCGCGGCGGCGCGGCGGGGTCAATGCGGGTCGGTGCGGAATAATTCCAAAGTTTTTTTGTCGGCATTGACGCCCAAGACCCGTGGTGCCAAGATTCGGCCCGTGTCCGACTGGAGGAGTCAATCATGCGTTCTGTCGTCCTTGCTGCCCTGATCGCCGGCACCGCCCTGCCCGCGCTGGCTGAAGAGCTGAACATCTATTCCCATCGTCAGCCGATGCTGATCGACCCGGTGATCGAGGCGTTCACCGCCGAAACCGGAATCAAGGTTAATTCGTCCTATATCAATCAGGGCATGGTCGAGCGGTTGCAGGCCGAAGGCGACCGTTCCCCCGCCGACATCGTTCTGACCGTCGATATTGCCCGGCTGGGGCAGATCAAGGATGCCGGGCTGTTGCAGCCGGTCCAAGACCCGGCGCTGGAGGCGATCCCGGCGGGGCTGCGCGATGCCGATAACGAATGGTTCGGCGTCACCACCCGCGCCCGTATCGTCTATGCCAGCAAGGATCGCGTGGCCGATGGCGACGTCACCACCTATGAGGATCTGGCCGATCCGAAATGGCAGGGCCGCATCTGTTCGCGCACCTTCGGCAATGATTACAACATCGCCCTGACCGCCGCCTATATGGCCCATCACGGCGAAGAAGCGACCCGCGAATGGCTGACCGCCCTGCGCGGAAACCTTGCGAAAAAGCCCGAGGGGAACGACCGCGCTCAGGTCAAGTCCATCTGGGCGGGCGAATGCGACATCAGCATCGGCAACACCTATTACATGGGTGTGATGCTGAACGATCCCGAACAGAAAGAGTGGGCGGAATCGGTGCGGATCGTGTTCCCGGCCTTTGAGGATGGCGGCACGCATGTGAACGTTTCCGGCGTCGCCATGACCAGGGCCGCCCCCAACCGCGATGCGGCGCTGAAGTTCATGCAGTTCCTTGTCAGCCCCGAGGCGCAGCGGATCTATGCCGAATCGAACAATGAATTCCCGGTGATCGACGGCGTGCCGCGTTCGGATCTGGTGGCAAGCTGGGGCGATTTCGCCCCCGACGCTCTGGCCCTGCCCGAGGTGTCGAACCTGCGTCCGCAGGCGCTGCGGCTGATCGAGGAAGTCAATTTCGACGGTTAATCCGGCGGCACGGCCGGACCGGGGCCTTGCCCCGGACCCCAGGATATTTAAAGACCAAAGATGGGCGCGGGTCTGGCTGCGCCCTTTTTCATGAGGGACGACATGGCACAAAAGATCATCATCGACACCGATCCGGGGCAGGATGACGCGGTGGCCATTCTGCTGGCGTTGGCCTCGCCTGAGTTGCAGGTTCTGGGGGTGACGGCGGTGGCGGGCAATGTGCCTTTGCCGCTGACGGCGCTGAATGCGCGCAAGGTGGTCGAGCTGTCGGGGCGCGCGGATGTGCCGGTCTTTGCCGGATGCGATGCGCCGATGCAGCGGCGGCTGGTCACGGCAGAGCATGTTCACGGCAAGACCGGGCTGGATGGGATCGAACTGCCCGAGCCATCTTTGCCTTTGCAGGATCAGCATGCGGTTGATTTTATCATCGACACGCTGCGGCGCGAGCCGGCGGGCACGGTTACGCTGGTGCCCATCGGGCCGCTGACCAATATCGCCACTGCCTTTCAGCGTGCGCCGGATATTGTGGCGCGGGTTCAGCGGATCGTGCTGATGGGCGGGGCCTATTTCGAGGTGGGCAACATCACCCCTGCGGCCGAGTTCAACATCTATGTCGATCCCGAGGCCGCCGCGATCGTGTTTGGTGCGGGCGTTCCGCTGGTCGTGATGCCGCTGGATGTGACCCATGCCGCGCTGACCAACCGGGCGTGGGTCGAGGGGATGCGCGCCCTGTCCAACCGTTGCGGGCCTGCCGTGGCAAGCTGGACCGATTTCTTTGAACGCTATGACCGCGAGAAATATGGCAGCGAGGGCGCGCCCCTGCATGACCCCTGCACCATCGCCTGGCTGTTACGGCCCGAGCTGTTTTCCGGGCGCGAGATCAACGTCGAGATCGAGACCAGAGGCGAATTCACCCTTGGCATGACCGTGGCCGACTGGTGGCGGGTCAGCGAGCGTGCGCCCAATGCGCTGTTCATGCGCGATGTGGATGCGGCGGGCTTCTTTGATCTGCTGACCGAGCGGATCGCCCGCCTGCCCTGAGCCGCGCAACCTAGAGGCTGGCGGCGAAACCGGCGATGAACCCGGCCAGGGTCTCGCGCGTTTTGTCGTCGGTCAGGTTGCCGTCATCGTCGAACAGGTTGCCTGCGCGCGACACCATCATCCGGCCTTCGAACCACGGGCGGGTGCGCAATGTGCGCAGCACCGGCAGCCAGTGATCCTGCGCCATGATCGTGCCGAACCCGCCGGGCGAGGCACCGATCACCGCCACCGGCATTCCGGCGAACAGATCCAGCCCCGGACCGCGCGACATCCAGTCCAGCGCATTCTTGAACACGCCGGGAATGCCGTTGTTATATTCGGGCGTCACCAGCAACAGCCCGTCCGCCGCGCCCAGTTGTTTCTGCAACTGCTGCACCGCTGCGGGCAGGCCATGGGCGGATTCCAGATCGCCGTCATACAACGGCACCTCGCGGATCGAGCCGATTTCGACGGTGACGTGATCGGGCGCGGTTTCAGCCGCCGCGCGCAGCAAGCCCGTGTTGAGCGAGGCGCGGCGCAGGCTGCCGGACAGGCCGAGGATGGTGGTCATGCGGGGTTCTCCTGCGTGGGGGTGGAACGAGGGCGGGGGGCAGTCAACGGTTCTGGCGTGGGCCGGACCAGACGGTCGAGGCCATCGCGCATCTCGCCCTGTATCTGCATGGTCAGGCGTTCGGCGTCGCGGCGGCGGATGTCTTCGGTGGTCAGGGTGATCTCGGCCTCGGACAGGCCCAGTTCGCGCAGGCCCTGCGCGCCCATGACCAGCGCCGATTCCAGCGTTTCGCGGATCTGGAAATCGACGCCCGCACGGATCAGTTCAACCGCGTGGCGGCGGTCATAGGATCGCACCAGCAGCCGCGCCATGGGAAATTCGTGCCGCACCAGTTCGGCGATGCGGCTGGCAGTGGCGCTGTCATCAATGCTGACGATGATGACCTCGGCATCGCTGGCGCCCGAATGGTGCAGGATGTCCAGCCGCGCGCCGTCGCCGTAGAAGATCTTGAAGCCGAACGCTTCGTTGGCGATGCGGATCAGATCGGGGTCGGTTTCGATCACCGACACATCCACGTTCTGCCGCAGCAGCATCTGCGACACGATCTGCCCAAAGCGGCCAAAGCCGATCATCAGCACCTGCCCGTGCAGATCGCGCGGCGCGTCGATGCCGTCCATCAAGGGGGCCTCGGCCTTCAACAGGCGGTCGGCGGCGATCAGGACCAGCGGCGTCAGCGCCATCGACAGGATCACCACGCTGGAAAACAGCGCGTTCTGGTGTTCGGTGATGACCTGCCCCGACACCGCGCCCAGAAACAGCACAAAGGCAAACTCGCCGCCCTGCGCAAACATCGAGGTCCGGTGCAGCGCCGCCCGGTTGGTCGAGCCGAACAGCCGCGCCACGCCATAGATCCCGGCGGCCTTGACGATCACGGCGGCAAGCAGCATCGCCAGCAGCAGCGGCCAGTCTTGCGCAACCACGCGCAGATCCAGCGACATGCCCACGGCCATGAAGAACAGGCCCATCAGCAGGCCGCGGAACGGCTCGATATCGGTTTCGATCTGGTGGCGATAGCTCGACCCCGACAGCATGACGCCTGCAATAAACGCGCCCATGGCCATCGACAGCCCCGCCCACTCCATCAGCAGCGCCGCGCCCAGCACGACCAGCAGCGCGCCCGCCGTCAGCACCTCGCGCGTGCGGACGCGGGCCAGCAGCGCAAAGAACGGGTCCAGCAGCCATCGCCCCGCCGCAATCAGCGCCGCCAGGGCGCCGAGCGCGATCAGGATGCCGCCGGCCCCGCTTTCGCCGCTGGTCACGGGCGACAGCATGGCGACAAAGGCCAGCAGCGGCACGATCATCAGATCCTCGAACAGCAGGATCGAGACGGCGCGCTGCCCCTCGACACTGGCGATTTCGCCGCGTTCCTGCAAAATCGACATGATGACGGCCGTCGAAGACAGCACAAAGCCCGATGCGCCGACAAAGGCCACGGCAGGCGTCATGCCAAAGATCAGCATTCCGCCCAGAGTCAGCAGCGTGATGCAGGTGACGACCTGCGCCAGCCCAAGGCCGAAAATCTGCCCACGCATCCGCCATAAGGTCTGCGGCCGCAGCTCAAGCCCGATGATGAACAGGAACATCACCACGCCCAGTTCGGCGAAATGCAGGATCGAGGCGGGGTCGGAAAACACCCCGAAGACCGATGGCCCGACCAGCGCACCTGCCGCGAAATACCCCAGCACCGACCCAAGCCCCAGCCGCCGGAACAGCGGCACGGCCGTGACCGCCGCGCCCATCAGAACGACGAAAGGTCCGATTGTATGGGCCAGCCCCGCTGCCTCTGCCATCTGTGTCCCCACGGTTGTTTGCGTTATCAGACGCCAATTCCGGGCTGGCCGCAAGGGGGCATCCGGCGCCCCCTAGCCACCATAAAGCCCCGTCACTGCTACCAGAATCGCCACAGCAACCGTGGCGGCGATCAGCGCCAGCTCCAAACCAAAGGGCGGCAGGTCGGGCATCCGCCGCCGCGCCTGCATGACCAGCAGCGGCGTGGCCCAGATCGGTGCCAGCGCAATCATGGTGATCGCCGCAGTCACCCCGAACTGTGTCAGAACCAGCGGCAGCCCCAGCATCATGATCGCCGCCGAGACGATCGAGACAAAGGCCACGGTGCGGCTTTGCCCTTCGGCCAGCAGGAACATGGCATAGGGCGTGGTGCGCGCGCACAGAAAGCGGAACGACAGCAGCGCAACCATCCAGCCCGCCGCGTGGTATTCGGGGGTATACAGCACCTTTATCAGCAGCGGGCCGATAAAGAACCCGCCCAGAAATGTGGCAACGACCAGCACGGCAAAGACGCGCATGACCTTGCGGAACACCAGAGCGAACTGATCGCGGGCGGTGCGCAGCTTTTCGGCGAACCCTGCCAGCGCGATCTGCGATCCGACCATGGAAATCAGGTTCGCGCCCGCGTCGATCCACAGCGCCGCGATGACGTAGATACCGAAGGTGGTCTTATCCAAGAAAGCGCCCAAAATCAGCCGGTCGCCCTGATTGACGACAAAGGTTGACAAAGACGACACGATCAGCCAGCGCCCGAATTGCCACAGATCCGCCGCGATCTCGCGATCCCAGACCCAGCCCATCGGCGTGTCACGAAAGGCGATATGGGTCCAGATCATCCGCTGAAGCGCGCCCAGCATCATCCCCAGCAGCAGCACCCAGACCGTGGCCTGCCATTGCGCCAGCAGCACCATCAGGATGATGACGATGATCTGATTGCCGATCTCGATCTGGGTGATCTTGCCCAGCATCAGCCGTCGTTTGGCCAGCGCGATCCCGGTCGATTCAAAGCCCTTGAACAGCATCGCCAGTGCCGACACCACGATCAGCCAGGGCAGTTGCGGATCGGCATAAACGCTGTCGGGCGCGGCCAGACGCGGCCCCAGCACCCCGACACCCAGGCCCGCCGTCACCACCGCCGCCGTAATCAGCGTGCTTCGGACGATCTGCACCGACCATGCCGCGCGCAGGAAATGCAGTTGATCGCCGCGTTCGGACCGGATGATGCTTTGGTGGATGCCGATGTCGGACAGCATCGTGACCAGAATATGCACCACAACCACCATCGCCATCAGGCCGAACGCCTCGGGCACCAGCAGGCGGGTCATGATGAGGTTGCTGACCAGACTCAGGCCGCGCTGTGCGAAAATGCCGCCGGCCGTAATGGCCGAAGCACGGATGCTGCGCGCGCGTAAAGACCCGGAATCGCCGGTCAGACGGCGCAAGAACGATGGATTCTGCATGAAACGATAACGCACAAACTATAGGAAAACAGCTTTCCGGCGCAGCTTGTGCCGCCTTTGCCGAACAAAGTCGATAGCCCATCGCACAGCTGTATGAACGATGGGCGAACCTCTGCGCAGGATCACGGCGCGGCCCCCTCGATCACATAGATATAGGCCGACGCGCCCGGCAGCCCGCAGTCCGGCGCGCCGCTGTCGGCTCCGCCGATCCTCAGCAACCCGTCGCGGATCAGGGCCGGGTCCAGCGCGACATCCTCGATCACCGGGGCGGGGCCGGTGGTGAAGTTATCGTCATAAGCCCCGCCGGTGCGGATCAGACGCAGCGATTGCGCGCGGGTCACGGGCACGGCAACCTCGACCGGGGTGCAGGCATCGCGGCCATCGGGCGTGTCGGGCACCTGCCGCGACAGGGCAAAGACCGTCAGCCGGTCATCCTGCCGGGCGGCGTAAACGGCGACCTGCGGCGCACGGCGCACGGCAGCGCGCCTTTCGGCCTTGTGCAGACGCTGCGTCGGCATATCGCCCGAGGCCGTTACCGCCAACATTTCGCCCGCGCCATGGCGGTTCATTGCGGCCAGCAAGCTCCACGCCGGATAGGGTTCGCCGCCGTTATACCATTGCTGGTGCGAGCGCCAATATTCGCCCGGTCCAAAGGTAAAGAAGTTCTGCACCGTCATGCCCAACTGCCGTTGCATCAGAAAGGTGTCCAGCGTCGCCACTCCGGCGGCGCGGCTTTTCATCACCTGTTCCTGTTCCTGCTGCTGTTCGCCCGACAGCCTGGCGCCGTTCAACCCGTTCATGACATAGCCCGGCCCGGCTTCGTATGTGCCGATCAGCGGACGGTGCCCGGTTCGGGCAGCAAGCGTTTCCGCCCCCCCGGACATCTGCTCGATGCGCTGCGGCACCACCTGAAGCACCTGATTCAGCAGGTTCACAAAGCTGGCCCGGTTGCGCCGTGGCGGGCCTTCGTTTTCGTCCCAGCCGCCGTTATAGGCCGCAATGGTCAGCAGATCCGCGGCATCGGCAGGCCCGGCGGTCGATGCCGCGCTGGTGGTGAAATCAAAGCCCGCGCGGCCACCGATCACGAAGACCAGCTTGTCTTCCAGCCCGGCGGCATCCCACCACGGGCTGGAACGCAGGATTTGCGCGATGCGCGCCTGAAACAGGCCGTAAACCTGCCCGTTATCATAGTCGGTGCCGGTGGCCGCATCAGTCATGCCGCGAAAGACCCAAGGGCGGAAAATCGGGTTCCAGGTTTCGTTGCCGACCTCGAAATACAGGCGGTCGAACTGATCGGTCCAGGGCGCGGCCTGTCCCTGCGCCACCCGCAGCGCGGCCCAAGGCTTATCTGCCGGGTCATCGGTCGCCGGATCAAAGGGCGCGGCCAGATATTCGATCAGCCCGCGCCATTCCTCATCGCTCAGATGCGGTTCGATCTGAAGCCACGGGTCCGCCGCCGCGTCCTGCGCCCAGCCCAGAGAATCGGGCATCCCGGCCATTTGCCGGCTTTTCAGACGGAACCCGCCACGGCGCAGCAGCGCGGGCAGATCATAGGTATCGGTGCCGGTGCGCACCATCCCGTGAAACCGCAGCGCCGAAACACCCGCATCGCGCAAGGCGGCGCTTTCATCGGCGTTCAGCGCCAGAAAGGGCGTGTCGCTGCGATGAACGCGCACATCATCCACATCGACCCAGCCCGGCCCCTGAAAGGCCAGCACCATCTGCCCGATGGGCCGCGCCCCGGTCAGCACCTCGGGCACGGTAAAGGTGGCGCTGACATTCGCCCATTCGGTGCCGTAGTCCAACGACAGGGCAGGCAAATCTTGATAATCAGTGCCCAGCAGGCGGAACCGCGCACTTCCGGCGCGCTGGCCGCGCAGCCGTGCCGAAACCGTATATTCCACGCCGGGGCGCAGCACCTCATACCAGTTTTGTTCCGTGCCAGCGTGATTATGAACGCCAAAAGAAAAGCGCGTCCGCCCCGGCAATTCGACATGCAGATAACTGCGCCCGCCCCATGCGCGCGCCGGGTCGGGATCGTGCGGGCGATAGGACCATGACGCGTCGCCCGGCATGTCGTTGAAATCCGGCATCATGCGGCGCAGCCAGCCAGAGGCGACACCCGCCGTCCACACCCGGTCCGACAACAATTTGGTGCGGTCAGGCTGATCTATGACCTTGCGCAGCACGATCAGATCGCCGCGCCGCACCGGCTCGCCCGAGGTGGCGTCGGTCATGGTCAGGCCGAAACCGCGCATCTGTTCAGGCGCGACATAGGATTGATAGATCACAACTCCCACGATGTCGTCGTCATCGGCGGGCAGTTCCCAATTCAGATTGACAACGGCGCCGGGGGCCATCTGCGCCGTCACCCCTTGGGGCGCAAGCGGCCCGCGCGGGTCAGCGTCGGCTGACGGATCATCGACCGAGGGCGGCGGCTGCGACGGACGGTCGGCATCGTCGCGCTTGGCTTGCTGTTGCAGTTCCTGCGGCACCTCGACCCGCGCGGGGACGGCGTAATCCGACAGGCGGCCCCGGTTGTCATAGGCGCGCACCGTGAACCAGCGCGGCACGCCGGGGCGTTCCCAATCGTTGATCCTGACGGTTGCGCGGGTCAGGCCGGGATGCAGCGAAACGATGCCGGTGGTCAGCGGAAACCACCCGGAAACCGCATGGCCGCCGGGTGCCAGAGTGCCGCTGCGCACCTCGCGGAACTGACCGTTTTCAATCCGCAGCACCTGCACATCAGCACCATCCAGCGCGCCATCGCGCAGCACATCCCAGCGGCTGACATCCTGCGCGCCGACCACGATCTGCCCCGGCTGATCGTCCGGCGAATCGTCCGAAGCATACAGCCAGTCGCGATGGATGATCGGTTCGAAATCGCCGCCGGGGAAAAACGACGACCCCTCGCCCACGCTGTCGATTGTCACCGTCACCCCGCGCGCGGCGGGCGCAACCGCCTGATCGCTGACGGAAAACCGCACCGGACCAGCCGAGGCCGCACCTGCGGCAACAACCATCAGCAAGGAAAAAACGCGCCAGACACCAGCCGCGCGCAACCGAGAATAAAACACCATCAGACCTTCTCTGTCAGGTTGGTCATGCGCCCGCTGCCCTAGCATAGTCACCCGCCGCTGTCTTGCCACGGCGGCGGTTTGTTGCCGCAACATGCCCTGCCGTGGCTTAAAATCGCGTAAATTTGCAGGCAAACTCTTCGCCTTGACGGGATTTGATGACATGATACGGCATCTGCCGTCACGATTGTCGCGCTTGGGTTTATCTTTATGGTCTATATTGCCTTGTTCAGCTACCCGCTGGTGGCCATCCTGCTGTTCCGGCGGATGCAGCTTGTTCCGGCGCTGATCTGGACGTTTTTGCTGGGCCAGATGTTTCTGCCGCAGCGGTTTGTCATCAATATCCCCCTGCTGCCCGATCTGGACAAAGCCACCATGCCGGCCTTTTGCGCGCTGGTGCTGGCGCTTGGCCGGTCGCGTGACGAAATGCGCCGTGCAGCGCGGGCAACGGTGCGGGCGGCAGGCACGGTGCGCGATACGGTGGCGGGCAAGCTGGCGCATCGCAAACGGCATCCTGTCTTTCTAATGCTGATGCTGACCTTCGTGCTGACGCCGCTGGCCGTCGCCTTTACCAATATGGATGCGTTCCGCGTCGGCCCGGTGACAGTGCTGCCGATGTCCATGTTCGACGGCTTTTCACTGATGCAGGACGCGATCATGACCCTGATCCCGTTCTTTCTGGCCCGCCGCTTTCTGGGCACGCCCGAGGCGCAGATCACCTTTCTGCGCATCCTTGTGACCGCCGTGCTGATCTATTCCGCCTTCATGCTGTGGGAGGCCCGGTTCAGCCCGCAGTTGCACCGGCTGACTTACGGCTATCACCAGCACAGCTTTGTTCAGCATGTGCGCGATGGCTATCGCCCGATGGTGTTCATGTCGCACGGGCTGGCGGTCGGCATTTTCTGCGCGATGTGCTGTCTGGCCACGGCGGCGCTGTGGCGCGTGTCGTCGGATCGGCTGAAGCAGGCATCGCAGACGCGGCGCGGGCGCAGGCCCGCCGCGCTGGACGCAACCGACAACACCACAGCGGTTCAGGAACCCGCCGCACCATCGGGGCGGCAGGCGGCACCGCGACGCGGGGTGAAACAGGCACGCGATCCGCTGCGCAACCCGACCCGCTGGGTGCTGACGCTGATGTGGCTGCTGTTCATCACCTTCATCAGCCGCAACATGGGGGCGACGGCCATTGCTGTGGCGCTGTTGCCGTTTATCATCTTCGGCGGCGTTCGCCTGCAACTGATGGTCGCGGCGCTGATCGGCCTGTTCATCCTGACCTTTCCGATGATGCGCAGCGCCGGGCTGGTGCCGCTGGATACCGTGCTGGAATGGTCGAGCAGCATTAACGAACAGCGCGCCGACTCGCTGGCTTATCGTATCCGCAATGAGGATATGCTGCTGGACAAGGCCAATGAACGCCCGCTTTTCGGCTGGGGCAGCTGGGGTCGCAACCGGGTCCGCGATCAGGAAACCGGGCAAGACGTCAGCGTAACCGATGGCGGCTGGATCATGGCCTTGGGGTCGTCCGGTTGGGTCGGTTATCTGTCTTATTACGGCTTGCTGATCCTGCCGGTCGTGTTGCTGGCGCGGCGGCGCCGGGGGGATCTTGACACAGCGTCGGCGGCGCTGTCGCTGATGCTGATCGCCAATATGATCGACACGATCCCCAATGCCAACGTCACGCCGCTGACATGGCTGATCGCCGGATCGCTGGCCGGGCGGGTCGAGTTTACCTCGCGCGTTGCCGCACCATCCCGTCGCGCCGCAGCAGCCGTTGCCGGTGCCGAACGAGGGCGGAGGGCTGTGGCCTGAGCGCGCCAAGGTTGGCGCAGCGCAGTTTTCACCGGCAGCAGTCCGGTTTTCCATGCGCGCAGGCATTCAGACGCCGAGTTTATCAACGACCATGAGGCATAGGCTGCCCCCGCGCGTCCAAGGGCATCCGGATCAGCCGCGTCCGGCACTTTTCGCTTGTCGCGCCGCCCCCGCGCGTGCGGGCCTGCTTCATCAGCCCGCGGGTTGCCGCCGCGCAATCAGGGTGCGCACGGGGCATTTGTCGTGACGCGGACCGTTACCGAGCCACAGGCGGACGCAGGGTCGCGGGCAGATCGCCTGCCAGACTGCCCCGGAACAGATCGGCCAGCCAGGCCGCTTCGGATGTAATGGCATAGTCGGCGCGGACCTTGGCACGGCCGACCTGCCCCATACGCCCCCGCAGTTCCGGGTCGTTCAGCAGGGCATCCAGCCGTTCAACCAGCGAATCCAGATCGCCCGGCGGCACCAGATAGCCCGATGCGCCATCCTCGATCAGTTCGGCAATCCCTGCGATGCGGGTTGAAACGACGGGCAAGCCTGCGGCCATCGCCTCCATCAGAACAACCGGCACACCTTCGGCAAAGCTGGGCAGCGCCAGCAGGTCGGCCTTGGCAAGATGCGCGGCGACCTGATCCT
This sequence comes from Paracoccus sp. (in: a-proteobacteria), assembly GCF_030538755.1. Lineage (GTDB taxonomy): Bacteria > Pseudomonadota > Alphaproteobacteria > Rhodobacterales > Rhodobacteraceae > Paracoccus. The sequence goes on along the minus strand of NZ_JAUNTJ010000003.1, from coordinate 102,335 downwards.
GCGTCTGCGTGCCGGTAAACGTCACCGCATCGCCAAGCCCCAAGGCGCGGGCCTGCGCTTCCAGCGCGGGGCGTTCCGGCCCGTCGCCGATCATCACCAGCCGCGCATCGGGGTGCTGCGGCAGCAGGGCGGCCAGCGCCTCGATCATCAACGGCGCGCCTTTGACCCCCGACATCCGCCCGATAAACACCATCGTCTTGCCCGGCGGCGTCGCGCGCGGCCCGGCGTAGCGTTCGGGCTGGATGCCGCAATGCACGATCCGCATCCGGTTCCAGTGGTCGCGGTCAGAAAACAGCATCCCCTGCGACCGCGCAAAATGGCTGATATACGCAGAAAAGGCGCTGCGGGCGATCTTTTCATCCAGCCGCCAGCGGTGCGGCTCATACAGTTCGGTCGGGCCGTGCAGGGTAAAGCTGAACGGCGTGCCGTTGATTTCCGACGCGAGCATTGCCACGGAACAGCTTGAATCCATGAAGTGATTATGCAGATGCCGCGCGCCAATGCGGTGCAGGTGATCGGCCAGAACCCCCGCTTCGAGGAAATAGAACATCTGCCACAGCGCCGCCTTTACCCCGGCCGAACGGGTGCGCCACGCCAGACCCAAGGCCCGCGCCCATCCGCCCGGATTGCGCCGCAGCGCGCCCAGATGCGCGCCGATCAGCCGCAGCGGACGCTTGGCCTGCGACAGCACATAAAAGGTCTGCGCCAGCTCGGCCTGTTCGGCATCGCCCGCAACCTCGTGCGCGGGGGGGCGGCGGATCGAGCAGGTGCGGATGTCCAGCCCCAGATCCCGCAGCGCCGCGACCTCGCGCTGGATAAAGGTGTGCGACACCTTGGGATAATCGCCGGTCAGATAGGCGATTGTCGGGGTTTCGGTCTGATCTGTCATCGCGGCCACCATTTACCTGAACACGCACGGGCTGTAGCGCCTTTGCCACCTGCCCCGCAACCCTAGCGCCCCCTGCTCCACCCGCCGTCGCCACGGTCCATGCGGGTGGCAAAGTGGACGGCCAGATAGGTCAGCATCGACGCAGGCCGGGTCAGCCCCAGCCGCATCAGCAGGCCGGGGGTGACGCTGGCCTTGCCTTCGTTTTGCAGCAGGTCGGGCCAGTGCTTGGCCAGTTGCGTGACCCCGGCATCCTGCCGCCGCCGCACACGCACCAGCGGCCCGAACCCCTCGATCATGGGCCAGATATAGCGGGCGGGCACCTCGACCCGCTCATCCGGGGTGAAGTTCAGGCGCACAAAGGTGTCATCGGAAATAATATCGGGAAACGCCCCCCATCGCGCCCGCCCGGCAGCGTTGATCGCAAACAGCCCGGCACCGACCGCCCCGCCCTTGACGAAGGGCAGTTCCGTCCAGATGCGGGCATAGCGCCGGGTGGTGCCGGTGCGGGCAGGCGCAACCTGCAAGGTGCCGGTCGCGTATCGCGGCTGCGGCACGGCCAAAGCATCGCGCAACTGCCCCAACAGCGCCGGTTCGCAGATCACGTCGGCATCCAGAAACACGCGCGGCGCAGCCGGGTCTGCCACCGCCTCGGCCCGGTTCAGCGCGTTCACCTTGCCCGGTTCGGGAATCGACAGCAGCCGCAGATCCCAGCCCCGATCCGCAAAGCGCCCGGTCCAGCCGCGCACTTTATCCTCGGTCGCGTCCTTGCAGGCATTGGCGGCGACGATCACCTGCACCCGCCCCGCCGCCTGATCCTGCGCCAGCAGCGCGGCCAGACAGGGGTCGATGTAATCCTGTTCGTTGCTGGCCGGGATAATCACCGTCAGATCAGGGGCACCAGGGACCATTTATCATAACCTCACTTTACCGCCGATGCGTCAGTTACACATATTTTCCGTTGCCATGGATCATGCTATCTGAGGATGCAAGGCAGTTGCTGTCTGTGTTGATCTGTAAACGTCAAGGGTAACCAAGTGATGAATCAGCGGCAAGAATCCGTGCGGATTCCCGTTTTTGCCAATAATCGGCCCGAATCCATCCATATCACCGCCCCCACGCGCGCGGGCTTGCTGGCCGATCTGGAACAGAAAATGGCAGCGCGGCAGGGCTTTACGCTGGCAACGCTGAATCTGGATCATCTGGTCAAGCTGCGCAAGGATGCCGCTTTTCTTGGGGCTTATCAGGCGCATAGCCATGTCGTCGCCGATGGCAATCCGATCATCTGGCTGTCGCGGCTGGCCGGGCAGCAGGTCGAGCTGATTCCCGGATCAGAGCTGGTGCAGCCGCTGGCCGCGCTGGCCGCGCGGACCGGCACACGGGTCGGCCTGCTGGGATCGACGGATGAGGTGCTGGCGCTGACGGCGCAGCGGCTGGAATCCGCTCATCCCGGCCTGAACGTCGCGCTGCGTCACGCGCCGCCCTTTGGATTCGATCCACGGGGGCCTGCGGCGGATCACGCCATCGACCTGCTGCGCGAACAGGATATCGGCCTGTGCTTTCTGGCCCTTGGGGCGCCCAAACAGGAAATTTTCGCCGCCTATGCCGCGCAATCCGCGCTGCAATGCGGCTTTGCCTCGGTCGGGGCGGGGCTGGATTTCATTGCCGGCAGTCAGGTCCGCGCGCCGAAATGGGTGCAGTCGATTGCAATGGAATGGGCGTGGCGCATGGCCAGCAACCCGCGCAGGCTGGCGCGCCGCTATGCCGATTGCTTTGCGATTCTGCCGGGGCTGGCCTTGCGCGCGCGCCGCAGCCGGATGGCGGCACAAAAGGAAACTTGATCGCATTTTCAGGATTTGCCGCTGTATTTTATCGGGCCAAAGGGTTATATAGTCCGCGTTTCAGAGTGCCGGAAAAGTTCCCAGATGACCGAGACCACCGCCCCCCGCAGCAGCTTTGCCCTGTCTGATTGGCTGCGCCCCGGCCTGCTTTGGCTGGCCATTTCCTGCGTCGCAGCCCTCGCCTTTTTCAGCGATGGGGTGACGGCGCTGCTGCGTGCGTGGCAGTTGCCGGAATACAGCCACGGGCCGCTGATCCCGGTGCTGTCGGCGCTGCTGTTCCTGCGCCAGCTTAAAGAGGAACCCGTCCGCGATGGCCCGGTCACGGACCGCTGGCCGGGGGTGGTGCTGCTGATCGTGGCGATGCTGTTTGGCGCGCTTGGCACCCTGTCGGGGATCGACGATCTGGTGGCCTATGCGCTGATCCTGTGGGTTGGCGCCGTTCTGCTGATTTCCTTTGGATGGTCGCAGGGCAAGGCATTCTGGCCGCCGGTGCTGCATCTGGTCTATATGCTGCCGCTGCCGGGTGTGCTGTATTTCAAGATGTCCACCTGGCTTCAGCTGATTTCGTCGGAACTGGGCGTGTTTTTCCTGCGCCTGATCGACGTGCCGGTGTTCCTTGAAGGCAATATCATCGACCTTGGCGTTTACAAACTGCATGTGGCCGAGGCCTGTTCCGGCCTGCGTTACCTGTTCCCGATCCTGTCGTTCAGCTATATCTTTGCGGTGCTGTATCGCGGCCCGGTCTGGCACAAGGCCGTGCTGCTGCTGGCCGCCGCGCCGATCACGGTGCTGATGAACTCGGTCCGTATCGCCTTTGCGGGCTGGATCGTGAACTATGTCGGGCTGGAACATCTGGAAGGCTTTACCCACTTTTTCGAAGGCTGGGTGGTGTTTCTGCTGTGTGTGCTGATGCTGTTCCTGCTGGCATGGGTGCTGCTGTTCCTGCGCCGCGACCGGCTGAGCCTGGTGGACGCGCTGGATCTGAACACCGCCGGTCTGGGCACGCAATTCAGCCGCCTGCGCCTGATCGAACCGTCCAAGGCGCTGATCGCCGCCACCGCGCTGCTGATCGCCGGGGCGGTTGCGGTTCAGATGCGCCCCGAAGTGCAGACCATTCAGGTCGATCGCACACCGCTGACGCTGTTCCCGACCCGCATCGGCGAATGGCGGTCGGACGGGCCGACCCCGCTTGACCCGGCCATCGCACGGTCGCTGGCGGCAGATGACTATATCTCGGCGTCTTATATCCACCCCGATTCCAGCGCGCCGGTGCAGTTCTTTTCGGCCTATTACTACGATCAGTCCAAGGGCGGCATCCATTCGCCTGAAATCTGCCTGCCCGGCTCTGGCTGGGAAATCGCCTGGCTTCAGCGCGAAGATATTGCGCCGCAACTGGGGCTGGATCAGCCGTTCAACCTGAACCGGGCGATCATCCAGCAGGGCAACACCCGAATGATGGTCTATTACTGGTTCGAACAGCATGGCCGCCGCACCGCATGGGATTTCGCGGCCAAGATGTGGCTGCTGTGGGATGCGATCACCATTCAGCGCACCGATGGCGCGCTGGTGCGGATCATCACCCCGATCAATCACGGCGAAACCGACCAGCAGGCCGAGGCGCGGCTTCAGCAAATGCTGAAAGACAGCCTGCCGCTGTTGCCGCGTTATATCCCCGAAGCGTAAGGGCTGGCTGCACACACCGGCTGCGGCGGATCACTTCGCACCCGCAGCCGGTTGTTTTGCCTCATTCTGGGACTTGCGCATAACGGTCTTATCGGATAGTCTAAACACACATAATTTTCAGTCGCTGTGCGTCAGCGGCTGATTTATGCCTGTTTGCAGAATGTTGCCCGGCGGGAATGTGCCGTTTTGGGGCGTTATTCTGTTGTGCATCTGGCAGCGCGCGCATTGTCGTTGCTGCAATAATTTCCCAAACCTAGGTTAACCTTGGACAGCCGCAGGCTTGTCCACTGTTGTAACAAGATTGGGCAATTCAATGGTTCCTTCTATCTTCAAGACGGCTGCGGTCGCCGGCGCGGTAACGCTGGCGTCGCTGACGGCGGCTTCGGCTGCGACCACCTCCATCGTGGCCAATGACAGCTATCTCAGCGTCGGCGGCATCGTGTCGGCGCCGGGAACGTCGTTCCAATACGACTATACCGCGTCCGAGGATCTGACCGTCGATCAGATCGCGCTCAGCGCCGTTGGCGGGGCGAGTGATGTCGGCAAGATCACCGCGACGCTGGTCGGCACGTCGGAAAGCACGGTCATCGCGCCTTATAACAGCGGTCTGGTGTCGTTCGGCGGGGGCTTTTTGTCTGGCTTTGCACTGAAGGCGGGCGAAAGCTTTTCGATCCTGTTCGACGTGCTGGCAGGCGACGCCCTGACGAATGGCGTCGGCGTTCAGGTCAGCTTTGACACCATGGCCCCGGCCCCCGTGCCGGTGCCTGCTGCGGCTGGCCTGCTGGTGACGGCGCTTGGCGGATTGGGCTTTGCCGCCCGTCGCAAGCGCAAATCGGCCTGATCCGAACCCCACCCCGAAAAGGAAGGGCGGCTGTCATGGCCGCCTTTCGTTATTCCAGCGCCGCCATGCGCGACAGCAGCAGTTCTTGTGAAATCTCGCCCACATGGACGCCGCGCAGCACCCCGTCGCGCCCGACAAACAGCGTCGCGGGCAGGCCGATAGAGGAATAATGGCGGCCAAAGCGCCCATGGCGATCCAGCACCACATTGGGCAGGTTGATGCCCTCGGTCGCCAGATAGGTGGCGATCCGGGCGGCATCCTCGCGCTGGTTGACGAACAGGAATACCGTGTCAGAGTTGTCGCGCGCGACATCCGCCATCATCGGCATTTCGCGCCGGCACGGGCCGCACCACGTCGCCCACAGGTTCACCACCACCGGCTGACCGACCAGACTGGCCGGGATCAGGCCCTGCCCATCCAGCGTCTGGAACTGTTCTTCGGGCAAAACCGCAGGGGGAACGCCGCCGGTCCACAGGATCAGCGCCACCGCCGTCACCAGCCCGGCGGCGGCGGGCGGCACCGTCCAGCGCAGCAGGTTGCCGTGGCGGCGCAGATAGACAAAGGTGAACACGATCATCGCGACGATGCCGTTCGACACCTTGAACCCGCCCTGCCACAAGGCCAGAGCGCGCCACGGTTGGGCGGAAAATGTGTCCATATACTCAAGCACATGGCCAAACCGCGCCGCCAGCACGAAAACCAGCACCGACAGCCACGCCCAGGTGCTTAGCCGGGGGTGGACGCGCCGCGCCAGCAGTTCTGACAGCAGCACGAACACCGCCAGCGCGGCGATGGCGGTAAAGCGTTCGGCGGAAAAGACCAGCGGACCAAGGGCAACAGCGTTCATACCCCCCGCTTGGCCCGCGTCCTGGCAAAAGTCCAGCCCCCTCCCGTTGACAATCGCGCCAACCGTCGCCTTGATCGCGGGCATCAAGGGGGGCGCATGGCCGATTTTCTGCTGCTGTTCATTGCCGGAGTTCTGGGCGGTGTGCTGAACGCCATCGCGGGCGGGGGCACCTTTATCACCTTTCCGGCGCTGGTGTTTACCGGCGTGCCGCCCGTTGCCGCGAATGCCACCACCACGGTTGCGGCACTGCCCGGCTATCTGGCCGCGACCATCAGCTTTCGCCGTGATATTGCCGCAATCTCGCAGGCGCCGCTGTTGCGGGTGACGGTCTGGACGATGATCGGCGGGGCGGTCGGCTCGGGCCTGTTGCTGGTCAGCTCGAACAAGGTGTTTGCCCTGCTGGTGCCCTTTCTGCTGCTGGCGGCGACGCTGATCTTTATGAACGGGCCGCGCATCCGGCAGGCGGCGGCGGGCTGGCGGCACGCCGTTGCGCCATTCGGGCTGGGCACGCTGCTGCCGGTGGCGGTGTATGGCGGCTATTTCAACGGCGGGTTGGGCATCATCCTGCTGGCGATGTTTTCCATGTGGGGCATGACCGACCTGCATCAGATGAACGGGCTGAAAAGCTGGCTGTCCTTTGCGCTGGCGGTGATCGCCTTTGCCGTCTTTGCAGCGGGCGGGCAGATCGTCTGGGGTCCGGCGGCGATCATGTCGGCAGGCACGATCATCGGCGGTGCCATGGGCGCGCCGGTGGCGCGGCGCATCCCGATGCCCGCGCTTCGCCTGTTGATCGCCGCCGTCGGATTCGGCATGACAGCGATATTCTTTTGGCGCCTGTGGAGCGGAGCATAACATGAGCGACATCAAACGGATCGAGACCGGCCAGCGGATGAGCCAGGCGGTCATTCACAACGGCATCGTCTATCTGGCCGGTCAGGTCGGAGAGCCGGGCACATCCGTCACCGACCAGACCAAGGCGGTTCTGGCCCAGATCGACCGCCTGCTGGCCGAGGCGGGCACCGACAAGACCCGCATTCTGACCGCACAGGTCTGGATGGCCGATATGGCCGATTTCGCCGAAATGAACGCCGTCTGGGATGGCTGGGTCGCCCCCGGCCATGCGCCCGCCCGCGCCACCGGCGAATCGGCGCTGGCAACGCCGGATTACAAGGTGGAAATCATCGTGGTTGCGGCGCAGTAATCGCCGCCAGAACCGAACGGGCCGCCCGATGGCCGGGCGGCTCGCCCCCTTGGCCCAGCCGCTGCATGGTCAGGGCCATGGCATCCAGTTGCGCCTGCCGCGCCGGGCCGTCGCGCAGCAGATCGACCAGCGCATCCGCCATCGGCGCAGGGCGGCAGTTCGCCGCGATGAATTCCGGCACCGCACGGGTTTCGCTGACCAGATTGACCAGCGTCACCGTATCGGTCAGCAGCATACGCAGGATGATCCAGCGGCTGATCGGTGCCATGTCATAGGCGATCACCATCGGCACCGCGTTCAGCGCCAGTTCCAGCGACACCGTGCCCGAGGCCGCAAGCGCCGCATCCGCCGCCGCAAAGGCCGCCGCCTTGTCCTCTGCCCCGGTCACGATCAGCGGCTGCACCGGCCAGTCGCGGCTGCGGGTTTCGATTTCGGCGCGCAGATTATCCAGCGTCGGCAGCACCACCCGTAACCCCGGCACCTGCGTCGCAACCAGCCCCAGCGTTTCGCCGAACCGCGCGGTCAGCCGCCCGATCTCGCCCCGGCGCGATCCGGGCAGGCACAGGACCAGCGGCGCATCTGCGGCAATGCCATGCGCCCCGCGAAACGCCTGCGCCTGATCCGGGCTGGCCGGGGTTGCCGTGGCGATCGGGTGGCCGACGAAATCGCAGCTCATCCCGGCGGCCTGCATATAGGGCGGCTCGAACGGCAGCAGCGCCAGAACGTGATCGACGACAGGCGCCATCTTTGCCGCCCGCCCCGGCCGCCACGCCCAGACCGAGGGCGCGACATAGTGGATCACCCGCAAATCCGGCCACAGCGCCCGCGCCCGCCGCGCCACCCGCAGACAAAAGTCGGGACTGTCGATGGTAATCAGCGCCGCGGGCCGCTCCGCCGCCACCGCCTGCGCGGTTTCCTCGATCCGGCGTTTCAGGTGGAAATAGCGGGGCAGCACCTCGGTCAACCCCATCAACGTCAGTTCCTGCATGGGAAAGCGGCTGGTCAGCCCCTGCCCCTGCATCAGCGGCCCGCCGATCCCGTCAAAGGCCGCGCCCGGCGACAGATCGCGCAGCCCCGCCATCAGCGCCGCGCCCAAGGCATCGCCAGACGGCTCGCCCGCGATCAGAAAAAACCTCATGCCGGTGGCCTTGTGGTGCCCGAAGATGCGTATTTAGACAAACAGGAAGCACGCGGGTTGCCCATCATTCGGCCCGCGCCCACAGAAACAGCCCCTGAGCATCCGCGCGGCGGATCGTTTCGTCGCGGTTCAGCACGATCACGCCAGAGGGTTCCCACGCGATGCCGGACAGACCGGCGGCAGCGGCCTGATCGACGGTATCAGGGCCGATGGTCGGCAGGTCGATCCGGCGGTCTTGCCCCGGCTTCGGAGCCTTATACAGCACACCGCCGCGCGGGGTCTTGCGCAGCGCCTGATGGCGGGCCGCAAATTCCAGCATCGCCTGCGTGCCCGGCAGGGTTTCGATGGCAAGGCACAGCCCGCCCGTCACGACGCAGCCCTGCCCGATGTCCAGCGGCCCGGTTGTTTTCAGAATGGCGGCGGCGCGTTCGGCATCGGCCTTGTCCTGCGGGGCAGGCTGGCCGCACAGCAGGCCCGGCCCCGGCACCAGATCGGGGGCGATGTCGGGCAGCGTGCAGATGGTCAGGCCGGATTCCTCGAAGATGTCCAGCAGCGCCCGCAAGGCCGCGTCATCGCCCGATTGCATCGCCATCAGCATACGCGGCACCAGTTGCGCGGTGCGCGGGTCAAACATCTCGGGGTCGAGGCGCGGGCGCTGCACCGCACCGGCAAAGATCACCCGCGTGATACCCGTATCGCTCAGATGATCCAGAAACGGCACCAGCCGCTCCAGCCGAAAGGGCGTGGCCGGGATCGGCGGGGCGAACCCCTCCAGCGTATAGACGGGCGCGCCGGGCAGCCGCGCGGCCAGATCGGGGGCCAGGCCCCCCTGCCCGGCGATGATGGCAATATCGCTCATCCCGGATGCGGCGTCAGAAAGCTGCGATCCGAGGGGCCGAGGATGAAATCAAGCACCTCGCGCTGCATCGGGGTCAGGTCGCCGGATGCCGCGCCGCGCGCCTTTTCCCGGAAACTGCCGCTGCCCAGGGCGGTCAGCAGATCGCGCAGCGCCGCAATGTCAGAGCGCGCCGCACCGCGCCGTTTCAGACCGACGAGGTTCAGCCCGTCCAGATGCGCGCGCGGCCCCTGCACCAGACCATGCGGGATCACATCCGCCGTGACCATCGACAGCGCCCCGATCATCGCGCCGCGCCCGATGCGGACGAACTGATGCACGCCGGACAGACCGCCCACGATCACGTCGTCCTCTAACACGCAATGGCCCGCGACGGCGACGTTATTCACCAGAATCACCCGGTCTCCGATCTGGCAGTCATGGGCGACATGGCTGCCGGCCATGAACAGCCCGTCATCGCCGACACGAGTCAGCCCGCCGCCCCCCACGGTCCCCGGATTCATGGTGACATATTCGCGGATACGGTTGCGCGCACCGATTTCCAGCCGCGTGTCCTCGCCTCGAAACTTCAGATCCTGCGGCGCCTCACCGATGCAGGCAAAGGGAAACACGGTGGTTTCGTCGCCGATCACCGTATCGCCCGCCAGAACCACATGCGATTTCAGCACCACACCACGCCCCAGCCGAACCTGCGGCCCGATCACGCAGAACGGCCCGATCTGGCAGTCCGGGCCGATCACGGCCCCGTCCTCGATCACGGCCGAGGGGTGGATCACGGCGTCAGTCATCGGCCTTCAGCGCCATCATCGCGGTGAACTCGGCCTGCGCGGCCAGTTGCCCATCGACCAGCGCCCGGCCCTCGAATTTCCAGATCTTGCCGCCGCCGCGCTTGGCATTGACATGCAGTTCCAGCACATCGCCCGGCACCACCATGCGACGGAACTTGCAGGCGTCGATCCCCATGAAATAGGTCAACAACGGCTTGTCGATGATGTTCATGCTGATGCCCACCACCACGGCCGAGGTCTGCGCCATCGCCTCGATGATGGTGACGCCGGGCATCACCGGCTCGGCTGGAAAATGCCCCTGAAAATGCGGCTCGTTGCAGGTGACATTCTTGATCCCTACCGCAGATTGATGAGGCACGATGTCGCGCACCTTGTCGATGAACAGGAACGGATAGCGATGCGGGATGATCCGCTTGATAAGGGCCAGATCGGCCTCGGTATAGGGGGCGGGGGTTGGTTTTGTATCGGCCATGATCCGTCCTTCGCGCGTTTCCAACCGACTAGCAAACCAAAGGTCGGGTTGACAAGGTTGCGTAATCCAGAACCGGACGGCAGCCCATCTTTGGTCCCTAAATATCCTCTGGGGGTCCGGGGGGCGAAGCGCCCCCGGCTTTGGGCGCTACACGATCCGTCAGCCCCGCCGCCGCGCCTCAACCAACCAGCCGACGATCAGCAGACCAGCGATCAGCCCCAGCCAGACCCAGCCGGGCAGCAGGGGCCGGCGGGCAAGGCCCGTCACCGTTGCCGCCTCGCGCGGGGTCAGGGCGATCCAGCGGCCAAGCGCGGTTTCGCCAAAGGCCTGCCGCCCGGCGCGCACGGTTCGCAGATCGGGCACGCCATCCGACAGGTGCATCACCGCCCCGCCACTGGTCTGCGCCAGGGGGCCAAGCAAAGCCTCGCTGGCGACCGTCTGTTCGAACTCGCGCGGCGCGGCGGGGCCAAGCGCCAGCACCCGCGTCAGATCGCCGTCAGCCAGCCGATACAGCCCCGGCCCCGGCGCGACCCAATCGGCCACAAAGCGCCCCGGCCCGGCGGGCGTCAGCGGCAGGTCCAGCGCAAGCCCCTCTGGCCCGATGATGCGCAGCGGCCCGGCGGTGTCCTGCATCGTACGCCGGGTCAGCCGCACCCGCAGGTCGGTGCCGACATCGGCCAGCAGGGTTTCCTCGTCCAGTTCGGGTTCCTGCATCGACCAATGGGCGATGCGGCGCAGCAGTTCCAGTTGCGGACCGCCGCCCTCAAAGCCGCGCCCCCACAGCCAGACCTGATCGCTGGTCATCTGCGCCACCCGCCCCTGCCCCACACGGTCGAGGACCAGCAGCGGGCGATCATCCGCGCCGGTCATCGCCACCACCCCGCGCGACACGATGGTATCGGCCATGCGCAGCCAGCGGCCCCATGGATCGGCAGGCGCATCCTCCGGGCCGACCGCGCCCGGCAGGCCCGATGTGACCGGATGGCGCGCGCCCTCATCCGTCAGGCGCGGCAGGAAAGGCGCGTCGATCACCCGCCCGGTGGGCCGCGCGGGCAGGATACGGCCCAGCGGCGACAGGTTCAGGCTTTCGACGCCCGCCATCTCTGGCCCGGCGGCGACCAGAATCGCGCCGCCCTGTTCCACATAGCGGGCGATGTTTTCGTAATAATCGGCGGGCAGAATGCCCTGCACCCGATAGCGATCAAAGATAATCAGGTCGAAATCGTCGATCCGCTGCATGAACAGTTCCTGCGTCGGAAAGGCGATCAGCGCCAGTTCATCCACCGGCACTCCGTCGAATTTATCCGGCGGGCGCAGGATGGTGAAATGGATCAGGTCCACCCCCGCATCCGATTTCAGCAGGTTACGCCATGTCCGTTCCCCGGCATGAGGCTGCCCCGACACCAGCAGCACCCGCAGCCGGTCACGCACCCCGGTGATCGACAGCACGGCCGAGTTGTTCAGCGCCGTCAGCTCTTGCCCCTCGGGCGGGTCGATGCCGATCTGAACCACGTTTTGCCCGGCATGAGCAGGCACGACCGGCAGATCCAGCGGCGCGCCGACCGGCACGGCAAAGACCTGTTCTTCCCCGCCATCAAGGCTGATCCGCAGTGTCGCTGGCTGGGCCGTCACATCGGCGGGGACGGCGCCCTGATCCTCGATCCGCAGGCGGATGGTGGCGGGTTCGCCGATCAGGCCAAAGGCCGGGGCCTCGTCGATGACCAGCCGCCGGTCCCAATCGCCGGGGTTGCCAGTCAGCAGCAGATGCACGGGCGCGGGCGCATCGGACGGGATCATGGCGGCGTCATGCGCCTGCCCGTCCGTCACCGCGATCACCCCGGCCAGGCGCGATTCCGGTTCAGCCGCGATGGCGCGGGTCAGCGCGGTGCCGATCAGACTGCCGTCGCCGTCATCGCCCACCGTCACCCGGCGCAGTTCCGTATCGGGCAGCGCGGCGATCTGACGGCCAAGCGCCTCGATGGCGGCATCGGTCTGCGCCGCACGCCCCGGCAGCGACTGGCTGGCGCTGCGGTCATCCAGCAGGATCACGATGTCGCTCAGCCCTGCGCGGGTGCCGATTTCCAGCGCAGGCCCGGCCAAGGCCGCCGCCGCCGCCAGCCCGGCCAGCGCGCGCCAGCCCCAGCCGCGCAAGCCGCGCCACAGCGCAAACCCCGCCGCCAACAGCGCAAGCGCCGCCAGCGCGGCGATCAGCCACCATGGCAGGGCAGGGTCGAAACGCAGGGCGGTCATCGCTGCATCTCCTCGATGCGCAGGCGGTCCAGCAGGGCCGGAACATGGACCTGATCGGATTTGTAATTGCCGGTCAGCACATACATCACCAGATTGACGCCGAACCGAAAGGCCATCTCGCGCTGACGCTCGCCCTCATAGCCGCGCCCCACGGGGAACACCGGCATCCCCTCATCGTCCAGCGCCCATGCCTCGGCCCAGGAGTTTCCGCCGATGATGACCGGCGACACGCCGTCGTTCAGGTTGCGGAACGGCATCCCCTCATCCGCCTCGGCCCCGGCTGGCGGGGCTTCGGCCCAGACCGGCGCGCCCTGCCAGCGGCCCGGAAAGCCTTGCAGCAGGTAAAAGCTGCGGGTCAGCACATGATCTTCGGGGATCGGGGCCAGCGGCGGCACATCCAGCGGCGCCGCCAACGAGGCCAGATCGGCCCGGCCATCCGGCCCGCCCACGCCAGTCACATCGCCGTCGCGGGTGTCGAACAGGATCATCCCGCCCGATCGCAGAAAGTGGTTCAGCCGCAAATAGGCCATGGGCGATGGCGCGGGCTGACCAGCCGTCACCGGCCAGTAAAGAAAGGTCAGCACCGACAGATCGTCGCTGTCCAGATCAATGCCGACCGGCGCGCCCGGCTCGACCGAGGTGCGCAGCGACAGAACGCGCGACAGCCCGGTCAGCCCCTGATAAGAGGTCTCGTCCACGGCCTCGTCCCCGGTCAGCACATAGGCCAGCGCGACCTCATCGGCGGCGCGGGCGGTTTCGGGCGGCACCTCTTGCGCCATGGCGCGGGGGGCGGGCCATGCGGCCAGCAGCATCAGCAGCGCAGCCGCCGCCGCCGTGGTTGTCGCGGCGGAACGGCGGCGGCGCGACAGCGCGGCGGTGGCCAGCGCATCCAGTACCATCAGCAGCACCGCCAGCGCGATCAGCGGCGCGGCCAGCGCGCGGCCCGATTGCGCCGCCGCATCCTCGATCGCCGCGCCATCCCACAGCGCCGGGGTCAGCGCCGTGCCCGCGTTCAGCGCCGCGCGGCGCTCGCCCGCCGCATAGATGCCCGCCGGTTGCCCCGGCCCCGGCCCGCGCGCGAAATCCTGCGCCGCGACCGGCACCGGATCGGCGGCGGGGCTGGCGCGGCCCCAGCCGTCCAGCAGCACCTGCGGCACCAAGTAATCCGCCGTCTCCGCCGCAGGCGCATCGCCGGGCGCGGCCCGTGCCGAACCGATCAGCCGATCCAGCATCTGCACGAACAGCCCCGACAGCGGCAGGTTCGACCATTCCGCATTCGCGGTGACGTGGAACAGCACCACCTGCCCCTGCCCCTCGGCCATGCGGGTTATCAGCGGGGTGCCGTCCACCAGCGCCGCAATCGTGCGCGACGACAGATCCGGCGAGGGCTGCGCGATCAGTTGCGCGCGCACGGTGACTTCGGCAGGCGGGGTCAGCCCGGCGAACAGCCCTTGGGCGGCAAAGGGCGCGACGGCGCGCGGATCGCCCCATGACAGCGCACCACCCACATCGCGCCCGCCGGGGCGCAGCGCGACGGGCAGCAGAGGTTCGGCATCCAGCCGGTCACTGGCGGCCATGCGCGGCCCGGCAAAGCGGATCAGCAGCCCGCCCGCCTGCACCCATTCCGCCAGCCGCCCGGTTTCGGGCAGGCCGACCTGATCGGCCAGCACGATCACATCGGGCGCGGCGTCCAGCACATCGGCCAGCCCGCCCTCGATCACATCGGCCACGGGGATCAGTGCCCGGCGCAGATAGTGCATCGGCGACAGCAGTTCCTGCCCCTCGGCCGCGCCTGCGGCATCGCCGACCAGCGCCACCTTGTGCCGCCGCAGCCGGTCATCGGCCAGCACCACCGCACCCGCATGGGCCACGCCCTCGATCTGATAGCGGGTGATGCGGTTGCGCAATTCCGGCGGCAGGTCGATGGCCACGGCGCGGCGCTGCCCCTGCCCCTGCCCCTGTTGCCCTTGAGCCACCGGATCGCCGGGGTTCAGCCGGGCCAGCGCGCGCAGGGTGCCTTGCGGGTCAGGGCCGATCGCCTCGACCTGCGGCACCTGACCGGCGGTCAGGCTGTGCAGTATCAGCGCGGGGGTCTGACCGCCCTCCAGCGTCAGCGACAGCACCGGCGCGGCGGGCGGCACCACCGTCACCGGCCCGCGCGCCGTCAGCGCGGCCAGCCAGGCGGCGCGGTTCGGATGATCCAGCCCGTCGCTGATCCACAGCGTCGCCAACTGCCCCGGCGGCGTGGCGGACAGCGCCGCATCGGCATCATCCGGCAGAGCGGTCGTCCAGGCCGCAGGCCGTGCCGCGCGCAAGGCGGGCAGCAGATCGCTGCCGGTCTGAAAGGCCAGCGGCCCCTGCCCCGCCGCCGCGCCATCGGCGATCAGCAGCGCGACGGGCCGGCCTGCGGCGGCGGCCTCGGTCAGGGCGCGTTCGGCGCGGGCCTGCCGCTGCGGCCAGTCGGGGGCAGCGGGCCAGCCGGCGTCCAGCACCACCAGCAGCGGCCCGGTTTGCGCGTCGCGCGGCTGCGGTTGCCACACCGGCCCGGCAAAAGCGACGATCAGCGCCGCCACCGCCAGCAGCCGCAGCAGCAACAGCCACCACGGCGTGCGCCGCGCCACCGGGTGCCGGTCGGTCAGCCCCGCCAGCAGCGCCGCGCCGGGAAATTCCTGCCGCCGGGGTGATGGCGGCAGCGCGCGCAGGATCAGCCACAGCGCAGGCAAGGCGACCAGCGCGGTCAGGATCAGCGGCGCGGCAAAGCCAAGCGGGCCAAGGATCAGCACCCGATCACTCCTCCAGCATCTGATACAGCCACATCAGCGCCTGTGCCGGTGCGGCAGCGGTGTCATGGGTGCCAAAGCGCCAGCCCGCCGCTGCGCAGGCCGCGCGGATGTCGGCCCGCCGCTGCGCCAGCCGCGCCAGATAGGCATCGCGCAGGCCCGCCGCATCGCGGGTATCGTGGCGCGCGGCCCCGCCCGGCGCCTGAAACAGCACCGAGCCGGCATAGGGAAAGGTTTCCTCGTCCGGGTCCAGCACTTGCAGCACGACGCCGCGCAGCCCCATGGCCGCGGCACGGGCGATGAGATCCAGCAGCGGCTGCACCGGGGTCAGGAAATCGCCGATCAGCACCAGCCGCTGACCGGGGCGCGCGGCCTCGGCGGGCAGAGCCTCGGTCGCGGGATGCAGCAGCAGTTCCTGCGCCAGCCTCTCGCCCTGCGCGCGCCCGGCCCGCGCCGGATCGCCCCCCGCCAGCCCGACCTTTTCGCCGCCGCGCAGCAGCACCAGCGCCAGCGACAGGGCCAGCACCTGCGCCCGCGCCTGTTTGGTGGGCCGGTCGGGCGCGCCCGACCACGCCATCCCCGGCCCGCCCGCAACCCACAGCGACACGGCCTGCGCCGTCTGCGCCTCGCGGTCACGGACAAAGCGGGCATCCGACCGGGCCGAGCGGCGCCAGTCGATGCTGCGGGCGGTGTCGCCGGGCTGCGCCGGGCGGTATTGCCAGAAATCTTCGCCCGGACCGGCGCGGCGCAGCCCATGCGCGCCGGGCGCGATCAGCGCCGCCAGCCGCTGCGCTGACAGGATCAGCGGCGGCAGATGGGCCGAGGCGGCATCCGCCCTTGCACGAAGATCGGCGGCGCTCACGCTCATGCGGCCTGGGTCAGCCCGGCGCGGCCCGCCAGCAGGCGGGCGATGATCGCATCCACGGTTTCCCCGCGCGCCCGCGCCGCAAAGCCCAGCGCCATGCGGTGCCGCAGCACCGGCGCGGCCAGCGCGGCCACATCGTCCAGCACCGGGGCAAAGCGGCCATGCAGCACCGCGCGCGCCCGCGTCACCAGCATCAGCGCCTGCGCCGCGCGCGGCCCCGGCCCCCAGATCAGCGATTCCGATACCCACGGCCCGGCCTCGTCCGCGCCGGGGCGGGCGGCGCGCACCAGATCGAGGATCGCGTCCACCACGGTTTCGCCAACCGGCATCTGCCGGATCAGCCGCTGCGCTGCGATCAGCCCCGGCCCGTCGAACACCGCATGCGCCGCGCCTTCGTCCAGCCCGGTGGTGGCCAGCAGGATGCCGCGTTCGGTGTCGCGGTCGGGGTAATCCACGTCGATCTGCAACAAAAAGCGGTCAAGCTGCGCCTCGGGCAGCGGATAGGTGCCCTCTTGTTCGATCGGGTTCTGCGTCGCCAGCACATGGAACGGGCGGCCAAGGTCGCGGTGCTGCCCCGCGACCGTCACCTGCCGTTCCTGCATCGCCTGCAACAGCGCCGATTGCGTGCGCGGGCTGGCGCGGTTGATTTCATCCGCCATCAGCAGCTGCGTGAACACCGGCCCCTCGATAAAGCGGAACGCGCGGGCGCCCGAGTCAGTGACATCCAGCACCTCGGACCCCAGAATATCGGCGGGCATCAGGTCGGGGGTGAACTGGATGCGCTGACTGTCCAGCCCCATGACGGTGGCCAGCGTATCGACCAGCATCGTCTTGCCCAGCCCCGGCTGACCGACCAGCAGCGCGTGCCCGCCCGCCAGAATCGCCGCCAGAACCTGTTCCACCACCTCATGCTGCCCGACGAACCGCTGTTCGACGCTGGCGCGCGCCTGCGCCAGACGCTCGGCCAGTGCGGTGACGTCGGCCACCAGATTTTCCTGCGAACCCATGACAAGCCCTTCCCGCTGTCGTATCACCCCTAGCTATAACAGTTGCAGAACGGACAACCACCGGGAATGGCCGATAAACCTGACAAAAGCGTGAGCGCCGAAGGGCTTGCCGCCGCCGCAAGCAAGGCGGCCAAGGGCGGCCTGCCGCCGGTTCACCTGTGGAATCCGCCCTATTGCGGCGAAATGGACATGGAAATCCGCGCCGACGGCACATGGTGGCACGAAGGCAGCCCCATCGGCCGCCCGGCCATGGTGCGGCTGTTTTCCACCATCCTGAAACGCGAGGGCGACCGGCATTATCTGGTGACTCCGGTCGAAAAGGTGGGCATCCGCGTGGTGGACGCGCCCTTTGTCGCCACGGATGCCGATATTGGCGACGCGATCACCTTTACCACCAATGTCGGCGATCAGGTCGTGGCGGATGCCGCCAATCCGATCACCGTCGAATCGCACGGGGGCGAGCCGCGCCCCTATGTGCATGTGCGCGGCGGCATGGTCGCGCTGATCGACCGCAAGACCTTTTACCGGCTGGCCGATGCCGCCACCCCCGGACCGGACGGGCGCATGGGCGTCACCTCGGCCGGAGCTTTCTTTCCATTGGAGCCGTAATGCCGCGTTTTGCCGCCAATCTGACGATGCTGTTCACCGAATTGCCCGTGCTGGCACGCTTTGCCGCCGCGCGGGATGCCGGGTTTCAGGGTGTCGAGATGCTGTTTCCCTATGATCTGGCCCCGCGCGATCTGGCCCGCGCTGCGCGGCAGAACGAACTGGATTTCGTGCTGCTGAACTGCCCGCCGCCGAACTGGGCGGGCGGGCCGCGCGGATTCGCCGCCCAGCCGGGGATGGAAGACCGCTTTCGCCGCGATTTCGACCGCGCCCTGCGCTTTGCCGAGGCGCTGAGCGCGCGCCACATCCACGTCATGGCGGGCAAGGCCCAGGGCGATGAGGCGCTGGACACCTTCCGCGCCAATCTGGACTGGGCCGCCAACCGCGCCCCGCACGCCAGCCTGACCATCGAGCCGATCAGCCAGACCGCGATGCCCGGCTATTTCCTGTCGGATTACGATCTGGCGGCGCGGATCATCACCGATCTGGGCGCGCCGAACCTTGGGCTGCAATTCGACGCCTATCACGCGCAGCTTATCACCGGCGACGCGGTGGCGGCATTTTCGGCGCATCGCCCGCTGATCCGCCACATCCAGATCGCCGGGGTGCCGGACCGCAATGAGCCGCTTGACGGCGGCGGGCTGGACTATGCCGCGTTCTTCGCGGCGGTGGATGGATCGGATTATCGCGGCTGGGTCAGCGCCGAATATACCCCGAAAACCATGACCGAAGCCGGGCTGGGCTGGCTGAAAAAGGCCGCAAACGTCTGAAAAGACGCCGGCCCTTCACAAAATCGGGAACCGGATGGCGTTCCGTGTGTTACCGCTTCAGACCCGTCAAGACGCTGCATGACGCAGCGCCGGGAAGACATTAAGGAAGGAAAGGCCATGAACTCGATCATCTATATCGTCGGCCTCGTTGTGGTTGTGCTGTTTATCCTGTCGTTCCTCGGCCTGCGCTGAGAACAGACGCTGGCGGCCCGGTCCATCGCCCCGGATGCCGGGTCGCCGCCACGATTGTTGCTGGCGATCCGGTGCTGGCTGTTATAGGGGGGCGGTAACGCGCAACCTGACAGAACGGCCCCATGGACATTCGCAACATCGCCATCATCGCCCACGTTGACCACGGCAAGACCA
The DNA here is from genome assembly GCF_030538755.1 of Paracoccus sp. (in: a-proteobacteria). Taxonomy (GTDB): domain Bacteria; phylum Pseudomonadota; class Alphaproteobacteria; order Rhodobacterales; family Rhodobacteraceae; genus Paracoccus. The sequence goes on along the minus strand of NZ_JAUNTJ010000003.1, from coordinate 83,138 downwards.
CACTGGTCGATAAACTGCTGCAACAGTCGGGCAGCTTCCGCGAAAATCAGGCCGTCGCCGAACGCGCGATGGACAGCAACGACATCGAACGCGAACGCGGCATCACCATTCTGGCCAAGGCCACTTCGGTCGAATGGAAAGGCACCCGCATCAACATCGTGGACACCCCCGGCCACGCCGATTTCGGCGGCGAGGTGGAACGCATCCTGTCCATGGTCGATGGCGTCTGCCTGCTGGTCGATGCCGCCGAAGGGCCGATGCCGCAGACGAAATTCGTGACCTCGAAGGCACTGGCACTGGGGCTGCGCCCCATCGTGGTGCTGAACAAGGTCGATAAACCCGCCGCCGACCCGGAAAACGCGCTGAACGAGGTGTTCGACCTGTTCGCCAACCTGGGCGCGACCGACGAACAGCTTGATTTCCCGCATCTTTACGCATCGGGCATCGGCGGTTGGGCGGATGAATCGCTGGACGGGCCGCGTCAGGATCTGTCGGCGCTGTTCGATCTGATCCTGAAACACGTCCCTGCCCCGGCTCAGCAGACCCGCACGGACGAACCGTTCCAGATGATCGCGGTGACGCTGGCCGCCGACAACTTTCTGGGCCGCCTGCTGACCGGCCGGGTCGAGGCCGGGCGCGCCAAGGCGGGCGATACCGTCAAGGCGCTGTCGCGCGACGGCGAGCGGATCGAACAGTTCCGCATTTCCAAGGTGCTGGCCTTCCGCGGCCTGACCCAGCAACCCATCGACGAGGCGGTGGCAGGCGACATCGTGACGCTGGCCGGGATGGCCAAGGCGACGGTGGCCGACACGCTCTGCGCGCCCGAGGTCGAAACCGCCCTGCCCGCGCAGCCCATCGACCCGCCGACCATCAGCGTCACCTTTGGCATCAACGATTCGCCGCTGGCGGGCCGCGATGGCAGCAAAGTGCAGTCCCGCGTCATCCGCGAACGGCTGATGAAAGAGGCCGAATCAAACGTCGCCATCAAGGTCGAGGACACGCCGGGGGGTGACGCCTTTATCGTCTCGGGCCGGGGCGAATTGCAGATGGGCGTTCTGATCGAAAACATGCGCCGCGAGGGGTTCGAACTGTCGATCAGCCGCCCGCGCGTGATCTTTCGCGAAGAAGGCGGCGAGCGTCTGGAACCGATCGAGGAAGTCATCATCGACGTGGATGACGAATACACCGGCGCGGTCATCGACAAGCTGACCGGCAATCGCAAGGGCGATCTGGTCGAGATGCGCCCCGCCGGCCACGGCAAGACCCGTATCGTCGCGCATGTGCCGTCGCGCGGGCTGATCGGCTATCAGGGCGAATTCATGACCGACACGCGCGGCAACGGCGTGCTGAACCGCATCTTCCACGACTGGGCACCCTACAAGGGCGCGATTCAGGGCCGCCGTCAGGGCGTGCTGATTTCGATGGAGGACGGCGTGTCCGTCGCCTATGCGCTGTGGAACCTGGAAGAACGCGGCAAGATGTTCATCGGCGCGCAGGAACAGGTCTATCAGGGCATGATTATCGGCGAACATTCGCGCGATAACGATCTTGAGGTGAACCCGCTCAAGGGCAAAAAGCTGACCAACGTCCGCGCATCCGGCAGCGACGAGGCCGTGCGCCTGACCCCGCCCGTGCGGATGTCGCTGGAAGAGGCCATCGCCTATATCGACGATGACGAACTGGTCGAGGTCACGCCCAAGAACATCAGACTGCGAAAAAGACACCTAGACCCGCATGAGCGTAAACGGCAGGCTCGGGCCGAAGGTTAACCCACTGGCCGGAATCCCGTTTCATCGCGCGGAAAAACTCTGCTAACTTAACGATATGTCTGACAATACAATCCCTCAGGGCGGCAGCCGCATTCGCGAACTTATCGAAGCAGCAGAGCGGCTGATCGACCAGCATCGTCACACCCCGCTGACCATGGCCCAGATCGCGACCGAGGCGGGCCTGCCCGAATCGGTCGCCCGAGAGATTGTGCCAGACGAAAAGGCGATGATCGACGTGCTGGCGGATATGGCGATCACGCATCTGCTGGATTCGATCTCGCGCCGGACGGTGGCCATCGACACCGGCGACGCGCTGGAACGCCTGCGCGCCATCGCCGAAGGGTTCATGGAATGGGCGATGCAGCGCCCGCATGAATTCCTGCTGGCCGCCGACCGTAATCTGGTCACGATCAGCAACTCGGCCGCGCTGAAACGGCTGAACGATTCGGTCCTTGACCTGCTGCATCGCAGCATAAAAGAGGCGCAAACTCAGGGCAGGCTGAACCCGACCGCCGATCTGGACACCATGGCCGTCACCGGCCGCGCGCTGGTCTATGGCCTTGCCCGGATGAGTATTGACGGACATTTCGAAGAATGGGCCGTCAATCCCGAATCCGACCCGCAGGAAATCGCGCGCAAATCCTTTGATCTCTATCTGGATGCGATGTCGCAGAAAGCCGGAACGCAATAACGCTTGCGTGACGTGAAGTTATCGTCGCACGGCGGTTTAATGCGCACAAATCCGTGTTATCTTGCCGTTAACACTTTCTGCCGCATGACTGGGCCGGGTATGGATAGCCGACATTTTCAAAGCCGGGCGAGCGCTGCTTTGCTGAACCTGTTCGAAGAAACGCGCATGGTTCAGCCGACGCTGGAACAACTGGCCGGGAAATTACAGGTCAGCCCGGCAATGTTGGCGGATTTTTATCCTGATCTGGAAACGCCGACCCTGACCGTTGTGCAGGAAACACTGACGCTTATCAGCGACAGTTGCGTGCGCTGGCTGGTGCAGGCCGATCAGGATCAGCCGCTGGAACAGGCGCTTGCCCTTGCGCGTGGCTTTCTGGATTGGGCGCTGGAAAACCCAGAGCAACTGCGGCTGCTGGTCGATCCGCGGGTGCTGCATCTTGCTGACCGGCCCGAGATCACGCGCCAGATTCTGGCGCTGTTCCGTTTGCTGGACAAGATCCTGACCCGCGCCCGCGACATGGGCCATCTGCGCCCCGGCGTGGACCCCGCCCTGACCGTGCTGTCTGGTTTCAGCTTTGTTTACGGTCTGGCGCGGGTGGCCGATTTCAACCCGCTGGCGCGTTTTGTGGCGGAAAACGCCGATCAAGGCGGCGATTTCAACGCCGTGCTGTTTCAGGCGCTGGATAACTATGTCGATAATCTGCGCCCACAGTGACCTGATGCGGGCGGGACGGCGGGTTGGCCCCGCCGCCCTTTTGCGGCTGGATCAGCCCATCCGTTCACTGGCATAGCCGCCGGGGCTGGCCGGAAAGACCACGGTGCGGTCCACATTCAGGAACACGCGGTGGTGGATATGGGCGTGGATGGCGCGCGCCAGAACCTGCGCCTCGACATCGCGGCCAAGGGTGACGTAATCCGCCGCCGACTGGGCGTGCGTGACGCGCACCGTATCCTGTTCGATGATCGGGCCTTCGTCCAGATCGGCGGTGACGTAATGCGCCGTCGCGCCGATCAGCTTGACCCCGCGCTCATACGCCTGCTTATACGGGTTCGCCCCCTTGAAGGACGGCAGGAACGAGTGGTGGATGTTGATGACCCGGCCTTCCATCTTGCGGCACAGGGTATCGGACAGCACCTGCATATAGCGCGCCAGCACCACCAGATCGGTTTTCGTTTCCTCGACCAGCGCCAGCAGGCGGGCCTCGGCCTCGGGCTTGTTTTCGGGGGTGACGCGGATGTGGTGGAAGGGGATATCGTGATTCACGACAACCTTTTGATAGGTCAGGTGGTTCGACACCACGCCGACAATATCCACCGGCAGCGCGCCGATCTGCCAGCGATACAGCAGATCGTTCAGGCAGTGGCCGAAATTCGACACCATCAGCAGAACGCGGGCGCGCTGCGACGATTCGTGGATTGCCCATTCCATCGCAAAGGGGGCGGCAACCTCGGGGAAAATGTCGCGCAGGTGATCCGCCGTCGCCCCGGTTTCCGACCGAAAGCTGACGCGCATAAAGAACATGCCGTTGTTGGCATCGTCGAACTGCGCTGAGTCGGTGATATTGCACCCGTTATCAGCCAGAAAATTCGCAATTGCCGCAACGATGCCGCGGCGCGACGGGCAGGTGACGGTCAGGATCAGATCGGTCATCAGAAGGGTTCCCGCAAAAGTGATGCCCGGACGCTAGCGTAACGCGGCGCGGCCCTGAACCGCGCCTGCGACAGCTTTGCACACAAAGGCGACGTCAGATTTTCAGATCTGGCGTTCGGGCAGTTGCACGACCAGACCATCCAGTTCCGGCGTCACCTTGATCTGGCAGGTCAGACGCGAGCGCACCGGGTCGGGTTCATAGGCGAAATCCAGCATGTCGGATTCCATGTCGTCGCGCGGCGGCAGCTTGTCCAGCCAGGCGTCATCGACATAGACATGACAGGTAGAACAGGCGCAGGCACCGCCGCAATCGGCCTCGATCCCCGGAACGCCATTGTCACGCGCGCCCTCCATCACGGTCATGCCCGGCTTGACCTCGATGTCGTGACGGGTGCCGTTATGCTCGATATAGGTGATCTTCGCCATGCGTGGCTCCTTTCGCTACGCGCCGTCAGATAGGCGATCCGGCGGGCAAAGAAAAGGTCAGGGAAGCGGGATGAATTCGTCGCGGTCGTTCTGCGGCAGGTCGAACAGCCCCTGCCCCCAACGCCCGGCGCGCCATTCCTCTTTCGCGTGGTCGATCCGTTCCTTTGACGAGGCGACAAAGTTCCACCAGATATGGCGCGGCCCGTTCAGCGTCGCCCCGCCAAGCGCCATCAGCCGCGCGCCCGCAGGACCGGCGGCCACCGTGATCGCATCGCCGGGGCGGAACACCACCATCTGACCGGCGGCGAAATCCTGTCCGGCCACGGTGATACTGCCTTCGGTCACATAAAGGCCGCGATCCTCGTGATCGTCGGGCAGCGGAAAGCGGGCGTTGGCGGCCAGCGTCACGTCCAGATAGAACGCCTCGCTGAACAGGGTGGCGGGGGCGGTTTCGCCGTAAGCATTGCCAAGGATCAGCCGCGCGGAAACGCCCTGCGCCTGTATCAGCGGCAAGGCATCCGCGCTGTGGTGTTCAAAGAACGGGTCGCGATCCTCGGCCGATTCGGGAAGGGCGATCCATGTCTGGATGCCGAACAGCTTGTGCGGGGCCTTGCGCGCCGATTGCGGCGAGCGTTCGGAATGGCTGACGCCGCGCCCCGCGACCATCCAGTTCAGCTCGCCGGGCACGATCACCTGATCCGCGCCGGTGCTGTCCTGATGCTGGAACACGCCGCGATACAGATACGTGACGGTGCCAAGGCCGATATGCGGATGCGGGCGCACGTCGATGCCCTGTTCGGTCAGGAATTCCGCCGGACCCATCTGATCGAAAAAGATGAAGGGGCCGACCATCTGCCGCTGTGGCGCGGGCAAGGCACGGCGCACCTCGAACCCGCCCAGATCGCGGGCACGGGGGATGACCAGCGTTTCGATCGCCTCGGGGTGAACCGCGTCGGGGCTGCCGGGGGTCAGGGCCGGGTTCCAGCTCATGTCATGTCCTTTCGTCTGTTGCCCTCGATGTAGGGCGCACGACCCTGCGCTGCCAAGGCCGGATGCGTTCGCCAATCGCGAACACGGCGTCAGCGCGCGGCGCTGTGGGCCGGTGGCGTGGCGATGCCATATGAGGGGCAACAGAAAGGGGGCCACCATGACCACCGGCATCCATCACGTCACTGCCATCACCCGCCGCGTGCAGGCCAATGTCGATTTCTATGCGGGCTTTCTGGGCCTGCGGCTGGTCAAGCGCACCGGCGGGTTCGAGGATGCGGAACAGCTGCATCTGTTCTATGGCGATGCGCTTGGCTCGCCCGGATCGCTGCTCAGCTTTCTGGTGTGGGAGGATGGCGCGCCGGGCCGCACCGGCCTGGGTCAGGTGGCCGAGATCGCGCTGGCCGTGCCGGCGGATCGCATCGGCGACTGGCTGACCCGCGCCATGGCGGCCGGGGTGGCAGTCACTGGCCCCATGCGCGAGTTTGGCGAAACCGTGCTGCGTCTGAAAGACCCGGACGGCATCATCGTCAAGCTGGTGGGGGCCGATCTGCCCGCCGCCGTGCCGCTGCCCGATCCGATGGCGCCGACGCGGCTGCGCGGGGTCACGCTGCTGACCGATCAGCCGCAGGCGACCGAGGCGTTCATCGCGCGGTTCGGCTATCGCTTTGCGCAGGCTCAGGGGGCGGTGCGGCGGATGCTGTCGGCGACGGATGCCGTCGATCTGCGCGATGCCGCGGGCTATTTCCCCGGCATTCCCGGCACCGGCATCATCGACCATGTGGCCTTTCGGGCCAGCGATGGCGATGCGGTGCGGCAGATGCGGCAGACACTTGGCCCTGCGGCGACGACCAGCGTGCATGACCGGCGCTATTTCCTGTCGCTCTATGCGCGCGATCCGGCGGGCATCCTGACGGAATACGCCACCGATGGCCCCGGCTTTACCGTGGACGAGCCTGCCGAAAACTTGGGCAGCCGTCTGTTCATGCCACCCCACGATCAGCATCGCGCCGACGATCTGCGGGTGATGCTGCCGCAATTCGCCCTGCCGGGCGCGGAAAGGAGACCCATGCGCGACCTGCCCTTTATCCACCGCTTTCACCAGCCCGATGACCCCGACGGGCAGGTGATGGTGCTGCTGCATGGCACCGGCGGATCGGAAGCCGACCTGATGCCGCTGGCCGCCCGGATCGCGCCGCGCGCGACCCTGCTGGGGCTGCGTGGCCGTTCAACCGAGGAAGGCATCAACCGCTGGTTCCGCCGCTTTGACGCCGTGACCTACGATCAGGCCGACATCATGGCCGAGGCGGCGGCCCTGGCCGGTTTCGCCGCTGAACTGCCGCGCGCCTATGGTATCGACCCGGCGCAGGCGGTGTGGCTGGGCTATTCCAACGGCGCCAACCTGCTGGGCGCGGCGATGCGGCTGCATCCGGGGCTGGCCCGGCGCGCGATCCTGCTGCGCGGGATCGAGGTGCTGGAGCAGCCGCCGCAGGCCGATCTGCAAGGGGCCGCTGCGCTGCTGCTGTCGGGCGCGGGCGATCCGTTCGCGCATCTGGCACCACCGCTGGAACGCAGCCTGACCGGAGCCGGGGTGGCGCTGACGGCGCACAGCCTGCCCGGCGGGCACAACCTGTCGCCGGGCGATCTGGATGCCGCGCGGGACTGGCTGGCGCAACATTCCTGACCCGATCCGGGACGACATGGCCCGCGCGTTCGTTTTGCCGCGAACGCGCGGGCTTTTGCGTATCGTCACAAGGGGAACCGCGCATCACCATCATCATCGGATCACCCCGCAAGGCGCGCTTTGCCGAGAGAGCCGCGCCAGTTCAACCTGCCCTTCCTTGGTGAGGCGCATCCGGCCTGGCGCAAAAATCGGTAAATTCGATGGCCATATGTTTGTGGTGTCGGAATAGGACCACTCGCTTATCGGGGCGCTGAAAAATGTGCTGGATCAGGCGTATGGGGAATGGGTGCGCGACTTTGGACCGGGCGGCGTCGGTGGCGTGGGCCGAGGGTGGCGGTTGATGACCCGGCGCGGTTTTGGGGATCGCCGGTCGCGCCCCAAGATGCGTATTTACCACAAACAGGAAGCAGCAAGGCCGCCCGGAGACTGGGGCGGCCTTGTTCTTTGTTTGCGGTGTTACAGTGGTTTCAGGTTGGTCTCGATCTGATCGCGGCGCGGCTCAAGGAAGGGTGGCAGAGACAGACGCTCGCCCAGGGTTTCCAGCGGTTCATCGACCGTAAAGCCGGGGGTATCGGTTGCGATCTCGAACAGGTTGCCGCCGGGTTCGCGGAAATAGAGGCTGCGGAAGTAATAGCGCTCCACCTCGCCCGAGGAGGGGATGCGGAATTCGCGCACCCGTTCCGTCCATTCGGTCAGCCCCACCGGGTCGGGCGTGCGAAAGGCGACGTGATGCACCGCGCCCGCGCCCTGTCGCGCCATCGGCAGGCCGGGCTGAACCGCGACGTGCAATTCCGCCGCCGGGCCACCCTGCCCCATCTCGAACACATGCACCTGCCCTTGCCCGTCGGGGCTGGGGTAATCGCGGGTGCGGCGCATGTTCATCACGATGGTCAGGATCGCCTCGGTCGGGGCCAGTTCGGGCACGGATATGGTGATCGGCCCCAGCCCTCTGATCTGATGCTGCGCGGGCACCGGGCTGCGATCCCACGGATTCGCCGTGCCGGGCTGATCGGCGGTCAAGCGGAACCGCTGGCCTTCGCCATCCTCGAAATCCAGCGAGGCGCGGCCATCGGTGCTGCCGGGCTGCACCCCTGCGGCGCGCAGGCGCGCGGCCCAGAAATCAAAGCTGCCTTCGTCGATGCGCAGGCCGGTGCGGCTGATCGAATGCGTGCCGCGGCGTTCGCGCGCCACCGGCCAGTCGAAGAAGGTCAGGTCCGTGCCGGGGCTGGCCAGCCCGTCGGCATAGAACAGGTGATAGGCGGATGTGTCATCCTGATTGACGGTCTTTTTGACCAGCCGCAGCCCCAGCGTTTCGGTATAGAACCGTTTGTTCGCGGGGGCATCGGCGGTGATGGCCGTCAGGTGGTGAATGCCGGTCAGATCCATGATGATCTCCTTTCGCTGGGGACAGATATGGCATCTGCCGCCCCCGTGACGAGGCCGCGCGCCCCGACCGCCGCATTCGCGTTTCGCGAACGGCGGCGTTGTGTCTGGCTGCAATCGGTTCTATCCACCGATCATGCGATACGAGCTGAGCGACCTGCAAACCTTTCTGGCCGTGCTGGATCATGGCACCGTTACCGCCGCTGCCGCGCGGCTGAACCTGGCGAAATCGGTGGTCAGCAAGCGGATCGGCAATCTGGAAGCCGCGCTTGGGGCGGCGCTGTTCCGGCGCAATGCGGGCCGCATCACCCCGACCGAGGCGGCGCAGCGGCTGGCTGAACGGCTGCGGCCCGCGCTGGCGGAACTGGCGGCTGCGGCGGAAAGCGCCGCCTGGGGCATGGACGGCGCGGCCCCTTTGCGCGGCACGCTGCGCATCGCCGCCCCGATGAGCTTTGGCACCATGTATCTTGGCCCGATCATCGCCCGCTTTGCCGCCGCCAACCCGGAACTGGAGATCATCGCCGATTACGACGACCGCGCCCGCGATCTGCCGCGCGAGGGGTTCGATGTCGGCATCCGCATCGGCGAGGCCCGCGACGGTGCCCTGAAAGCGCGCAAGCTGTGCGAGGATCGGATCATCGCCTGCGCCAGCCCGGATTATCTGGCCGCTTATGGCACACCGGCGATGCCGGCCGATCTGTCACGGCATCAGGTCATCGGCTATTCTCATGTTCCCAACGCGCAGACATGGCAGTTCCGGCAGGGCGACCGGATGATCGCGGCCCCGGTTCACAGCCGCCTGTCGCTGAACAACGGCGAGGCGATGCGCGACATGGCCGAGGCAGGTCTGGGCATCGCCATGCTGCCCGGCTTTATCGCCGCGCAGCCGCTGCGCCAAGGGCGGCTGGTGCCGGTGCTGGCCGATTACAGCGCCCGCACGCTGCCGATTGCCGCCGTCTGGCCCCCGGTCGAGCCGATGCCGCCCAAGCTGCGCCGCTTTGTCGATCATCTGGTGGCGGAACTGGACGGCGGCAAGCCGTGGCAGGACCCTGGCCTAGAACAGCCCCTCGACCAGCCCCAGATCGTTCAGCCGGATTGATTCGGCGGCAGGCACGCGCGGCAGGCCGGGCATGGTCATGATCTGGCCGCAGATGGCGACGATAAAGCCGGCCCCGGCAGACAGCCGCACCTCGCGCACGGGGATGGTGTGGCCAACCGGCGCGCCGCGCAGGTCGGGATCGGCGCTGAAGGAATATTGCGTCTTGGCGATGCAGACCGGCAACTGGCCATGGCCTGCCTGTTCCCACGCCTGCAACTGCGCCTGAACGCCCGGCGCGGCCTCGATCCGGGCGGCGCGATAGATGCGGGTGGCGATGGTTTCGATCTTGTCCCACAGCGGCATCTCGTCGGAATAAAGCAGCCGGAAATCCGCCGCATCACTGTCAGCGGCGGCGATGACGGCGCGGGCCAGATCCTCGGCCCCGACACCGCCTTCGGCCCAGTGGCGTGACACCACCGCCTGCACCCCAAGCGCGGCGCAATATTCCTGCACGGCGGCGATTTCGGCATCGGTGTCGGCGGTGAAATGGTTGATCGCCACCACCACCGGCAGGCCATAGCCCTGCATGTTTTCGATATGCCGCCCCAGATTGGCGCAGCCATCCCGCACCGCCGCCACGTTTTCCGCGCCCAGATCGGCGCGCGCCACGCCTCCGTTCATTTTCAGCGCCCGCACCGTCGCCACCAGAACCACGGCCGAGGGCGTCAGCCCGGCCTTGCGGCATTTGATGTCCAGAAACTTTTGCGCGCCCAGATCGGCGCCGAATCCGGCCTCGGTCACGACATAATCCGACAGGCGCAGCGCGGCGCGGGTGGCGATGACCGAGTTGCAGCCATGGGCGATATTGGCGAACGGCCCGCCGTGAACAAAGGCCGGGTTGTTTTCCAGCGTCTGCACCAGATTGGGTTGCAACGCATCGCGCAGCAGCACCGTCATCGCGCCATCGGCCCCAAGGTCGCGGGCCGTCACCGGCGCGCGGTCGCGGGTATAGCCGATGACGACCTGCCCCAGACGCGCCTGCAAATCGGCCAGATCAGAGGCCAGACACAGAATCGCCATCACTTCGGACGCCACGGTAATGTCAAAGCCGGTCTGCCGGGCAAAGCCGTTCGAAACGTCGCCAAGCCCCACGGCAATGTCACGCAGCACGCGATCGTTCATATCCACCACCCGCCGCCATGTGATCCGGCGCGTGTCGATGTCCAGCGTGTTGCCCCAATAGATGTGGTTGTCGATCATCGCCGACAGCAGGTTATGGGCGCTGGTGATGGCGTGAAAATCGCCGGTGAAGTGCAGATTCATGTCCTCCATCGGGACGATCTGCGCCATGCCGCCACCCGCCGCACCGCCCTTCATGCCGAAGTTCGGGCCAAGGCTGGCCTCGCGGATGCAGATGGTGGCGCGCTTGCCGATGCGGTTCAGCGCATCGCCAAGACCGACGGTGGTGGTGGTCTTGCCCTCGCCCGCGGGGGTGGGGTTGATCGCCGTGACCAGAATCAGCCGCCCCTGATGATCGGGCAGCGCGGTCAGCGCGTCATGGGTGATCTTGGCCTTGTCATGGCCATAGGGCAGGAACTGATCCGGCCCCAGACCCAGCCGGGCGGCAATCTGGCCAATCGGACGCTTGACCGCCGCGCGGGCGATTTCGATGTCGGTCTGCATAAGCCTCTCTCCCGGTTGGCGGCGCGATTTGCGCCGTTTTCCCAAGGGATAGCACCGGGTGCGCGGCGAGGCGACACCCGATCTGGCTTATTCGTCGCGCAGCAGATCGCTGGCCTGGAAGTTGCCGACATTGCCCAGCAACTGACCGATGAACGACACCGGAGTGATGCTGCCCTCGGTCACGCGGCGCGACAGAACCACCACGCGCCCGCGTTCCAGCCCAAAGCGTTCGACATTCGTCACCACGCCATTGGGGGCAAAGCTGATGGCAACGACCTGCCGATCTACCTCGCGCGGGGGGGTGGGGCCGAAATCGCGCCAGCGCGACCCGACGTAATACCAGCCCGAGCCGGTCAGAAGCCCCTGCGCCGAGGGGCGCCCGATGGTGGCATCCAGCATATCCTGCGTGGTCTGCCCCACGACGACCTGTTCAAGATCCTCGGGCGGGGGCACATAGCCGTGGTTGCGATAAACCGGCGCGCAGGCCGCCAAGGCCAGCAGCGCAACGATCAGAACCTGCCGAAAGGTCGCCATTCTTTTTCCGTCCCTTACCTGCGACGGTTGACGCCGCCCGCCCCGCTTAGCAAACTCGTCATCCGCGCTCAAGAAATTCGATCCGCTGCGCAGAAAGGCCATCGCATGTCAGACCCGACGTTTTTTTCCCACCGGCTGCGGGTGGCGCATCTGAACCCGCGCGGCAATACCGATTTCGACCTGCGCCCCGATGCCGATCAGCGCGCCGCCATCGCGCAGGAACTGGGCCTGCTGGGCCTGCCCGCGCTGCATATGACCGGCCGCATCCGCCCCGAGGGCAGCGATGCCTGGCTGCTGACAGCGCAGATCGACGCGCGGGTGGTGCAGCCCTGCGTTGTCACGCTGGAACCCGTGGAAACCGCCATCAGCGACAATCTGCGCATCCTGTATTCGCCCCACGCCACCACCCCGGACGAGGCCGAAACCCAGATTCCCGACGAAGACATCGAACCGCTTGGCCAATATATCGACGCCGGTGCCGCCATGACCGAGGCGCTGTCGCTGGCCCTGCCGCTGTATCCGCGCGCGGGTGACGCCGCGCTGGACCCGGCCCCCGAACCGGATCAGCCGGAACAGGAAGATCGCCAACGCCCCTTTGCCGGGCTGGCCGATCTGCTGAAGCCGCGTGACTAAGACGAATCGTCAGCAACCCCTTGCATGGCGGCGGCTCTTGGCGTATTGGCGCGGTTCGTTCCGAATTTTCATGGCGGCCGCCTGTAGGTGCCCGCAATATCAGACCCGAGGTTGAGACATGGCTGTCCCCCAGAATCGCGTGACCCGCTCGCGCCGCAACATGCGCCGCTCGCACGATGCGCTGGTCGCTGGCAACCCCAACGAATGCCCGAACTGCGGCGAACTGAAACGTCCGCACCACGTTTGCCCGTCCTGCGGCCACTATGCCGACCGCGAAGTGATCGCGCAGGCAAACGACGTCGATCTGGACGACGACGCCGCCTGATCCGGCGCGCGTCAGCGGCCTGATGTCGGCGGAAATTGGCAAGACAGATGCACCACGCGCCCTCGGAAATGGGGGCAGCGTGGTGATTTCGGTTGACGCAATGGGCGGCGACCGTGGCCCGGCGGCAGTGATCGCCGGGATGGCTGCCTCTGCCAGCAAGAACCCGGAAATCCGCTTTATCCTGCACGGTCCCAAGGACGAGCTGGTGCGTCTGGTCGCCCGCCGCAAAGGGCTGGCCGAACGCTGCGACATCCGCGACGCGCAGGGCGTCGTCACCATGAACGACAAGCCCAGCCAGGTGATCCGCAACGCGCAGGGCACCAGCATGTGGTCAGCCATCGAATCGGTCCGCGCGGGCGAAGCGACGGTGGCGGTCAGTTGCGGCAATACCGGCGCGCTGATGGCCCTGTCGATGCTGCGGCTGCGCAAGCTGCCCGGCGTGAACCGGCCCGCCATCGCCTGCCTGTGGCCCTCGCGCAATCCGCAGGGCTTTAACGTCATGCTGGACGTGGGCGCCGACATTCGCGCCGATGCCCCCGACCTGCTGCAATATGCGATGATGGGCGCCTCCTACGCGCGCAACGGGCTGGGGCTGGATAGCCCGCGCGTCGGCCTGCTGAACGTGGGCACCGAAGAACACAAGGGCCGCGCCGAGCTGAAAGAGGCGCATGACCTGATCGGCAAGGCCGCAGCGCAGGCCAAGTTCGATTATGTCGGCTTTGTCGAGGGCGGCGATCTGCCCGGCGCGCGCGCTGACGTGATCGTAACCGACGGTTTTACCGGAAATATCGCCTTGAAGACCGGCGAAGGCACGGCCAAGCTGGTCGGCGATTTCCTGCGTGAGGCGTTCAACAACTCGATCATGTCGAAATTCGCGGCCCTTCTGGCGATGAGTTCGCTCAAGCGTCTGCAAAAGCGGATCGACCCGCGCCGGGTGAATGGCGGCGTGTTTCTGGGGCTGAACGGCACGGTGGTCAAATCGCACGGCTCGTCCGACGCAACCGGCGTTTCGGCGGCGATCAAGCTGGCGTTCCAACTGGCGCGATCCGGCTTTCAGGACCGGCTGGCGGCGCGGGTGGCCCAAGGGGCTGCCCTGTCCTTGCCGCCCGGTGACAACAACAACAAAGAAGGCGGGGCGGTTTGATGGCGATTCGGCGTTCAGTGATCCGGGGTGTGGGGCACTATCTGCCTGAACGCGTGGTCGAAAACAGCCATTTCGAAAAAACGCTGGAGACCAGCGACGCCTGGATCCGCGACCGCACCGGGATCGAGCGTCGGCATTTTGCGGCCGAGGGGCAGACCACCAGCGATCTGGCCATCCGGGCCGCCCGCGCCGCGCTGGACAACGCCGGAATGACGGCGGACCAGATCGACGCCATCGTGGTTGCCACCACCACCCCCGACCTGACCTTCCCCGCCGTCGCGACCATGGTGCAGGCCGGTCTGGGGATGCAGCGTGGCTTTGCCTATGACGTGCAGGCGGTCTGCGCCGGTTTCGTCTTTGCGCTGTCGAATGCCGATGGGCTGATCCGCACCGGACAGGCCGAACGGGTGCTGGTGATCGGGGCCGAAACCTATTCCCGCATCATGGACTGGACCGACCGCGGCACCTGTGTGCTGTTCGGTGACGGTGCCGGTGCCGTGGTGATCGAGGCGTCTGACCAGCCCGGCACGAACGCGGATCGCGGCATCCTGTCTTCGGACCTGAACAGCGACGGGCGCTATCGCGATATTCTGTATGTCGATGGCGGGGTCAGCACTTCGGGCACTTCGGGTTGTCTGCGGATGCAGGGCAATCTGGTGTTCCGCCATGCCGTTGAAAAGCTGGCGAAAACAGCCCATGCCGCGCTGGACAAGGCCGGTCTGACGCCCGCCGACGTTGACTGGCTGGTGCCGCATCAGGCCAACAGCCGCATCATCAGCGCCACCGCGCAGAAAATGCAACTGCCGATGGACAAGGTGGTGCTGACGGTCGCCGACCATGGCAATACCTCGGCCGCCTCGATTCCGCTGGCGCTGTCAGTTGCGCATAGCGAGGGGCGTTTCAAGCCCGGCGACCTGATCGTGACCGAGGCGATTGGCGGCGGTTTGTCATGGGGCAGCGTCGTCCTGCGCTGGTAAATCGCCCGGTTTGAACAAAAAGCGCCGTGAAAGATGACTTTCACGGCGCTTTTGCTTTTCAGATTGCCCGGATCAGCCCTGATCCACCGGCAGCGCGACAAAGCGCGGCTCGCCCGCGCGGCGGATCAGCAACAGCACCGAACGACGCCCGGCATCGCGCGCCTCGCTGATGCGATCATCGAGGTCGGACAGCGTTTCGACAGGCTGCTGCCCCGCCTCGGTAATCACATCGCCCGCAGCCAGCCCCCGGTCGGCCGCCGCTCCGGCAGGATCGACCGACTGGATCGCCAGCCCCTTCATATCGCGGCTGACACCCAATTCCGCAGCAATTTCAGGGGTCAGCGGCACGACCGTCATGCCCAGCATCTCGGATTGCGTATCCGAACCAGAGCCGACATCGCCGCTGGCCGTGCCCTCGGCCAGTTCGCGGCGGCCCAGCGTCACCGACAGGGTAACGGGTTGCCCCTCGCGCTGAACGACGACCTCGACCGCTTCGCCCGCCGGGGCGTCGGCGACACGGCGCACCAGTTCGCGCGTGTCGGACACTTCGCCACCGGCAAAGCTGGTGATGACATCGCCCGCACGCATCCCGGCATCCTTGGCGGGACCGTCGGGCACATCCGTCACCATCGCACCGCTTTGCGAGGCAAGGCCCAAGGCCTCGGCCATATCGGTGGTCACGTCCTGAATTTTGACGCCCAGCCAGCCGCGCCGAGTTTCGCCGTATTCGCTCAACTGATCGACCACCTTGGACACGACATTCGAGGCCATCGAAAAGCCGATCCCGATCGAGCCGCCACTGGGCGACAGGATGGCGGTGTTCACGCCCACGACCTCACCGTTCAGGTTGAACAGCGGCCCGCCCGAGTTGCCCCGGTTGATCGCCGCGTCGGTTTGCAGGTAATCGTCATAAGTGCCTGACAATTCACGGTTTCGCGCCGAGACGATCCCGGTCGAGGCCGAAAAGCCCTGCCCCAGCGGGTTGCCAAGCGCCAGCACCCAATCGCCAACGCGCGCCGCATCGGAATCGCCGAATTTGACGAAGGGCAGCGCCTTGTCGCCGCCATCGACCTTGAGCACGGCAATATCGGTGTTCGGGTCGGTGCCGATGACCGTGGCGGGCAGACGCTCGCCGGAATAGAACTCGATCTCGATTGCATCGGCGCCGTCGATGACGTGGTTATTCGTCACGATCAGGCCATCCGCCGAAATCACAAAACCCGAGCCAAGCGCGTTCGACCGCTGCGGCATCTGGCGACGCCCTTCGGGGCCTTGCGGCATGTTCGGAAAACCGAAATCGCGGAACAGGTCGGAAAACGGACTGCCTTCGGGGAAACCGGGGCCAGTGCGTCCGGTGGGCGCCGCGACAACGGCGGTGGTGGTGATATTCACCACCGCAGGCGCAACGCGTTCGACCAGATTCGCAAAGGTGTCGGGCATGACATGCCCGACAGGGGCATCGGGCGCGGTCAGCGGCTGGTTGGCGTTTGCAGCATCCTGCGCGTGCTGCTGCGCCTCGGGCGAGATGTCAGAGGTGGTATCCTGCACCTGCTGCGCCCCCGCGACACCCAGCCCAAGGGCCAAAGCCAGACCGGATGCGGTCACAAGATAGCGGGGAAAAAGGCGTTTCATTCGGGAGAATCCTTCAGATGTCATCCGTTTCCGGCGGGCGGAAAACCTGATTATATGACGCGGATGTAGGGGGTCGTTGCAAATAAATCACGCTCGCAGGTGGTGAACTGATCGTGATTATTGTTGCAAAGGGGCGGATCAGACAACCCGCCCCCACTGCACTGGTCAGTTGGTTTCCGCCGGGGCCTGGGCGTCAGGCGCAGGCGCGTCCTCGACCGCAGCGCCGTCGTCGGGCAGCGTGACGGCAGGCCCTTCTTCGGGCGGGGTCGTCAGGCTTTCGGGCATGGGCGTCAGGCGCACGCCAGCGGCGGCCCCCAGTTCGTTCCCGTCGCGGTCGGTTATCGTCGGCGTGACCAGTTCTTCGTCATCACTGACCGCAGCACCGGCATCGCTTTGTTCGACCGAAGGCGGCGGAGCCGGGTTGGCATTCGCAGCGCCGTCGGACTTGAGATAGCTGAAAAATTCGCTGTCGGGCTGCATGACAATGCTGCTGTTATTGCCCCGGATCGCGCGTTCATAGCTGGTCATCGAGCGGGTGAAGGCAAAGAATTCCGGGTCGCGGCCAAAGGCAGCGGCGTAGATGGCGTTGCGTTCGGCGTCAGCCTCACCGCGCACCACCTCGGCCCGCTTGCGCGCCTCGGAGGTCAGTTCCACCACGGTCCTGTCAGCAGCGGCGCGGACGCGCTGCGCCGCCTCGCCCCCGCGGGCGATTTCGTCGGCGGCCTCGCGTTCGCGTTCGGCGCGCATCCGGGCATAGGTGGCGTTCAGGTTCTGCTCGGGCAAATCCGTGCGGGTCAGGCGGACGTCGATCACCTCGACCCCCAGACCGGCCGAGTTGCGCCGCGCTTCGTCGCGGATCTGGTTCATCAGCACGGTGCGGTCATCCGACAGAACCGTGGTCGAGGGAACCGAGCCAAGCACCTCGCGGATGGCGGCGTTGACGATAGGATCGAGCCGGGTCAGCGCCGCGTCAATGCCGCCGGTGCCGACGGCCTGACGGAAGCGCACGACATCGGTGATCCGCCAGCGGGCAAAGGCATCCACGACCAGGCGGCGGTCGTCCAGCGGCGTGACCTCCAGCGGGTTGGTCGGCAGGCCCAGGATGCGGCTGTCGTATTTCACCACATCGTCAAGGAACGGCACCTTGAAGCCAAGGCCCGGCTCCTCTTGCACGTTGACGACCCGGCCAAGGCGCAGCACCAGCGCCTTTTCGCGTTCATCCACGATGAAGATCGAGGCCATCGCGACGGCACCGACGACGAACAGGGCCGGCAGCGCCAGCGCGGTCAGAAAGTTGCGGCGTGCCATCAGTTCGATCCTCCGCTGGTCGTGTTACCCGAACTGGCCGCAGCCGGGCGCAGTTGATCCAGCGGCAGATAAGGCACGACGCCTTGCGAACTGCTGCTGTCCTGATCCAGAATGACCTTGTTCACGTCACCCAGAACTTTTTCCATAGTTTCCATATACATCCGCCGCCGCGTCACATCGGGTGCCTTGACGTATTCATCATAAACCGAATTAAAACGCGCCGCCTCACCCTCGGCGGTGTTCACGGCTTCGGCCCGATAAGCCTCGGCCCCTTCGACAAGGGCCGCCGCCTCACCGCGTGCGCTGGCCAGAACGCGGTTGGCATAGGCGTCAGCCTCTTTTTCCAGCCGGTCGCGTTCCTGCTGGGCGGCCTGCACCTCGCGGAAGCTGTCGATCACCTCGCGCGGGGGGTCGGCCCGGTCGAGGTTGACGCGGATCACGTTAATCCCGGCGTCATAGGCGTCCAGCGTGCGCTGAACCGCCTCTTGCAGATCGCTGGCGACGGCACCCCGGTCGCGGTTCAGGATCGGCGCCAGTTCCGAGCGGGCGATAATGTCGCGCATGGCGGATTCGGCCACGGCGCGGATCGTGTCGGGCGGATCGGCCAGATTGAACAGGTATTTTTCCGGGTCGGAAATGTTCCAGACCACCTGATATTCCATATCGACGATGTTCTGGTCGCTGGTCAGCATCAGCCCGCTGTCCATCGCGCCCTGACGCCCGGTGCCGATTTCCGTCACCCGTTCGTTCGTGACCGGCAGCACCTCATGCGTGACGACGGGCCACGGCGCAAAGTTCAGACCTTCGGTGCCGACCGCAACCGCGCGGCCGAACAGAAATTCGACGCTGCGTTCGTTGGTCTGCACCCGGTAAAAGCTGGCAAAAGCCCACAGGGCCAGCAGCACCAGCCCCGCAATCCCCAGGGTCGAGCGGTTCAGCCCCAGCCCGCCGGGCAGTTGCGGCCCGCCGCTGCCCCCGCCGCCGGTGCGGCGCTGGTTGCCATTGCCGCCACCGCCCATCAGGACGCGCAGGCGTTCCTGCCCTTTTTTCATCAGGTCTTCGATTTCGGGAACCTGCGGTTCGCCCTGCCCCGGACGGTTCGAGCCGCGCGGCGGCTCGTCATTGCCCCAAGGACGGTTTGGCGGGCGACGATCATCATCGTCACCGTTGTTGCCACCGCCGCCGCCGCCCCATGGGCCTTGATTTGCCATGCCTCCGCCTCTCTGCACTGGTCCTGACTGTTGTTGTGCAAACTGGTGTCAGGACATGAAATGTCAACCCTCGGCGGGCATTTACGGCCCGCCGGGTCAGTCAAATGATCGTCGTTTTATTCCTCGGCAGGCCAGCGTCGGGCCGGGCTGCGCATCGTGACCAGTTCTTCGGCCAGCGTCGGATGAACGGCCATGGCGGCATCGAACTGCGCCTTGGTCGCGCCCATGGTGATGGGAATCGCCGCCAACTGGATCATTTCGCCCGCGTTGGGGGCCAGAATATGGCACCCCAGAACCTTGTCATCGCGGGGATCGACCAGCAGCTTCATCAGCGCCCGCGCGTCCGAGCCGGCGAACATCGACTGCATGGGCCGGAATTTGCCGGCATAGACATCGACCGGGCCACGGTCGCGGGCCTGTTCCTCGGTCAGGCCGATGGTGCCGATTTCATGCGGGCGCAGATAGACCGCGCTGGCAACCGGATCGTGGCTGACCTTGCGCGGACGGGCGCCGAACACGGTATCGGCAAAGCTGTGCCCTTCACGGATCGCCACCGGAGTCAGGTTCACCCGGTCGGTCACATCGCCCACCGCAAAGATCGACGGGACGGCGGTCTGCGACCACTCGTCAACCTCGATCGCGCCGTTCGGGCGCAGGTGAACGCCGGTATTGCCCAGCCCCAGATCGCCGGTATAGGGGGCGCGGCCGGTGGCAAAGAACACCGCGTCCACATCCTGCGTGCCGCCGTCCTGATAAGACACGCGAATGCTGCCATCGGCATTGCGATCCAGCCGCGACGGATTGCTGTTCAGGCGCAGATCAATGCCAAGCGCCGCGATCTGTTCGCCCGCCATTTCACGCAATTCGCGGTCAAAGCCGCGCAGCACGGCATCGCCGCGATAGGCCAGCGTGGTCTGACTGCCCAGACCGGCCAGAATGGTGGCAAATTCGCAGGCGATAAAGCCGCCGCCCACCAGCAAGGCACGGCGCGGCAGGCTGTCCAGCAGGAACAGATCGTCCGAGATCAGCCCCAGTTCCTGCCCCGGAATGCCGGGCAGGCTGGGGCGGCCACCCACGGCGATCAGGATATGCTTGGCGGTAAAGCGGCTGCCATCGGCCAGTTCGACCGTGTGGTGATCGGCCAGACGCGCGCGCTGATGGTGGATCGTCACCCCGGCGCGATCCAGCCCGCCGGTGTAAATCGCCTCTAGCCGGTTCAGTTCGACATCCAGCGTGGCACGAAACGCGCCCCAATCGAATTCACCGACACCGGCACCCTGCCAGCCATAGCCGCGCGCCTCGGCCACCGCGGCGGGGGCACTGGCGGCAAAGATCATCAGCTTTTTCGGCACACAGCCGCGGATGACGCAGGTGCCGCCCATGCGGCTTTCCTCGGCCAAGGCGACGCGGGCACCATATTCGCTGGCCGCGATCCGGGCCGCGCGCACCCCGCCCGAGCCGCCGCCGATCACGAACAGATCATAATCAAAGCTCATCCGTCTTCCCCTGTCTCATCTTCGCGGAACGCGGCCAGTTCCACCACGCCGCCATCCGGCTGTCCGATCAGGGCCAGATCGCACAAACCTATGAATAAACCGTTTTCAACCACCCCCGGAATCGCATTCAGCGCCCGGTTCAGCGCCACCGCATCGGGAATCGCCTCAAGCGAGAGGTCAAGGATGTGGTTTCCCTCATCCGTCAGGAAAGGCGCGCCGTCGCGCATCCGCAGCAGGATGGGGCGGCCGTCCAGTTCCATCGCGTCCAGCGTGGTCTTGATCCGCTCGCGCGTGGTTTCCCAGCCGAAACGGATCACCTCGACCGGCAGATGAAAGGCCCCAAGCTGTTCGACCACCTTGGCCGGATCGGCGATCACCACCATGCGGTCGCTAGAGGCGGCGACGATCTTTTCGCGCAGATGCGCACCGCCGCCGCCTTTAATCAGGTTCAGGTCGGGGTCCAGCTCATCGGCACCGTCGATGGTCAGATCCAGATGGCCGATGTCGTCCAGCGCCTCGACCGCAAGGCCAAGGCTGGTGGCCAGATCCGCCGTCGCCTGCGAGGTGGCGGCGCAGCGCAGGGTCAGCCCTTCGGCCTGAACACGGGTGGCCAGTTCGCGCACCATGACGCTGGCGGTCGATCCGGTGCCCAGCCCGACGGCCATGCCGTCCTGAACCAAGGCAATCGCCGCACGGGCCGCCGCCAGCTTGGCGGCGTCAGAGGGGGACAGGTCAGACATCCGATTTCTCCGGTCTAGGGGTGCGGCTCAGCGCAGAGCACCGGCCTGCCGCAGTTGGTCCGCCTTTTCTGCGTTGAACCACCAGAAGTCCATCTCGCCCAAGGTAAAGGGTGGCAGATTTTCGGGGTGCTCATACATATCGTAATAGGCGACCAGATAGTTCGGGTTGAACCATTGCGGCACCCAGAACCGCAGGCTGCGCAAGGCCCGGTCCAGCGCGTGAACCGCCGTCAGCATCTCATCGCGCGTTTCGGCGCGTTCGACATGGCCGATCAGGCTGTCAACGGATTTGTTCGCCAGCCCCATGGTGTTGAACACATCCCCGACCGAGGCCGAGCCGAAATATTGTTGCAGACCAGCGCCGGGAATCATGTCTTGCCCCAGATGGCCGCTGATCATGTCGAACTGCGCCGCGCGTTTGCGGTTTTCGTATTCGGCATTATCGACCCGCGTGTTGCGGGCATTGACGCCAAGCGCGCGCAGGTTTTCGACAAAGGGGTTGATAACGCGGTCAAACGTCTGGCTGTCGTTCAGAATTTCCAGCGACAGGGTGCGGCCATCGGCATTGCGGCGCAGCCCGTCAGGGCCGGTCAGCCAGCCCGCTTCGTCCAGCAAGGCGGCGGCGCGGCGCAGATTGGCCCGGTCAAGCTGGCGCGCGCCGCTGGTGCCGGGCACCACGGCGGCGGCGGTCAGCACATCGTTGGGCAGATCGGCGGCGACAGGTTCCAGCAGCGCCCGTTCCTGAGCCGAGGGCGCACCGCTGGCCGCCAGATCGGTGTTGCCCCAGAAACTGTCCACGCGCTGATAAAGGCCATAGAACAGCGCGTCGTTCGACCATTCAAAGTTGAACATCAGCCCGATGGCCTGACGCACGCGAATGTCCTGCCAGTCGGGGCGGCGCAAGTTCAGCACCCATGCCTGACCCGAGGCGACATTGCCATTGGGCAGGGTCGCGCGGACAACCCATCCATTGTTCAGCGCCGGAAAATCATAGCGGTTGGCCCAGATGATGCTGCTGACCTCTTGACGGAAGCCGTATTCGCCAGCCTTGAACGCCTCGAACGCGGCGTCATAATCGGCGAAATATTCGATCCGCAGCCGGTCAAAGTTGAACCGCCCGCGATTGATCGGCAGATCGGCCCCCCAGTAATCCGGGTTGCGGCGATAGACAACGCGGCGGTTTATATCCGCATTGTCAAAGACATATGGACCAGAGCCGACAAAAGGCTGCGTCTGGGTCTGTTCCAGATCGCGGCTGTTGTCGGTGAAATCCTTGCGGCTGAAGACAGGCAGCCCCCCGGCGGATTGAATCACATCACGGCGCGGGTAATCGGCGTTGAACGTAAACCGGATGGTGTGATCGTCGATCACCTCGGCCCCGGAAATCTGCTGGGCGATCACCTGCCGGAACGACGACAGCCCCTTGTCGCGCAGCGTTTCATAGCTGAACATCACGTCCTGCGCAGTCAGCGGCGTGCCATCGCTGAAACGCGCCTCGGGGCGCAGGTGAAAGATCACCCAGTCGCGGCTTTCGGGATATTCCAGCCAGTCGCACAGCAGGCAATACGACGCCCCCACCTCATCGGCGGTGCCGGTCAGGATCGATTCGAACATGATCGAGGACAGCGCGGCGGCCCGCCCGCGAAAGGTGAACGGATTGTAATTGTCGAACCCGCTGGAGTTGGGAATCGACTGCGACATCTCGCCCCCTTTGGGCGCGTCGGGGTTCACATAGGCCAGATGCTGAAAATCGGCAGGCAGGCGCAGTTCGTCGAAAATACCGATGCCATGACTGCGGATCACATCATCCGCAGCGGCGGTGGTATCGGGCGGCACCTGTTCCTGCGCTGCAAGGGGTGATCCAAGCACGGCGGCAAAGGCCACAGACGCGAACAGGCTGGCAAGACGCATGAAATTCTCCGCAGGGTTTCACAGAGGCTAGGGGGCCTGCCCGACAGGATCAAGCCGCGTTTTCGTGAAACCTGTAACGGAAACGATAAAAGGCGCGACCGAAGGCCGCGCCCTGTCATTCGGATCAGCCCCGAATGCAGATCAGTTCTGCGTTTCCAGATAGGCGATCAGGTTCGCCCGCGCCTCGGCCGGGCGGATACCGGCAAAGGCCATGCGGGTGCCGGGCATATAGCCGCGCGGGTTTTCGATGAAGGCGAACAGGTTTTCCGGGGTCCAGACGCCGGGCATATCGGTTGCCGCCGACGAATAGTTGAACCCGGCCACCGCAGCCTTGTCGCGGTTGACCACGCCGTTCAGATGCGGGCCGGTGCCGTCGGTGCCGTCAAGACGGTGGCAGGCCTGGCATTTGCGAAACTCGGCCTCGCCCCGCGACACGTCAGCGGCGGCGATCAGTGCAGTCAGGTCCACCTCTTCGGCAGGGGCTTCTTCGGCGGCGGCGCCGGTATCGACCGGAATCGAATAAGCCTGTGCCACATCCTCGCCATGGCCGGACGTGCCGACATGCCACACCCCGCTGGCCAGCCAGCTTGTCAGCAGCAGAAACAGCAGGGCAGACAAAAACCCGCCCGCAGCCTTGGTAAGGGTCATCGTATTGAACATCGGTCCAGCCCGTCCTTTGCCTTGGAAGTCGCCCGTATCTATCCGCTTTCGCTTTCAGGGATCAAGGTATAGTTATCTGCCGACGCCGAAATTTCCGGGCAACGCCCCCGGCACGACAGCACGACACGAGAACGCCATGACCTCTGCCCCGACCAACCGCATCGCCTTTCAGGGCGAACCGGGCGCCTACAGCCACGAAGCCTGCCAGAAGGCCCGCCCCGACATGGAGCCCCTGCCCTGCCGCACCTTCGAAGAAGTGATCGAGGCCGTGCGCAGCAAAAAGGCCGATCTGGCCATGCTGCCGGTGGAAAACTCGACCTATGGCCGCGTGGCCGACATTCACCACATGCTGCCGGAATCGGGGCTGCATATCGTGGACGAAGCCTTTGTCCGGGTGCGTATCGCGCTGATGGGTCTGCCCGGTTCGCGGCTGGATGACATCCGCCATGTGCGCGCCCATCTGGTGCTGATCCCGCAGGCCCGCGGCTTTCTGTCGCGCCACGGGATCACGGCGGATGCCGCCGCCGACAGCGCCGGAGCCGCCGCCGATCTGGCGCGCGACCGCACCCCCGGCGAGGGCGTGATGGCCAGCGCGCTGGCCGCCGACATCTATGGGCTGGAGGTGCTGGCCCGCGACATCGAGGATCACGGCCACAACACCACGCGGTTCCTGATTATGGGCCGCGAACCCGATCTGTCGCGCCGGTCCGACCGGATGCTGACGACCTTTGTGTTCCGCGTCCGCAACATCCCCGCCGCGCTGTATAAGGCCATGGGCGGCTTTGCGACCAACGGCGTCAACATGACCAAGCTGGAAAGCTATATGGTGGACGGCAACTTCACCGCGACGCAGTTCTATGCCGACATCGAAGGCCACCCCGACGACCCGAATGTGCGGCTGGCGCTGGATGAACTGGACTGGTTCACCGACTATCTGAACGTGCTGGGCACCTATCCGGCAGACCCGCTGCGGCTGGAAAAGCGCGCCGGATAACGGCACCGCGCCCCGGCAGGGCGCAGATCAGGCCGCCAGCATCAGTTCGTCGATGAATTCCCCGACCCGGCGGGCAAAGCGGCGGTCAAGCTGCGCCTTGCCCAGACGGGCGGTCTGCAACAACAGCCGCGACTTCATGTTGCGGGGGCGCAGGTCGGTTTCAAAGATCAGCCGCGACCGCGTGCGGCTGAGCGCGACGATGGTCATGTTTATCACCATCTCGAACGGATCTGACATTCCCGTGATGCCGACCTGTTCGGGGCGATCAAAGCGCGCGACATCCAGCCGCACCTCGCGCCGCTTGGCCCGCCAGTCAAAGGCGATGCGCCAGGCCATGCTGTTGCCCGGTTCCTGCGCCGGGTCGATTCGCGCGACCGCCACACCACGACGCATCAGCATCCGCTCCATCCGGGGAAAGTCGGTAACAGCCGCGAACAACTGATCGGCAGGGACGTCGGCGTCTTTTCGCGTCGAGAATTTCATCTTTACCTTTCAATGCACAAAGTGAAGCGGCCAGCGCATTTTCACCGGGCATAGGACAGCAGCGCCTGTTTTTTCAACTGGAAATATAGACAAGTTCGGCCCTGGCGTAAGAAACTGACCCGCCCCCTTCATTATGTGCAAATTTTTTGCTGGCATTCCGAACCGAACCGTCCGACCATGCGCGGGCGAGCGCAACGGTGGCGCAAAAACAATACGGATCGGGAAATTCCACACCCCGCGCGCGGGACGCCTTGAATAACCCGGATCACAACGGATAACAATTCTGGGTTGTGTTACGCCCGGAAACGGTGGAATGACAACGGCTTGAAACTCTGAACTCCGGGCTGGACATGACATCACCATTGAACCTGTCATCGTATCGGGCAACTGAATGCTGATATGGCCGACGGGAGCAGCAGATTGATGACCAACGCAATGACAGGGCATGGCACGGCCACGCGCTTGTCGTTGCGGATCATGGCGACGACGGATCTGCACATGCATGTGCTGCCGTATAACTATCTGGCCGACAGGCCCAGCAACCAGATCGGGCTGGCCCGCACCGCCCGGCTGGTTCAGCAGCGGCGGCGCGAACACCCCAATGCGATCCTGCTGGATAACGGCGACTTTCTGCAAGGCAGCGCCCTGGGCGATTTTGCCGCAACGGTCGCCAACGGCAATGGCAACGGGCCGCACCCCGCCATCGCGGCGATGAATGCGCTTGGCTATGACGCGGCGACGCTTGGCAACCATGATTTCAACTATGGGCTGACATTTCTGCGCCGCGCCATCGCGCAGGCGGGTTTTCCCTTTACCGTTGCCAATGCCCGGTTCCGGCGCTGGTCGAACATACCGCGCTGGCTGATCCTCGACCGCGACTGCACCGGCCCGGACGGGCGGCAGGCGCCGCTGCGAATCGGGATCATCGGCTTTTTGCCGCCGCAAACCGCCGACTGGGACGACAGCCTGACCGGCCAGATGACCTGCGAGGATATTCTGACCAGCGCCCTGCGCGAGGTGCCGATGCTGCGCGCCGCCGGGGCCGATGTGGTGATCGCACTGGCGCACAGCGGCATCGGCACGCCCCTGCCCCGCCCGATGAGCGATAACGTCGCCGCCGCACTGGCCGCCGTGCCGGGGATCGACGCGATCATCGCCGGGCATACGCATCAGGTCTTTCCCGGCCCACAATTCCCCGCCCGCGACGGCATCGACCCGCAGCGCGGCACCTTGCACGGCAAACCGGCGGTGATGGCGGGCTATGGCGGGTCGCATCTGGGGATCATCGACCTTGAACTGTCGCGCCCTGTCGTCGCCATGCCATGGCGGGTGACAGGGTTTCAGGTGCGGACTGAACAGGTTGCGCCGCGCACCCCCGCCCTGCCCGAA
Source organism: Paracoccus sp. (in: a-proteobacteria) (assembly GCF_030538755.1). Lineage (GTDB taxonomy): Bacteria > Pseudomonadota > Alphaproteobacteria > Rhodobacterales > Rhodobacteraceae > Paracoccus. The sequence goes on along the minus strand of NZ_JAUNTJ010000003.1, from coordinate 56,389 downwards.
GTCTCGCAGCCTGCCATGGCACTGCACCGCGCGGCGCTGCGCCATTATCGCCGCCGGATCGGGCGCACGGATCAGCCGCTGAACAGCTTTTTTTCGCTGATCGGCGCGGATCGCGCCCTCAAGCTGGTGCAGCGCGCGCAACGCTGGCACGTCCGGCGGGCGCTGCGCGGCACCCGTTGGGACGGGCTGCCGGTGCTGTCCGCCGCCTCGCCGTTTCGGGCGGGCGGGCGGGGCGGGCCGACGCATTACACCGATGTGCCCGCCGGGCCTCTGACCTTGCGCAGTCTGGCCGACATCTATCTGTTTCCCAACCGCATCCGCGCCATCGCCCTGACCGGCCGCGACCTGACCGAGTGGCTTGAACGCGCCGCCGGTCAGTTCCGCCAGATCACCCCCGGCGAGCGTGACGCGCCGCTGATCGACAAGGATTTCCCCAGCTATAACTTTGACGTCATCGACGGCATCACATGGGACATCGACCTGAGCGCGCCGCCACGTTTTTCCCCGGTTGGCGATATGCTGGCCCCCTCGGGCGGGCGGGTGCGCAACCTGTGTTATCAGGGCCGCCCCGTCGCAGCGGACGACCGCTTTGTGATGGCAACCAATTCCTATCGCATGGCCGCGTGCGGTCTGTATGGCCCGGTTGCCGCGCGGGCCGACATCGTGCTGGGTGGCCGCACCCTGACCCGCGACGTGCTGCGCCGCTATATCGCCCATAACCGCGCGCTGAATATTCAGCCGGACCAGGGCTGGCGCTTTGCGCCCCTGCCCGGCACGACCGCACTGTTCGACACCAGCCCCGACGCCGTGCCGCACCTGCCGCAGGTAACTGAACAAAGCGACCTGCGGCTGGACCATATCGCCATGACGGATGACGGTTTTGCCCGGATGCGGCTGTTTCTGTAACGGGTTGCAACCGCCCGCCGCATTGCCTATCTAATGCGGCGAGAGGTTGGCGCGGGCAGGTGCCTCGCCAACCCGGTCAGGACCGGAAGGTAGCAGCCGTAACGAGATCCGCTTGGGTCGCTGTCCAGCCTCTCACCCTTTTCCCACATTCTGGCGGTGAATTTTTGGGGCCAGCCCCGGTTGAACTGCCGCACCACAGCAAACACCATGGCAGCCAAACATGCGGATAGGGTGCAGACGATCACATCGCACCGGCATAGCGGGCGATGAACCCCGCATAAGGCGCCCGGATACCGGGCCGAACCTGCCCCCTGCCTGACCTGACGCACCCGCGCCAAACTGCCACCGGCCGCACCATCGTCAGGGTCTCAACCGACAGGCAACGCCCCCTCGTCGATCAGCCCCGCCGCCTGCTGCGACAACAGCCAGCCCGCGATAGAGCCTTGCCGGGGCGCGGATATATCCGGGTGGGTGCCAGCAACCATCGCCGCCAGTTCGTCAGGGTCCAGCCAGCGCGCGTCCTCCAGCTCGGCCGGGTCCAGCGTGATGTCATCGGTTTCCGCCTCGCCCACGCAGCCCAGCATCAGTTGCGACGGATAGGGCCAGGGCTGGCTGGCGATAAAGCGCACAGCGCCCACGGCAATGCCTGTTTCCTCGCTCACCTCGCGCCGGACGGCGGCCTGAATGGTTTCGCCCGGCTCGATAAATCCCGCAAGGCAGGAATACATGCGATCCGGCCAACCGGGCGACCGCCCGACCAGCACCCGCCCGCCACGCCGGATCAGCATGATCGCCACCGGATCTGTGCGCGGGAAATGGCCGGCATTGCAGGCCGGGCATTGCCGCTGCCACCCCGATTGCACCGGCAGACTGGGCTGACCGCAATTGGCGCAGAACCGATGCGTCGCGTGCCACCCCGTCAGCGCGCGCGCCGTCGCAGCGATTTCCGCATCCAGCGGCGACAGGCTGTGCATCACGCCCCGCAATTCGACAAAGCGCGCGTCAGCGATCAGCGGATGCACCTGTTCGGTCGGGTCAAAGAACAGCCCAAGCTCCGGCAGGCTGACCGGAGTCCACGCCGACATATCCACCGCCGCCACCGCCTGCCCATCGGCCAGCCCCAGAAACAGAGGCGGTTCGGCCCCCGACAGCGCCGGATGGCCGGGGTCCAGCAAGTGCAGCCCGCCGTCAGCCCCCACCAGCAGCTTGCCCCGCCAGACAGGCAGCAACCGGACGCTGCGCTGCCAACCGTCACCAGCCCGCAGATGCGCGGCGCGATCCAGCCCACCGCCCGCAAAAGCCATCGCTTTCATCGAAACCTCTTTCAGATCACCGGCAATCCGGCACGGGCGCCGATGATCCCCGGTATCAACGGCAGTTCAACGTGACCTCGACCGGGTTGGGGGTCAAGTCGCGCATGGCACCGCTGCTGGCATCGACACCGGCACCGATAACCCCGCCAAGCACCACATTACCCGCCATGGCTGCGCTGCCACTGCCTGCGATTTTGTTGGTGACGCGCACCTGCTGAGGTTCGCAGCGGTCCTTTTTGACCAGCACATTCAGCTCGGATTTTCGCGGCAACTTAAAGGTGCAGGGGGTGCCGTTGCAGGTTTGCCCATCGCTTAACTGAACTTGCGCACCCGATGGGGTTGAGTTCACCACCAGAACATCCGTTGTCCCCCGTGTGATGGTTGCACAACCTGCGACAGACAGGATGGAACCCATAAGAATTATTTTACCAATCATGGTGTTAGCTTTTAACTTCCGATGCCCTGCCCTAACCTGAACCACCCAAATTTTCCATCATTTCATCCTTAAAATTTGAACGAAACAGGAACGAAAACAACCCCGCAAACCGTTGCGAAGCGACACGCTCCCGGCTAACATTGCCCCGGTGAAAAGGGACAGCATGACCGACAGCGAACAGACTTATCAGGTGCTGGCCCGGAAATACCGGCCCGAAACCTTTGCCGATCTGGTCGGTCAGGATGCGATGGTGCGCACCCTGAAAAATGCCTTTGCCGCCGACCGGATCGCGCAGGCGTTCATCATGACCGGCATTCGCGGCACCGGCAAAACCACCACCGCGCGGATCATCGCCAAGGGAATGAACTGCATCGGCCCCGATGGCACCGGCGGGCCGACGACGGAACCCTGCGGCCGTTGCGAACATTGCGTGGCGATCGCCGAAGGCCGCCACGTCGATGTGCTGGAAATGGACGCCGCCAGCCGCACCGGCGTGAACGACATTCGCGAAATCATTGAATCCGTTCACTATCGCGCCGCATCCGCGCGCTACAAGATCTATATCATCGACGAAGTTCACATGCTGTCCACCAGCGCCTTCAACGCGCTGCTGAAAACGCTTGAAGAACCGCCGCCGCACGTCAAATTCATCTTTGCCACCACCGAAATCCGCAAGGTGCCGGTCACGGTTCTGTCGCGCTGCCAGCGATTCGACCTGCGCCGCATCGAACCCGAGGTGATGATCGCCCTTTTGCGCCGCATCGCCACAGCCGAAGGCGCGCAGATCAGCGATGATGCCCTGGCGCTGATTACCCGCGCCGCCGAAGGCTCGGCCCGCGATGCGACCAGCCTGCTGGATCAGGCGATCAGCCATGGCGCGGGCGAAACCGGTGCGGCACAGGTGCGTGCCATGCTGGGTCTGGCCGACCGGGGGCGGGTGCTGGACCTGTTCGAAATGATCCTGCGCGGCGATGCGGCGGCGGCATTGGCCGAATTGCAGGGGCAATATGCCGATGGCGCCGACCCGGTTGCAGTGCTGCGCGATCTGGCGGAAATCACGCATTGGGTCTCGGTCGCGAAGATCACCCCCGATGCGCTGGACGATCCCACCGTCGCCCCCGACGAACGCAAACGGGGCGAGGATCTGGCAACCCGTCTGGCCATGCGGGTGCTGACGCGCCTGTGGCAGATGTTGCTGAAATCGCTAGAGGAAGTATCCGCCGCGCCCAATGCCATGATGGCTGCCGAAATGGCGGTGATCCGCATGACCCATGTCGCGGATCTGCCCGACCCGGAATCGCTGATCCGCCGCGTTCAGCAGGCACAGGCGGCGGGCGAATTCACCCGCGCCCCTGCTGCACCAGCCGGGGCACATGCGCCAGCCCCGCAGGCCCGCGTGGTGGCGCAGCCCAGCGGTCAGGCAACCGCGCTGGCCCTGTCACCCGATGCGATGGCGGCCTTCCCAGATTTTGCCTCGGTGGTGGACCTGATCCGGCGGATGCGCGACATGACCTTGCTGGTGCAGGTTGAAAATCACGTCGCGCTGGTGCGCTACGCCCCCGGCCGGATCGAGTTCGAGCCGCGCGGCCCCTCCCCGCCCGATCTGGCACAGCGGCTGGCTGAACGGCTGCGCGGCTGGACCGGCGGGCAACGCTGGGGCGTTTCCGTCGTCAACAGCGGCGGCGGCGCGACCATCGCCGAAACCCGCGCAACCGAGGCCGAGCAGGCTCAGGCGGCGGCGATGCAAAACCCTCTGGTGCAGGCCGTGTTCGCCACCTTCCCATCCGCGCGCATCACCCGGATCGAAACCCCGCCGCAGCCGGTTGAATCCGCGCTCGATCCCGCTACATCCCAGCATGAGACGGCAGAAGGCGTGATCGCCGCCGTCACCGATGAGTGGGACCCATTTGAGGACGAGGTATAAGATGCTGAAAGGTTTGGGCGGACTTGGCGACATGGCCAAAATGATGGCTGCTGCCAAGGATATGCAGGGCAAGGTCGAAAAACTGCAAGAAGACCTGAACAGCATCACCGTCACCGGCGAAGCCGGGGCCGGTCTGGTCAAGGCCACCGCCACCGCCAAAGGCGAACTGACTGCGCTGGACATTGACCCCTCGATCTTTGTCGCCTCGGAAAAAGAGGTGGTCGAGGATCTGATCCTTGCTGCGATCAAAGACGCGCAGCGCCGCGCTCAGGATCGCGCTCAACAGGAAATGGCCCGGATTTCGGCTGATCTGGGCTTGCCGGCGGGCATGAAGCTGCCGTTCTGAATGACCAGCGCCGACAGCGACGACATTCAGGCGCTGATAACGATGATGGCGCGGCTGCCGGGGCTTGGTCCCCGCTCGGCCCGCCGCATCGCGCTGCACCTGATCCGCAAACGCAGCGGCCAGATGGCGCAACTGGCCGCGCTGCTGGATCGGGTGGCCACCACATCGCGCGAATGCCTGACCTGCGGCAATATCACCGACCGCGACACATGCGCGATCTGCGCCGATCCGGCCCGCGCCACGGGCGAAATCTGCGTGGTCGAAGACGTGGCCGACCTGTGGGCACTGGAACGCGCCCGCGCCTTTCGCGGCCGCTATCACGTTCTGGGCGGAACCCTGTCGGCGCTGGATGAAATCGGCCCCGATGACCTGGGCATCCCGGCCCTGATCGACCGCATCCCGCGCGAAGGGATTGGCGAAGTAATTCTGGCCCTGAACGCCACGGTCGAGGGGCAGACCACAGCCCATTACATCGCCGAAGCGTTAGAGGGCACAGCCGTCGCCGTAACCGGACTGGCCCAAGGCGTGCCCATCGGCGGCGAGCTCGATTATCTTGACGACGGAACCATCACCGCAGCCCTTCGGGCAAGACGGCGGCTTTAGAAAAGGCGCGTAAACCCGCGCCCCGTCTTTCGTTTCCAAATATCCTACAGGGGGTCCGGGGGATGTAAAATCCCCCGGCGTCGCGGGACGCAATCATCAGGCGTCCAGTTTTTCCACCTTGGCGGCCGCCTTGGCGATCTCGATCCGGCGCGGTTTCAGCGCCTCGGGGATCTCGCGGATCAGGTCGATGTGCAGCATCCCGTCGGCGTGGCTGGCCCCTTCGACGCGCACATGATCGGCCAAGGTGAACTTCCGCTCGAACGCGCGGGTTGCGATGCCACGGTGCAGATAGGTGCGGCTCTCGTCCTCGGTCGCCTTGCGGGCGGATACGATAACGGCGCCATCGCGCATTTCGACATTCAGATCATCAGCGGCAAAGCCGGCCACGGCAATCGAGATACGATAGGCATTATCGCCCGTTTTTTCAATATTATAAGGCGGATAGGTCGGCGCGGCGACATCGGCGCTCAGCGCGCGGTCCATCACATCGGCCAGACGATCAAAGCCGACCGAGGCACGGTAAAGCGGGGTCAGATCAAGGTTACGCATAAGACATCCTTTCACAGCGATGCGTGGGTGCCCCCCTTGTCGGGCGGGCGATACCGGCGCCATCTGGCCATCCGGCAGCAACGAATTTGGGGTCGATGATGCGGGTTTCAAGGGGCGCAGCCCGCTGTCATGCGAGCACCTCGCCCGCAACAAAAGACCGCGCGTTGTCAGCGCGATCCCCGCGCGCCCCACACCGCCAGAGCCAGCCCGCCCAAGAAAAATGGCCAAAAATGGTTAAGGGCATCCCATGTGAACAGTTCCCACAGCCAGACCTTATCGCATTGCGCCGGGTTGATGGACGCAAAGCTACAACTGTAAGTAGTGGCTAAATACCACAAAAGACCGGCCACCAAAGCGACAACAGCGCCAAACCATCCAAGAACGGCACGCCTCACGTCAAAGCCCTCGGCTTTGGCCCGCCCGTCGCCCAATCCAGCAACTCGACCGTATGCACCACCGGCACCCCCGCGCCATCGCCGATCTGCATCATGCAGCCGATATTGCCCGCGGCGATAATGTCGGGCGTGGTGGCCTTTAGCGTAGCAACTTTGCGGCGGCGCAGTTCGGCAGACAGGTCGGGTTGCAGCAGGTTATAGGTGCCAGCCGAACCACAACACAGATGCGAGTCGCCGGGTTCGACCACGGCAAAACCCGCCTGCGTCAGCAAGGCCTTGGGCGCGGTTTTCACCCGCTGACCATGCTGCAAGGAACAGGCCGCGTGATAGGCGACGCGGCCTTGCGCCTGACCGGGGGGCAGGCCGTGACGCTCCAGAAACTCGGTCACGTCCAGCGCCAGCGTGGCGATCCGCGCCGCATCCGGGTCATCGGGCAGCAGATGGGCGTAATCCTTGATCGTCGTGCCGCAGCCCGAGGTGTTGATGATAACCGCATCCAGCGGCCCGCCATTTTCGCAGGCCATCAAGCTGGCAATGGCGGCGCGGGCCTTGGTCTTGCCATCGTCATCGCGCCCCATATGCAGGGGCAGCGCGCCGCAGCAGCCGAAATTATGCGGGATCACCACCTCACACCCCGCGCGGCGCAGCAGGCGGATGGTGGCATCATTGATGTCGGTGTTCAGCGCCCGCTGTGCGCAGCCGATCATCAGTGCGACACGCGCGCGGCGAGGACCGATGGCGGCGAAGGTCTGGCCATCGTCATTGCGACTGACCGGCGGGATCGCGGCGGGGGCCACTGCCAGCATCGCCCGCAGCCGCGTATCGGGGATCAGCCGCGAAAAGGGCCGCACGATCTTTGCGCCCAGCATGGCCAGCCGGAACCGGCGCGGGTGCGGAATGATCCGCGCCAGCAGCCAGCGCAGCGCCCTGTCGCGCCAGGGGCGGCGATATGTGGCCTGAACATGGGCGCGGGCGTGGTCGATCAGGTGCATGTAATGCACGCCGGAAGGGCAGGTGGTCATGCAGGCAAGGCAGGACAGGCAGCGGTCGATATGCAGCGCGGTTCTGGCATCGGCGGGGCGGCCGGATTCCAGCATCTCTTTTATCAGGTAGATGCGGCCGCGCGGGCTGTCGAGTTCGTCGCCCAATATCTGATAGGTCGGGCAGGTCGCGGTGCAAAAGCCGCAATGCACACAGGCGCGCAGGATCTGATTTGATCGGGCGATGGCCGGGTCGCTCAGTTGTTCGGGGGTGAAATGGGTCTGCATCAGGCGCCCCCGCCGAACAGGCCGCGCGGGTCGAACCGGCTGCGGATCGCCGCGCCCAAGGCCACGATGGCTGGGTTTTCGGGCGGAATCAGCCCCGGATGGATGCCGTTGACCTTGCGCGCATGGCCGGGAAAGGGCGGCAGATGCGGCGGCTGACCCCGCGGCAGTTCGACCCAGATCAGCGCGCCACCCCAGTCGATCAGCGCCGGTTCCGGCAGCGCCGCCAGCAGAGCGGGCGCCGCGCCGGGGGTCGTGACGATGCGCCACAGATCGCCGCCGGATTGCGTATTTGGGCAAACAGGAAGCGGCTGGCTGTCGGGTGCAATTTGCACGGTTGCAAAGCGCGACAGATGCGTGGCCAGCGCATCGCGACGGATGGCGACGGATTCGGGCAGGCCCTCGATCCGCAGCAATGCGCCCTGCCCCGGCTGCCATTGTGCCGCCGACACGTCGAAGGGGGCGGTCAGAGCCGCTGTCAGCGCCGGGATGGCGGCGGGGGCGGTCAGCCCCGGCAGGTGCAGGATGGCGCGGGCGGGCGGGATCGGCGTGGTTTTGAAAGCGATTTCGGTCAGCACGCCAAGCTGGCCCCGGCTGCCTGCGGTCAGTTTCACCAGATCATAGCCGGTGACGTTTTTCATCACCCTTCCGCCGCTGCGGATCAGGGTTCCCGTGCCATCGACCATACGCAGCCCGATCATCGCATCTCGGCAGGCCCCGGCCAGCACCCGGCGCGGCCCCGAGGCATTGGCCGCCGCCACCCCGCCAATGGTCGATCCGGGACGAGTGTCGGGTTCGAACCCCAGCATCTGCCCCTGCGCCGCCAGAGTCGCATGCACCTCGGCCAGCGGGGTTCCGGCCCGGACGACCAGCGTCAGCGCGGCGGGTTCATACAGGGTGATGCCGGTCATGGCGGCGGTGGTCAGCGGCGTGCCCTGCCCCTTGCCCGGCCACAGCCGGGTGCCGCCGCCGTGGACAGCCAGCGGCGCGCGGGCGGTGCGGATCATCTCGGCCAGTTCGTCTTCGGTGGCGGGGCGCAGCGGCTCAGGCGGCATCCGGTTGCCCCTTGCGGCGGGTGGCGGATGACGCGAGCGGAAAGACCTTGGCCGGGTTCAGCAGCCAGTGCGGATCGAAGGCATCCTTGATCCGCATCTGCGCATCCAGATCGGCGGGGGTGAACTGTTCGGCCATCAGGTCGCGCTTTTCGATGCCGACACCGTGTTCGCCGGTCAGGCAGCCACCGACCTGCACACAAAGGCGCAGAATATCGGCGCCCAGATCCTCGGCCCGTTGCAGATCGCCGGGGGTATTGGCGTCGAAGATAATCAGCGGGTGCATGTTGCCATCGCCCGCATGAAAGACATTGGCCACGCGCAGCCCGGCGGCGGCGGACATTTCGCCAATGCGGCCAAGCACATGCGGCAGGCTGGACACCGGGATCGTGCCGTCAAGACACAGGTAGTCGCCAAGCTGACCCATCGCGCCAAAGGCGGATTTGCGGCCCAGCCAGATGCGGGCCGATTCCGCCTCGCTGCGGCTTTCGCGAAATTCCAGCGGCGCGAAGGTTTGGGCGATGTCGCGGATCAGGCGCAGCTGTTCGTCGATTTCGAGGGGCGTGCCCTCGACCTCGACGATCAGCAATGCCTCGCAGTCGGGATAACCGGCGCGGGCGTGCGCCTCGGTCGCCTGAATGCAGGGGCGGTCCATGAATTCGATGGCGACGGGCAGGATGCCGGCGCGGATGATGCCCGCCACGCAGGCCCCCGCCGTTTCGCTGGAATCGAAGGCGATCAGCGCCGGGCGGGCACCGGCAGGGCGCGGCAGGATACGCAGCTCCGCCTCGGTCACGATGCCGAGCTGGCCTTCGGAACCGCAGGTCACACCCAGCAGATCAAGGCCCGGCGCCTCGCCCATCGGGCCGCCCAGTTCGACGATGCTGCCGTCCATCAGCACCATCGTCGCCCCCAGCAGGTTGTTGGTGGTGACGCCGTATTTCAGGCAATGCGCCCCGCCCGAGTTCATGGCGATGTTGCCGCCGATGGCGCAGGCCAGTTGCGACGACGGATCGGGGGCGTAGAAAAAGCCGATCCCCTCGACCGCCTGCGACACCGACAGATTGGTGCGGCCCGCCTGCACGCGGATGGTGCGGTCGCCGGGGCTTACATCCAGAACGGCATTCATGCGGGCAAGGCCGATCACCACCGCATCGGCGGTCGGCATCGAGCCACCGGCAAGGCTGGTCCCCGCCCCGCGCGGCACCACCGGCACCCGTTCGGCATGGCAGAGCCGCAGAATCGCGGCGACTTCGGCGGTCGAGCGCGGCAGCACGACGGCCAGTGGCGCACAGCGATAGGCGGCCAGCGCATCGCATTCATAGGCGCGCGTTTCCGCCGGATCAGAGATCACGGCCCCCGGCGCCGCCTGTTCCAGCAGGGCGACGATCTGATCGCGCCGGGCCAGCAGGCGGGCATCGGGGGCCGGCATTTTCATGGCAGGTCAGGCCGCCGTGTGCTGCGACAGGAAACGTGCGATTTCGTCTTTCAGCCGGGCGCGCTGCTTGCGCAGTTCGGTTTCATGTTCCTGCGAGGTCGGCTTGACCAGCGTTTCGGCGGCCGCCACTTCGTCGTTGACCGTGTCATATTCGTCCAGCAGGCGGGCGAAATGGGCGTTCGACACCTTCAGTTCGTGGATCTTGTCGGCATCGTTGGGGAATTCTTCGTGAATCGCATGTGCAGCGGCCATGGCGCTCTCCTCTCTTGGCGTTGGCCAGAGGTTAGCCCCAGTGCAGGGGGCTTTCAACCTCGCAAACTCGTGCATAATCTGGTGCCATGATTTTGCCTGAACTGACCCTTGCGGGCGTTACACCCGTTGATTTGCTGGGCCTGCTGCTGCTGGTGCCCGGATGGCTGATTCTGGGCTGGCTGATCGAACACCCGCCGCAGGGCAAGCCTTCGGTCAGCGTGCTGATGCAGCGTTACCGGCGTGAATGGATGCGCCATTTCGTCAATCGCGCGCCGCGTATTTTCGATGGCAACGTGCTGTCCAGCCTGCGGGAAGGCACGGCCTTTTTCGCATCGGCCTGCATGATTGCGCTTGGCGGCGGGCTGGCTTTGGTTGGCAATGTGGAACGGCTGCGCGGTCTGGCCGCAGAACTGGATCTGGCCCCGATGGCGGGGGTTGATCCGGCCGTCAAGCTGTTGCTGACGCTGATCTTTGTTGCCAACGCCTTTCTGAAATTCGTCTGGGCGCACCGGCTGTTTGGATATTGCGCGATCCTGATGGCGGCGGTGCCCGACCATGGCGGCGATCCGCAGGCGCTGCCGCGCGCCGATCAGGCGGCGGATGTGAACATTCAGGCGGCCAAGAATTTCAACGCCGGGCTGCGCAGCGTCTATTTCGCGCTTGGGTCGCTGGCGTGGCTCGGTGGCGGCTGGACCTTGTGTCTGGGGGCCGGGCTGGTGCTGTGGGTGACATGGCGGCGCGAGTTCGCGTCCAGCTCGCGGCAGGTTATTCTGCGCGCCCTGCCCCCGGCGCGCCTGCCTGATGCCGCCGCGCAGACAGCAGCGACAGACCAAAAATCACCGCCCCCGCAGCCGTAAGCGCAACGCCGACCACGCCGGTCGAGCGCCAGCCCCAACCCGCGCTCAGCGCCATGCCGGCCAGAAACGGCCCAAGCGCATTGGCGGCGTTAAAGGCCGCGTGGTTCATTGCGGCGGCCATGCTTTGGGCGCGGCCCGCCACATCCATCAGCCGCGTTTGCAGCGGGATCACAAGGCCCGATCCGGCGGCGATCAGAAACGCCGCCGCAATCATCGCGCCCCAATGCCCCACCGTCAGCGAGGCCAGCGCCTGCGTCACCCCCATCGCGGCAAGGCAGGCCCAGGCGGTTTTCACCGTGCCCCAGCGTTCGACCAGCCGCCCGGTGAACCACGTCCCCAAGGTGCCGCCGACACCGAACATCGCCAGCGCCGCCGGAACCGCCCAGCCGGGCGCCTGCGTGGTGGCCAGCATCGCTGCGGTCCAAAAGGCGTAGACGGAAAACAGCCCGCCAAAGCCGATGGCACCTACCGCCAGAATCCACAGCACACGCGGATTGGCCAGCGCGGCCAGTTCGTCCAGCGGGCGATGGCCTGCCGTGCCGGTCCCGCGTGGCGCAAAACGCAAAATCAGCGCCGCCGCCACCAGCGCGATCAGCCCCGGCATGGCAAAACCCCAGCGCCAGCCGATATTCTGCCCCATCCAGCCCGCCAGCGGCACGCCAAAGATATTCGCAACCGTCAGCCCCAGCAGCACCTGCGCCGCCGCCCGTCCACGCTGGCCGAGCGATGCGCCATCGGCGGCCATCAGCATCGCCACACCCAGATAGCCGCCATGCGGCAGCCCGGCCAGAAACCGCGTCCCCGCCAGCGTCGCATAGCCCGGCAGCGCCGCCGCAGCGAGGTTCATCACCGCATAAAACGCCATCAGCGCCGCCAGATAGCGCCGTCGCGGCAACCGCGCCCCCAGAATCGAAGTCAGCGGCGCACCGATCACCACCCCAAGCGCATAGGCGCTGATGACATGCCCGGCCTCGGGTTCGGAAATCGCCAGATCGGCGGCAAAGAAGGGCAGCAGCCCCATGGCCGCGAATTCCGACGTGCCAATGGCAAAGGCACCCAGGGCAAGGGCAAGAATCATGGGCAGCGTGTTGGTCTGCGGAGTCATGGCGGCTCTCTAAGGGATAAGTGTCTAGATTGCGTTAACGGCCTTGCGACACAATACCGCAGACCGCAAGGCGGGGTTGCGCGGCGCACAAGGCGGCTTTTCCTGCGGCGGCGGGCGCGGTAGAAAGCGTTATGGATATTCTGGATAAAATCCGGGCCTACAAGCTCGATGAAATTGCCGCTGCAAAGCGTGCCCGCCCGCTGGCTTTGGTCGAGGATCAGGCCCGCGCCGCGTCTGCCCCCCGTGGCTTTGCCGCCGCCCTGACGCAAAAGGCGGCGCATGGCCCGGCGCTGATCGCTGAAATCAAAAAGGCCAGCCCCTCCAAGGGGTTGATCCGGGCAGATTTCAACCCGCCCGCACTGGCCCGCGCCTATGAACAAGGCGGCGCGGCCTGCCTGTCGGTGCTGACGGATTCGCCCAGCTTTCAGGGCGCGCCGGAATTTCTGACCAAGGCCCGCGATGCCTGCGCCCTGCCCGCACTGCGCAAAGATTTTCTGTATGATCCCTATCAGGTGGCCGAGGCCCGCGCATGGGGCGCCGATTGCATCCTGATTATCATGGCCTCGGTCGATGACGCGCTGGCGGCGGAACTAGAGGACGCGGCGATCCATTGGGGCATGGATGCGCTGATCGAGGTTCACAACCGCGCCGAACTGGATCGCGCGCTGCGGCTGAAATCACCGATGATTGGGATTAACAACCGTAATCTCAAGACGTTCGAGGTTACTCTTGATGTGACGCGCGAACTTGCGCCGCATATCCCGGCGGGGCGCGATGTGGTCTGCGAAAGCGGGCTGTTCACACCCACCGATCTGGCCGCAATGATGGCAGTGGGCGCGCGCCGCTTTCTGATCGGTGAAAGCCTGATGCGACAAGATGACGTGGCCCGCGCAACGCGCGACATCCTGACGGTCTCTGCATGAGCCTGACGCATTTTGACCAATCGGGTCAGGCACATATGGTCGATATCTCGGGCAAAGCATCAACCATGCGCGAGGCCGTGGCCGAAGGCTGTGTCATCATGTCGCCCGAAACGCTGGCCTTGGCGCAGGGCGGCGCGGCCAAGGGCGATGTTCTGGGCGTGGCGCGGCTGGCCGGGATCATGGGCGCGAAACGCACCGCCGATCTGATCCCGCTGTGCCACCCTCTGCCGATCACCAAGGTCGCGCTGGATCTGACACCCGACCCCGACCTGCCCGGCATCCGCGTGCAGGCGACCGTGCGCACCGCCGGCCAGACCGGGGTTGAGATGGAGGCGCTGACCGCCGTCTCGACCGCCTGCCTTACGGTGTATGACATGCTGAAAGCCGCCGAAAAGGGCATTCAGATCAATGGTATCCGCCTGCTGCGCAAGACAGGCGGCAAATCAGGGGACTGGCAGGCATGATATCTGTGGACGAGGCGCTGGCCCGCGTTCTGGCACTGGCAAACCCGCCGCAGGCCGAAACGCTGCCGCTGGCCGATGCAGCGGGCCGCGTCCTGCTGCAACCGGCCGTCGCGCGGCTGACTCAGCCACCGTTCGATGCGGCTGCGATGGACGGCTACGCCCTGCGCGCGGCCGATCTGCCCGGCCCGCTGCGCGTGATCGGCGAGGCGGCGGCGGGGCATTCATGGGCAGGTCAGCCCGCCCCCGGAACCGCGATCCGCATCTTTACCGGCGCCCCGGTGCCTGCGGGCTATGACCGCGTGGTGATGCAGGAAAACTGCACGCGCGACGGCGATCAGGTGACTGTCACCGACCCGTCCGGCGGAGCGAATATCCGCGCGCGCGGCGGCGATTTCGCCCAAGGTCAGACGGTCGAGGCCCCGCGCCTGCTGCGCGCCGCCGACATTGGCCTGCTGGCGGCAATGAACGTGCCGCAGGTCACGGTAGCACGTCGCCCGCGCGTGGCAGTCATCGCTTCAGGCGACGAACTGGTGCGGCCGGGCGCAACGGTAGAGGCGGGGCAGATTGTCAACTCGAACGACCTGATCGTGGCCGCTTTGGCGCGCGACGCGGGGGCCGTTGCCGATATTCTGCCAATTGCCCGCGACACCGAGGCCAGCCTGCGCGATGTGTTTGCGCTGGCCGCCGACGCGGATCTGATCGTGACAATCGGCGGCGCTTCGGTTGGCGATCACGATCTTGTCGGCAAGGTTGCCGCTGATCTGGGGCTGGAACGGTCATTCTACAAGCTGGCCATGCGCCCCGGCAAACCGCTGATGGCGGGGCGCATGGGGGGCGCGGCGATGCTTGGCCTGCCGGGAAATCCTGTTTCGTCATATGTTTGTGCGATATTATTCATGCAACCTCTGATCCGCACAATGCAGGGCCTGCCCGCACAGCCGCAAACGCTGCGCGCCCGATTGACCTGCGATTTGCCGCCCGAGGGGCCGCGCCAGCATTACCTGCGCGCGCGCCTGACGCCGGGCGACGACCTGCCCGGCATCACCCCGTTCGAGGATCAGGATTCGGCGCGGCTGTCGGTTCTGGCCGACGCAAGCGCGCTGTTGGTGCGGCCCGCGAACGACCCCGCCCGGCAGACTGGAGAGGTGGCGGACTATCTGCCGCTGGGCGCAGGTTAATCTTTTGTTCACGCTCTTGTGGTCTAGATATTGACGCGATTCGTTGCACAGTCTAGAACATACCCCGAACACCGGGCCGGGAAAGGTGAACCAATGCTGACCAAAAAACAGATCGAGCTGTTGGATTTCATCCAGAAGCGCATGGCTCGCGATGGTGTGCCGCCGTCTTTTGATGAAATGAAAGATGCGCTGGATCTGCGGTCGAAATCCGGCATCCATCGACTGATTACCGCACTGGAAGAACGCGGCTTTATCCGCCGCTTGCCGCATCGTGCCCGCGCGCTGGAAATCGTGCGCCTGCCCGAAAGTCTGGCGCGCGATCCCAAGGCGGGCTTTACCCCGACCGTCATCAGCAATAACCGCCCGTCGCAACCGCGCGGGGCGATGGCGGTCACGGATAGCCCGGCGGTGGAATTGCCGCTGATGGGCCGCATCGCCGCCGGTGTCCCGATCGAGGCAATTTCCGAAGTGTCGCATCACGTCGCCGTTCCCGGCAGCATGATCGGCGGTCGTGAACGCCACTATGCGCTTGAGGTCAAAGGCGATTCGATGATCGAAGCGGGGATCAACGATGGCGATGTCGTGGTGATCCGTGAACAGGACAACGCCGAGAACGGCGACATCATCGTGGCGCTGGTTGACGGGCATGAAGCCACGCTGAAACGCTATCGCCGCCGCGGCGGCATGATCGCACTAGAGGCCGCAAATCCTGCCTATGAAACTCGCATCCTGCCCGAAGATGCTGTGCGCGTTCAAGGCCGCCTGGTCGGGTTGATCCGCAGTTATTGACGGGCCACCGATTGTTGCGGGCGTTGTCAGGGATGGCTGGCGACCAGCCATCCGTTCGCATTCGCCACATGGCAGCAAAGGGAACGCACGGCCGTTGCAGCATTCCCTGTATGGGTCAGACGGTCAGACGGTCAGACGAAAAACCCTGATCCGGCGCGCGACAACAGCTCATTCGCAAGATCAGTCCCAAGAGCCGCCGCATCCTGAACTGTGCCCTGACGCTCGCCCGAGATCACCTCGGACCCGTCGGGGCGCAAAATCTCGCCGCGCAGGCGCAAGCTGTCGCCGTCGATTTCGGCCAGCCCGGCAATCGGCGTCTGACATGAACCATCCAGCCGCGCCAGAAACGCGCGTTCGGCCGTGATCCGAATGCCGGTGGCATCATCATGGAGTGCCGACAGCAGATGCGCCGCCACTTCATCATCCGCGCGCCTTTCCACCGTGATCGCACCTTGGGCGACGGCGGGCAGCATGTCATCGGGCGAAATGGCACTGCGGGCGATATGGCTCATGCCAAGCCGGTTCAGCCCGGCCATTGCCAGAAAGGTCGCAACGGCGACGCCCTCATCCAGCTTGCGCAGCCGGGTCTGCACATTGCCGCGAAACTCGACCAGTTGCAGATCGGGGCGCCGGTGGGCCAGTTGCGCCCGGCGGCGCAGGCTGGACGAACCGACAACCGCACCCTGCGGCAGGGCGGCAATCGAATCGAATTCGGCGCTGACAAAGGCGTCGCGCACGTCTTCGCGCGGCAGGAAACAATCCAGAACCAGGCCCGCAGGCTGAAGCGTCGGCATGTCCTTGCAGGAATGCACGGCGATGTCGATGGCGCCGGACAGCATCGCATCCTCGATCTCGCGCGTGAACAGGCCCTTGCCGCCGATTTCGTTCAGCGGCCGGTCCAGAACACGGTCGCCGGTGGTCTTGATAACCACGATTTC
Source organism: Paracoccus sp. (in: a-proteobacteria) (assembly GCF_030538755.1). GTDB lineage: Bacteria > Pseudomonadota > Alphaproteobacteria > Rhodobacterales > Rhodobacteraceae > Paracoccus. The sequence goes on along the minus strand of NZ_JAUNTJ010000003.1, from coordinate 39,656 downwards.
AATATCGGACGCGCCAAGGCCATGGGCAGCCATCAGCCGGTCGCGGGTTTCATGTGCCTGCGCAAGCGCCAGCGCAGATCCTCGGGTGCCGATTTTCAGCGGCCGGTTTTCGTTTGGCATATCCATGCCCTGCGCATACCGCCCCGACCGGCGCTTGACAATGCGCCCCCCGCCCTGTCGATAGGCAGCAGGAGGCTAAGATGACCAAGACGATCCTGCGCGCCCTTGCGGGCGAGGCCCTGCCCACCCCGCCGATCTGGATGATGCGGCAGGCCGGGCGCTATTTGCCGGAATATCGCGCGACCCGCGCCGAGGCCGGGGATTTCCTGTCGCTGTGCTATACGCCCGACCTTGCGGCCGAGGTAACGCTGCAACCCATTCGGCGCTATAACTTTGATGCGGCGATACTTTTTGCCGATATTCTGCTGGTGCCCCAAGCCTTGGGGCTGGACCTGTGGTTCGTGACGGGCGAAGGGCCTCGGCTGTCCACCGTCACCACCGCAGATCAGGTGGCCGCGCTGAAACCGACCGATGCGATCCATGACACGCTGTCGCCGGTCTATGAAACCGTCCGCATCCTGTCGCGCGAATTGCCGCAGGACACGACGCTGATCGGCTTTGCCGGGGCGCCCTGGACCGTGGCGACCTATATGGTCGCCGGGCGCGGCACCAAGGACCAAGGCCCGGCGCACGCCATGATTGCCGCAGACCGCGCCGCGTTTCGCGCGCTGATCGACCGGATCACCGACGCCACCATCGCCTATCTGTCCGCCCAGATCGAGGCCGGGGCAGAGGTTGTCAAACTGTTCGACAGCTGGGCAGGCAGCCTGCAAGGTGATGATTTCACTGAATTCTCGCTTGAGCCTGCGCGCAAGATCATTGCCGCGCTCAAGGCCCGTCACCCCGGCATTCCGGTCATCGCCTTCCCGCGCGAGGCGGGCGATCGCTATATCGGCTTTGCCCGTGCGACCGGGGCCGATTGCGTGGCGCTGGATAACTCGGTCAGCGCCGACTGGGCCGCCGCCAATGTGCAAAAGGATGGCTGCGTTCAGGGCAATCTGGACCCGCGGCATATGGTCACGGGCGGGGCCGATCTGGTCGCCGAAACCCGCCGTATCGTCGATGCTTTCCGGGGCGGGCCGCATATCTTCAACCTTGGCCACGGCATCACCCCCGACGCCAACCCTGATAACGTCGCCCTGATGATCGAGACCGTGCGCGGCGCATGATCTGGGCCGTCGCCACGGTGATCGCGGCAGCGTTGCAGACAGCACGAAATGCCGCGCAGGCCGGGCTGGATCAACGCATCGGCTCGGTCGGGGCGGCGTCGGTCAGGTTCATCTTTGGCCTGCCCTTTGCCCTGCTGGCGGCGGCGCTGATCCTGGCGGTGGCCGGGCTGCCACGCCCCTCTGCCGCAACCTTTGGCTGGGCGGCGTTCGGGGCCGTCGCCCAGATCGTCGCGACGGTCTTTATGCTGCTGACCATGCGCGGGCGCGGCTTTGGCGTCGCCACCGCATTGATGAAGACCGAGCCGATCACGCTGGCCCTGATCGCCGCGCTGCTGCTGGCCGAGCCGTTAAGCCTGCCGCAGCTTGCCGCCATTCTGATCGCCGTGTCGGGGGTGGTCCTGATGTCCGCCGCCGATTGGAGCCGCGCCAGCCTGCGCGGCATCGCAACCGGCATCACGGCGGGCGCGCTGTTCGGCCTGTCGGCCATCGGCTTTCGCGGCGCGATCCTGACCTTGCCGGGCAGCGCGTTCTTGCCTCAGGCGGCACTGGTTCTGGCCATGACACTGCTGATTCAGACGGCGCTGTGCCTGATCTGGCTGGTCCTCACCAGCCCCGCCACGCTGACCGGAATGCGGCGCGAGTGGCGCGCATCCGTCGGGGCCGGGGGGCTTGGCGCAGCGGCCAGCCTGTTCTGGTTCATCGGCTTCGCGCTAACCCCCGCGGCCAATGTGCGCACATTGGCCTTGATCGAGGTCGTCTTTGCGCAGATCGTGTCGGGCCGGGTGTTCCGGCAGGGCACCAGCCCGCGTCAGATCGCAGGCATGGCGCTGATTCTGGCGGGCGTTATCCTGCTGCTGCGCGCCGCCTGATTAGACCCATTTCGCCAGCGGCGGCAGGCTCATCAACACGGCATCGGCGTTATGGCCGGTTTCCAGCCCGAATTTCGTGCCCCGGTCGTAAACGAGGTTATATTCGGCATAAAGCCCGCGATGGATCAGTTGCTGATCCTTGTCGGCATCGGACCATGGCTGCGTCATCCGCGTTTCGGCAAGCGGCAAAAAGGCCGGCAGGAACGCCGCGCCAACCGCCTGCGTAAAGGCGAAATCCGCGTCCCAATCGCCCGTGTTCAGGTCGTCGAAAAAGATACCGCCCACACCGCGCGCCCGACCCCGGTGCGGGATAAAGAAATACTCATCCGCCCATGCCTTGAAGCGATCATAGTAATCGCCCCCGTGTGGCGTGCAGGCATCGCGCAGAACCGCATGAAAATGCTGCGTATCTTCGGGATATTCGATGCAAGGATTCAGGTCGGCCCCGCCGCCGAACCACCATGCGCCGGGGGTCCAGAACATGCGCGTGTTCATATGCACAGCCGGCGCGTGCGGGTTCTGCATATGCGCGACAAGGCTGATCCCCGAGGCCCAAAAGCGCGGGTCATCCGCCATCCCCGGCACCCCGCGCGCCGCCATCGCCGCCTGCGCGCGCGGGGCCAGTTTGCCATGCACCTCGGACCAGTTGACGCCGACCTTTTCGAATACGCGACCGCCGCGCATCACCGACATGATGCCGCCGCCGCCATCCTCGCCGCGCTGTGTCGGCGTCACCTCGAACCGGCCCGGCGCGGCAGTGCCCGGCCCGCGATCCTCAAGCGCCTCGAACGCCTGGGTGATCTGGTCGCGCAGCGATCTGAACCAATCGGCGGCGGTGCGGCGGGCGGCGTCCATGATGTCCTCATTTGTTGATTTGCGTTTTGCGAAACCAGGCGCAAAGATCAACGGATCAGTATAAGAAGTATGACATGACCCGCAACCGCGCACCCCGCCTTGTTTTCGCCCTGGCATTGCCCCTGTTTCTGGCCGCCTGCGCGACCGAACAGGAACGCTGCATCAGCCAGCAAACCCGTGAATATCGCGTCGTCAGCAACCTGCTGGCCCAGGTTCAGGGCAATCTGGACCGTGGCTATGCCTGGCAAGAGCGCGAGGTTCTTCGCCCCGTCTATCGCATGTGCCGCGATGTGATCCGCGACCGCAACGGCAACCACCGCATTATCGAGCGCGGCTGCTGGGAAGATCGCTGGGATACCGAACGCTATCGCGTGCCCATCGACCCTGCGGTGGAAACCCGCAAGCGCGACAATCTGGTGGCGCGCAAGGCCGCGCTGGAACCGCGCGCGCGGGCGGGCATCGCCGCCTGCCGGTCGGCCTATCCCGAAAACGGGTAAAGCGACTGCGCCGTTACCGGATCGGCCAGCCCGCGCCCGCCGTCCACCGTCAGGATCTGCCCGGTGACAAAGCCAGACGCCGGGCTGGCCAGCAACAGCGCCGTATCCACCAATTCGTCGGCCGAGGCGATACGGCCAAGCGGCGTGCCCTTGATGATACGGTCGCGCAGCGCGGGATCATGGCGCAGCGCGGCCTTCATTTCCGGCGTCATCAGGCTGGAATAGCTTAGCCCGTTTACCCTGATGCGATGCGGTGCCAGGGCCAGGGCCAGCGCGCGCGTCGTCTGATCCAGCGCAGCGCAGGCGATGGAATAGCCCAGCAATTGCGGGACAGGCCGCGTTCCGGCCAGCGTCGTGACATTCACGATCGTCCCCGCCTCGGCCATAGAACTGTCGTCCTGCGCCTGCCGGATCATCCGCCGCGCCACGATTTGTGACAGCCGCAGCGCCGACATCATGTTGTGACGCAGCATTTCCTCGATCTGTTCGGGGTCGCTGTCCAGTGGATCGCCAGGCTTCAGCAGGCGATGCGCGTTTACCAGAATATCAACGCGGTCAAAGGCGTCGATGGTGGCCGACAGCAGATTGGCCAGTGCCAGCCGGTCGCCCAGATTGGCCGAAAAGCTGCGGGCGGAACGATCCTCGCCACTTTCCAGCGCGGCGGTTTCGGTATTCAGCGCCGACTCGTCCGCATCGGCGAACATGACCCGCGCACCCGCCTGATGCAGCGCCCGCGCGATGGCCAGCCCCGCGCCATGGGCAGCACCGGTGACGATGGCAACCTTGCCCTGAACGGAAACGGTCATTTGCGGGAACCTTTGGGGCGGCGGGCGCCGCTGGCCTCGATGATCTTGAAGCGGGTATCGCCAGCAATTTCGGCAACCTTGCCAAAGTGTTGGGCCAGCGTCGTTTCATAGGGCAGATGCCGGTTCGCAACCATCCACAGCCGCCCCGCCCCGGTCAGCAACCGCGCCGCCGCCGCGATGAAATCACGGCCAAGGCCCGGATCGGCATCGCGGCCCTGATGAAAGGGCGGGTTCATCACCACGCCGTTCACCGGATCGGGCAGGTGAAAATCGCGGGCATCGGCCCAGTGGAACTGCGCGCGGGCGTCTGCGACATTCAGCCGCGCCGATTGCAGCGCGGCGTGGTCGGCTTCGACCAGATGCACCACCTCGACGCCGGGCCGTGCCAGCACTTGCGCCGACAACCAGCCCCAGCCCGCGCCCAGATCAACCACACGCGTAGGCATCCGGTCAGGCAGATGTGCCGCCAGCATGGCCGAGCCGGGGTCGATGCCATCGGCGGAAAACACGCCGGGAACGGTGCGAAAGCCGGGCGCGATTTCCTGCGACACAGCCGCCCAATCCGCCGGCACCCAAGGCCCGGCGGTGATACGGAAAATCTTGCCATGCGCCTTGCTGTGGACTTCGGCGACCTCGGTCAAGGCTTTGATTTCCTTCAGGACCGCATCAACTCCATCAGTTTTTTTCCCGTCGATCCAAAGGCTTGCGCCCTTGGGCAGGCTGGTCGCGGCCTGATGGATCAGCGCCCGCGCCGCAGCTTTGGCACGCGGCAAAAACACCAGCACCAGATCGCCGCGCCAGTCGCCGGGCAGATCGGGGCGCGTGTCAAACCCACGCGCCGCCAGCGTCTGATGCGCCGGATACTGCCCCTGCACAACCGTCAGCCGCGCCGGATCAAACACATCAAGCGCCGCATCTGCCGGGGCGTTCAGGATCAGAGCGTCGCCTTGTGGCGCAGCCGGAAAGGCGATGTCGAGGCGGGAACCTGTCAAATTTTACTCTTTTTCCATAGTGCATTGCAGCGGATGCTGTTGCCGGCGCGCCAGTTCCATCACCTGTGCGACCTTGGTTTCCGCAATCTCGTGCGAGAAGACGCCGACAACCGCCACGCCTTTTTTGTGGACCGTCAGCATGATTTCGACCGCCTGCGCCCGCGACATGCTGAACAGCCGTTCCAACACATGAACGACAAATTCCATCGGCGTGAAATCATCGTTCAGCATCAACACCTTATACAGCGGCGGACGCTGCGTTTTCGGGCGCGTCCTGACCGCAAGATCGGTCTGATCGAAATCGTCGTTATCGCTCATGCGATGTGTCATGGGGCGTCTGGTTGTTATGATCTGTCCGGTGGGTTGGCAGGAATATAGTCAATCTGCCCGGTAATAAAAGCCCCCGTATCGGCTGATGCGCGCCGAATGCGACGAAATAAACGGTTCCCGCACGGGCCAAGCCATGCTATTGTCATTATATTAACAAAGACGTGCGAAAAACGACACGTCACGAGGCAGAGAGACCGCGACAGTGAAACGATTCACCCTTGCCGCCCGGCTATGGGCTTTTGCCCTTATCGCACTGGCCTTGCCAGCAACCGTCAGCGCCGCGCCCTTTGCGGCCCATGTGATGGATGCGCGAACAGGCAAGCCAATCTATGCGCAAAACGCGTCAACCCGGCTGCATCCGGCCTCGCTGACCAAGATGATGACGCTGTATATGGCCTTTGCCGCAGTGGAACAGGGCCGCGTCCGGCTGGATTCGCGCTTTACGATCAGCAGCAATGCCGCCGCTGAACCGCCCTCCAAACTGGGGCTGCGCGCCGGTCAGCAGATCGAACTGCGCTATCTGATCCGCGCGGCGGCGATCAAATCGGCCAACGACGCCGCCACCGCCATTGGCGAGGGGCTGGCCGGGTCCGAGGCTGCTTTTGCGCAACAGATGACGGCCACGGCGCGCGCCTTGGGAATGCGGAACACGAATTTTCGCAACGCCAACGGCCTGACGCAAGACGGCCACTATTCCACAGCCGAGGATATGTCGATCCTGGGGCGGCGGCTGTTCTATGATTTCCCGCAATATTACTCGTTGTTTTCGCGCCGTTCGGCGGATGCGGGTGTGGCGCAGGTGTCTTCGACGAACAAGCGGTTTCTGGACGATTATCCCGGCGCTGACGGCATCAAGACGGGCTATACCCGCGCCGCCGGCTTTAATCTGACCGCTTCGGCACAGCGCGGGAACAAGCGGATCATCGCGACGGTATTCGGCGGCACCTCGACCGCGCAGCGCAATCAGGTGATGGCGCAACTGCTGGATACCGGGTTTGGCCGCGCACCTGATCGGGTGCGGGAAATACGACCCGAGCCGCTGAACGTCCCCTCACAGCGCGTTGTCCGCCGCGCACAGGTGCAGCCGGAACCGACCGCCGTGGCAGCACAGCCGCAGCGCCTTGTCCTTAGCCGCTCGGCCCCGCCGCGTCAGGTGCAGCGTGCCACTGATCGGGCGTCGCTGATGGCAACCGCAGCCCCTGCCCCGACGCCCGAGGCCGCACCAGTTGCGCCCACCTCGCGTCTGGTTCTGGCCGCCAGCCAACGCCCGTCGCCGCGTCCCGCCGGTTCTGCACCCGAAGTCGCAACCGCCGCCGCGCCCGAGCCTGCGGCACCGGCACCGCAATCGGCCAGCATCGCGGGGGCCATCGTGGCATCCGCCCGCCCGGCACCTGCCCCGCGCAACCGTGGTGCCGCGACCCAGACCGCGCCGGAACCGCAGCAGGTTGCCGAATCCGCCCCTGCTGCGGCATCGGGCGGTGCCGCTGGCAGCCTGTCGTTGCTGGCATCGCCACCGCCGCAGCCGCGGTCGGAAACCGTGATCCTTGCCGCCATGGGCGAGGGGGATATTTCTTCGCCCGAAGCGGTGCAGATCGTGCGCCGTCCGGCGGCTACCGGGCGCAATTACGGGCTGGTTCTGGGCACATATACCTCGCGCGCCGAGGCTGAACAGCGGTTGCTGCAAAATGCGTTGCAAGATGGCGGGTCGCTGTCGGCGGCACGGCGCAGCGTGGCCGACACACGTCGCGGGTTCGAAGCGCGCTTTTCCGGGCTGACCCGCTCGGACGCCCGGCTTGCCTGTGAACGGCTGACCGCGCGGGGCGAAGGCTGTCAAGTCACCGGCCCCTGAGGCCGTCAGCGACCAACAGAAACGCCAGTGCCCATCCGGCGCACTGGCGTTTTTTTGTGGATTAAGGTTAATTTCAGGGGGCAGCCCGTCAGGCAGGCTGTAGAACGCCTGCATCACCCCGGACTGCATCGGCTCCATCATCTTTAAACAGCTTGTGCCGCAGGGGCACAGCACCTGCCCGCAACCGATCAGCACCGCCAATCAGTCAGGCTTGGGCCGGTCGTCCCATTCCTTGCTCAGGATACGCTCGGCGTCGCCTTTGGGGTCTTCGTATTGGCGGCTGCGCAGGGTCCAGATGAAGGCCAGCAGGCCCACGGCCCCCAGGCCAAGCGAAACGGGGATCAGGATGGTCAGGATTTCCATGTCGTCCTTTCAGCGGCGCAGCCGCAGCGCGTTCAGCGTCACGCAGACCGAACTGCTGGACATGGCCAGCGCCGCGTACAGCGGCGTCACCAGCCCGGCCATCGCAAAGGGCACCGCCAGCAGGTTATACAGCAGCGAAATGGCGAAATTCTCGCGGATGCGTTTGACCGCCTGACGCGCCGTGGCCAGCGTGTCGGCAACAGGCGACAGATCCTGCCCCATCAGCACGATGTCGCTGGCAACCCGCGCCGCGTCCAGCGCCGAAGCGGGCGAGATCGAGGCATGGGCCGCAGCCAGCGCCGCCGTGTCGTTCAGGCCGTCGCCGACCATCAGCACATGCGCCCCGCTGGCGGTCAGTTCCTGCACCGCCTCGGCTTTGCCGGTCGGCGTCACCTGCGCGCGCCATTCCTGAATGTCCAGCCGTTCCGCGATGTCGGCCACAGCCGCAGGCACATCGCCCGACAAAAGGATCACGCGCTGCCCCTCGGCCCGCAGCCTGCGCACGCAATCCAGCGCGCCGGGCCGCAGGCTGTCAGCAAATTCAAGCCGGATCGGTGCCGCATCGCCCACCGCCAGCCAGCTTGACGACAGGGCGCCCTGCCCGGCGTCGGCCCCCACCCAATCGGCGCGCCCCAGCCGCACGGGCTGATCCTGCCAGCGCGCGGCCACGCCATAGCCCGGATGCTCGGTCAGGGCTTCGACCGGCGCGGGTTGAACCCCGGCGGATTGCAGCGCGGCAGCCAATGCGCGCGACAGCGGGTGGTCAGACGCCTGCGCCTGCGCCAGCGCAGCGGGGCGCAGGTCATCGGGGATAACATCCAGCGACACGACCTGCGGCGCGCCCATGGTCAGGGTGCCGGTCTTGTCGAACACCACGGTGTCGATCTGCGCCATCCGTTCCAGCGCGGTGCCATCTTTAATCAGCAGCCCGCGCCGGAACAGCCGCCCCGAGGCCGCCGTCACCACCGCCGGCACCGCCAGCGCCAGCGCGCAGGGGCAGGTGATAATCAGCACCGCCGCAGCGATATTCACCGCCAGCCGCAGATCGCCCGTTGCCCAAAGCCAGCCGGTAAAGCTGGCCAGCGCCAGCACATGCACCAGCGGAGAATAGCCGCGCGCCGCACGATCCGCGATCGAGGTATAGCGCCCGCGCGCCGATTCCGCCGCCGCCACCAGCTCGGTCAGGCGTGACAGCGAACTGTCGCGCCCGGCGACGGTGACGCGCAGGGTCAAGGGGCCGGTCAGGTTGACTTCGCCGGTCATCAGGGCTTGCCCCGGCCCGGCGGCAACCGGCAAGGTTTCGCCCGTCAGCAGCGAACGGTCGATCTCGGAATAACCCTCGGTCACGTCGCCATCCGCAGGGATGCGGCCACCGGGGCGCACGCGGATCAGGTCGCCGGGGCGCAGGTCGGCCACCGGCACCTGTTCTTCGCCCGCGTCGGTCAGACGCCATGCGCGCGGCACCTCCAGCGCGGTCAGTTCTTCGGCGGCGGAACGGGCGACGGCGCGGGTGCGGTAATCCAGATAGCGCCCGATCAGCAGGAAAAAGCACAGCATCACCGCGCCGTCGAAATAGGCGTGATGGCCGGAATGGATCGTCTCATACAGCGAAATCGAGGTCGCCAGGATCAGCGCCAGCGAAATCGGCACATCCATGCCCAACCGCCCGGCCCGCAAGGCCCGCCCCGCGCTGGCAAAGAACGGCCGCCCGGCAAAAATCACCGTCGGAATGGCAATCGCGCCGCTGATCCAGTGGAACATGTCGCGCGTCGCATCTTCGGCCCCGGACCAGACGGCGATGGACAGGATCATGATATTCATCATGGCAAAGCCCGACACCCCGATCCGCATCAGCAGATCGCGCGAGGTCCGGTCGGCGCTGGTGGCCGACAATGCGCCGGGGTCCAGTTCATGCGCGTCATAGCCGGTGGCCTCGATCACCGGGATCAGGTCTTGCGCGGTCAGGCCGGGGGCGTCGATGTTCACCCGGCGCAGGGTCAGGTTCACGCGGGCCGCGCGCACGCCGGGGTGGCGGTTCAGCGCGCCTTCGATGTCGGTGATGCAGACGGCGCAATGCACGGCCGGAACCGACAGGATGACATCGCCCGCCGCGGCCTTGTCTGCACCGGCAGCCGCGATCTGCTGCGCCAAAGGCGCGGCATCGCAGGCCGGGCAGGCGCTGAAGCTGCCCCTGTCTGCCGAAAGATCCGTCATCTCAGTTCACCCGGTCCCCTGCATAGTGGTCGATGCGCTGGCGAAACTCGGTCCCGTCCGGTGCCGTGGCGGTAACGTGGATGATCCAGACGCCAGAGGCCAGATGCAGCGGCGCCCGGAACACGCCATTGTCATAGGTGAAATCGGGCGTCACATCCTCGCGCACATGGGTCGGGCGCCCCAGTGTCGCCGAAAGCGAGGCGACGCGGGCGGGCAGTCCGGCCTCATCGACGATCTGCAACGTCAATTCCTGCCCGTCATAGGCCGGGGTCACGGTCCAGCCCAGGGCCTGCTGCGCGGCACGTTCGCGCTCAAAGCTCTGCGAGGCGATATAGGAATTCGGCACCTCCAGCCCCGGAAACGTCCCCACCGCCTTGAAGGCCATAAAGATGTTAACCACGATGATGATGCCGAACATGGCCCCGGCAAAGCCCAGCATATGCCAGCCGGTAAAGCGTTTCCCGATCGTGAACAGCAGGAACGGCAGCACAAACAGCGCCGCGATTCCCAGAACCATCAGGTAAGGCGTCAGGTTTCCAAACATCAGCGTTCCCGTCCATGGAATACGGTCGAGGTCGAGGCAGAGATGTCGTCGGTCGTATCCGTCACCACCATTTCAATCCTTTGCTGCCCCGCCCTTGCCATCTGGCTGTCTGCGGGCGCGGTCACATAGACGCGCTGCAAATAGGTTTCGTCGGCGGCCACGGTAACGACATTGCCCTGCACCCCTTCCAGGGTAACGATCAGCCCCTCGGCCCCGTCGATGGTGACGGCAAAGGGCCGCGCCTCGTGCTGTTTGTTGCGCATCCGCACCTCGTAAGTGTTGCGGATCGAGCCGTCGGACAGCGGCACGAACACCGGGTTGCGCACCGGCGACACGCTGAGATCGAACGGAGAGCGCATGAACAGCGCCACGACCAGCGCAACCCCGATCCCGGCCCACAGCGTGAAATACAGCAGGGTCCGGGGGCGCAGGATGTGCCTGATGATCGGCTTGGGCGCGCCCCCCGCGCGTTCGGCGGTTTCATCGCGCAGCGCCATATAGTCGATCAGCCCGCGCGGCTTGCCGATCTTGTCCATGATTTCGTCGCAGGCGTCGATGCACAACGCACAGGTGATGCATTCGAGCTGCTGGCCGTTGCGGATGTCGATGCCCATCGGGCAGACGTTCACGCAGGCATAACAGTCGATGCAGTCGCCCTTGGCCGCCGCCGGATCGTCGGATTTGGTCTGCTCGCCCTTGGCGATACGGCCGCGCGGTTCGCCCCGCCAGTCGCGATAGGCGACGGTCAGCGTGTCCTCGTCCATCATGGCGGCCTGAATGCGCGGCCACGGGCAGGCATAGATGCAGATCTGTTCGCGGAAAAAGCCGCCGAACAGGAATGTCGTCGCCGTCATCACGCCGATGGTGATATAGGCCACCGGATGCGCCTGCCCGGTGAACAGGTTGCGCAGCAGGGTCGGCGCGTCGGCGAAATAAAACACCCACGCCCCGCCGGTCATCACCGCGATCAGCAGCCAGACCGTCCATTTCAGCAGGCGCAGGCGGATTTTCCGGCCATCGTATTTCTGCCGCCACAGACGGATGCGGGCGTTCCGGTCGCCCTCGATCCAGCGTTCGACAAGGATGAACAGATCGGTCCAGACCGTTTGCGGGCAGGCATAACCGCACCAGACCCGGCCCGCCGCCGAGGTGAACAGGAACAGCCCCAGCCCCGCCATCACCAAAAGGCCCGCCACGAAATAGAATTCGTGCGGCCAGATCTCGATCCAGAAGAAAAAGAACCGCCGGTTGGCCAGATCGACCAGCACCGCCTGATCGGGCAACTCAGGCCCACGGTTCCAGCGGAACCACGGGAAAACATAGTAAATCCCCAGCGTAACGGCGAGGATGATCCATTTCAGATTGCGGAATTTGCCGTAAACACGCTTGGGAAAGATTGGCTCGCGCGCCGCATATAGTTGCGACGGCTCGGCTTCTGAGGACATCTTTATACTCCTGTAGCGCGCAGGGAGGCGGCAGCAACATAGCCCAAGGTCAGGACCGGATCAAACGCGCAAACGCCCACATAGACGCCGCAGCCCATGCGCGGCAAGGGGGCGCAATGTCGCAGCCATCGCCCCCCTGCCATCCTGTCAGCCCGCCTTGGTGGCCGTATTCGGCCCGGCGGCGCGGCGCCCGGACGCGGCTTTGCGCGTTTCTGGATGCATGGCGCTGCCCAGCATATGTTCAGACCGATGCACGACATGGCTGGCCTGCCCCACGATCAGCGGGTCGGGCTGGCCGACCAGTTCGACATCCTTGCCCGGATAATCCAGCGACGACAGGAAGTGCCGCATACAGTTCAGGCGGGCGCGTTTCTTGTCGTTGGATTTGACGATGGTCCACGGCGCATCGGCGGTGTCGGTGTAAAAGAACATCGCCTCTTTTGCTTCGGTATAGTCGTCCCATTTGTCCAGGCTGGCCTTGTCGATGGGCGACAGCTTCCACTGTTTCAGCGGATCGGTTTCGCGCGCAAGAAAGCGGCGGCGCTGTTCCTCTTGCGTGACCGAGAACCAGTATTTGTAAAGCCGGATACCCGAGCGGACCAGCATCCGTTCAAATTCCGGTGCCTGACGCATGAATTCCAGATATTCCGTGGCCGAACAAAAGCCCATCACCCGCTCGACGCCGGCGCGGTTATACCAGCTGCGGTCATAGAACACCATTTCGCCGCTGGTCGGCAGGTGATTGACATAACGCTGAAAATACCACTGGCCGCGTTCCTGATCGGTGGGCTTTTGCAGCGCCACCACCCGCGCAAGGCGGGGGTTCAGGTGTTCGTTGAACCGCTTGATCGTGCCGCCTTTGCCTGCCGCATCGCGGCCCTCGAACAGAATAACGAATTTCTCGCCGGTTTCCTGCGCCCAAAGCTGAACCTTCAGCAGTTCAGCCTGAAGCCGCGCCTTTTCCGCCTCGTAAACCGCGCGGCCCATGCGGTGGCTGTAAGGATAACGGCCGTTTTCAAATGCGGCACGCACCTGTTCGGGGGTGACGGGGGCGGGCTTGGCACGCTTTCGGGTGGTTGCAGGCGCCGGTTTGGCAGCAACGCCCGCCGCACCGTCAAGCGCCGCTGCGGCGGCATCGGCCCCCTCGGCCGGGGCTGCGGCCTGGGGGGCAACGTCAAGGCGATTCCGGGTCAGGCTGTCATCAGGCATTGTTCGCGCACTCCATTTTCTTGAACGAATGCGTGCTTATGTCACATTTTCGTAATCTGCGCATTGAGGCGGATCAAATTTGCACCTTTTCGCGCACAAATCTGCCGCATAACCTGCGGCGGCAGGCAGGAAAGGACCACCCATGCTGACCATTCACGGCGTCACCCGTTCGCGCGCGTCGCGTATCATCTGGCTGTGCCATGAAATCGGGCTGGAGTTCCGGCAGGTGCCGGTGATTCAGGCCTATCGCCTGCCCGACCCCGAAGCCGCCGACGCGCCGTTGAACACCCGCTCGCCCGCTTTTCTGCGCCTGTCGCCCGCCGGGGCGGTGCCGGTGCTTCAGGATGACGGGCTTGTGCTGTCGGAAAGCATGGCCTGCACGCTGTATCTGGCTGGCAAATACGGTGCGCCCTTTGGCCCCGCCGATGCGGCGGAAAACGCGCAGATGATGCAATGGTCGTTCTATGCCGCGACCGCCATCGAGCCCGATGCGCTGACGCTGCTGTTCCTGTCGGCATCCGCCAAGCCCGACGATCGGGCGATCTGCGAAACCGCTGTCGAGCGCCTGATCCGCCCGCTGTCGGTGGTCGAGGATCATCTGAACCACCACGGCCAGATGGTCGCGGGCCGCTTTACCGTGGCCGACATCAACATGGCCGAGGTGATCCGCTATGCGCAGGGTCAGGCCGAGCTGATGGCGCGCTTTCCGGCGATCAGCGCCTGGCTGAGCGATTGTCAGGCCCGCCCCGCCTTTCGCAAGATGTGGGAAGCCCGACTGGCCGAGCCGGAATGACATTGAAATACCCATTCAGATGTGCGATACTTGGTCAATCTGAAAGGACACCCCATGACCCGCCTGCTGACCAACCACATCTGCACCATCACCGAACTGCGCGAACCGCAAAAGGTGCTTGACCGCGCCGGCGGCAAGCCCGTGGCGGTGCTGAAAAATTCGCAGCTGGTGGCCTATCTGGTCCCGCAAGAGGCCTCTGCCCCGACCCACCGCTATGCCACCGACGAAGAATTCGCAGCGGCATTCGAGGCGACCCGCGAACGTGCCAAGCCGATTCTGGACTATCTCAAGGATAAGTGACGGTCATGGAATGGCGTCTTTTATCGCCCGCTCAGGTTGAGCGGGCGCATGATCTGGTTCTCAATCCGGGCGAACTGACTGGCCGCGCGCGCGACAAATCGCTGGAAGGCGCGTTGTCGCGTGTCGAAAACCGGGTCGCTTACGGGTTGATTGCCGATATTTACGACCTCGCCGCTGCTTATGCGATGGCGGTCGCCCAAGGCCATTGCTTCAACGATGCCAACAAGCGGACCGCATTTGAGGTGATGTTTCTGGTGCTCCATATGAATGGCGGCATTCTGCCACTGGTCCCGGACGAAGAAATCGGCAACCAGATCATCGCTCTTGCGCAGGGGCTTATCGACGATGGCGATCTGGCCGACTGGCTGCGCGGCCGGGTCTAGCCGCCAGCCTCTGCGCCCCGGCGCGGGGGCGACGCTATCCCTTGTCGCGCCCTGCCCGGTCGTGAGATAACGGCCCAAATGACAAATGACCCGAGCAGACATATGGCCGACGATCTTTTCCAGTCCGACACGGCGTCCGACGCCTATTCCGCCGCCTCGATCGAGGTGCTTGAGGGGCTGGAACCCGTCCGAAAACGCCCTGGCATGTATATCGGCGGCACCGACGAACGCGCGCTGCATCACCTTGTCGCCGAAATCCTCGACAACTCGATGGACGAGGCGGTGGCGGGCCATGCCAGCCGGATCGAGGTAGAGCTGGCCGCCGATTACAGCGTCACCATCCGCGATAACGGGCGCGGCATCCCGATTGATCCGCACCCGAAATTCCCCGACAAATCGGCGCTTGAGGTGATCCTGTGCACGCTGCACGCGGGGGGCAAGTTTTCGGGCGATGCCTATCAGACCTCGGGCGGGTTGCACGGGGTTGGTGCCTCGGTCGTGAACGCGCTGTCCGACAGCATGGTGGTGCAGGTCGCGCGCAACAAGGAACTGTTTGAACAGCGTTTTTCGCGCGGCATTCCGCAAGGCCCGGTGGAAAGGATCGGCGCGGCGCCCAACCGGCGCGGCACCACCGTCACCTTCCACGCCGACGACCAGATCTTTGGCCATCACCGCTTTAAACCGGCGCGGCTGATGAAAATGGTCAAATCCAAGGCCTATCTGTTCAGCGGCGTGGAAATCCGCTGGAAAAGCGAGATCGACGATGGCGAAACCCCGCGCGAGGCCACCTTTCATTTTCCCGGCGGTCTGGCCGATTATCTGACCGAAACCCTGACCGGGGCCAGCACCTATGCCGACCGCCCCTTTGCCGGAAGCGTTGATTTCAAAGAAAAATTCAACGCCCCCGGCAAGGTGGACTGGGCGATCAACTGGACGCCATCGCGCGATGGATTTATCCAGTCTTATTGCAACACCGTCCCCACACCCGAAGGCGGCACCCACGAAGCCGGGTTCTGGTCTGCGATTCTCAAAGGCATCCGCGCCTATGGCGAACGGGTCAGCAACAAAAAGGCCGCGAATATCACCCGCGACGATCTGCTGACCGGCGGCTGCGCGCTGGTGTCGTGCTTTATCCGCGAACCGGAATTCGTTGGCCAGACCAAGGACCGGCTGGCCACGGTCGAGGCGCAGCGGCTGGTCGAAGGCGCGGTGCGCGACCATTTCGACAACTGGCTGGCGGCGGACACGAAATCGGCGGGCGCCATTCTGGATTTCCTGATCCTGCGCGCCGAAGAACGCCTGCGCCGCCGTCAGGAAAAGGAAACCGCCCGCAAATCCGCCACCAAAAAGCTGCGCCTGCCCGGCAAGCTGGTCGATTGCAGCGCCACCAACCGCGACGGCACCGAGATTTTCATCGTCGAGGGCGACAGCGCCGGCGGCAGCGCCAAGATGGCGCGCGACCGGACGACTCAGGCCCTGCTGCCGCTGAAAGGCAAGATCCTGAACGTGCTGGGGGCGGCCTCGTCCAAGCTGGGGTCGAACTCGGAAATCTCGGATATTTGTCAGGCGCTTGGCGTCGGTATGGGATCGAAATTCAACGTCGATGACCTGCGCTATGACAAGATCATCATCATGACCGACGCTGATGTGGACGGCGCCCATATCGCCAGCCTGCTGATGACGTTCTTTTTTACCCAGATGCGCCCGCTGATCGACAAGGGCCACCTGTATCTGGCCTGCCCGCCGCTGTATCGGCTGACGCAGGGCGCGAACCGGGTCTATGTCGCCGATGACGCGGAAAAGGAACGTCTGCTGACCAAGGGCTTGGGCGGAAAGGGAAAAATCGACGTGCAGCGGTTCAAGGGCCTGGGCGAAATGGACGCCAAAGACCTGAAGGACACCACGATGAACCCCGCCACGCGCAAGCTGATCCGCGTCAGCATCGACGATCACGACGGCGGCGAAACCGGCGATCTGGTCGAACGACTGATGGGCAAGAAACCCGAATTGCGCTTTGAATACATTCAGGAAAACGCGCAATTCGCCGAAGATCTGGATGTATGAATGTGGATAATCGGGATCGCAGCAACCCTCACTTACCTTATCGGCATAATATGGCTTCGCACCCCTAACATATGGGAAGAATTTCACGCCATGCGCCTCAATGAACTTGGGGATTTTTTGGCAGGCGCCTTTGCACCCATTGCGTTTTTATGGCTGGTTTTAGGGTTCTTTCAGCAAGGCAGAGAATTGCAAAACAGCTCGGAATCGCTTCGCCATCAGGTAAAAGAGATGGAAGAAGCTACGAACGCGGCACGAGAACAGGCCGAGGCACAGCGTCAGGCGATTGATGTTGCAAAGCTAAGCGAAGATCGTCGCCGTCAGCTAGACCTTGAAGATCGCGCACCCTGTTTTGTTGCGAAGATTACGAGCTATGACAGTGGCGTGTGGCAGATCACCCTCACAAATACAGGAAGCTTTTCATCACTCCTGCAAATTGAGGCGCGCCAGATCGGGAACCAGGAACCCATGCATCAGTCCATTATATTCGCCCCCAATATCGCTACCAACGACATGAAGGAAGTGAAAATCGGCCCTGCCGATGATCCCAATTTTGACACGAAAAGTGTGTATTTAAATCTTCGCGCAACAAATCCCAAAAGCATAGAAACAACTCAGAAGTTCTTTCTTTATGAAAATGCGATCAAGCCGGACGGCTATGACGTGCGCCACATCGGTTACGATGAAAACCATGCATGAAATCCCCCGCCCCCTGCTGACACAGACGCATCTTGACCGGGTGCGGCATCACAGCAGTGGCCCACTGCACAGCCCGCATTTCACCATGCTGGACGATGCCGATCTGGACCGGCTGGCCGAGGCGCTGACCCGTGATCGTCCGCGTCCGATCCCGGTGTTCGCCTATGGCTCGTTGATCTGGAACCCCGGCTTTGAGGTGCAGGCGCGGCGGCGGGCGCGGGCGATTGGCTGGCATCGGCGGTTCAGCATTCATCTGGATCACTTTCGCGGCTCGCCCGATCAGCCGGGGCTGATGCTGGCCCTTGCCTCGGGCGGGGAATGCGACGGGCTGCTGCTGGACATCGCGCCGGGGACCGAGGGCGAATCGCTGTGCGCTCTGCTGCGGCGCGAACTGGTGGCGCATGAGCTGGCCGCGAATGCCGTCTGGATCGAGGTTGCGACCGAACAGGGCCGCGAACAGGCGCTGACCTTTTATGCCGATCCGGTTGGCACCGAACTGGCCGATCTGAGTGTCGATGAACAGGCCAGCCGTCTGGCCCGCGCCAATGGTGCGGCCGGATCAGGTGCCGAATATCTGCACCGCACCGCCCATGGGCTGCGCGATGCCGGTATCTTTGACCCCTATATCTGGGAACTGGATCGTCTGGTTGCCGCCGAAATCGACCGGCTGCACGATGAGCCTAAAACCGCATCCCCAGACTGATCGACACCTTATCCGTGCCGATACCCAGGCTGGCCGCGCCAAGGCTGAACCCGATCAGCGCGCCTGACATGACCTGCGCAGGCGTATGTTCGCCCGCGTGGATGCGGCTTAGCCCCGTCATCCCGGCAGCGCCATAGACCGCCGCCCCGGCCAGCGGATCATCGGCAAAGCATTTGCCCGCCAGATCCGCCGCACCGAACATGGCCGCCGCCGTATGGCCCGAGGGGAAACCGTCGCCGCCACCCGACGGACGCCGGCCGATGGCGCTGTCCTGAAACAGATGTTTCAGCGCCAGAACCAGCCCCACCTGCACCGCGCCGCGCACGGCGAAATCCTCGCCGCGATCATCGCGCAGCGCGCACAGCGCGGCGGCGGCGGGCAGGCCGTATTTCATCGCCGTGCCGAAATTTTCAAACGGATCGGCCACGGCCGGGGCGGCAGCCGTGGTCAGGACCAGACCGAGGACAGCGGGGCGCAACACGGATTATTCCTGCATCCCCTCGACATATTCCATCAGCGCCACCAGCCGCCGCGGGGTCGGCGTTTCGCGGCCATCGCCCGCGTCATACATGACGCTGCGGCCCTCCAGCAGGTCGCCGAACTGCGGCATCGGGCTTTCGGAACGGCCCATGGTATAGCCGTAGATATGGCTCATCACCTGAAGGCGCGGGAATTCGCCGCCATGCTGCGCGGCGATGGTGGTGATGTCGGAGGGGCGCGGGTCTTGCCCCGCTGCCGCCGGGCCGTCGCCCTTGCCAGTGGTGCCATGGCAGCCGGCGCACAGGTTCATATAGTCGCTGCGCGCGGTGGTGATCTGTTGGTCGGGGGAGCAGGCGGCGATCATCGCTGCCATCGCCAAAGCTGCCGTGCCTGCCACAATCGCCTGTTTCATCAGGTTCTCCGGTTTTATCTGCTGCCCGGACTGTGCCGCAGGCCGTGCGCGCGGGCAACCGTTTCACGCCGGACAGGCGGTTTTCCTGCCTCAGCCCAGACCGATGACGCGATCCATCCTGGCGGCCAGATCATGGTTATGCGTCGCGATCAGCGCCGACAGGCCGGTGTCGCGCACCAGCTCCATCAGCACGCCGAACACCTTGTCCGAAGTGTCCGGGTCAAGGTTGCCCGTCGGCTCATCCGCCAGCAGCAGGGACGGCGCATTGGCCAGCGCGCGGCAAAAGGCCACCCGCTGCTGTTCGCCCCCCGACAGTTCGGCCGGGCGGTGGTCGGCGCGATGCGACAGGCCGACGCGGGCCAGCAGATCGGCGGCGCGCGCCGCAGCCGCGCCTTGGGCAGTGCCATTGGCAAGCTGCGGCAGGATCACGTTTTCGGCGGCTGAAAATTCGGGCAGCAGGTGGTGGAACTGATAGACAAAGCCCAGATCCTGCCGCCGCGCCTCGGTCCGGGCCTTGTCGGGCAGGCCGGTCATATCGCGCCCGTTCAGCACCACCTGCCCGCCGGTCGGCGTGTCCAGCAGCCCGGCGATATGCAGCAGCGTCGATTTGCCCGAACCGGACGGCGCGACCAGCGCCACCACCTCGCCACGCGCGACGGTCAGGTTGATGTCGCGCAGCACCTGCACCGGCGAGGGGCCGCCGGCGCCATAGGTTTTCGACACATCGCGCAGGGACAGGACTTCATTCATAGCGCAGCGCCTCGACCGGGTTCATCCGTGCCGCGCGGCGGGCCGGGAAAATGGTGACGATAAAGGACAGAAACAGCGACAGGGCCACGGCGCGGCCCACATCCCACAGCCGCAATTCGGCAGGCAGGCGATAGATGCCGCGCACCTCGGGCTGCCATGCGCCGCCGCCGGTCAGCGCATTCAGCCCCGCCATGATGTTATCGACATTCAGCGCCAGCAACACGCCCAGGATCACCCCGGCGATGGTGCCCAGCACCCCGGTAAAGGCACCGCACAGAAAAAACACCCGCATCACCGCGCCCTGCGTCAGCCCCATGGTGCGCAGGATGCCGATGTCGCGGCCCTTGTTCTTGACCAGCATCACCAGCCCCGAGGTGATATTCATCGCCGCGATCAGCACCAGCACCGACAGGATGACGAACATCACATCATCCTCCATATCCAGCGCCGACAGAAAGGATGAGGACGAATCCTTCCACGACCACAGCAAGGCCCCCTGCCCGGCGGCTTGCAGCAGATCGGGTGTCCAGATGTCGATGCGCTCGGGGTCGTTCACGAAAACTTCGATTTCGTCCGCCGCACCCTCGCGGTTGAAATAGGACTGCGCCTCGGGCAGCGGCATATAGATGCGGGTGCGGTCGATGTCATAGCGCCCGGCGGAAAAGATATAGGCGACGTCGTAAACCTCGATCCGGGGGGTGGTGCCAAAGGCCGTGCGGGCACCATCGGGGGAAATCAGCTTGACCTTGTCGCCGATGCCCACGCCCAGTTCGCGGGCGATACCGTTGCCGATGGCGATGCCATTGTCGAACTGATCCAGACTTCCCAGCGATGTGGACGGGTCGGCAATGCGCGGCATCGCGGCCAGCGCATCACGGGTGACGCCGAACACCTCGGCCACGTTCGAGCGATCCCCGGCCGAAGCCATGACCTGCCCCTTGACCACCGGCACCGCGCGGGTAACGCCCGGCAGCGCGGCGATGCGGGCGGCCATGTCGTCATAGTCGGTGATCCGCCCGGACTGGGTATAAACCTCGCCGGTCAGTTCGTTGGTAAAGCTGGTTGACGCCATATAAACCGAGGTGTGGGCATTCGCCCCAAGGATCGTGTCCACGAATTCCGCGCGAAAGCCCGACCGCACTGCCAGCGTGGCGATCAGCGCCATCACGCCCAAGGCGATGCCGATCAGGCTGATCCACGTCATCACGCTGACGCCGCCTTCGGACCGGCGGGCACGCAGGTATCGCCATGCAATCAGGAACTCATAGCGGGAAAAGGGGGCGGGGCTGGCCATTCGCACCTCGGGTCAAAGCGCGGGCAAACTGGACGCGGGGGGCCAAAAGATCAAGCCGACAATGGCGTGATGACTGGCGGCGGGCGGCAATTGCGCTTATGCGGGGCGGCATGGCCAAACCTGTCACCTCTTTCACCTGCACCGAATGCGGTGCCGCGCACAAGAAATGGGCCGGGCGCTGCGATGCTTGCGGCGCGTGGAACAGCATCGTCGAAGAAGCGCCGCTGGCGCAGGGGCCGGGGCGCGGCCTTGGTGCCGCGCGCGGGCGCATGGTGCCGCTGGCCGGGCTGGCAACGGACGAACCGCCCCCCGCCCGCACCGCATCCGGGGTCGAGGAATTCGACCGCGTTCTGGGCGGCGGGCTGGTGCCGGGCAGCGCGATTCTGGTCGGCGGCGATCCGGGAATCGGCAAATCCACGCTGCTGTTGCAGGCAGCGGCGGCCTTGGCCCGGCGCGGGGCGCAGGCGATCTATCTGTCGGGCGAAGAGGCCGGGTCGCAGATCCGTATGCGCGCCGCCCGGCTGGGGCTAACCGATGCGCCGGTGCGGCTGGGGGCCGAAACCAACCTGCGCGACATTCTGACGACACTGGACGCAGAAAAGCCCGATCTGGCGGTGGTCGATTCCGTTCAGACGCTGTGGTCGGATCAGGTGCAGGCCGCGCCGGGGTCGGTGGCGCAGGTCCGTGCCGCCGCGCACGAACTGGTGACATTCGCCAAGCGCAGCGGCGTGGCGGTGATCCTTGTCGGCCATGTCACCAAGGACGGCCAGATCGCCGGGCCGCGCGTCGTCGAACATATGGTCGATACCGTCCTTTATTTCGAGGGCGAGCGCGGCCACCAGTTCCGCATCCTGCGCAGCGTCAAGAACCGCTTTGGCCCCGCAGGCGAAATCGGCGTGTTCGAGATGACCGGCGGCGGGCTGGCCGAGGTGGCCAACCCCTCTGCCCTGTTCCTGTCGGAACGCGGCCAGCCGGTCGCCGGTTCGGCGGTATTCGCCGGGATCGAGGGCACCCGCCCCGTCCTGACCGAGGTTCAGGCGCTGGTCGCCCCATCCACCCTTGCCAGCCCGCGCCGCACGGTCGTCGGGCTGGATTCGGGGCGCGTGTCCACCATCCTTGCGGTGCTGGAATCGCGCTGCGGCATCCCCTTTGCCGGGCTGGATGTGTTCCTGAACGTCGCGGGCGGGATGCGCGTGGCCGAACCCGCCGCCGATCTGGCCATCGCGGGCGCGCTTTTGTCCGCCCGCGAAGACGCGCCGCTGCCGCCCGAGGCGGTGCTTTTCGGCGAAATCAGCCTGTCGGGGGCGCTGCGTCCCGTCGCGCAAGCGGAAAACAGGTTGAAAGAAGCCCAAAAACTTGGTTTTTCACAGGCGATTTTGCCCGAAAGCCAGCGGCTTGAGGGCGACGGGGCCATGCGCATTGCGCGGATGGCCGATCTGACTGGATTTGTGGGCGAAGTCTTTGGCGCCGGCTAAGACCCGCCGTTACAACAAAAAAACCGGCGCGTGAGAGGACGATGGACGGATTTACGATCATTGACGCAGTGGTGGCCGCGGTCATCATCCTGTCAGCCATCCTGGCCTGGAGCCGGGGCTTCGTGCGCGAATCGCTGTCGATTCTGGGCTGGATCGCGGCGGCCATTCTGGCCTTCATGTTCGCGGCGGCGGTCAAACCGCTGATCGCGCAGGTGCCGGTGCTGGACCGCTTTCTGGGCGACAGTTGCGAACTGGCCACCATTGCCGGATTCGCGGTGGTGTTCGCGCTGGCGCTGGTGGTGTTTTCCATCATCACGCCGCTGTTTTCATCGGTGGTGCAGCGGTCGGCACTGGGTGGTGTCGATCAGGGCATGGGCTTTTTGTTCGGGGTCGCGCGCGGCGTTCTGCTGGTGGCGATCGCCTTTATCGTCTATGACCGGGTGATGACCAGCCAGACGGTGCCGCTGGTGGAAAATTCCCGCTCGGCACAGGTATTTGCGCGGCTTTCCAGCCAGATGGACAACCAGATCCCCGCCGATGCGCCGGGCTGGATCGTGTCGCGCTATGAACAACTGGTGCGGTCCTGCGGCCCGGCGGCGGATGCGCCCACAGCGCCCGCGACGACGGCACCTGCCAACTGATTTAACAGTTTCGTAACAATTTCGCCCCCGTGCCGCGCGCGGGGGCGTGACTTTCCCGGCCTGCGGTTCTACACAGCGGCTGACAGCCCAGACCCCAGCAAACAGGACGCACCGGATGAAACCCTTTCTGGCCGATCCGTTCGATTCCGACAGCCTGCACGAAGAATGCGGCGTGTTTGGCGTTATCGGCGTGGCCGACGCCGCCAGCTTTGTCGCCCTTGGGCTGCACGCCCTTCAGCATCGCGGGCAAGAGGCCGGGGGCATCTATGCCCATGACCCCGAACAGGGGTTCAACGGCGCCCACCGCTTTGGCTATGTGCGCGACAATTTCACCAAGGCCGAGGTGATTTCCACCCTGCCCGGCCCGCTGGCCATCGGGCATGTGCGCTATTCCACCGCCGGGACCAAGGCGAACACGGCGATCCGCGACGTGCAGCCCTTTTTCGGCGAATTCGCCATGGGCGGCTGCGCCATTGCCCATAACGGCAATATCACCAACGCCACCGCCCTGCGCCGCGAGCTGATCGAACGCGGCAGCATTTTCCAATCAAGCAGCGATTCCGAGTGTATCATTCACCTGATGGCCCGCTCGATTCAGCGCAATCTGGCCGAACGGCTGAAAGACGCGCTGCGCCGGGTCGAAGGCGCGTTCAGCGTCATCGCCATGACCCGCACCAAGCTGATCGGCGTGCGCGATCCCTTGGGGGTGCGCCCGCTGGTTCTGGGCCGGGTGGGCGACGATGGCTATGCGCTGGCTTCGGAAACCTGCGCGCTGGACATTATCGGCGCCGAATTCGTGCGCGAAATCGAACCGGGAGAAATGGTTGTCATCTCGCCCGGCAAGGTCGAAAGCTCGCGTCCGTTTGCGCCGGCGGGCAGCCGGTTCTGCATCTTTGAGCATGTGTATTTCAGCCGCCCCGATTCGATCATCGGCGGGCGGTCGGTCTATGAGACACGACGTCAGATCGGCGTCGAACTGGCCCGCGAAGCCCCGATCGAGGCCGATCTGGTCTGCGCCGTCCCCGACAGCGGCACCCCTGCCGCCATCGGCTATGCACAGGAAAGCGGCATTCCCTTTGGCATGGGGATCATCCGCAACCAATACATGGGCCGCACCTTCATCGAGCCGACCGACCAGATCCGCAACATGGGCGTCCGGCTGAAACTGAACGTCAACCGCGCGCTGATTCAGGGCAAGCGGGTGGTTCTGGTCGATGACAGCGTGGTGCGCGGCACCACCAGCCGCAAGATCAAGGACATGATCCTTGATGCCGGTGCCGCCGAGGTGCATTTCCGCATCGCCAGCCCGCCCACCGCATGGCCATGCTTTTACGGCGTCGATACGCCCGACCGTGGCAAGCTGCTGGCCGCGCAGATGACGCCTGCGGAAATGCGCGACTGGATCGGCGTCGATTCGCTGGCCTTCGTGTCGCTGGACGGGCTTTATCGCGCCGCGGGCGAGGCCGGGGGCCGCAAGAATGACTGCCCGCAATATTGCGACGCCTGCTTTTCCGGCGACTATCCCGTGGCCCCGTCAGACCAGATCGAGCGTGGTTTCCAGATGCTGGAAGGCAGCGAAACCGCCCACGCCGCCGAATAGACCCCCCGCCTTGCCGGGATGAACGGCCCGCCCGTTCATCCCCTACACGCGGCCCTGACCTTCGGTGGGGGGGCCAAAGCGTTCGATCATCCGCTTGCGGATCTGGTCGCGGGTCTGGCGATACATCTCCAGCTTGGCGTCGCGGGTTTCGCCCATGCCGGTCGGGTCCATGATCGGCCAGTATTCCACATCCAGATGATACAGCCGCGTCAGTTCCAGCGCCTGCCGCTGGCTGGCGGGCGACAGGGCGATGACCAGATCAAAGCCGCCCAGATCGTCGCCCCAATCCTGCATTTCCTCGAACGAGCGGCTGCGGTGGTTCGACAGCTCCACGCCGATTTCTTCGCTGACGGCGATGGCAAAGCCGTCGATTTCCAGATCGTTATGCACACCCGCCGACTGCACATAGGCGCGGCGGCCATAATATTTCTTCATCATCCCCTCGGCCATGGGCGAGCGGATGGCGTTATGGTCGCAGCAAAACAGCACCGAATGGGGAATGCCGTTGCCTGTCATCTTACCCCTGCGGGATCAGCGCGCAGATCAGGGTGAACAGGCGGCGGGCGGTGTCGATGTCCAGTTCCGCCTTGCCCTCCAGCCGTTCTTGCAGGGTGCGCGCACCTTCGTTGTGGATGCCGCGCCGGGCCATGTCGATCGCCTCGATCTGGGCGGGCGGCAGGCGTTTCACCGCATCGAAATAGCTGTTGCAGATCTGGAAATAGTCTTTGACGACCTGCCGGAACGGTCCCATCGACAGATGAAATTCGGCCACCTGCGCCTGCGCTTCAGTCGTCAGGCCAAAGACCAGCCGCCCTTCACGGATCGCCAGATCCAGCACATAGGGGCCGGGCGGTACCTCGGCCCCGTCGCGCCCCGGCAGGGTAAAGCTGTTGTCCTCGATCAGATCAAAGATGGCGACGCGGCGTTCCTGCTCCATCTCGGGCGTGGCGGGCGGCAGGGCGGAATCGTCGATTTCAATATGGCAGAGGCGGGTCATAGGCAGCGTCCCCCTTGGTCGTGGTTAGTCGGCAGATTGGCCGTTCTGATTCAGCGCGTCCAGACGCGATTGCACCGATTGCGCATGGGCGTGCAACCCTTCGGACAGCGCCAGCCGCACCGCCGCCGGGCCGATAGCCGCCAACGCGCCCGGCGACAGCCGCGCCACCGTGCTGCGTTTCAGGAAATCCATCACCGACAGACCCGACGAAAAGCGGGCGGAACGCGCGGTGGGCAGCACATGGTTCGGGCCGCTGACGTAGTCGCCCGCCGCCTCGGGGGTAAAACCGCCCAGAAAGATCGCGCCCGCATGGCGCACCATGGCCGCCACCGCCTCGGGATCATCGGTGCAGATTTCCAGATGCTCGGGCGCGATGCGATCAGACAGAGCCGCCGCCTGTTCCAGATCGCGGGTGACGATGACCGTGCCATAATCGCGCCAGCTTGCCCCGGCGATGTCGGCGCGCGGCAAGGTCGGGATCAGCCGGTCCACCGCCCCGGCCACGGCATGGGCCAGCGCCGCATCGGGCGTAACCAGAATCGACTGCGCCGCCGTGTCATGTTCGGCCTGCGCCAGCAGGTCCAGCGCCAGCCAGTCGGGGTTCTGTTCGCCATCGGCGATAATCAGCACCTCGGACGGGCCGGCGATCATGTCGATGCCGACCTTGCCGAACACCTGCCGTTTCGCGGCGGCGACATAAGCGTTGCCCGGCCCGGTGATCTTGTCCACAGGGGCGATGGTTTCGGTGCCATAGGCCAGCGCGGCAATCGCCTGCGCGCCACCGATGCGATAGATTTCATCCACCCCCGCCAGCTCGGCCGCCAGCAGCACCAGCGGGTTGATCGCGCCATCGGGCGTCGGCACGGTAATCGCCAGCCGCCGCACCCCGGCCACCCGCGCCGGGATCGCATTCATCAGCACGGATGAGGGATAGCTGGCCGTGCCCCCCGGCACATACAGACCCGCCGCATCCACCGCCGTCCAGCGCCAGCCCAGCGTCGCGCCGCTGGCGTCGGTCCAGCTTTCGTCGGCGGGCATCTGGCGTTCGTGATAGGCGCGGATGCGATCCGCCGCCAGTTCCAGCGCGGCGCGATCTTCCGCGCTGACCTTGGCCGTTTCCGCCGCGATGTCAGCAGCAGACAGGCGCAACTGATCCGGCGTCAGGTCCAGCCGGTCGAACCGCGCCGTCAGATCGCACAGCGCCGCATCGCCGCGCGCGCGCACATCGTCGATGATCGCGGCCACGGCCTGCCCGACATCTGCGGCATCCTCGCGCTTCATGGTCAGAACCTCGCGGAAGCGCGGCTCGAAATCGGTATCATCGGTGGTCAGGATCGTGGGCATCGGCTGTCCTTGCGCAAGTCAGGGTTTCTTAGCCGCTGGCGCCGCCCCGCTCAAGCCGATCACGTTATGCGGAGCGGGGGAATTACCGGCGCGGTTGCCGCGTTATACGGCAGATGAAACCGCGCTGCATATGAGGATGCCATGCGTAACACCATCTTTTCCGCCCTGATGCTTGCCGGGCTGAGTGCCGCGCCTGCCGCGCAGGCTCAGGACTTGGGCCAGATCATCACCGGCGTTGCCCAGGGGCTGCTGGCGCAGGAACTGGAACGCAACGCCTGGGACGAGGCGCGCAAGGCGAATACCGCCAATGCCTATCGCGGCTATCTGAACCGCTTTCCCAACGGTGCCCATGCCAGCAACGCGCGGCAGGCGCTGAACCGGCTGAACGGCAATTCCCGCAGCCCGTCCTTCACCGCGCCGGTGATCTCGACCCCGGCCACGCAGGCCAGCAGCGCCGCCCGGACCGAAGCGGGGCTGAACCTCAGCCGATCCGACCGGGTGCGGGTGCAGCGGCAGTTGACGCGGCTTGGCTATGACACGCGCGGGGCTGACGGGCTGTGGGGCAACCGCACCCGCAGCGCAATCCAAAGCTGGCAGCGCGCGCACAAGCATACGGCGACGGGCTATGTCACCGCCGCGCAGGTGCGCCAGATCAACCAGCAGGCGGGTGGTGCATCCACCAACCGCACCCCCGCGGGCAATCGGCAAAGCGATGCGCAGGTGCAGGAACGCCTGCTGTCACTGGGCGCGGCCGAACGGCGGGAACTGCAACTGCGGCTGACCTTGCTGGGCTATGACACGCGCGGCACCGATGGCGTGTTCGGCACCAACACCCGCAACGCGATCCGCCGCTGGCAGGGCGATCACGGGCTGCGCCAGACCGGCTATCTGACCGCCGATCAGGTGCACAGGTTGCGATCCGAAACGCGCGGCTAAGGCGCGCGGCGCGGCGCGGCGCGGCGCGTCAGTCCGGGTGCGCAGGCCGCAGCCCGGACGGCGCGGCATAGGGGCGGGTCACGTCGCGCAGTTCGACGTTGACGCATTCGCAATCCACCGCCAGCGCGCCGTCGCCCGCGAAATCCAGCACCATGCGCCCGGTGCCGTCTTCGCCGGGCTGCCATGTGATCGTCAGCAATTCCAGCACGGTGTCGCCATCGCGCGTGATGCCGTCCGACTGCACCCGCAGCGCATCATGGATCAGCAGAACCGAGCGGACACGTTCATAGGGGCGTTCCTCGCGCGCGGCGGCCTCGGCGTCTTCCCAGCGGAAACGGTTCAGCAACAGCGCAAGCTGGCGCGCGCGGGCATCGACGATGATTTCCGATACCGGCAGGATCGCATCCTGCGTCAGCGCGGAAATGATCGCCAGATCATTGGTATCCTCGGCCCGCAGCGCCAGCGCCAGCGGCGCGCCATCGGCAAAGCTGGCATCATTCGTCATGGCTGACCTCGCGCAGGCGGGTGATCCTGGCACCGACGCCCGACAATTTGCGCACCACCCGCTCGTAACCGCGATCGAGGTGATAGACGCGGCTGACCACGGTTTCGCCTTCTGCCGCCATCCCCGCCAGAATCAGACTGACCGAGGCGCGCAAGTCCGTCGCCATCACCGGCGCGCCGCGCAGCCGGTCTACGCCGGTGACGCGGGCGTGCCCGCCATGAACCTCGATCCGGGCACCCATCCGGGTCAGTTCCGGCGCGTGCATGAAGCGGTTTTCAAAGATCGTTTCCTCAAGCTCGGAAACGCCCTCGGCGGTGCACATCAGCGCCATCATCTGCGCCTGAAGGTCGGTCGGAAAGCCGGGGAAAGGTTCGGTTTTCACATTGACCGCGCGCACCCGGCCATTCTTGCGGCTGACCTTGATACCGCGCGCGGTCTGCTCGACGCTGATGCCCGCCTCGTCCAGCTTTTCGCAGAACGCCGCCAGCAGATCGATGCGCCCGCCAAGGCATTCGACCTCGCCGCCGCAGATGGCGGGGGCCAGCATATAGGTGCCCAGTTCGATCCGGTCGGTGACAACGGGATGGGTTGCCCCGCCCAGTGCATCGACGCCCTGAATGGTGATGGTGCCGGTGCCCTCGCCCTCGATCTGGGCACCCATGGCGCGCAGGCAGACGGCCAGATCAACGATTTCCGGTTCGCGTGCGGCGTTGTTCAGCACGGTGGTGCCCTTGGCCAGCACCGCCGCCATCAGCGCATTTTCCGTCGCCCCGACCGAGACCAGCGGGAAATCGACCACCGCCCCGCGCAGGCCCCCCATGGGGGCCTTGGCGTGAACATAGCCCTCGCGCAGGTCCAGTTCGGCCCCCATCGCCTCGAACGCCTTAAGATGCAGGTCCACCGGGCGCGCGCCGATGGCGCAGCCGCCGGGCAGCGACACCTCGGCATGGCCATAGCGCGCCAGCAGCGGCCCCAGCACCAGAATCGAGGCCCGCATCTTGCGCACGATGTCGTAATCGGCGTGTTGGCTGGTCAGATCGTGGCTGGACAGCGCCAGCACCTGACCGTCTTGCAGGCTGGCGACCTCGGCCCCAAGGCTTTGCAGCAGCGCGGTCATGGTGCGGATGTCGGACAGGCGTGGGGTATTGGTCAGCGTCAATGGCTGGTCTGTCAGCAGCGTGGCGGGCATCAGCGTAAGGCAGGCGTTCTTGGCCCCCGCAATCGGAATTTCGCCGCTGAGCGGGCCATTGCCCTGCACGATGATCTGATCCATCAGTTCTGCCCGTCCTTGTCTGCCTGATCTGCCTGCCCGTTTTCGGGGTCTGCCTCGTCCGCCGCCCGCGCGCGGGCCTGCGCCTTGCGCCGCGCCAGATTCGCCCGCAGCGCCGCCGCAAGGCGCGCCTCGCGGCTGTCGCTGTCCTGATCGCTGCGTCGGTTTTGCTTCATCTGCCCCTGTTAGCGCCGCGCCCCGCAACAGTCCAGCATGGCAGAATGATGAAAATGCCCGATACCCCCTTGCACCCCGCGCCGCCATTGGCTAAACGCCCCTCCACGATGCTGTGGTAGCTCAGTGGTAGAGCACTCCCTTGGTAAGGGAGAGGTCGAGAGTTCAATCCTCTCTCACAGCACCATCCCCCCTATCGCCACACCTCATGCGTTCCACGGCGGATCACATGCACGGCGCCCTGTTCCACCGGCATATCCTCGAACGTGGCCATGTCGCGGCCCATGGCCAGCAGGCGCAGCATTCGCAGGGTGATGCCGTGGGTGACAACGATGGCCGGGCCGTTCAGATCGGCCAGAAAGGTGCGGCAGCGGGCAGCCAGCCCGGCATAGCCCTCGCCGCCGGGCGCGCGATCATACCAGCCAAGGCGGGGCGGGGCGAAAATCGCCGGGTGAGCGGCGCGCAGGTCGCTGTCCAGATGGCCGCTGAAATCGCCGATGTCGATCTCGGCCAGGCGGTCGTCGGTGGCGAAACCGTTGCCGAACACGATCCGCGCCGTTTCCAGCGCCCGCCCCTGCGGGCTGGAGATCCGCAGCCCTTGCACATCGGCCACCAGCCGCACCAGATGGGCGGCCTGCGCCCTGCCCTTGGCGGTCAGCGGCGAATCCAGCCGCCCCTGCATCCGCCCCACGGCGTTCCATTGGGTCTGGCCGTGGCGCATCAGGTAAAGATCGGGCGGCATGGGCTATCCTGAAAATGCAAACAGGGCGCCAGTTTTGGCGCCCTGCTGCGTGATGACAAGTGGTTGCGATCACCAGATGAAATCGTCGCTGTCCATCTGCGAGACGCGGAAGTTCTGGATAATCAGCTTGTGATCGCCGATGTCGATATGCACATGGCTGCCCACCTGGCTGGCGGCATTCTTGACCGCCGACCAGCTGTTCATCGCGTTAAAGCTGCTGAGGTCGATGGTGTCATCGCCGCGGTCGAAATCGGTGATGATGTCGCGGCCGTGGTTAAAGACAAAGCGGTCCGCGCCCTCGCCGCCGGTCATGGTGTCATTGCCACGCCCGCCGTCCAGCACGTCGTTGCCCTCGCCGCCGAACAGACGGTCGGCACCTTCGTTGCCGCGCAGCACGTCATTGCCCTCGCCGCCGTGAACGGTGTCATTGCCGGAACCGGCGGTCACGCGGTCGTTGCCCTCGCCGGCGCGGATCAGGTCGTTGCCCGAACCGCCGAACACGGTGTCATTGCCCTCGCCCGAGCGGATGGTGTCATTGCCGGCGCCGCCGTCGATATAGTCATCGCCGCTGGAATCCGAGATGAAGTCGTTACCGTTGCCGCCGAACAGACGGTCTTCGCCCTCGTCGCCGAAAATACGGTCGTTGCCGTTGCCGCCATAGATCCGATCATCGTCATCGCCACCGTAAATGGTGTCGTTGCCCGCGTCGCCATAGATCACGTCATCATCATCGCCGCCGTAAATCAGATCATGGCCGTTGCCGCCATAGATCCGATCATCATCGTCGCCGCCGTAAATGGTGTCGTTGCCGTTCAGCCCATAGATGGTGTCGTCGCCATCCAGGCCGCGGATCACGTCATTGGCGTTGGTGCCGCGGATCATGTTGTCTCTGCTAGAGCCGGTGATTCTCGCCATGTTTCTGGTCCTTGCCTAAAATTGTTCGCATCGGTCGCGCCGATGCCCGGATAACGCCCGGCTGCGCGCCTTATTCCACCCGGTTGCAATTTTTCTGTGACAGCGCCGGGCAGAGAAGAAACAAAGGCCGCCCCGCTGGACGACCCTTGCGAAAAATGGTGGGTGATAACGGATTTGAACCGCTGACATCTTCGATGTGAACGAAGCGCTCTACCGCTGAGCTAATCACCCGGTGGAGGGGCTTCTAGCGACAGCCGCGACCCGATGCAAGACGAAAGTCGCCGGTCTTTCAGTCGTCGGCGTCGCCAAGGCGGTCTGCGCCATCAAGAGATTTGCGCCGCAGCCGCATGGTGATGATGTCGCTGCCGCGAACGTCGCGCTGATGGCTGACGCGGGCCTTGCCGAACGGTGGGATCGCCAGGGTTTCGCCTGCGGCAATCGCCTCGCCCAACTGTTCCAGAACGGCGTCGATAATCGGGCGCGCGGCAGACCGGCCAGCCCCGGATGCGGCGACCACACGATCCAGAAATTCCTTTTTCTGGACGATGCGGGCGGGCACTGGCTCGCCACGCCCCTTGGCATGGGCCATCGCCCCAAAGTTCCCGCGTTGACCAGCACGACTAGCGACAGCTCTGTTAACCTCAGACATGATCGCCCCCAAATCCGAAAATGAACTATTAATCTATTTTGGACGCGCACTAGACCAGAAGTCAAGGAAAACAGTTCGGATTCTGAACCGAAAATGAAAAAGGCCGGGCTGCGCGCCCGGCCTTTGTATAGCAGTTCAGTTCGGCAACAGGTCAGTGCGTCAAAGCGCCGCTGCTGCCCTCGCCCGAGCGGGTGGCCGCGTGGCGTGCTGCCTCGGCCGCCTCTTCCGCCGCCTCGTCCCAGACAAGCGGTTCAGGCATCCGCACCAGCGCATGTTTCAGCACTTCGCGCACGTTGGACACGGGGATGATCTTCAGCCCCTCTTTGACGTTTGCGGGGATCTCGGCCAGATCCTTTTCGTTATCGGCCGGGATCAGCACCGTCTTGATGCCCCCGCGCAGCGCCGCCAGCAGCTTTTCCTTCAGCCCGCCGATGGCCAGCACATTGCCCCGCAAGGTCACTTCGCCGGTCATGGCCACGTCTTTCCGAACCGGAATTCCAGTCATCACCGACACCACGCTGGTCACCATGGCGATACCGGCAGACGGGCCGTCCTTGGGCGTGGCGCCTTCGGGAACGTGAACGTGGATGTCACGCTTGTCGAATTCCGGCGGGCGGATGCCCAGTTCAGGGCTGATCGACCGCACAAAGGACGACGCGGCGTCGATGGATTCCTTCATCACATCGCCCAGTTTCCCGGTCGTCTTCATCCGGCCCTTGCCCGGCAGTTTCAGCGCCTCGATCTGCAACAGATCGCCGCCGACCTGCGTCCACGCCAGCCCCGTGACCACGCCAACCTGATCGTCCTTTTCCGCCAGACCATAGCGGTGACGGCGGACACCCAGATAGTCTTCGGCCTTTTCGGGCGTGACCTCGACCGATTTCACCGTCCCTTTCAGGATTTCGGTCACGGCCTTGCGCGCCAGCTTGGCGATTTCGCGTTCAAGCGAGCGCACCCCGGCTTCGCGGGTGTAATAGCGGATGACGTGGTTCAGCGCCTCGTCGGTGACGCTGAATTCACCCTTGCGCAGCCCGTTCGCCGTGATCTGCTTGGGCAGCAGGTGACGGCGCGCGATTTCACGCTTTTCATCCTCGGTGTAACCCGACAGCGGAATGATCTCCATCCGGTCCAGCAGCGGGCCGGGCATGTTATAGCTGTTGGCGGTGGTCAGGAACATCACGTTCGACAGATCGTATTCCACCTCAAGATAGTGGTCCACGAAGGTCGCGTTCTGTTCGGGGTCCAGCACCTCCAGCATGGCCGTGGCCGGGTCGCCGCGGAAATCCTGCCCCATCTTGTCGATTTCATCCAGCAGGATCAGCGGGTTGGTGGTTTTCGCCTTTTTCAGCGCCTGAATGATCTTGCCGGGCATACTGCCGATATAGGTGCGGCGGTGGCCACGGATTTCCGATTCATCGCGCACGCCGCCAAGGCTGATGCGGATGAATTCGCGCCCCGTCGCCTTGGCGACCGAGCGGCCAAGCGAGGTTTTCCCCACGCCGGGCGGGCCGACGAGGCACAGGATCGGGCCTTTCAGCTTGGCCGAGCGGTTCTGCACCGCCAGATATTCGACGATCCGCTCCTTGACCTTTTCCAGACCATAGTGATCGGCATCCAGCACCTGTTCCGCGCGGCCCAAGTCCTTGCGGGTGCGCGATTTCACGCCCCACGGCAGCGACAGCAGCCAATCCAGATAGTTGCGGCTGACCGTCGCCTCGGCGGACATCGGCGACATGGATTTCAGCTTTTTCAGTTCTGTATTGGCCTTGTCGCGGGCCTCTTTGCTGAACTTGGTGGCCTCGATCTTTGCCTCAAGCTCGGCAATCTCGTTCTGGCCATCGTCGCCGTCGCCCAATTCCTTCTGAATGGCCTTCATCTGCTCATTCAGATAGTATTCGCGCTGCGTCTTCTCCATCTGGTTCTTGACGCGGGATTTGATCTTTTTCTCGACCTGAAGGACGCTCATTTCGCCCTGCATGTGGCCATAGACCTTTTCCAGACGCGCGGCGACATCCAGCGTTTCCAGCAGATCCTGCTTCTTTTCAATGTCCACGCCCAGATGGCCGCTGACCAGATCGGCCAGACGCGCCGGGTCGCGGGCATCGGAAATCGCGGTGACGACCTCTTCCGGGATGTTCTTGCGCACCTTGATGTAACGCTCAAACTCCTCGGGGACGGCGCGCAGCAGGGCCGACACGATTTCGGCGTCGCCATCGGTTTCGGGCAGCATCACCGCCGCCGCCTCGAAATGGTTTTCGTTTTCGACAAAGCCGGTGATCTGCACACGGTCGCGCCCCTCGACCAGCACCTTGACGGTGCCATCGGGCAGCTTGAGCAGTTGCAGCACATTGGCCAGAACGCCGGTGCGGTAAATGCCGTCTTCGGCGGGTTCATCGACCGAGGCATCCTTTTGCGCGGCCAGCAGGATCGGACGGTCGGCGTCCATCACCGCCTCGAGCGCCCGCACGGATTTTTCGCGCCCGACGAACAGCGGCACGATCATATGCGGAAAGACCACGATGTCGCGCAGCGGCAGCACCGGATAGGTCTGAGTGGAAAAATCGTTCATCTATTCGATCCTTTCATGCCCGAAGCTGCGACCCCAATCACGGCAGCCCGCAGCCTCTGCCTGCGCCCATATCTAAGAACGGGCGCAGCCGCGTTCAATACGTCTGCATGTTCTCTTACCGTTCGCGGGTTAAGCAATGGATAATTGCAGCCCCCCTATTCTTCGGGGAAGAACCGTTCGAATGTCAGGCGGATCGGGCGCATCGACAGCAGCCCCTGCCCGCCCGATCCATGCGTCAGCACGGCCAGATCGTAGTCGCCCGGTTGCAGCACCAGCGGGCCGATCTGCGGGTCCAGCGTGCCATTGGCATCATCGTTTTCCGCGACCATCTGGCGGCCTGCGGCAAACAGTTTCAGCCGCGCATCCGTCCCCGGCCCGGTGCCAAAGCCCGCGATCATCACCGCCATGCGCCGGTCAACCGTAAACCGGAACCAGCGCGCCGTCGTGCCGCCCAGCGTCACCAGTTCCCTGGTTTCGCCCAGGTCCAGCGTTTCCACCTCGACGCTGCCATCGGTGGGCGGGGCAATTTCCGCGCGGTCATAAAGCGCGCGCATCTCGGCCTCCTGGTCATAGGCCTGAGCCTGCACCTCGATCTGGCCGGTCCGCGCGTTGGCGGTTTCATAGGCGGTCACGCCAAGGCAATATTCCCCGGCGGGCAGTCCTGCGGGGAAATCAAGCCGTGCGTTCAGCCCGTCATCCGAATCGTCATTATGCGCCAGTTCCGCCCCCTGCGCATCAAACAGCGTCATCATCGGATCAACCGCCGTGCTGGTCGCGCGCAGCGTCAGCGGTGACGGCTGTTCAACGGAAAAGCGCAGGTAAACCGGCTGAAGCGCGACTTCGACCGGCAGGCTCAGCGCCCCCTGTTCCAGCGCATCGGCGTTCAGCGCCGCAGGCAGGAACGGCTGCGAAGGCGTCGCGGCCACACAGGCCGGGATGGTCTCGGCGACGCTGGTTTCCTCCTCGGGCAGCGCCTCGAACAGAGGCGGGGCGGAATCCGTGGCAATCTGCAAACTGGCCTGCGAGGGCGTCGATCCCGCGACCGCAGTCACATGCACGCAGTAATCGCCCGGTTCCAGATGCCGGTCGATGCGCGACGACAGCGTGCCACCGAAATCATCGTTTACATCCAGCTCATTCGCCTGCGAATCCAGCAGCGTCAAAAGCGGATCGCCGTTTCCATCGGGATCATGCAGTTCCAGCCGCAGATCGGCCCCCTCATCGGCCACGCGGAATGCAAAGCTGTGCGCCTCATCGCCACGCAGCGACACCCCTTCGCGCAGCAGCACCTCCGACCCGGAAACGCGGGACAAGGCTGCCGTGCCGCCGATCCATTCCGAGGCGCAGGCGGGCGGCTGATCCCCTGCCTCGGCCTCTTGCGCCGCGCCCGCCGTCGCCCAGCCTGCAAGGCCGCACCCCAGCGCAAGGGCCAGACCCCGGCGGCTATAAGCATTACGCATGACCGATTCTCCGCTTTACATTTGTTTGTGCGCAAGCTGGCTGATCGCCCCGCACAAGGCAACCGTCATCGCGGCAGCATGATTTCGGCCCGCAGACCGCCCAGCCGGTTGCCGCGCGTCAGACGCAGGCGCCCGCCATGCGCCCGCGCCACATCCGCCGCAATCGACAGGCCCAGACCGGCACCGCCCTGCCCGACATTCTGCCCGCGCGCCGGGTCCAGCCGGGTAAAGGGGCGGATCGCCTCGTCCAGGCGGTGTTCGGGAATGCCGGGGCCGTCATCCTCGACCGCGATCAGCAGGCTGCGCGGGCCAAGAACCGCCTCGACCTCGGCGCGGGTGCCGTGGCGCACGGCATTGCCGATCAGGTTTTCCAAAGCGCGGCGCAGCGTGTCGGGGCGGGCGACGATCTGAACCGACTCGCCGCCTTCGGCACGGGTCAGCGTCACCGCCTGCCCGGCGCGCTGCGCATCCGCCACGATCGCTTGCAGAAACGGCAGCGCGGCGACAGATTCGGGGGCGCGGTCCTGCGCCGCATCCCGCGCGAAATCCAGAAAAGCCGATACCATCTGCGACATCTGCGCGATGTCGCCCTCCATCGCGGTGATGTCTTCGGCATCGGGGGGCATATCGGGCGACAGCATCGACACCGACAACCGCAGCCGCGTCAGCGGAGTGCGCAGATCGTGGCTGATCCCCGACAGCATCATCGTGCGCTGTTCGCTGCTGCGTTCCAGCCTGTTGCGCATATCGACAAAGGCCGTGCCGGCGCTGCGCACCTCGGACGCGCCAGCCGGGCGATAGGGCACGATCCGGCCCTTGCCGTATTCCTCGGCCGCGCGGGCCAGCCGCCGGATCGGGCGCAGCTGATTGCGCAGGAAGATCGTGGCGATCCCCGTCATCAGCAAAGAGGTGAACACCATCAGCACCAGCAACTGATGCGGGTTCGAGGCCGACACCCGCCGCCGGTCAAAGCTGATGCCATAAGGCCCCGCCGGCGCGTCCAGCGTCAGCCTGACATCGCGGTAATTGCCGACCAGATCGACCGCGCGCAGATCGGGCAGTTCGGCGCGCAGTTCCTCGATCACGACGCGGCCCGAGAAATCATAGAACTCGCGCTGATCCTGCGCGGCGGCGGGAACGGGCATGGTCAGCACCAGTTCCAGCGGGCCAACGATGTCGGCCACCGCCGCCCGCGCCGCATCCGCATCGGGGGCCGCCGCGATCCGCGCGGCCACCAGCGCCACTTCGCGCGCGGTGGTGGCGGTCATCTGCCGGGTGACGCCTTCAAAGTGGCGTTGCAGGAACATCAACGTCACCACCAGCGTCACCGTAATCACCGGCAAAAACAGGATCAGCGCCGCCCGGCCATAGATGCCGCGCGGCACAAGCCGTTTCAGCCAGCCATTATCGCCGTTGTTCGCCATGGAAACCCCGTTGCGCCGGCGCTAGGCTAACCTGATGAACGACGATCCGAAAGACCTGCGCGTTTTGCTGGCGCCCAACCCCTCGCCCCTGACCGGGCCGGGGACCAATACCTTCCTGCTGGGCCGCGACCGGGTTGCGGTCATCGACCCCGGCCCCGACCTGCCGGGCCACAGGCAAGCGATTCTGGATGCCGTAGCCGCGCGCGGCGGGCAGATCAGCCATATCTTTGTGACCCATGCGCATCTGGATCATTCCGGCGGTGCGATGGCCTTGGCCCGCGCGACCGGCGCGCCGCTGCTGGCCTTTGGCCCGGCGCAGGCCGGCCGCTCGCCCGCGATGGAGCGGCTGTCGGGCCTTGGTCGGCTTGGCGGCGGCGAGGGGCTGGATGCGGGTTTCACCCCCGACGTGAAACTGGCCGACGGCGCGCAGGTGGATGGCGGCGAATGGAGCCTGACTGCCCATCACACCCCCGGCCATTTCGGCAATCACCTGTGCTTTCAATGGGGCGATTCGATTTTCTGCGGCGATCTGGTGCTGGGCTGGGCCACCACGCTGATTTCCCCGCCCGACGGCGATCTGGCCGATTTCATGCGCAGCCTTGCCCGGCTTGAGCAGTTGGCCCCTGCCCGCCTGCTGCCCGCCCACGGCGACCCGATCAGCACCCCCACCGCCCGCATCGCCGAGCTGGCCGCCCACCGCCGCGCACGTTCAGCGCAGATCATCGCCGCCCTGCGCGACGGCCCCTCGGACGCCGCCACACTGGCCGCCCGCCTCTACGACGTGCCCGCCCCCCTGATGCCCGCCGCCGCCCGCAACGTGCTGGCCCATCTGATCGTCCTGGCCGATCTGGGCGCCATCACCCCAAAGGGCGAGATCCACGCCGACACGAATTTTGCAGTTCTGTAAAATTTTCCGCAAAACCCACTGGACGCCCCCGAAACCCATTGCTATATGCCCACCCGTGTTCCGGCGTAGCTCAGCGGTAGAGCAGTTGACTGTTAATCAATTGGTCGTAGGTTCGATCCCTACCGCCGGAGCCAAAAATCCCCTTTAAGATTAGGCGATTATGAGCAAGCTCTCGCAAGGGACTTTTTCGTTCAGGCTTAAATCGCCACCGAGCCATCACCGTGACGGAAATGGGCTGCATCGTGCTGCGCGCTCGTCAGCGACCTTGAGACCACATGCGGTCGGCCTGTGAGAGCGCCTGAACGTGTTTCACGGCTTTTCGCCCCTTCAGCGCGTCCATGTCGTAGCCAAAATGGGCGAAGAAGGTGCTTTGCTCATCGGTCAGCAGCTTGGCGACTCGCCTGGCCGGATAGAAGGTCACACCTTCATTGGCCCGGCTCGTCTGCACTCCCGGTCGGGCTG
This sequence comes from Paracoccus sp. (in: a-proteobacteria), assembly GCF_030538755.1. Lineage (GTDB taxonomy): Bacteria > Pseudomonadota > Alphaproteobacteria > Rhodobacterales > Rhodobacteraceae > Paracoccus. The sequence continues at coordinate 509 of NZ_JAUNTJ010000003.1, read as the reverse complement.
CCCGCTCGGCCATCAATGGCAGCAAGCACCGGGCAACCTTGTCGCCATAGTGCGGGGAAGCCCGCTCGATTGACTGAAAGAACGCGCTCACCAGAACATCCGCCAACTGCAACCCGGCAACCTGCGAGGCCGTGGCACGGTCGATCTCGTTCCAGTGCAGCACGTTGGCCTTGATTTCGCGGGTGTTGAGAAAGGTTGTTCCGGCCACGGCCTGATTCATCAGTTGGGCAAGGTATGCCTTGAACTGCCCGAAATGGTGGCCCTTCCGGCTTGCCATGACGATGCGCAAGACCGGATCGCGGATGCCGTGCCGGGGCGCGGCATTGACCACATAATGCGTGACGCGCTCAAGCAGCAGGCGACCAACGAAGTTGAACAGAACATCCCTCGGATTGCCCGAGGCCGATGCCGCCCGCTCGTTGTGATGGCCGATCATGGTCTTCTTGTAGGAACAAACGTAACGGCCCGATTGGGACCGCCTTTTGATCCTGGTCTCAGATCTTAAGCTA